>CAZEPB010000047.1:0-6596 GCA_964514055.1 uncultured Candidatus Bathyarchaeia archaeon | reverse complement strand
CATCATTCTTGCTCTGCTTCTCGTAATCCTCAGTCTGATAGTAATCCTCTCACCGTTAGCCTAGAAACCGTTGACATCAGCAGCGCCAAATTGTGAAAGAAAAGGTTATTGAACTTTAATATCACTAAAATATTTAATCTCATAAGCGAGATTTTATAACTGGGGCGAGCTCGTGAAGAAAACAGTATTTAGAAAACTTAGAAGCCAAAATCTGATAGAAAACTATAACCGCTTCAGAAAAACACTTCCATCAAAGCTACCCAAACAAGTTTTCGTCTGGGACGAAACTCTAATAGAAGGCGAGAACACCCCAACCGTTTTCCTAACATACTCTGAAAGAACCAGACTAGCCAAGTCCCTGGACGAATTAGGAGTGTCAATCATCAACCTCGGTTTTCCAGGCTTCTCTGATGAGGAAAAAGACGCTGTCAGGCGGCTCTCCAACGAAAGTTTTACACAGGCAAGATTAGCGGCTTCAGCAAACTTGAACAGAGCAGACATCGACGCCTGCTTAAACTCTCACATTCGAGAAATCGCCTTGGCCACACCCTTCAACGGGCTAAACCTTAAACACGTATTGAAAACTACGCCAGAACAAATCATAAAACAAACAGCCGACTGCGTTGAATACGCCAAAAAACACGGTTTCACCGTCAACTTTGTACTCGAAGATGCCTCGAGAACTCCTCTTGAAGACATCGTGAAAATTTATGAAACCGCAGCAAAAGCAGGGGCAGACCGCCTAGTAATCGAGGACAGCGTGGGCATCTTAAGACCTTTATCAACACACTACCTCATCTCAAGAGTCAGGGACGGACTCTCGGAACTAGCAAACAACAAGCTGTTATCCGTAAGGTGCCATAACGACTTTGGTTTGGCAACCGCTAACACGCTTGCTGCTATAGAAGAAGGAATAACTCATCCACAGGTATGCGTCGCTGGATACGGTGAAAGAGCAGGGCTTGCACCTTTGGAAGAAGTAGTTGTATCCCTAGAGTTGCTTTACGGAAGAAACACAGGCATAGACGCACACAAACTTCACCGACTAAGCCAGTTTGTCGAAAAAAGCTTCACGTGGCCACTGGCGTTTCAGAAACCAATAGTTGGCGAAGACGTTTTCTCACATGCATCCGACAAGCAGGTTCATGGAATGTTAAGGCATCCTCTTTCGTTTGAGCCTTTCTCCCCAAAAATGATTGACAGAAAGACTATGCTTTACATGGGTAGACACCTCGGAGAAGCAACGGTTCAGGCTTACTTGGACCTGCAGGGAATAAAAGCAACTCCTCAGCAAGTGGCAGAAATCGCTAGAAGAGTGAGAAGAAGCCAAGAAAGATTAGACAAAGGTGAAATGATGATTACTTTTTATGAAATCAAAAAATTGCTGCGGCAACTTCGAAAAGGAGTGGCGGAAGAAGAGCTCAAGCGAATAGTCAGGCAAGTCATAAAATGAGCGTTTCCTATCGACAAACTACATGGCTTAAAACAATTGAGCCGCTCACCCGCTACTCATGTAAGTAACATCGAAGCTTGCCCCGTCGGCGCCAAGCGGTGAAACAGACGCTAACTGCAAGCTCAACTCATTGGTCATTATGACTTGGGAATAGGGAAAAGTGGTGATTTTCCCAACGTTATCGCCGACCTTTGCGTATGAATCTTTGAAAGTTATGGTTCCGAAATTTGCTAGCGTGGTAATCTCGTCGTTCACGTGTGGTCTTTCAACTATCCATTCCGCTGACAAACGAGAGGAATTGTAAATGAAAGTTTGATAAAATCCCTTATTCTTTGTGACGTCGTGTATTCTTATAGCCCACTCGTTAGTATCCGAATTAACCAGAGTTATGGAGGCAGTAATTAAATCGCCTGGCGAAACGCTCATACTGGTTATTCTAATCGCTTCATCGGGCAACATTTCGTACCAAGCAGAATAATACTCTTGACCGTTTACGGAGTCGTGCTCAGTTCCGACTTGAATTAGCGTTTTTTCAGAGTGCCCACCAATGCCTATCCAAGCTGAGGAGTAGGCATCAGACGAGAATACGCCTATTCTAGGCACGGTCCATGAGGCGTTAATCCCACTTACTTGTTCTTGGGGTTTCTCTAAATCCGGTGTAACGAGGTACCCTGCCCAGTCCGTGCTTGCTATACTGTGCCCCTGAGGGTTGCTGGTGAAAATGGCTAATAGAAGTTCGAGCAAATACATTGAAAAAGCGAATAGGAGTATCCAAATAAGTATTAGAAGCACTGCGCCAGTTTTCCATCCTTTCCTTTTTTGCTGCAGTTTGGTTCACCTTAAATAAGTTATTATTGGCAAGATTGCCCTTGCATGCCATAAAACGTCTTTAACACTAATAGAGCATACAGAAATAAATAAACCGTTTCGTTGATACGGTGTTTTATGCTTTGCATACGAGCCGAGCAGTTTCCGTCGGCACGGCATAGGCTTATGTCCTAGAGGGAGAAAGTATTTGCATGTTTCATGTGGAGAAAATGGAAGTTGACGATTTTCCTTTTGCGGTTCAACTTGCTAACACAATGAACTGGAACATGACAGTAAAGGATTTCGAGTTCATGATGAAACTTGAGCCCCCAGGATGTTTTGTTCAGTTTCACGGTCAGAAGCGCGTAGGCATAGCCACGAGCGTCGGTTTTGGGAAAGTGGGATGGTTCGGCAATTTCGTGGTTAAAGAAGATTTCAGAGGAGAGGGCGCTGGAAGCATTTTGATAAAACATGCAATAGACTATTTGAAGAACAATGGCGTGGAGACAATCGGGCTTTATGCTTATCCGTACCTAATCAAATTCTACGAGAGCTTTGGATTTGAACCCGATATTGATTTCTTGGTCTTGCAAGGAAAAGCTGCATTTCCCGCGGCTCAACAGAGGTTAAAGGCGGCAAAGAAGCAGGACGTTCCTGGCGTGATAGGTTTAGACTGCAGATGTTTTGGCGCTGATAGAGGGAAGCTGTTAGAGCCTATCCTTTTTAATAAGGAGAATTTGTGTTATGTCTCGACTGAAAACAACGAGATTACAGGCTACGTTGTCGCGAAGGTTTATGACAGAATGGCTGAAGTTGGACCTTTAATATGCAAAGCGACCCGTGTTAAGGCAGCCAAGTTGCTCCTCAAAACCATCCTAAGCAAATTAAACGGTCTCAACGTTTTCATGTACATTCCAAAAAAAGAGACCGAACTTCTCGACATACTCAACAAGGCGGGGCTTAAAGAGGACTTTCGGGTAGTGAGAATGTTTATGGGTCCCGCTGTCGCCAAAAACTGCATATACACAGCAGAATCTTTGGAGAGAGGATGAAACTAAATGCCTGATGACTTTTGCCGAATGCTCCTAGAGGATTTCCTGAAAAGCTCATGGCAATGCGTGGAAGCAATCGCTGAAAAGCTCATGAGCCTAAAGGAGGAAAACCATCGTAAACCAGTGTCCATGTTTCGATTCAAAAATGGTCATAAGGTTGACATGAGCTTTGAAGGGGATAATTTTTTTCTGAGAGGTTCGGTTGAGTATTCAAATCCGCAGTTAACCTTAGAGGAAGTTCAAGGAATAATAGGTGCACGAATGCTTGAAACTTGCGGAAACTACTTTCATAATTACGGCTTGCATAAGCCAGATGTCAACGACATAACCGAAATTTGTGAAGCGCTGAAAAAGCCATCTAAAGGACCTATAATCGCGTTTCTGCTGAACACCGATGACATAGAGGCGGACAGGTACTCCATGAACCCGCTGAAAGAATCAATCGTAACCAGCGGTCAAAGCGCGTTTCCAGCAGCCTATGTCAAAACAGGAGATCTCAAGGTTGACCGACAATTCGTAGACAAGTACGAAGGAAATCTGATCTGTGAGCGCGAAGTGGAACCGCTTAGTCGTCAACTTGAAAACGCCAAAGGCTCATACGTGGATTTTGTGGACTCAGTAAAATACAGGCAGATGGAAGAGCTTTCAGAAACCTTTGGACTAGATTTAGGGATTTATGCGCTGCGCATGCCCATAGCAACCTTGCAAGCTGAAACAAAAGATGGTTTGTTACATCATATAATTAGCGAGACTCACAGAGGCTACGAGTCAATCAGCCAAGCGTACAGCTGTATGAGAAGAAGCATGACAAAGCGGACAACATTGTTGACGGTGCCGCACTCACAGGAGGGCTATGGTTCCAAACGCGCTGCCCGAGGCAAACTTCACTTTGAGGGCACAAAACTGAAAAGTGTTAGCGTAAAATACCGCACTACCCGGCTTTATCCGAACGAGATTGACCCAGATGACGTTAGTATTGCAAAGGCTGAAGACAGCTTTACGGTGACAGGTGAAAAACTTGCTGATTACAGCTTCTCGGAAACACCGTCTTCGCCACAATTTTTCCTTTATTCATTAGGGTCTCCTGAAAACGCGGTTCTGTGGCATGGCATTGGGGCTTTTGCAGCGCCGAAATTGCTGCGCAGCTACATGTCTATCCGCGATTCTTGCAGAAGAGGACAACCAATTAGGGAGTTGCAAGAGAAATACGGGGTAAAGACGGATGCTCCGTTGCAATTTAACCTCGTACCAGAGGAAATGTGGGTTCACCCTGTGCATCGCAACATAGACGCCAGCATAGGCTGCGTGGAAAACCTTAAGGATTTAGCTCGTAGGGGCATGAAGCTTGAACAACTTTCAGCCTTTCAGTAGGAGCAAATGTCGTCATGAACTGGCTAGAATACGTTGTGTTTAGGATAGCCCGTTTGCTTAGAAGACTGCCTTTGAACAAGGTTTTAGGTATAGGAGCTTCAACGCGCGTGTTTACGGATTACTTCAAGGATTTCGAGAAAGTGGAAGCCGTTCGGGGGATTTTTGGTGAAAGAACAAAAGAGGTTTTGCGCAACCTCAAGGTTGACCTCACATGGTTCGGCGGTTACATGTTTGTTGACAGCGCCAGTGGGCATCTCGTGGTAAGCGCACGTTACCTAAAAACTGGTGACAAAATGGACATTTACTTGGACTTAATCCATGAACTATGCCATGTCAGGCAGCTTATGAAAGGAAAAGAACTTTTCGACCCAAGATACAGCTACGTTGAAAGACCCACTGAAATCGAAGCGTACCGTTACACGGTTCAAGAAGCTAGGCGACTTGGACTCAGCGACGAAAGAATCTGCGAGTACCTCAAAACCGAGTGGATGAGCAACAGAGACCTGAAATTTCTCGCTAAAGCCGTAAACGTCACATGCCAATAACACGAGTTATGCGGTCGCGGCTAACGCTTCACGATAAACCTGTAGCATTTTCTGAGCGCAAACATCCCATGAAAAATTATCCACAACAAACTCGCGACCTCTGCGTCCCATTTTCTCCCTCAAAGAAAAACTTGCCAAAAGCTTCATAATGGCGTCAGCTAACTTGCGGCTATCTGGCTTTACCAGCAGCCCACTTTTTTTATCCAAAACGGCTTCACTTACTCCGCCTACATCGAAGGCGACAATGGGCTTCGCAGTTGCCTGTGCCTCTAATAACGCGATGCCTAGACCTTCTTGAATTGACGGTAGCACGAAAATATCGGCGCAACTGTACAATGCGGGTAGCGTATTTTCGCTTACGTCGCCTAAGAAAATAAAGTTGTCTGTCAGGTTCATCTTTTCTAAATGTGAAATCAGTGAGTTTCGCTGGGGACCGTTTCCAGCAATCAGAAATATGGTTTGGTTGAATTCTTTGATGATTTGTTTGGCGGCTTCGACGAGGTAGTGTAAGCCTTTTCGGGGGATCAGTCTGCCTACAAAGAGCACGGAAAGTTTGTTGTCTATTCCGATTTGGCGTTTGAGTTGTTCGCAGTTTTTTGAGGGTTTGAATTTTTGGGTGTCAACGCCGTTGGGTATGATGCGTATTTTTGCCGGGTCTACGCCGTAGAACTGTGTTATTTTTCTGCGTGAGTATTTGCTTATTGTCACGGTTAAGGTTGCGTTTTTTGCTGATTCTTCTTCAAGTTTTGAGAGTTGCCACATGACGAGGTTGGCAAGCTTCGCTCGAAGTGTAGGTGCTCCTCTTTGGAGTGATTGCATGTACTCATCCGCGAGAACGCCGTGAACCGTCTGTATGAACGGTTTTTTGCTGTTTCGTTTTTTGAGGGTTTTGAGGAAGCGGTAGCCGCTGACTGCGTGAGCTTCGTAAACATCAGCCTTGATTGCATTCACTGCTTGTGCGATTGTTCTGTTGAAGAACCAGTTGTCCACTGGAAAGAGTGCGTCTGTGGAGTAGCATGGGACGAGTTTTGTTCCGTTGACTGAGGCTGGTTTTTTGAAGCCTGCTTTTGTGCCGCTGTAGACTGTGGTGTCAACTTCGTTGCGCAAGGTCTTAGCGGTTTCCATTATTCGGCGTTCCACACCTCCGAAGTACAGGTGTGGCGGTTGCGTGTTGAAGACGGCTAAGCTTAACTTTTTCATTTGTGCACTCTCGGAACAGGCGGCAATATTTCTCTTTAACATGTTTAGCTTATGTTAAATTTGCGCTTCAAGATATAAGCTGTGGGTCTGGAAAAAACGCAGACTCAAAAGCCGTAGTACGTTTATGCGCTATCTCCATGTATCTGCGCGTGCAACAGGGATGAAAAG
>CAZEPB010000046.1:0-6997 GCA_964514055.1 uncultured Candidatus Bathyarchaeia archaeon | reverse complement strand
TTCTCAGGTTTATCTGCCTGTTTACAATGCCGTTCCAAAGCTGAAGCCTCAAGCCCTTTTTGAAGCAACCCATCATTTCCTCTTCGGGAATGGGCAGTTTTATGGGCAAGTTCTTGTTGTTTGAAAATGCGTCATGTTTTTCCACGATGTCGTGAAGTTTGGAGCCGATGATGGGGTTGGCGACCGACCAAGACATGTAGGTCAACAGTTTTTCCTTCAAAAGTTTCCTAACCGTTTCAAGCGTGTTTTCCACTTCTGCTGTTGTCTCGTATTTTAGTTCGCCGTTTTCTTCCCACGCATTGTACAGCATAAAGAACCCGTACACTCTGATGTCGTATTTTTTGAGAGTTCGCAGTGTTTGCTCAATGTCTTCGTAAGTGACCATCTTGTTGACGCCTTTCAAGACTCGATTGTTAACCGATTCTAACCCTATGTGAACCAGCCAACAGTTAATTTCGTGTAGTTTCTCGGCAAAATCTTCATCAAGCTTGTCAGCGCGCAGGTTACATTGGAAAAACAGGTCCTTCAAGTTTAAGTCTTTGATTTTCTCGCAGACAGACTTAGCCCAGCCAAGTTCTGTGTTAAAAGTGTCCGCTCGAAGGTAAATTTCTCTTACTCCTCTATCGTAAAGATACTTCACTTCCTCAGCTATGTTCTCTGGAGAGCGCATTCTAAGCCAAGGTTTTGACAGCTTCCAAACAGGATTAGAACAGTAAACACAGCTGTAGGGGCAACCTCTCGCTTGAAGCAGGTAAGCAAAAGGATGGTTTTTCCTGACGGGACCGTCGTACTTGCTGAAGTCAACCATGTCCCATGCTGGTAGAAAGTTTATGTCGCTGAGCAACTCGCGGTGAGGGTTAAACTGGATAAGACCGTTCTTGTCTCGGTACACTATCCCTTTAACATAGGCTAATTTGCTGTGAAAACCTGAGTTGTTTTCCAGAAGAGTTGCCAACAGTTCACGAAAGGTTTCTTCTCCTTCACCGACAATGCAGACGTCAGTTTCAGAGTGCATAAGAACATCTTCAGGGTCGATTGTTGGATGAGCCCCTCCCGCCATAACCAAGGCATCAGGGACAAGTTGCTTCACTTTCTGAATGGTGTCGTAGCCCAGCGCCTTTTTTTGAGTTGTGAAAGAAGTGCCGTAGACGTCTGGCTTCAGTTTCTCGACTTCAGACAAATGCTCTTCTAAGCTTAGAAGTGGTTCAAGATAGTGAAATTCAACGTTTTTCAGCCGTTTTCTGACGTAGGAAATGATGTAGAGAATGCCGAGGTTAGGAGATTCGGTGACTGCTTCGCCTTTTAAATGCGCCATTGGAACGTCAGCTAAAACGACCTTCAACATGTTTTTCTTCCTACCTTTAGTTGCCCTCGGGCGACTTTAATTAGTTGCGGAATCTTGCCTGCGGTTCCAACATGCCCTTGGTACATGATAAGTACGCCTTCGACTCCCTGAATGGAAAGAGCTTTATCTATGCCCTGTTGAATAGCGCCACGGTAATCATCACCTTTCACCACGTTGCCCACCGCGGTAGCCGCGGCATCTGCCAAGCCAGCATTTCTGCAGAAAACCGTGGCTGCCTCAGCGTCGCCGAAGCTTAAGGCGTGGCTAAAACGACCTGAACTGGTGGCAAGTCCCACTGGAAAATCCGTTAGTCTAAAGCCGAACCGTTTCGAAAGAGGCTCATCCCCAGCGGCAACCGCCACGTCAATAGGCACGTTGGATAAGGCGAAGATTTCGCCGCCGTTTTCCACAACAGCCACCTCACAGTCGTCAGCAATCATGTCTTCTACGGCTAGGTCGGCTAAGACCCCTGCAACCGCAGCCATTGGACCCACGTTCGCTTTTTCCGCTGCTTCAGCCATCAGCTTAGCCACCAAAGGCTCTGCTGGTGCAGGAGTGGGTTCAAGCGTGTAAAGAAACTTGGGATGGGCGTCACCGTATTCCTCAAGGGCTTTCCTGTTCTGCTTGATGGATTTCATGGCTGTTTGGATGCCGTTTTTCTTATCGGCGATTATGGTGCACTGGGTTTCTTTGAACTGAAAAGCTTCTCTGAATAATTTCATTATTTGTTTTCCGTTTTACTCTTAGCGCGCGTTGTTCGCCAGTTCCGCGTTGTTCTGCTTAACCGATTTTATGGCTCCTGCTGGACAGGCTTCAACGCAGGCGCTGCAAGTGCTGCCAACACATTTTTCTTTGTCGAAGTTCACGGAGCAGTCTTCGGCTACGGTGATAGCTTCGACGGGGCAAAGCGAGACGCACGCGCCGCAGTCGAAGCATTTTTCTTTGTCTACTTCAATGAGTTTGGGCAGGGTAACCGTAGCGCCTCTCTGGCGAAAAGCTTTAACCACTGTTTCCAGCGCCTCGTCAGGGATATCAACCAAATAATCTCCGCCTTTTGAGGTGACATGAGCAGTTATTATGTTAATCGGCACTTTATGTTCAAGGATTATCTCAGCCGTTGTCGGCTTTGCCACAAGCTCCTCCGAAAATTTAATGAGAATCCTAACCATGCCTTTTTCACCTTCCTAAAAACTTGGAAACATCTTCAGCTGTCACTATTCCCAACACCTTTCGTTCAGCGTCAATCACGGGCAAAGCGGAAATGTTGTGCTGCGCCATCCGCCTAGAAGCCGTCTCCAAAGGTTCATCAGATTTAGCCGTCACAACACGTCGTGTCATGATGTCGGCTAACGCGGTTTTGCCTTCAGCCATAGCCCGTGTAATGTCCCATGAAGTCACGATTCCGCCAAGTTTGTTGCCATCATCAACCACGACAATGTGATTGACGGACTTAGTAACTATACGAGCCGCTATGTCCCTGATAGCCTCGTTCTCTTTACATGTAACCGCCGTCTGCATTACGCTGGCTACAAAGGGCGTTCTCTCCGTCTGTCGCATAGGCTTAAAAACGCTGTCAATTGGAAGCCTCTCCACAGGCGCAGTCAGATAAAACGAGCCAGTTGCAATCCACGATTTTAAGGTTTCAGCAATTTCCTTAGCCATTTTCAAGCTGGAAAGCGAGCTAACTCTGACCTTTTTGTCATCCAAGGTTATGGCACCGGACTTCAGCTCTTTGTAGCTCACCTTTTTCAGTTTTGGCCTGTCTCTGCGCGGCACACCATAATCAACAACATGCGTGAATATCTCCTCGTCCCGTATTGCCGTCTTTTTCGCTAAGCCCTCGTTCAAGATAGGTATAGGTATGCCTAAGCCAATGTAAAGTGTGGTGCCGTAATGCGTGAAAGTTGCGCCTTGAAGGAAATCTGGTGACATTTTCTTGCAGTTTCCCCGAACCATCAGTGTTCCACTAAGGTTTGTGGGGTCATGCTGGGTTCCTTCGCCGATGATGTAGCCTTGCGCTCCGCCGAGAAAGATGCGAGTGCCAATGCCAATAGTCTCATAGTCTGGATCGTTCATTAGCGGGTTTAGTTCGCCTGCACCTGAGAAGGTGGCGTTTCGCAATTGCGGCAGAAGCTTTCCCATGTACGTGTAAATCGTCTCGTCACGGCTGTTTACCGCGCAAGCGTAACGCTGATAGCAATTGCGAAAGTTAAGCAGGTAAAACTGGTTCAGATCCTCCTTTGTTAAGCTGGTCGTGATCTGAGTCCTCGGGTAACAGTCAGTTCCATAAGAAGTGGCTCTAAGCTCAACTTCTTTCCCGCGCACAAGATCCTCAATCACGTGCCCCCCGCCGTACTCGAAAGGCTGCGTGTCTGACATGGCGGTGGCGCCGATGTACAGGTCAACGGCTGCGCCTGGGTGACAAGCTTCTACATCGTTTATCCAAGCTCTTTCAATTTTTATAGGCGGATCAGAATGCCCAAGGTTTACGATGGCGCCCGAAGAACACATGGCTCCAAAAGTGCCAGTTGTGACCACATCAACCTCTTTAAACGCAACCTCAAGGCCGCTGCTCTCCACTAACTTCTTCATTTCCTCAGCTGTCAAAACCTGAGCGTCGCCAGTTTTTATCTTGGCGTTGATCTCTTCTATGGTGCGAGTGTTCTTTTTGGAGTTGAGTTTCAATGTCTCCAACCGATGCCATTCGAGAAGGTTGTGCTGCCGTATTAATTTTTTGGAGAATAAGGAGGTTGTTTACCAAAGCTTCCAAGGAAGTTCGTTCATGTACTCGTTCAAAGAGCGAATCGAGTTTCCATTATGGTCTCTCTGCTTTAGAACCCGTACAAGAGCCGAAGCTAACTCCAGGTTCGTAATCACTGGAACGTTGAATTCTACCGCTTGTCTTCGTATGATGTAACCGTCCGTCAAGACATCAGAGTAGTTTCTCTGTTTGTTCGCCGTTGGAACGTTTACGACTAAGTCTATCTTTTGGTTTTGGAGGTAATCCAGAATGTTCGGGTTTGCGTCAGACTCTTTAACTTTGCTCAACACTGATACGCTGTTTATTCCCGCCGCTTGAAGCACCTTAGCCGTATGTGCAGTAGCGTAGATTCTGAAGCCCATCTCCTCAAAAGCCTTAGCCAAAGGAACAGCCCTTCTTTTTGGTTCTTCACCGCCAACCGTTATGAGCACTGAACCGCCCTTGGGTGGAATACGGAACTCTGCAGACTGCAACGCCTTCGAGAATGCATCCGCAAAGTTCTCGCCTAAACACGCTACTTCGCCTGTGCTGAGCATCTCAACCCCTAACACTGGGTCTGCTCCGCTTAAACGCATGAAGCTGAACTGGGGCACTTTTACGCCGAAATGGTTTATAGGCGGCAACCCACACGTCTTAAGCAGCTCGCCAAATTTCTTGTCAAGCATTGCAAGTGTTGCAAGCTCAATGAGGTTTATGCCGCGTGTTTTGCTCACGAAAGGCATCGATCTTGACGCACGCAAGTTACATTCGATAACGTAGACTACGCCTTCTTTTACAAGATATTGGATGTTGTAGGGTCCTTTGATTTTAAGGGCTTTCACGATTTTCTGGGTTGCATCTTCAATTTTCTTCTGAATCTCAGAGGAAAGCGTGTGAGGAGGAATGCTCATGGTTGCGTCGCCGCTGTGAACGCCCGCGTTCTCCACGTGTTCCATTATGGAACCGATAAAGCAGGTTTCGCCGTCGTAGACGCCGTCCACCTCGACCTCTTTGGCTTTGTTAACAAACTTTGAGATTACCACTGGCTGGTCGCGGGAAACCTTGGCTGCCAAATTAAGGAAGTTTTCCAGTGCGATTTCGTTGTATGCCACACGCATAGCGGAGCCTGATAGGACATAGCTGGGGCGCACAATGACGGGGTAGCCGATTCTCTCCGCGAACCGTTTAGCCGCTTTTATTGACGTGAGTTTGCTCCAGCTAGGCTGAGGAATGCCCAGTTCGTCTAGCAGCGCGCTGAATTTTGACCGATCCTCGGCTACGTCGATGTCTTCTGCTGAGGTGCCGAGCAGCTTCACTCCAGAATTTGCCAGTTTCAAAGCCAAGTTGTTGGGAATCTGGCCGCCGACGCTGGCGATTACGCCTAGTGGGTTTTCTTTTTCGTAGATGTCTAGAATTCTTTCAGTGGTTAATTCTTCAAAGTATAGTTTATCTGAGATATCATAGTCGGTTGAGACGGTTTCTGGGTTGTAGTTGACCATTATGGCTTCGCGGACGCCGTTTTTCTTAAGTGCCCATATCGTGTTGACGCCGCACCAGTCGAATTCCACGCTTGAGCCTATCCTGAAGACTCCAGCGCCTAACACTATCACTTTGCTCTTGTTATTGCTTAGTTCTATGTCATCCTCGTCTCCGCCATAAGTCAAGTAAAGGTAGTTGGTTTTGGCTGGCCACTCTGCAGCCAGCGTGTCAATCTGCTTTATTGATGGAATAATGCCAGCGTTTTTTCTGAATTTTCGTATCGCCGCTTCGGTAGTTTTTTGGCAGATGGCGATTTGTTCATCGGAGAAACCTATACGCTTTGCTTCTCTAACAATTTCTGCCGCATCATCATCGCCGAGATTCAAGGTGCAAAGTTTTGTTTCCATGTCGATAATGTTCTTGATTTTATAGAGGAAAAATGGGTCAACCCCGCCTAGGCGGTAGATTTCCTTGATTGAAATGCCCATCTTTAAGGCTTTAACTATCTTGAAAAGTCTCTCGTCAGTAGGGTTAGCCACTGCATCCTTAATCTTCTCGACCGATTGGGTTTCAGAATCGTCTTCGTTGCAAACCAGCCCCATCTTGCCTATGTCCAACATCCGCACCGCTTTTTGCAGCGCCTCTTCCAAGCAGCGTCCTATCGCCATTACTTCGCCTACGGAGCGCATTTGGGGTCCTATGTGGCGGTCTGCTTTTTTGAATTTCTGCAGGTCCCATCGAGGGATTTTGATGGTGACGTAGTCTAGAGCTGGTTCGAAACAGGCTGTGGTGACCTCGGTCACCTTGTTTATGAGTTCGGGAAGGAGATAGCCGATAGATAGCTTAGTAGCGATGTACGCCAAGGGATAACCTGTCACTTTGCTTGCGAGCGCAGAGCTTCTTGACATCCGCGAGTTGACTTCTATCACGCGGAACTCTTCGGACTTTAGATGCAAAGCCCACTGTATGTTGCATTCGCCTATTATTCCTAAACTTCGTATAGCGCTTATCGCAGCGGACCGCATAAGGTGATATTCGCGGTTTGACAGCGTCTGAGAAGGCGCAACCACAATGGAGTCGCCCGTGTGGACCCCCATGGGGTCCAAGTTTTCCATGTTGCAAACAATCAGGCAGTTGTCGGCGTAGTCGCGCATGACCTCGTACTCAAGCTCCTTCCAGTGACCCACGTACTCTTCGACAAGCACCTGGTTTATGCGGCTCTGCGCCAAGCCGCGTTTGACTATGTCCCTAAGCTCCCAAGCGTTGTGGGCTACACCTGCGCCCTTGCCTCCGAGAGTGTACGCCACTCGAACTATGACTGGGTACCCAAGCTGGTTAGCGATTTTTAGAGCATCTTTAACCGTTGTGGCAGCCTTGCTCTTCAACGGTGGAACATCAGCTTTAAGCATGGCTTCTCTGAAGCGTTCTCTGTC
>CAZEPB010000045.1:0-7079 GCA_964514055.1 uncultured Candidatus Bathyarchaeia archaeon | reverse complement strand
GTCGCGGTGGAGGAACGCGAAGACGAGTTCAAAGCTGCATTCAACGTGAGCTACGGTGAGAGCATCAGGCACGAGTTTGGACGATTGTTAGGTAAGCGAATCGGCGAGTTAACGGGCAAGACTACGGAGTACATGAAACCCGACATCGCAATAATCCTTAACCCCTTCGCAGAGACGGTTCGGCTTCAGGTGAATCCGCTTTTTGTGGCGGGGCGGTACAGGAAACTCGTCAGAGATATTCCGCAGTCGAAATGGTTCTGCTCCAGCTGCCGCGGCAAAGGCTGCGAGAAGTGCAACGGAACTGGAAAGATGTATCCTGAATCGGTGGAAGAATTGGTTTCGAAGCCTTTGTTGAAGGCTGCGGAGGGAGAAAAAACCTTGTTTCATGCTTCGGGAAGAGAAGACATTGACGCTCGAATGCTGGGCAACGGCAGACCTTTCGTGATTGAAGTTTCAAAGCCTAAGAAGCGGTTTCTAGACCTGAAAAAGCTTGAAGTTGCTGTTAACACAAGTGCTGAGGGCAAGGTCGAGGTTTCTGGTTTTCGCTTCACCAACAAGGATACTGTTAGGCGATTGAAGAAAGGCGAATCCGCGCAGAAAGAATACAGCGTGATAGTCGAGTTTGAGACTGCCGTTTCTGACGAGAACTTGCGCCGTTTGGAGGAAACGCTTACTGGTGCCTCAATCAAGCAGCAGACGCCTTTGCGTGTTTTGCATAGACGAGCGGATTTAACCCGAGAAAAGTACATATATGAGGTTAAAGTTAAGAAGGTGTCGCTTAAGAGGGCCGAGATGAAAATACGTTGTCAAGGCGGCCTCTACGTGAAGGAATTGGTGTCTGGAGATGAAGGAAGAACAACGCCCAACGTTTCGGAGTTGCTTGGAAACAGAGCGAAGCCCCTCAAGCTTGATGTTTTGAACGTTATTATGGAATGACCCGGAAGGTGAAGTGTGAATGAGAGGTTCAAAAGGCTATTATACTCGTGCTCGCGGGCTATTGACGAAGAAGCCTCGGGAGAAGGGCAAACCGAAGATCGGAAAGCTGCTGATTGAGCATGAAGTTGGTTCTCAAGTGATTATCAAGATGGATTCGAGTGTTCAGAAGAGTTTGCCGCATAAGCGTTTTCACGGCAAGATCGCCACTGTGCTGGAGAAGCGGGGGCGTGGGTACGTGGTAAGCGTCTCCAAGGGCGATGCTGTAAAGAAGATAATCGTTCGACCTGAACATTTAGAGCCGTATAAAGGTAGTTGAATATGGAAAAGAGAGAGTTAAGCGAAAAAAGGCTTACGTTGCCACAGGTCAAAAAGGTTCTGGACGAAATAGGCGAAGAAAACTTAGACCAGTTTCAGCGACGCACCTTGGATTACGTGAACAAATTCTCTAAAGTGGACGCTAAAAAGGCGGAGAAGCTTTTGGAGAAGCTCGTGAAGGAGTTTGATCTTGACGAAGCTGAGGCAGTTCAGGTTGTGAATTGCATGCCTGAGACCGTGGATGAGCTACGAGTCTTCTTGGCTGGCGGTCGCAAGATTATCGAAACCGCAAAATTGGAAGCAATTGTTTCACTTCTGAATGATAACAGAGCTGTGAAATAGCAGAAATCGGCTAAGAATTTTTAAGCAGTAAGCGCGAATAGAAGTAAAGGGATTCAGGGACTATTATGGAGAAGCGCTACGAAGAGTACGCCTACGTGTTAGACTTCTTGCCGCACGGCAGACCAGGGTTCCGCGCGAGCGGGCGAGCGGGTTACCGAGCGGGAGCTCTGATTCAGTGTGTGGGCGAAGAGTTTTTCACGTTGTTGGAGGCGTTGGTGAAGGAGGGTTTGATGCTTAAGCCCAACGACCGTGTGTACGTGGGAAAAGACGCGCGGGAAGAGGTTACGTACATTATAGGACGTGTCGGCTTTGACGAGTTGACCGCTGCAGCGAAAGCTGAGCTTCCAACCGTGATCAGCCGTATAGTGTTGAATCGTGAGAAGTGGTTTGTGAACTTTTTCAATACTGCTCGAGCTATTACGCCGCGTATGCACGCGTTGGAGTTGGTTCCTGGAATTGGGAAAAAGTACATGTGGCAGGTAATCAACATGCGCGAACGCAAGCCGTTTGAGAATTTTGAGGATCTGCAGAAGCGGACCGAGTTGCCTAATCCTGTGAAGCTGATTACGAAGAGGGTTATGGAAGAGCTTGAGGGTGACAGCAAGTATCGGTTGTTCACGCGGGTTCATTAAGGCGTAAAGGATGAGCGTTTCAGAAACGAAGCGTCTGCTTCGAGAGCATCGAATTATTCCGAACAAGCTTTTGGGGCAGAACTTCCTGATTGAGCCTTCGATTTTTCCCAAGCTAAGCGATTATGCTTCACTGGGCAAGGTGGATGTGGTGCTTGACGCTGGCGCGGGTTTCGGTTTTCTAACGCGCTTTCTATCGGACAAGTGCAGGATGGTGGTGGCGGTTGAGAAAGACCCGCGTGTTGCCGCAGTGCTGCGTGAACAACTCCGAGGCTTAGCCAACGTGACGGTGGTTGAGGGTGACGTGTTGAAGGTGCATGTTCCCGTTTTCTGCAAGGTGGTTTCGGTTCCGCCTTACTATTTGTCTTCGGGTTTGGTGACGTGGCTGTTTAGCCGAGGTTTTGAGTGTGCCGTCTTGATTTTGCAGAGGGAGTTTGCTGACAGGCTGGTGGCTGCCGTGGGCAGTGACGTTTACGGGTGGCTAACCGTTGTCGCTTGTCACAGCGCAGAGGTTGAGCTTTTAGACGCGGTTCCTAAATCTATGTTCTATCCGCCGCCGGAAATAGATTCAGTTATTGTGCGCTTGAAGCCTTGGAAAACGGCGCCCTTCGAAGTCAAAGATGAAGCGTTTTTCACGCGGATTGTGCGGTGGCTCTTCACGCAGCGCAACAAGAAACTTGGCAACGCGCTTGTGCCTTTCATCAAGAACACGTTCAAAGTGAGCAAAGAAGACGCGGAAAAACTGGTTGGCGCCCTTCCGTTTCGGGAAAAACGCGTGAGGAAATTACCGCCTGAAGCTTTCGGAGAGTTAGCAAATGCCTTCGTCCGCTAAACACGTTTACTTCGGCGATTACGTGTTTGTGGTTGATGAAAATGTATACGAGCCTGCCGAGGATTCGTTTCTCTTCGCCGAAAACCTTGAAGTAGAAGCGGGTGGGAGCGTGCTGGACATGGGCGCCGGCTGCGGAATCCTCGGCATACTCGCCGCTAAGAAGGCGCGGGATGTCATTGCAGTTGACGTGAACCCGTACGCCGTTCGCTGTGCAAAAGAAAACGCATCGGTTAACAATGTACGTAGTAAGATGGCTTTTGTGCAGGGCGACATGTTCACTTGGTTAAGCGAAAAGGCCACGTTTGATATGATACTTTTTAACGCTCCTTACTTGCCTGCGGACACACGCGAAGCGGATTCTTGGATTGGACGCGCTTGGGCAGGAGGCGTCACGGGCAGACAAGTCATCGACCGTTTCATTTCTGAGGTTCCGAAGCACCTGAAGCGAACAGGTCGTGCTCTTTTGATGCAGTCTACATTGGCGAACGTGGATGCGACGGTGCGCAGGTTCGCGGAGTGCCACCTGAACGCTGAGGTTGTGGCTGACCGTGCCTTGCCTTTCTTTGAGACTGTGGTGCTAATAGAAGCTAGGCTTTGATGCTTGTTTAACAATTCATATTTGTGGTGCGCAAGCTATTATTAGCGGTTTTTTGTACTCCCATGCGGTGTTAAAGTTTGGAATCTGAACCCGAAAGCATTTCTACTTCAACAAATATGGCACATCCCAAAAGCCGCGTCAAGCTGATTGCGGTGATAGCTATCATAGTCGTCTCCATTGTGGTTGGCGCTTTACTTGTTAGCGCTTTCATTTCAGCACCACCTGAAGGTCAAGATGCTTGGCTGTTTAAGGGGGCGTACGCAACATACAAGGGTTCAATGACAACTGACGATATGGATATTAATATGTCTGGGATGTCCATGAGTTTTGATTTTACTGTCGATTTCACTGTACGTCTCGAAGTAGTCGACTTCAACAGCACACACGCGCTAATTTCAACCTCAACCTCTATCCAAATGAGTTCGTCATTTGGCGAAATGGAGGGAGAAACTGTTGAGGACGAGCAAAGCGCGTGGGTTCCACTTTCGGAAATGGACTTTATGACTGAGTTCGAAGATGTAGACCTTACAAAGAGTTATGAATCCACTGTGGATATTTCTGGCTTCGGAACTAGAACATGTATGGTTTACGAGTATGCAATATCAGATGAAGGTATGGCGATGACCGTATATGTTGACAAGGCGATTGGCTGGCCGTTGAAGATGACCGTAAGCATGGACGAGAATGAGTTGGGCTTAGATTTAGCATTAGACATAAACCTAATAGAAACAAACATACCTGCATTGAAGTAGCGCAACATACTGTTTTTGCAACAGTGCAGTTTGGAAACCGATAAAGGGGACATCTTAGCGCTTCTTTTGGGACTTCATATAGTTTCTATATATAAGGGAGGGGGTAGTCTTTTCCGAGCAACAGCGCAGCTTAGTAAACGATTAGACAGCGGAAACTGACGGTAACGTTTATTACCTAAGTTTGTCATTGCTAAAAGACGCGAAGCGGAAACACAATGGGTCATCGAAAAACTCACGCTCCAAAACATGGCTCACTTGCTTATTTGCCTAGGAAACGCGCCAAAAGTCCAGTCGCGCGAATTCGCTACTGGCCAAAACTTGACGCGGATACTCCTCGACTCTTAGGCTTCACAGGTTACAAGGCGGGAATGACCTACGTCTTCACAATAGAAGACCGAAAACGCAGCCCTAACTTTGGCAAAGAAGTAGTGCGTTCCGCCACAGTAATAGAAACCCCTCCCATTCTCATAATAGGCATACGCGCCTACACAAAAACCCTATACGGCCTTAAACATTTAACCGAAGCATGGATGAAAGATCCCCCAGCAGAACTCGACCGCACACTCGTTCTACCCGAAAACTTCGACACCGACAGCATGGTCCAAAAACTCCAAGAAAACCTCGACAAAATAACCACCATCCGCGTCATCACAGCCACACAACCCAAACAAACAAGCCTAGCCAAAAAGAAACCCGACATAACCGAAATCGAAATCGGCGGCGCAACCATCCCCAAACAACTTGAATACGCAAAAACCCTCTTAGGAAAGACCGTAACCACCGAAGAAGTCTTCAAAGAAGGACAATACATCGACACAGCCGCCATAACCACTGGCAAAGGCTTCCAAGGCCCAGTCAAACGCTGGGGAGTCACCATACTCCAACACAAAAGCAGAAAAACCAAACGAGGTATCGCCACCCTCGGACCCTGGAAACCCAGCCACGTCAGGTACAGCGTCCCACGCGCAGGACAAATGGGCTACCACCAGCGAACGGAATATAACAAACGCATACTCAAAATCGGCAAAGACGGCAAAGACATAACCATAAAAGGCGGCTACATACGCTACGGACAACTAAAAGGACCCTACATCCTCATAGAAGGCAGCATACCCGGCACAGAAAAACGTCCAATACGCTTGCGTCACCCAGCACGACCGCCAAAAGAAACACCAGAAACACCACCTCAGATCACATACGTATCCTTAGAGTCAACCCAAGGAAAATGACGGAGACCAAACAATGCCCGCCAAAAAAACCGCGAAAGTCTTCAACCTCCAGGGAAAATCCGTAGGCAAAACCACACTCCCTCAAGTTTTCACAACACCTCTAAGACCAGACATCATAAAACGCGCTGTCCTCGCCATCCAATCAAACAGACGCCAAGCCCAAGGACGTGACCCCATGGCGGGAAAAAGAACCAGCGCAGAATCACGCGGCACAGGCTTGGGCATAGCACGACTACCCCGCGTAAAAGGTGGAGGAGGAAGAGCAGCCTTTGCTCCCAGCACAGTCGGTGGAAGGCAACCCCATCCGCCTAGGTCTGAAAAGAAAATCGTAAAACGTTTACCCAAGAAAGAAGCCCGCTTTGCTTTGCTGTCGGCGATAGCTGCTACGGCTTCTAAAGATGTTATAGTTTCAAGAGGGCACCGAATTGAGGATGTTCCTGAACTTCCTCTGATAGTCACAGATTCAATTGGGGAGCTAACAAAAACCAGTGAAGTTGAAGCAGCCCTCACCAATTTAGGAGTTTCATCCGACCTCTACCGTGTAAAAACCAGCCGGAAAATCCGCGCTGGAAAAGGCAAACGTAGAGGCAGAAAAATGAAACAGGCTGTAGGACCCCTAATCGTAGTGGCTGAAAACACAAGTCTATTTAATGCAGCAAATAACATCCCAGGCGTAACCGTTGCCAAAGTAAACAATCTTAACGCAGAAATGCTGGCGCCAGGCACACATCCAGGCAGACTAACCTTGTGGACAAACGGCGCCATTGAGCAGCTGGACAAACTTTATGGCGGAGGTGCAGAGGCTTAATGGACACCAATGACGTTATATCTTACCCGTTGATGACGGAAGCCGCCAGCCTCATGGTGGAAAAAGATAACAAGCTCATTTTCATAGTTAACCTTAAAGCTGGCAAGAGCGACGTGAAAAGGGCGGTTGAGGAGTTGTACGAAGTGAAAGTGGATAGGGTTAATCTGCTGATAACTCCGCAGGGCGAGAAAAAAGCCTTCGTTAAGCTTAATTCAGAGTACAAGGCGTCGGATGTCGCCATCAAACTTGGCATTTTGTAAAATTGTATGAGGCGTGATTGATGGGTAAAAGAATTCGTGTTCAAAGGCGTGGTCGTGGTGGCTCAACTTATCGAGCTTCAACTCACAAGAGAGTGGCTCCTGCAAAGTATCCATCCGCGATATCTCCTAAGGAATCTTTTGATGCTTCAATTAACGGTGTCATCGAAGATCTTGTTCATGATCCTGGTCGTGGAGCACCTTTGGCGTTTGTGCGTTTCGATAACGGTGAAACATGCTACACCATAACTCCTGAAGGCGTTTACAAGGGTCAGCAGATCAGCCTAGGCGGAAAAGCTCCAGCGGAAGTGGGTAACATTCTTCCGTTGGGAAAAGTTCCAGAAGGCACTATGGTCTGCGATCTTGAGCTTCGACCAGGCG
>CAZEPB010000044.1:0-7247 GCA_964514055.1 uncultured Candidatus Bathyarchaeia archaeon | reverse complement strand
GCTTTATGTTCGAACAACTTGGAATTTCGCCGTTTATAGCTGCAGTGCCAATGTTATTAATCACGGAGCTGGCGGCATGCTTAATCGGCGCAGCAGTTTTCACGTTAATTGATAAACGATTCAAATGGTGGCAAGCATGAAAGAAAAATGTGTAGTAGTCTTGAGTGGCGGACCCGACTCCGCTACCGTGGCGTATTGGGCTAAAAAACAAGGATATGACCTAAGCGCCATAACGTTCAAGTACGGTCAAATAGCAACCAAAGAAACCGAAAGCGCCAAAAAAATAGCCACAAAACTAGGCGCGCCCATCAAAGTTATAGACCTGTCAACGTTAAAAGAGGTCTTCGGCGAAGTCACCTCGCTCTGCAACCCTGACATTCCGATGACGTCAAGCTTCAGCCAGCCCATAATTGTCCCGTTCAGGAACGCGATTTTTCTTTCCGTGGCGGTTTCGTATGCCGCTTCGATCTGCGCAAACAAGATTTTCTACGGTGCTCAAGGCTCTGACGAGCCGTTTTATCCTGATTGCAGGCGAGAATTCTATAAGGCCTTTGAAACAGCCGCCTGCCTTGGAACAGGTACTGAGATTTCTATTGAAGCGCCGTTTAGTGGCAGACCCAAATCTGAAACCATCAGGATAGGCGCGGAACTTGGCGTGCCTTTTGAGCTTACGTGGTCCTGCTATTTTAACGGGTTGAAGCACTGTGGAAAGTGCGAGTCATGTGTAAACCGCAAGAAAGCGTTCAAAGAAGCAGGCGTACGTGATCCAACCGAATACGAGGAGTAGGGCTACATTAGCGTTTTTTGTTTTTCTCCCTTAACGAAATTGGATGCTCTAACGCCGATCAACCGAATTTTTCTGTTATGCCTAAGGTAATCTTTAAGCAGGTCTCTCGAAGTTTTTTGCAGGTCTCGCAGGCGATCAGTTATAAACGGCAGTGTTTTGCTGCGTGTGTGCGTTTCGAAGTTTTCGTAGCGCACTTTAATGGTAACTGTTTTGAAAAATAGCTTTTGTGCCGTAACTTCTTTAGCGACTTCTGCGGCAAGCGCGTCCAACGCCTTTAGCACGGCTTCATCGTCGTCGGTGTCTTCTTCAAACGTGGTTTCGTGGCTTATGGATTTCACTTCAGTTCTGGCTTCCACTTCGCTTCGGTCGATGCCGCGCGCCATCAAGTGCATCTGCGTGCCCATCACGCCGAAAGCTTCAGCTAGCACTGTGGGGTCGTAACGTGCTAAGTCGCCGATGGTGTTTACGCCCATCTTTTTGAGTTTAGCCTCTGTCTTACGTCCCACCCACAGGAGCTTTCGAACGGGAAGGGGCGCCAAGAAAGCTTCAGCCTCGTCTTCTTTGACTATGGTTAAGCCGTCTGGCTTCTGGTAGTCACTGGCTACTTTTGCGATAAGCTTGTTCGGTCCCACGCCTATCGAGCATGTGAGGTTTTCTTTCTTTTTTATCTCGCGTTTTAGCTGTTTAGCTAACGCCTCAGCTTGGCTGTAATCTTTCACTCTCGTGCTGACATCCAAAAAAGCTTCATCTAGCCCCCACGGCTCAAACTTGTCTGCGTATTTGCGCGTTATTTCCATGATTTCGTTGGAGACTTTGATGTATAACGGAAAGTTCGGCGGCAGGTAGATGGCTTCTGGACAGAGCTTCCAAGCTCGGGAGATGGGCATGCCTGACCTGACACCTGCTTTTCTGGCTTCATAGTTGCTTGTGCTGACGACGCCTCGTCCTTTTCCCTCTTTCGGGTCAGCGCCAACCACGACGGGTTTGCCCTTGTATTCTGGGCGTTCGCGTTCTTCTACTGCCGTGTAGAAGTGATCCATGTCCATGTGGAAAATTATTCTCATAGAAATTTCACCCACGCAAGCTTCCCTTTTTTATTATTTTCATTTTTGAGCTTAAAGTTTACTACGTACCGCCAACGCAACTACAGAAGGAAAGCTTAAATGAAAATTCCTCGACCTTAGGAAAAAGTTAGCAAAAGAAATTAGTTTTATAGCTGAGAAAAGCAAAACTGAGAAAGAGCCGCGATTAAAAGCATATTATTTCAGTGGTCTTTTAGCGGTTTTTGATCTGCTGTGTCTTTCCTCAGAAAGCCCTTTTGTTGTATATTAGTTCATTAACGGTTAACATTTGTATTTCAAGCCCGTAATTTGTTTTGGCTCTTACTTTTCCTCTAATCGCATCACTTCCAAAACTGAAGGCGACAATTACTCCTTCCCGGACTTTGTTCCTTGCTAATGCTGAGGCGAAACTATCAATTACTCTCATGCCAACATCATCTGACTGTTTGATCGAAACAGGCTGGCCCCCTGTTGTAAAACCGTCTATTCCCATATCAGAATCTCTTGATGAAGAGGGTTTTCCATTTAATCTTTTTAGAACCCAATTTTGAAATTCGCTGGATGAGAGTCTTCTAAGGCTTCTTTCATTCACTCTTCTTTTCTTTACGACGACAAACGCAGATATGCCAACCCCTGCAATCACAGCCGCACCAAGTGCCACTTCTCCAATAAACAGGAAATTAGGTGTCTCTTCGCGCTTTTGCCTAGGTACATATGGTTCTGGCGTTGGCTCAGTATCCAGCGTTGATGTCGGAGCTGGGGTTGGCTTTGGCGTTGGCGAAGGGGTTGGGGTGGGCGATGGCGTTAACGTTGGTGTCGGCGTTGGTATTCTTGGCGGTCCTGTATCGCAGTAGGATATCATGGGCACGACTTGTGTTGAATAGAGAAAAATTGCAATAAATACAATTATTAGTAATTTACTTTTCATGAGCCCTCACATCCTTACGACTGGGAGAGTGTTTCACTTTAAGTGACATAGACAACTGAGCATTAGAACGTCTCTAATTGCTTTTATCTACAGGAAAGCTATTGGTATGTCTAAACTTAAAAAACTTGGGCAAGCTTTTGCGCTGGAGGGTTTTGCGATTTAACCTATTCAGCATGTTTAATGATAATCACGATTTTCCATTCATAACGCTTAAGGCTATGTGTTCCAAAGTGTACCTAACAATAAACTTTGGAGGAAAATTTGTCCGATGCCTCAAGTGTCAAAGGAAGCAGCTAGCGAAATAGTGATTGATTTTCTCAAGAAACAGAAGAATTCAGACAGAATTGATGTGGCTATGGTTGAAAAGCAAGATGACGGCTGGATGGTCAGAGGAACGTGTCCAATAGACTTGGAAGGGCACAAGTGGGCTGAACGATTCGCTGTTGTCGTAGACCTGAAAGGAAAAATAAAAACAACCGACTTTGCATTACTATAACGCTTCTTTCAACATTTTTAGTTTTCTAATGTTAGCAACGCCTAACTGCCAAGTTTTGATTTAGTTTTTTGACGAAATATTTTAATGGGTAATGCTTGTTAGACTATTTGAGGAGATTTGAAATGCCGAGAGCCTTTGTGTTGATAAATGTTGAATCTGGTTCAGAAGATGAGGTTCTGCAAGAATTGAAGAAAGTCGAGGGAGTCGAGGAATCCTATTTTTCATATGGCGTCTATGACATAATCACGAAAATCAAGGCTGAAACGATGGATAAACTTAAAGAATTGGTAACTCGCCGTATCAGAACGCTCAGCAAGGTTAGATCAACACTGACATTGATAATGATGGAAGAATAGTGCGTTCCGTAGAAATTTTTCAGAAGCTGGCGTAATTTCTCTCCACTCCTTATTTCTAACCGCCCTTATCGCAAGGGAAGATTCTCCGCAGCTAATTCAAAAAACTTTAAATGAAAAAAGAGAGCAGTGCGGCGCGGTTTAGATAGCGTCGCTGCCTCTTTCGCTGGTTCTTACTCGTATCGCGTCGTCAATTGTGGAGACGAAGATTTTTCCGTCGCCTATTGTACCTGTGCACGCAGTTTTTACAATTATATCCGTGACTTTTTTTACATCTGTTTGATTATAGCTTCGATTTTCTTTATGGTATTTTCCTCTCTGTGCGCCCTGCAACTAAAGCCATTTCTTGCCGGACATCTTCATTTTAAGTTTGGCTACTTCCAACTCGAGATGTTGAACTCGTTTTTTCAACTTTTCAATATCTTCGAGGGCAGTTTGGGGTAGTTCTGGCATCTTTTTTCCTCCATTATTTTATTTTTTTTACTCATGGGAAATCTTTGTCCATCATGTCTTCAGGATACGCGTATGTCTTGTGGTCTGCGATGTCCAGTCCGAACAGTTCTGCGTCTTTTTTGGCTCTGAGTAAGCCAGCTTTGTTGATCAGCCAGAAGAGTGCGAAGCCAGTTCCGGCAGTCCATGCGATGATAGATAGTCCGCCTACTGCTTGTATTCCAATTTGGGTGAGCCAAGCTTCGATTGTTGATGAAGCGTATATTGGGTGTCCTCCTAGAAACGTTGCGCCGAAGAGTCCTGCGGCAATGAGTCCCCACATTCCACATGCTGCGTGCACTGGAACGCAAACTGCTGGGTCGTCTATGTGAAGCTTTACTTCTAAGAGTCCTTGAACGAAAGTCATGACCAGCCCTGCAATTAAACCTGTTATGAACGCAAACAGCGGATGCATCATAGCAGCGCCTGAGCAGATAGCTACAGCTCCAGCCAGTAAACCAGCCATTGATGTCAAAGCATGCCCTCTTGAAGTTACAGCTGCTCCGAAGAGTCCTCCAGCCATCGCCATCGCTGTTGTAACTGCTACCCAAGCCAGTTCAATGTTAATCGTTTCAGCGCTGTTTGCTACGCTTGAGCCTACGTTGAATCCGAACCAGCCGAATACCAGTAGCCATGCACCGATTGTTGATAGAGGCAAACTGTGACCGAAGAAGGCTCGCGGCTCTTTGTTCTTGCCACCAAATTTGCCCAGTCTTGGGCCAATGATATACGCTGCCATCAACGCAAACATCCCGCCTGTTAAGTGGACAACGCCTGAGCCTGCGTAGTCAATGAAGCCTATTTGGGAAAGCCATCCGCCGCCCCACACCCAGTGCTCTATTACAGGGTATAGGAAGCCCACTACTACTGCGGAAGCTATTACCCAGCCCCAGAGTTTGTCGCGTTCTGCTGTTGCGCCAGGAATTATCGCAATTGCGGTTATAGCGAACATCGCCATTTTGAACCATAGCGCCAAGTCTCCGTATCCGAAAGGACTTGCAGGTATACCGTAAGCTCCAGTTGAAGATAAGGCAGCGGGCAAGGGGTTGGCAACGGTTGGAGCTATTTGCGGTAAACCCAAAACCGGGTTGGTGGTGTAGTACGCTAGCGGAAAGCCTATCAGGAAATACATTACGAAAGCTAAGGTCCAGCCAATGTTGAGCATGATTACGGTGTGGGCGACGTTCTTTTTTCTCACTAAGCCAGCGTAGAGTAGGGCGAAGCCCGCAGTTGCCATTATCAGTATGGCTACGGGTGCCCATCCGACAGCGAATGTTTGCTGTATGGATGCAAATAAGCCTTCGTCAGCAGGAGTCGACATCTACATCACCCTAAAGTTTGCTTGCGAACCACACTGGTTTCAGTGAGATTGGAATTTCTTCTACTGACAATCCGCCGCTTTCAATGTTCAACTTGAGTATCTGTGGCTTTAAGGGGCAGCTTCGCGATTTTCTAAGTATGAACACTCGGGTCCAGATAACGTCGTGTTTGTGGTAGTCTAGGTATATCAAGTGGTCAACGAGATATTCTGTGATGTTGGGGTCTTTTGGGATGCCTTCAGCCGAAAACACGGTGGTAGCTTCACGCTTTTTAACCTCAAGCAAGAGTTTCATGAAGACTTCTCTGAAATCAGTCGGGTCAACGAGTCTCCGTTCGAGCGATGAGAGTGAGTCCATGACTATTCTGGTGGCGCCTGGTTGAGCGTCTAGTCCTTTCATTAGCATTTCCACTGCTTCTTCTTTGTTGATGAGTGCGTAGTCGCTGGCGTATGATGCGCCTATGGAAAGGTCCACTATTGCTACCTGCTTACTTTCAATCATTGATGGAAAGTCGCCCCAAAGTTCCTTTCCAGTTCTCATTATCGTCTGTGGGGTTTCTTCGGTGCTTATGTATACGCATTTTTCGCCTTTTTCCGCGCCTCTGTGAATGAATTGAAGGCAGAGGATTGTTTTGCCTGTGCCTGGTTCGCCTCTTACGAGGATGGCGTCGCCTCTAGGTAAGCCTGGAATGAAATCTGTTAGTCCTTCGATGCCCATGTCGATCCATTCTATCTTTCTCTCTCTTTGTAATTCTTCTAATGAGAGTGCTTCTGGTTTTTTCACGGTTATTCACCTTGTTGCTTTTTTATCGTCTAAGTGTAAAGCCTTCTATATAAGAGTAGTTAAGATTTGTTCATACTATTTATGAAAAACTAAAAAGATGTACAGAATAACGATTAAAAGCTGCGCGTTTGTTGCACGGGCTTAACGCTTGACAGTTACTCTTAGTTTCGCCAAGTTTTCCTTTATCTCAGCCTTAACACCCATGCCTGCAAAATACTCTTCAAGAAACGTCTTGACAAACTTCTTAGGAAGTTCCGACCCTAAAACTAAAGTAAAATCGTTCTCCGAGTCCTTGGTCATTCTGAAAAAGTTGCACGCTTCAAGCCGCGTCAACAGCTCCTCTGCCGTGAGCACTTTGGTCTTCAGTTGCTCTGTGTGGGACTTAGCTACATCTCGATGTTCCTTCCAAAATCTTTCTTTCTCAGGAGAAGACTCAACCAGCTTTAGGAAAAGAAGCCAATGGTCCACATCTAAAATGATGTGTTCGCCGCCAAGCAATAAGTCCATATAGGTGTAGAGTTTTTTTCGGGTTGCAGCGTCTTCTATTGCCCTGTTCTCATAGTAGAATCGTAGGGCACGCCTCATTATTTCGCTCTGGGAAAGTCCTCTTTCTTTGCTTATTTTCTCAAGTAGGCTAGCTGTTGATTGGTCAAACGCCACGGTTATTCTTGTTGGATTCATCTTTTTCTCCTCACCAAATACTTTAGTGATTATATTTTCCTTTTTTTAAGGTTATAGTTTGACCAATTGATCTTCTTTGATAACGTTGAGCGCAACGTTTGTGACAGTTCTTTTGAGGTGAGGAATGGCCAGCAGGTTTTTTATAAAAGCGTTTAAGCTAGCACGGTCTTTGAATTTGGCAATTACGGTAGCGTCATAATCTCCTGTGATATCGTAAACAGCAACGACATTCGCGGTTTTGGCAATTTCGTTTTCTATATCAGTGAGGTGTGTGCCTTCTGCTTGAATCATTATTACGGCGGTTAAGCTATAGCCTAATTTGTCTGAATCGACAATTGCCGTGTAGCCTT
>CAZEPB010000043.1:0-7468 GCA_964514055.1 uncultured Candidatus Bathyarchaeia archaeon | reverse complement strand
TTCCTGTTACGTTGGCAAGCGACGCAAGCCAGGCAAGTACATCTGCAAACTCTTTTTCAGTCGCTTCTTTGTCGTTTTCTTCAAGTGCTTCCCCTAACTCTCTAAGTTCATCCGCAAGCCAATCGTATGTTCCTTTTACTCCGCGTTCAGCATCCCTGTGAAAGTATAAGCGCCTCATCATTTCCTGAAACTCGTGTATGTGCATTAAGCTCACCCGTTTTAGCTATGTTGTTTACACTCTATCAAAGTTTAAAACTTGGCAAATAACTTCATGATTGGCGCCTTCTCAAATGGGCTATTGATGCCTAATAACAAACTAATGCGTAACATTAATAATGCAGAACGGGGCATACGATTTTGTCACTTCAATTAACAAACAGGTTAAACGTCATGAGTAAGAAAAAGAAAGACACGAGTCCAATGCCCGCAGCCAGCGCAGGATTACTGAGGTTTTTCGAGGAAGAAACAGAAGGCATCAAGATTAGACCGGAGCTTCTTGTGGTGTTTGCAGTAGCCTTGGTAGTAATATCTGTTTTAGCTAAAGCGTTTTTCCCCGCCTAAAGTCGATTTAGGCGCTTTTAGCGTCTTGGAGAATGCAGAACTTCTATTCTTTGAACTGAATTAAGATGGAGAAATAACTCGCTTCTTTCCTCTCGGCTTGCGACTTGAGGTATAGGCTGAGCAATTGTTGCTCTTAAAACAACAGCTTCGGCGTCTGAAAGCCAGATTCCAGAGGGTTCATGCGTCACAGCTACCAGAGTGCCTTCAAAACCGTAGGCTGGGTCCAGAATGACTCTGATTTTCTTGCCCAAGTTTTTTTCGAGCATGAGGAATATGGATGGGGGCACTTCTTGCTCTGGCATAGACTTGACTTCGCAGAATCTTTATAGTTAGAGCTTTAGAGATAAAAAAATTGCCCCTCTAAAACGTGTTAACTCTATGGCGCACGTGTTAGCACAGAGTTATGCCATACTTCGTTTTTTATTGTTTTATGTCAAAACACTGATTTGTTTTCCATCAGGTTATTGAAAAACGTGTTTGAACGGTAGCAAATAGTCCTTCCTTAACTTGGCTAGACTTTAATAAGCTTGTCCAAGTTCATTAGAAACCTAATCTGAGATGGTAGACGTGGCAACTGAGGATTCGCTCAATCACTCCATGAATAGCGCACTGAAGCATTACTCTTCCATGTTCTTTCTCCCATCATTCCAAAAAGCAGTCGTCGTGCTCGCTTTAATCTGCATAGGTGGAGTCGGGCTTTCTACTTTCGCCCTTTTTCCTTCGGTTGATGGATTGGCCAGAAGTCTCTTTCTCGGCGTTTCCCTTTTCGCCGCGGTCCTCCTCGCTGACTACATAATAAACAAAACAGCACTTAGAAGCGACTCAATTTATGTTTTGAGAAGAGCTGTGGCGCTTTCCCTTTTCGGATGGGTTCTCTGGCTGTTTTTCATAATTCTCGGGGTTATATTCGGAACGATTTTCGGTTTGGGGTTATGGGTTGACCTTTGCCTTTTAGGCTTTGTAGCCGTGCTTACTTTTCGAGCTGTTGTTTTTATCGCATCCTCCTCAGCAGGAGCGCTACAGCGTTTATTCTCCTCTTTGTTTCCTCCTTTTCTTTGTATAGCGACGTTTATGGCTTTCTGGGAGCTGTTTTCTATTGGTGATCCTCTTAGGGTTCTGCCTTTTTTGGTTATTTCGCCCATTGTTGGTTGCGTTTTTGCTTTCTCTTTTGTTTTCCTCTTGGATCATATGGGACGACGCGCATATGGTATGCCTGCTATGCCCCTTTTCAGAGCGTTCATGCTTAACTGGGTCGCCGGGCTCAACGCGCCTTTTGAAGCGTTCCTTGAAAAGCTAGGTGAAAATGAGGATGTTGAAGTTACCATTCTGAAGTTTGATTCTTATAAGCCTAAGGCTGCGATTATAGTTCCTCTTGTTCATCCAGGTCCCTTTAAGAATATTGGAAGCAGCCTTCTGCCGTCTATGCTGAAACGTGATTTTGAAAAAGAGTTTGGCGGTCATACCTGTGTTCCTCTGGGAATACTCGGTCATGAACTTGACTTAGCTTCACAAGCTCAGAACCAAAAAATAATAACTGAAGTGATAAACTCAGCGAAATTTTCCGCTTCTGCCGAGAGAGCTACGCCCTTCGTTAAAGTCACTGATGGCTTCGCCACTGCGTCATGTCAGGTTTTTGGAAAGACTGCGTTGCTTTCGTTTACGCTTGCTCCAAAAACAACCGAAGACCTGCCGCAGCAACTGGGTCGTGTGGTTAATGAGGAAGCAGAAAAACTCGGGCTTGAATGTAACATGGTAGTCAACGCTCATAACAGCATCGATGATGAAGTGGATGTAGAGGGCTCCTTAGACACGTTACGAGAGGTGGCTTCCAAATGCCTCAAAAAAGCTGTTTCTCTGCCTTCTTACGCGTTTGAGGTTGGCGCTTCTACCGTTTTCCCTGAGGGATTCAGTCTTGAAGATGGTATGGGACCCGGTGGAATCACTGCAGTTGTGGTTAAGGTCGCTGAACAGAAAACCGCCTACGTCGTCATCGACGGAAATAACATGATTTCTGGGTTACGCGAAGAAATACTCTCAGCTCTAAAGGCTATAGGTTTTCATGAGAGCGAAGTTTTCACAACCGATACGCACGCGGTAAGCGCTGTAGTTCTGGGACGCCGTGGCTACCATCCTGTGGGCGAAGTCATGAACCACGAAACCTTGATCCGTCACATTCAGGAAGCCGCAAAGGCTGCTACAGCAAACCTGGAAACCTGTAACGCTGGAAGCTTACGTCTGGTGGTGCCTGAAGTTAGGGTCATTGGAAAATCTCGCCTAGAATCCATGTCGTTGCTTGTTGACAAGGTGCTTCAAAGAGCGAAGCAGACAGTTGCACCAATTTTTGTGTCTGAAGGTTTGGTCTTAATCTTGTTGCTGGCGCTTTTGTAAGTCAAAACCAAATAACTGCTTATCCGCTTGGTCTCAAAGCAGACCGTGCAACGAAAGCCTCTAGAAGGCACTCGGTTTCGCTATCACTTCTCTTATTCTTAAATCAAAAAGTCTCGCAGCGTTAGCAGGTTTGATTCGCAGCGCCGTGTCCGCGCCTTTTCCAGTGCCAGCCACAGCAACCACATCTTCATCGATTGGAATTAAACCTGCGTCCGCAGCCATCAGCGTTATTTCCACGCAAACTTTCGTTCCTTCCCCCATAAGTCTTAGTGTGTTAGCGATTAGCTCCAACGGTTCCAAAGTACCGAATTTTTTGCGAACCGCCCTCTCCGCGCTGCTCAGAGCGTGGGTTGCAGTGAGAATTTTCGCTCCCTTCGCCAGTATTTCTTCTTTGAGTTCCTCTTTTAACTCGAATTCTCCTGGCTGTTGAAATCCGTAACAGTGCGTTACCACCACAGTGTTTTTACCTTTGAAGTTTTCAGCGGCTTCCGCTCCTGTTTCACCCGTGGTTGTGGCAACAATTATGTTTTCAATCTCTTCTTTATCGATGTATTCTTTTACGATTCTTAGAAGCGCCTTTGTGTTTTGCGCGCCCGCCGTCCTGAAATAGGTTGTTGTCCTTCTTTCCTGTGAATTCATTTCTTTACCTCTCTTCTTTTTCTGTTTTTTTACTTTGCACCTTTTAGGCTTTTAGTTGCTCTTCGAGGTTTTCTTTTCAGCGTCGTGCCGCATACTGTACATGTCGTGGACTTGTAGTCGGCGGGGTATTCTCTGTGACAAGCGGGGCAGTATCTGACCCATTCAAGAAGACGGCGAATGCCAAAGGTCGCAAGGGATACAAAAGCTATCCCTGTCTGGGTGGCAACGTTCTGTATTGAATAGTCATCTGTAACTATTTGAGGAGTGTAGCCTTCTGCCTTAAGTTCTAAAGCCAACGCCAAGATCTGCAGGTCGGTTTCTGACAAGAAAAATGAGTCGCCGACTCTATTCGCGGAGGCTTTCACTTTATTCCAGAAGTCTTCGGAAGGTGCCTTAACCTTCACTTTTCCGTTTTCCACCGCTGTTTTGAACCGCAACCACGTCATTGAATTCCCTCTTATCTCCTCTTCAACCTTGGGCACCGTGGCTTGGTCTTCGCTTACGGAAAAGGGGTCAAATCCCGCTAAAAAGGCGGAAGTGTCGAGTACCAAGACTCGGTTGCGTGAGTGTTTACTCTGGATTTTTTATCCCATTCCCTTAAACAATAATCTGCTGCGCAGGCGATGGTAGAATTCATCTTTAAACCTGATGAAAGAAGTTACGTTTTTGGAATGCGTGATAGTCAACTTGGGGTTTTTTGATTTTACAAGTTGCCGATAGTTCCCGTCGATTAGAACGAGCATTTCCTTGGGTCTAATAGCCTCAATCGTAACTTTGGAATCTGCTGGAAAAATAAGTGAGCGGAATACTGTTAAGGAGCAGATGGGGGTGAGGACGAACGCGTTGACTTCTGGGTCCAAGACTGGACCTCCTGCCGAGAGCGAATAGCCTGTGGAACCCGTTTGCGTGGAAACTATCAACCCGTCTGCCTGGCACTTTAGAATTGGCTCATCATCCTTGAATATTTTCGTGTAAAGTATTTTTGAGGGTTCTCCCGCGGAAATAACAACGTCGTTTAAAGCGTCGGGCATAATTTGTTTATCCATGGATACCGAGAGCTTGGCGCATTTTTCAATCTTAAAATCTCCCTTCAAGGTTTTTTCCACGGCGGCACAAGCTCCTTTCGGCTCAACCTCCGTTAGAAAACCTCGGACACCCATGTTGACTGCTAGTATTGGCGGTTCAGGCTGGGGTAATGAAAGGCAGGTTCTTAAAATGGTGCCGTCTCCGCCGATTGTTATCACGAAATCAGTTTTCATGCTCTCAAGGGGAACCGTTTTAGCTGGGAAGTTCACTTTTCCCGCAAGAGTTTCCTCAATGTAAACCTCTAACCCCTGGTTTCGAAGGTACTCTGCTAATTCCTTGGCGAGTTTAAGTGCTTGTTTCTTGTCATAGCGGGCGACTAATCCGACGCTTTTGAACACTTTTTTCACCGTTCAGGTAAATAGCGGTACCTTAATCTATATATGGGTGTTGTTTAAAATTGCTTTGAGTAGATTAGACCTTTGGTGAGTGTATGAGCAAGCCAGTTGATGTTGGAAGTTTACGCGTCGGAGGCTACATGATTGTAGACGACCAGGCGTGCCGTATAGTAGACATAACAAAATCGAAACCTGGAAAACACGGTGCTGCCAAAGCGAGGATAGTTGCCATAGGCGTCTTCGACGGCGTCAAACGAAGCTTGGTCAAACCCGTTGACGCCAGCGCCGAGATTCCCATGATCGATAAGAGACCAGGACAAGTGTTCTCTCTTAATCCGAACAGCGTACAAATAATGGACTTAGAGACATACGAGTATGTTGATGCTCCTTATCCCGAGGAGGAAGACCTGAAAGCCAAGCTTACTGTAGGCGCCGAGATCGAGTACTGGAAGATACTGGACAGAATCAAAATCGTCAGAGCAAAATAATTCAGCATTTTCCTCTTTTGTTAAAGTTTATTTTCCAGTTTTGGCACAGTTGTTTATGAAGCCAATGATGCATGAAGAGCCGTCTGAATAGTGACGATAGCTAATGGGGCTGAGGCTTCAGCTTTCGGCTGCAATATATATTTAAATGGCTTAGGCTGTTTTAAGGCTGGAGACGCAAAATGGCTTTAGATCGCTTGGGGTCTTCGCTTACTGGTGCCATCAAAAAGCTCTTCCGTGCAGGAGTAGTTGACGAGGCAGCAGTGAAGGAACTGGTGCGCGACATCCAGAGAGCGCTGCTCCAAGCGGACGTTAACGTTAAACTCGTTCTAGGCATATCCAAGCAAATAGAAGAAAGAGCCCTAAAAGAGAAAGTTCCTCCAGGCATCTCAAGACGCGAGCACGTGATAAAAGTTGTCTACGAAGAACTAACGCGTTTCGTGGGCGACAAACCTGTTCCAATCAAGATGGAACCCGGAAAAAAGAAAATAATAATGCTGGTTGGAATTCAAGGCTCTGGGAAAACCACCAACGCAGCCAAGCTCGCTCGGTACTTTCTTAAAAAAGGCTTGAAACCTGCCTTGATCTGCGCTGACACTTACCGCCCTGGCGCTTACGCGCAGCTTCAGCAGTTGGCGAACCGCATAAACGTTCCAGTGTACGGTGACGCGAAAGCTAAGGACCCCGTTAAAGTGGTCAAAGAAGGATTGAAGCAGTTCAGCGACAAGGAGATAATACTCGTTGACACCGCTGGGCGGCACAAAGAAGAGAAAGAACTAATAAAAGAAATGAAGACTCTTGAGAAAAAAATCCATCCTGACGAGGTCATGATGGTCATTGATGGCACGATCGGGCAGCAAGCGCTGATTCAAGCGCAAACCTTCCATGACGCAACACCGATAGGCTCGATTCTGGTTACAAAATTAGACGGGTCCGCAAGAGGCGGCGGAGCTCTTTCCGCGGTTGCAGCAACGGGCGCGCCAATAAAGTTCATCGGTACAGGCGAAAAAACCGAGGACATTGAAGCTTTTATTCCCTCGCGCTTCGTAGGTCGACTCTTAGGCATGGGTGATCTCGAAACTCTTCTTGAGAAAGTTCGCGAAGCCGAGATTAAAGTTCCTGAGAAAAAAGCAAAAGCAATCCTCAGCGGCAAATTCACATTAACAGACATGTACGAGCAATTCGAAGCCGTCAAAGGCATGGGACCATTCAGGAAAATCTTCAAGATGCTTCCAGGAATGTCTTATGATATACCTGAAGACATGCTGAACACGGCTGAAGACCGCCTTGAAAAATGGCGCGTTATCATTCAGTCTATGCGACCTGAAGAGAAAGAGAACCCCAAACTTTTGAATTCTTCAAGAGTAAGACGTGTAGCACGCGGTTCAGGAACAAGTGAGAGAGACGTTAAAGACCTCATAAAACAGTACGCGATGATGCGCAAAATGCTAAAGATGTTCAAACGGAAAAAGAAGCTGCCCTTCATGGGCAAGGGTTTTCCAACAGGGTTCAAGTAGGCTCTACTTATGGACATTTTAGAAAAAGCAATGGCAATGCTCAGCAAGTATCCCCTGTGTGACCATTGTCTCGGGCGGCAGTTCGCGTTGCTTGGCTACAACATAGAAAACGAAGACCGAGGTAAAGCGTTAAAACTCAGCTTAACCCTGCAAGCCAGCGCATTCCACTCAGAAAAAAACGCTGAAGGCGTTAAAAGGCTTAAAGTGCTCGCCGCCAACGGCTTTTCCCGCGAAGCACAAGACACGCTTCATCATCTAAAAAAACGCATTTCAAAGAAGGAATCGCCAAAGTGTTTCTTATGTGATGGCAGGTTTCAGCTTCTTGACGGTTTGATTGAGAAGGTTCTGAACACGATCGCGGATTATGAGTACACCAGTTTTTTGGTGGGCGTAGAGTTGCCCGTCGCGGTGGAGGAACGCGAAGACGAGTTCAAAGCTGCATTCAACGTGAGCTACG
>CAZEPB010000042.1:0-8984 GCA_964514055.1 uncultured Candidatus Bathyarchaeia archaeon | reverse complement strand
GATAAAGTAAAACATAGATGACGTCCCCGAAAGCGCCTTAGCTAATGAACCGAAAACCCAAAAAAAGTAGACGTTAAAAGGCGGGTAGTCACACCAGCTCACTACGCTGTAAAAAACGCGTGGTCCGTGCTCCGCCGCGGTGTTGAACCAAGACGCAAAAGTGGCTAAATCGTTTACGTACCCTTGTGTGGGAAACAGAAGAAGGCGGATTAAAAACGAAATCGACAGTAGCCCTACCAATGCTGTAACTTCGCGCTTTTCAAACGAAAAGTTGATTTCCATTTCCCCCCTCTTTGAGGTTCTTATTCATAGCATCCGAATAAAAGCGTTTTTTTAAGAAAGCCTATAGTTCCTCTTAGATGCTTAAGCATCAATAAAGGACTTTGTAAACTCGTAAACTTTCGCCATACACGGGCTCTAACCAAGTTACGCTGTCAAATCTTTCAACGCATCCCGGATAGTGGCTTAGCTCTTCATCGCCAACATAGATGTACGTGACGTTGTAAGTGTCAACCACCTGCCTCAAATCTTCTTCACTGCCCGTATATGCCAGGTCAACATCGTCGGATCTCTTCTGGATATCATCATAGGGTACGCCGTGACCGTAAGCCCAATTCACGTAGGACGCAACCCTTAGCCGTCCGCCAATCATCGTCGGAGGAGAGTGAATGGAATAGTAGGTCAAAAAGACCGCCCGCTCTTCAGTGTTGCCTCGAACCCACACGCCCAAGTTATATTCCTCCCAGCTTGCCGCTTGATAGCTTGTTCCAACGTTATAGGTTATGACGCTGGCGGTCGTGAAAACGGAGAGCAAAAGCAAAACCAGTGCTACGCTCTTTCTGATTCTCGCCAGAACCACGCCGCTCAGCACGGCTATGGGAACCCAAGCGAAAATGAAGAACTTGTACATGTCCCACGAATTTGGCGTTATAGAGACAAGGTTTGGAGTTAAGAACAGGACAAGGAAGACAACTTTCAGAAGGTCACCTTTAACCTTTTTAGCGAAAATAAAAGACGCCAAAGCGAGCAAAAAGGGAATTCCAAGGTTCGCGACGTAAAACAGAACTGGATTATCCTTTAGGAAGCTTAGAGCCCAGAGAGGAGCAATCGCTATTGAAACTGAAGAGCTGCTGGAAACCAGAAAGGGCAACGCGATGACAGCGGACACCAGAAAGTACAGGTAATGCTTCTTGAAGGTCTTGCTGTTCAGCAATATGCTTACGAAGTAGGCAGCGTAGGCGCAGAGGAAGGATACGGCGTGGAAAGGAAACAGCAAACCTGTAACGATGCCCGCTAAAATAATTCTGTTTTTGTCTTTCATATCTCTCAGCAGGGCTAAAACGAACGCGAAAACAGGCAAGCCTATCAACAGCGGTCTCTGCTGCAACAAGTTATCAAGCATAGGTGGCAAGCCGAAGAATCCACCATACTGGTACATGTAGTTCTCCGTTGCGCTAAACATTCCACTAGTTAACGCCGAAAAAAGACCGATGTAGCTTAAGCCCCAGCCGAACGTCGCTATAACAGTTGAAATGATAGCCGCGCGTTTCCCATAATCCCTTGCCAAAGAGTAAACCGCCAAGCCAAAAACGAGAATAAAGACTGCGTTCAAGAAGGGCAAGAGCTTCGGCAGAAACCCATAGACTTTTTCTAAAATGGCAGTGTGGAAATCCACAAAATAGTGATAGTTCATGATGTTCCCAGAATAATACGGCATCTCTGGAGGGAAATTGCCGTTGTTTATGCTTTCGATTATTTCGTAATGCAAGGGCGTGTCTTGCCAGTTTGAACCCGTTATAACTATTCCCGACGCGTTTTCAAACCAGACGCTTCGATAAAGAACAACCAAAGAAAGAACAAAGATCAGCAGCAAAATCACCAAAACGGCTTTACTGTATTGCCTGACCTTGAGAAAGTTACGGAGAGGATACGCCGCTTTCTTTCGCGAATTCACCACCCCATAGACGACTGCCAAAGCAAGAAAGGAAAAAAGTATGGTTTCCCTTGAATAGCCAAAAGCCAGAGACAGATAATATATCAGCTGAGTTGATATGAGAACGCTGAAGACGGGAACAAACACCAAGATTTCAAGGGATTTTAGCCTGAAAAACCTGTAGAATATTAACCCTGGAACAAAGAAGGTGAAGACAAACCCCGTGAACAAGCTCGCATGAGCCGAAACAAAGGATACCAGAGGCAACACTAACAACAGAAGGAAAAGCCAGTTTTCCCGTAAAATCCCCCCAAACATTGTCTCTTGAGGCACACTCGTCGTGAAGGGCATATCCCTTAAGAAGTGTACTACGATTATAAAATTTGCTTTAACAACTGCAATTTGTTCAGAAAATTATTAAAGCGAGGTTTATCGCTAAACTTTATGCTCAGGAGGCACGGCTTTGAAAAAGACGCTTTCAGTGGCGAAATTCGGCGGCAGCCTATTAGACGTGGAAGGCAAAGGATTTCCCAAAATTCTTAAACGAATAAAAGAACTCAAAACAGGTGATTCCTTAGGTCCCATAACGGTGTTCTCAGCGCCGATGGGCTGCACCGACACGCTCATCAGGATAGGAGAATCCTACGCCCAATCAACGCCGCTTCCGCTGGACCCTGTTTTCGGAGTTTATGACCGCATCGCAAAGCTTTACGTTAAAGGCAAATATCTTAAGCAGGCGCAAACCGAGGTAGCCAACCACAAGACGCAGACTCAGGAAGCCCTTGCTTCGGTCAACAAACGTTTCAGCGGCAACATCAAAGCAAAAATCCTCACTCTCGGCGGAGAACTAGCCATGTCCGCATTAGCAGAGTACATCCTGAAGAGCAATGGCGTTGATTCCTGCCGTATTCCTTTACAAGAATGGCCCATCGTCACGGATGATAATTTTGAGGGGGCAACACCAGATTACGAACTGAGCAAAAAAAGAATCAACGCGTTAATCAGTCCACTGGAAGACGGCAAGGTTGTTTCGCTGGCAGGTTTCCTCGGCGTGACAGCCGACGGGCTTGAAACCGTGTTGGGCAGAGGCGGCTCAGACCTCTCGGCGGTTTTTATCTCATGCCTCCTGAGAGGACGTTACCACACAGAGACACTCTTGTTCAAGGATGTGCCAGTCCAAAGTGCTGACCCAAAAGTCGTAAAAGGACAGAAAACCGACCATGTGGCTGCGCTTACTTATAACGAGGCGCATAAGGCTTCCATGATGGGCATGAAAATCCTGCAGAGCCCAGCCATTGCGATGGCTAGGCGGTTCCTGCAACCTCTACGCGTGGTGCCAATCGACCAGCCAGAAAAATACTCTATAATCCAGTCTGAGACAAAAGCCGGAGAAATCGTGAAGTGTTTAACGGGCAAAGCTGGAGCCGCAATCCTCTCTATGAACGATGAGAAAAGCCATTCGCTGGAGGATTCCCTGAGAATATGGGAAAAACGCAATGACTTCATGGACTTAGGCGCTGAAACCTTAGAGACTGGCGAGAGAATTCGAGACTTCCTGTTCTTGGACTCTGATTTTCTGAGGAAGAATGAGGAGAAACTGAAAGGCTTTGACGAAAACTTGAAAGTAGAATACGGCTTAGGCGTGGTCACACTCATCGGCGACAGGATGAAACACTCCGCAGGCGTCGCATCTATCGCCATCGGCGCCATATCTGGAATCAACATAAAACGGGGAATCTTTGCGCCTCACACATCCCAAATAATAATCGTGGTTGAAGAAAAAAACGTTAACGCCACCGTGGCGGCTATTCACCGCAAAAAAGCCGAAATGAACAAGCCGCTTCACTAAGGCAGCAAGCTACGCTTTTGAAAGTAAATTGAAAACTCCGCAGTTATGATGTTAGCTCTTGGACAGCAGCAAAAAGTCTAGATGACGCACACGCGTAAAGGTCGTATCCAAGCGTCAGGGTTCTGGTACTTAACGGGCGGACCTTCTTCGTACATAACCTCTAAACAATCAATGAAGTCTTTTCTTGAAAGGCGTTTGCTCAATTTTTCGCACCAACATGTAAAGTATCAAGTCTTAATATAAACTCAGTTTCGGGAAGAAGCATATATCGAAAATCGAAACACGCCTGCTGTTTAAGGGCAAAATTAAATTGCAAGATGCGACACCAAACATAAATGTGAAAGTCATAACGGTATTAGGCGCCATTGCGGTGGCTGTTCTTTTCTTTTTAGCAGTCATTTTTGCGCTTGCCTCTTCAGCGTCTACAATTACAGCTCAAATCGCCCAAAATAGATTGATAATAAGTGGCATGCTGTTCATTATCGGAATCGCCGTAGTCGTAGGCATTTACTTCACGACTCGTAAACCGAAAACGGTTATTCAACGCTTAGAAGTTTCGGGGCAGATGAAAGCCGCCTCGATAAAGTGCCCAAACTGTGGAGCATCGGTCGATGCTAATCAAATTAAGATTGTGTCAGGCGTGCCCTACGCCACTTGCCCCTATTGTGGCACTACGTTTGAGGTTACTGAGGAACCAAAATGGTAAGAAGAGCCTTCTTGCTGACGGCTATACTTGCGCTAACCGTCACGTTGCTTTATGTGGGTTTGGTCAGTGCACAGGATAGAGTGTACAGTTTTGACCATGAATGGGCTCAAATCTTCATAAATCAAGACGGAACCATCGACTTAACTTACAACGTAACCTTAACGCTTGCTTCAGGAGACGCCATCAACTACGTGCAGCTTGGGCAACCTAAAGGCGATTTCACCATAGGCGAAGCTGTGGACCAGTATGGACATCAACTGCAGGCAACTGACAGCAGCAGCGGAAGCAACTATCAGGTACAAATAAACTTGTATCAGCCTTTAACTGCTGGCAACACAATCTGGTTCACCGTAACCACCAACGTTGCCGGAATGATTTACAACGACACCCAGAACCCGGGCAACTATGGGATGCAGTTTGCTCCTCAATGGATGCCCGTGCCCATTAATGATGTGCGAGTTCAAATTGTTCTGCCCCCCAACGTTGCCATCAACGAAGTTAAAACGCCGCCTGACAAGTTCTGGAACAGCACCTTAACCGTAGAAGGGCGAACTGCGGTTTTCTGGCAAATACCTGTTCTTCAACCAAACGAACAATATTTACTCGGTGTTTCTTTCCCAGCAAGTTCTCTGCCCAACTACAAGCCAACGCAGCCCTCGGGAGGAATTGGTTTAGAGACAATCGCCTTGATTGTTTTGCCGATAATCGCCGTTATCGTAATCATAGTGGTTGTTCAAGTGGCAAGAAAAAGCAAGTATTCGTCCCCTAAAGTCAGCATGGAAACGTTGGGAATAAGACGCGGCTTAACAGCGGTTGAAGCCTCTTACCTGCTTGATTTGAAGCCGACGCAGATTGTAACGGAAATCCTCTACAGCCTGCTACAGAAAAGAGCCGTGTGGGTAGAATCAGCCAATCCAGCGCTCAAACTCAAGATAATGCCTGCGTTCCAAAGCAAAACGGGAACCGAGGAAAATCCGCTACGATACTACGAGATAGACTTCCTCCATGCAGTAAAAGCCGATGGGACTCTTGACGAAGAGAAGCTGGCGCACACTGTTATGTTTTTGAGGGACACGGTGGAGCAGAAACTGCGCGGGCACAGCAGACGCGACACGGTGGATTATTACAGAAAAATCGTAACGAAGGCGTGGTCGCAGGTGGAGCAAGCTGGCACTGCGGAGCTGTCGTCCAAGGCATATGATGAGCAGCTGTTATGGCTTCTGCTTGACCCTAATACCCGTTCTCGCACAGAAACGATATTCCGCGACCGCCCATTCGAGCCGAGTCCATTCTGGTTCTGGTACTGGTACGGCTACCGCCATTACAATCCACATCCCACGTACACACCAAACGTTGACGCGCCCGCCCAAGCCGCCAAACCTCCAACGATTCCAGGCGCCCAGTTCGCAGACAACATCGCCACCGCTGTGGAAAAAACCTCAAGCAACATCGTAACGGACATTGAGAAGTTCGCCAACGCCATACTTCCCATGCAACCGCCGAAAGCGTCACATGCGCCTGCCCGAAAAGAAGCAGGATGCGTCTGCGCTTGCGCTGCGTGCGCTTGTGCGTGTGCCTGTGTTTCATGCGCCTGTGCCTGTGCGGGTGGAGGTGTCGGCTGAAAATGAGCTTCCTGCGCAAAGCCCTGCGACCGCCTGTCATTCCTCAGGGGCGCTATACCTACCGTGGAACAGGAGAGTTTGCGGGAATGTCGCTTCAGCTTCGCATCGAACCAGACGGGCGCGGCGTCATGGTGATAAACGCGAACACAGTGCTTCACCTGAACGAAACCGCTTCGGCTTACGCCTACTATTTCATGCAGGGACTGCCTCAACACGAAGTTCTGAAGAAAATCCGCCGACGGTACCGCGTATACAAGGCTAAGGCAAAGGAGGACTACGAGAAACTCGTCTACACGATTAGCACGCTGGCGCGAACCGAGAAAATATGCCCGGTTTCTTTTCTCGAAGTGGAAAAAGAGGAACCCTTCTCTTATCGGTATTCGGCGCCGTTGCGCATGGACATGGCGCTCACCTTCAGGTGCCAGAACGACTGCGTTCACTGCTACACTGGCGGACCCCATGAGACAGAAGAGCTGGACACCAGCCGATGGAAAGGAGCCATTGACCGCCTCAGCCAAATCGGCGTTTTCATCTTAACTTTCACGGGAGGCGAGCCTACACTGCGTGAGGATCTGCCTGAGCTTCTGCGTTACGCCCAGAACAAAGGCATGGTAACGGGGTTGATAACCAACGGCAGAAAGCTGAAGGACAAAGCGTACGTGAAGACTCTGGAAGAAGCGGGCTTGGATTTCGTGCAGATAACCCTTGAGTCGCACAAGCCTAAAATTCACGATTTGATGACCGCAGCTGAAGGAAGCTGGAAGGAAACAGTTGTTGGAATAAAAAACGCGGTGCGCTCGCAAATCTACGTGACCACCAACACAACGCTGAGCAAGTACAACGCGCCTGATTTCCTAAAAACCATTGACTACATTAAGGAGCTTGGCGTTGCCGCTTTCGGTTGCAACAGCCTCATATACTCGGGGAAGGCAAGTGGATTGAGCCAAGAGTTTGCTTTGCCCATTGAGACGCTTGAGGAACTTCTGCCAAAAATTCGTGATAAAGCCAATCAGCTTAACCTGAAGTTTTTGTGGTACACGCCCACGCAATACTGCCGTCTTGACCCTGTTCAGTTAGGCTTGGGCATCAAATCCTGTACGGCGGCGATGATAAACATGTGCGTTGGACCAAACGGTGATGTTTACCCGTGCCAAAGCTACTTCGAAAGCCTCGGAAATATTCTTGTTGATAGGTGGGAGAAAATCTGGAATCACCCGCTTGCAACTAAGATACGAAACAGAGAGTATGTGGAACCAAAATGCAAAGACTGCCCTCAACTGCAAGTCTGCGGCGGAGGCTGCCCATTAGAACTGCAAGACAAACAGTACGTTTGCGGTCAAACAGGATAGCGGAAGCATAGTAACTAATTTTAGGGCACAAAACGTTACTTATGAATTTCACAGCGCGAGTGACAAAGCTAGGAGTCAAAACGGTTGGGGGCATCAATCAACAGAAAGCCACGGCTTGTAATCTTCGACGTTGAAGGAGTGCTGATTCCCAAAAACCGCTTCATCTTCGACGTGGGAAAAAGCCTAGGCGTTCCTCAGTTGTTGAAAATGCTTTTCATCGGTTTTCTATACGAGATAGGCGTTATCACGTTGAAAACAGCGTTAAAACGCATATTCAAAATCATGCGGGGAGTTAAAGTTGAAAGACTCATGCAAATTTTCGATAAAATTCCTTCAAAACCTCAATTGCAACGGTTTTTTGCCCAACTTAAAGCTCGAAACTGCAAAACCGCATTAATAAGCTCAGGACTGCCCACAGTCATAGTTGAGAAATTAGCCAGCACGCTTGGCGCAGATTACGCCTTCGGCATCGAAATAGGTGTTAATGATGACGTTTTGACAGGCGAAATTTGGGGCGATGCCATAGAGTCTAACGGAAAACGGAAAGTTTTGTCGCAAATCCTAGCTGCGGAAGGTCTGAACCTGGAAGACTGTGTGGTGGTCGCGGATGACAGGAACAACAGTTGCATCTTTCTCTCTGGAATGCAGAAGATAGGTTACAACCCAGACTTCGTGCTGCGCGTCAAAGCTGACAAAGTGGTCATGGGAAAGCTCTCTGGAATTCTGCCCATAATCGATGGTAAACCGAAACACCGGTCTCTGCCGTCAAAGAACGACATGGTAAGGGAGACCATTCATGCCTCTGGCTTTTTTGTTCCAGTTCTTGCAGGTTTAATCGGAATCCACGCAGTGGCGGTGATGATTTGCGTGGTGAGTGCGCTTTACTTGCTATCTGAACTATCACGGATGAACAGAAAAAACCTGCCCGTTATCTCGGCAATAACGCGGAACGCCGCGTTACAGGCAGAACTGTACGAGTTCGCTGCGGCTCCCTTGTACTTCGCCATAGGCATACTGATAACCCTGTTACTGTTTCCTGCCCCAGTGAACGGCGCCGCCATCGCCATATTCGCTCTGGGCGACAGCACCGCCTCAATTTTTGGAGGACTAATCTCGAAAAAGCCGTTACCATTCAACAAAGGCAAAACATTAGCAGGCTCTCTCGTCGGATTCGTTTTTGCTTTCTTGGCGGCTTTATACTTCATTTCGCCAGTGCCAGCTTTAGTTGGCGCCGTAGTCGCTATGACAATCGAGAGCCTGCCCTTGCCGATAAACGACAACATCCTGATACCGTTAGGCACGGGTCTGGCGTTAATGCTTATACTTTAAATTTGAATTAACGCGTTTTCGTAGTTTAGCACAGCGTATTTTTTGCCCTTTTTGACCACTGTATGCCCTTCTCTTTCTAAACGCAGCTTTTGACCGTCAGCTCCGCCTGGATATTTTTCGTTTAAGACACCACCAGTCTTTAAGGTGCGCCAGTAAGGCGTGATGTTTTTGTCTCCGTTTTGTTCTCGCTCTTCTG
>CAZEPB010000041.1:0-9744 GCA_964514055.1 uncultured Candidatus Bathyarchaeia archaeon | reverse complement strand
TAACCATTTGTACACTACGCTTCCAAACCCAAAACCCGTTCGAAAGAAAAGACGCGCACGAAAGAAAACGAAAAAGAAAAGAAAAACAAAGAAGAAAGAAGAAGTCATACCGAAACCAACAATCCTCTACAGGTAATAGAAAAGAGGGCTTTGGACAAGCGTTAAGCAACGGCAGTTTGAAAGCTACGTCTAAACATACGAGGATGGAGCTAAACAAACCGCAAAACGAAGTATAGTCTCACGTGCAATTTCAACGTCTACTATAACAAAAGTCTCTTTCGTACGCGGCTCCAAAGGTAACCTGAGAAAATTATGAATGCTACCGAGACTCCGAAGAAGAACAACAGCATCGAAACTGCACTTGCAAAGGCGTCTTCGAACATTCTCCTTTCACCACTTAAACCCTTGTAGCCATGGTTAAAAAGCAAGCCTTCAAAAATCGAAATGCCACTGAACAAAAACATATTGCCTGAGGTGATATATGTCGAAGCAGACACAACATTTTATAAAGATTTCAACATACAGGTTTTTAACCTGAGATGGAAGAAAGGAGAAGGCTTCCATCACAATATTCTTTTCTAAGCTAACGTGGAATTGACTTTTGAGAAAAGAGAACCACCGTTTTGGATGGACTATCCAACCAAACGTTTATATGAAGTTCTACTTAAAACTGAAACAGAGGGGGCAAGCTTACTCGACGCAGATTTGATTGGCAGTCCTGAGAAAAAAGGGAGGAAATCCAAGGTGAAACCCACTTCTAGGTTAGCGCGAGAGAACATTAAGAAACTCAAGCCCTGTGTTCATGGCGGTGAAGTCTGGGAAGTTGCAAGCAAAACTGGTCTCAGGAAAGAAGAGATTTTGGATTTCAGTTCCAGCGTCAACCCGTTAGGTCCTTCCGAGAAGGCGCTTGAATCAATAAAAGGTAGTCTTGAGCATATTCCCAGCTATCCAGATTCAGATTCTTGTGCTTTACGTGAGGCTATCGCAAGCCGTTTCGGAATAAGTAAGGACAACGTGATTGCAGGCAACGGGTCCACCGAACTTATCTACTTATTTGCTGAGACATTTATGCAAAAGGGTGATGTGGCGCTTATTCCTGCGCCTACTTTCGGTGAATACGAAAGGGCTGTGAGGAAAGTAGGAGAAGAGCCTAAACACGTAAAGCTGAACCCGAATTTTCATGTTAATCCAAGCGTTTTTGCACGTGAGTTGAGTGGCTCCAAGATTGTTTATTTCTGCAATCCGAACAACCCTACGAGTGTTCTCACGCCACCTGAGAATTTGACGGTGATTGTCGAAAATGCGCTTGAGGAAGACGCCTTTGTTTTTTTGGACGAGGATTTCCTAGAGTTTGTTGAGGAAGAAGAACAGTTTTCGTTGATAGGCAAGATAAAGAGTTATCTTAACCTGTTTGTTTTAAGGTCGTTCACGAAGATTTTTGGGTTGACAGGACTTAGAATAGGCTACGGGATCGCTTCTGAAGAAATCATAAACAGCCTTATGAACGCCAAAATACCTTGGAACGTTAACTGCTTGGCTCAAGTTGCCGCCGTAGCAGCTTTAGGAGACGAAGAGCACCTGAAGAAAACACGCGAGCTCATTAAGGAAGAAAAACCATTCTTAATGCATGGATTAAATCAGATTAAGGCGTTCAAGACCTATCCTGCGGCTGCGAACTTCATTCTTATAAACATCAGACAGTCAGGTTACACATCCGCTCAACTCAAGGAGAAAATGCTGAACTACGGAGTATTGATACGAGACTGCAGTTCTTTTAGAGGACTTGACGAGTACTACATTCGCGTAGCGGTTAAAACGCGACGAGAGAACGAAAGGCTGTTAGAAGCCTTCAAGAAGACTGTGGGAGGACGCTAACTATTGTCACTTAAAATACCCGTCAACATGAGCGAGTTTGAACCGAGAACATGTTGCTATTAGAGAGCGCGAGTTTTGTCGATGCGCTGCTTATCTTTGTTTTGGCGTTTCTAATCGATGTGGTTTTTGGAGAGTTTCCAGACAGAATACACCCAACAGTTTGGATAGGCAAGGTTATAGCTTATTTAAAGCCTAAATTCAAAAATGAAAATCCAAGAGTTGAAAAGGTAAACGGCGTCATTTTGTGCCTGTTGGTTATAGTGCTTGTGGCAGTTCCCGTGTATTTTTTGCTTTTTGGGATTAGGCATTTCTTCGGTTGGATACCGTACATTATCGTGTCCGCCGTTTTGCTGCAGACCACCTTTGCAATCAAGTGCATGAGGCACTACACTGTTCCCATAGCGGTGGCACTTAAGAACAAAGATGTTGACAAAGCGAGGCAAGGTTTGTATTACATCGTGAGGCGTGACCCAACTAAGCTGAACAAGCGGCAAATCGCCTCTGCAACAGTTGAGTCTATTGCAGAATCAACCACGGATGGGATAACCGCGCCTTTCTTTTTCTTTGCCTTGTTCGGTGTTCCAGGCGCGTTTGCATTTCGGGTTATCAACACACTGGATTCAATGGTGGGCTATCGAGACCGAGAGCACGCCAACATCGGGTGGTTCTCAGCAAGTTTGGACACCATAGCTAATTACATTCCAGCGCGATTGACCGCAATCTTGATGGTTGCTGCGGCATCGCTTTTGGGAGAAAATGGGCGAGAGTCTTGGAGAATTCTGCAGAGAGACAAATCAAAGACTAAGAGCCTAAACGCTGGATGGACTATGTCGGCTATGGCTGGAGCGTTGGGCAGTCAGCTAGAAAAGCCTGGACATTACGCGTTAGGAGATGGTGAAGATATTTCGCCAGTTCACATAATTAAAGCGTTGCGAATAATGGAGTTAACCGCTGTCCTGTTTGGTGTCGTGGTGATTTTTCCAGTTTTAGCGTTAAAAGCCTTAATCCCGGTGTAGAACCCGCGCTTGGCTTTCCATAGCCTACAGGTATTTTCTTATTTTCTCTGCTGTTTGGCTCAGTTTTTCTCTGTCTGCCTCTTTAACATCGCTGAAACGCGGTAGCTTTTGTCCTTCGTATCTGGGAATAACGTGAATGTGCAAGTGGAATACTTCTTGGCTGGCAGCTTTTCCGTTTTGCTGGATTATGCTGATGCCGTCAGCTTTCGTAGCTTTTTTGACTGCTATGGCGACCTGTTTGGTGATTCCGTGGAGGTATGTGATGAGTTCCTGTGGAATGTCGAAAATAGTTTCGTAGTGCGCCTTAGGCATAACCAGCGTGTGTCCCTCATTGAGCGGTCTTATGTCAAGGAAAGCCAGTGCCTTTTCGTCTTCGTAAACAAGGTTGGCAGGCACTTGCTTTTGCGCTATTCTGCAAAATATGCATGCGTTATCCTTCATTGTTCCACCTCTAGAGCAAATTGGCGCGTTGGTTTATCCACTTTGCGGCACAATCCGCCGCACCTCTCCGGTGTCCGCCCAGATTCCAACAGCTATGCGGTTGTACCCGCCTGGGTAAACCTTGTCTAGGTAAAGTGTGATTTGCCAGTAGGGAATTAACTCCAGGTTTTCTCCTCTGGTAGTGGGGTGGAATATGACGGTAATAGGTTCTTGCAGCACGTTGAAATCAGACACTACTGTGCCATCGGCTTCCCATGTGAAGTCCTGCACGGCGTCTAGTGCCATTTCAACGGCTTCTTCTTGGGAAACAGTAACTTCGGTAGTTCCAACGGTGAATAGGTACCAGCCGTCAGTTAATTCTGTCAGAACATTGTTTTCGAAAACTAGGCTCACGCTTTTTGCTGAAAAGTCAACACCGTTTTCCGTGTAAAGCCACAGGATCTGCGCGTTATTTCCAGAGATGGAGACCTGAAGCTTTGTATCGCCCTCTGTTATTTCCGTGTTTTCGGATGTGTTAACCGCGGCTAACATGCTGTTCATCTCTTCGTAAGCATCGTCTTTAAAGGAACTGTATCTCTGAATTACGTCTTTGGCGACATCCAAAACCGAGAAAGGTTGAGGCTGTGCATAGATGACTGAGCCTTCAAACAAAGACATCTTATACCTAGACAGTTCTCTGTTTCTAAACCGTAAATCCAAGGTAATCCGGGTGTCACTGTTGGTAAGTGAATAACTTAGAACCTCCTCAACCACTCCGCCTAAGTCCTCGCGAACTTCTACGGTGTTACTCAAAAGGGTCGCCTGATAACCTGTTAAGTCTATTTGGACAACATCCTCAAGGAAAGTGATCGAATCATCCGTGCCAGCACTCCAGGACAACAACTGGTCATATCTCGACTGCAAGAGGTCCCGCTCACTAGACACTTGGGTCAAAGTCGCGTATTGCACGTAAGACATACTTGCCAAAAGAACAACCGCGATAACTAGTATTGCCAGAAGCGACCTCCACTTTAAAGACAAAGGGAAACCATACTTTGACCGAACTGCTGGTGCTTCTTCCACAATCTTCATGGTCTCCACGGAGGCTGCTCCGAAGGTGGACAGCTTGTATTTTCCATTCTCCGTTTTGGTTACGAGTTCTCCGAGGTTTTCAAGGTGATACGTCAAATGGGAGCTGGAGACTCCAAGCTCCTCCAGCAATTGGGAAAACGTCATAGACCTTTCCGAAAGCATCCGGAGGATTTTGCGGCGTGCAGGATGTTTCAAAGAACTAAACATGATTGAGTAAATTTCTTCGTCTGAATCTGGCATTTCTAATGCGCCCTACTATTATTATGTGGATGTCCTTAGAAAATTTTGTTGTTTTTTTAGTGCTTGCTTGAGTACGGTATTAAGGGCAACTTGGGCTGTCGGATAAGGTGAAGCATTTGCCTGATAGTCATTAGCAAACTTGTTTGCGCTAGTAAAAAGTTGATACAACAGTTTATATGCCAAATTCATGTTTATTTTATGATAAGAGAACATGTGAAAGGTGAAAATGATTTGACGGAATTGGAAGACAAAGTCCGCGAAGAAGTGGGCAAAGTGCCTGACCCTGAAACAGGCATGACTTTCGCTGAAATGCAGATGATTACAAACGTGAAAGAAGAAGAACCAGGCATCGTTAAAGTAGAATTCATTCCAACCAGCCCCTTCTGCCCGATAGCCTTCAAATTAGCCAGCGACCTGAAGAACGCGGCGAAGAAAGTGCCAGGCGTAAAAAAGGCTTTGGTTTACTGTCGCGGGCACGCGATGGAACAGCAAATCAACGAAATGACCAACAAGTAGCATCTGTAAGAAACATCCCCTTTTTCTCAAGCCCATTTTGGAGCCAAACTATGCGTAAGCGGCAGGTTCACGTTAGGCTTAAATATCGACCTCTTCTCTATTGCAATCGTAGCGTGGTTAATTATGAGTGATACGTTTGCTGTTGAACTGAAAAGCATAGTAAAACGTTACAGCGAGATTTTAGCCGTAGATAACGTTGATTTAACCATAGAAAAAGGCGAGATTTTCGGTCTCCTAGGACCAAACGGCTCTGGCAAATCAACTACGCTCAAAATGCTGTTAGGCTTAGTTCAACCGGACTCAGGCTCAGTCAACGTTCTCGGGATTGACGCGCAGAAAGACCCCGTTTCTGTGAAGCAGCTTGTGGGTTACGTTCCTGAATCTCCTCGGTTATACGAGTTCTTAACTGGAATCGAATACTTAGACTTCATAGGCGACATATACGGCATGCAAAACGCAGAGAAGCAAAGCCGAATCACCGAGTACCTGAAAGCCCTGCAGCTTGAAGGACGAGAAGGCGACATGATAAACGGTTACTCGGATGGAATGAAACAGAAAATCGCTTTGATCTCAGCGTTTCTGCACAGGCCGAGGCTTCTGATTCTTGACGAGCCGTTAAGCGCTTTGGATCCACGATCAGCGCGCATAGTTAAAGATTTTCTGCACCAGCTGAAAAAGCAAGGCGTAACCACGATTATGTCCACTCACGTGTTAGAGATAGCCCAAGCGGTGTGCGACCGCATCGGCATCATGTACCAAGGAAAAATCTTGGCGTTAGGCAACATGAAAGAGTTAAGGGAAATGGCTAAACTGCCCGACTCTGGTTTAGAGGATATTTTCTTGAAACTAACTGGCACGGACGACATAAGAGCCGTGGTTGAGGAACTCGCGAAATGAATTGGAAAAACGTTCTCAGCCTGATGCAAGTTGAAAGGAAATCTGGCAGATTAATCAGAGGACAGAAAACCACAAAGTACCGCGAGAACCGTTTTCTAGCCTACTGGCCTTACTGGGTTGCCTTAGCCATAGGCATAGCCGGCGGCGTGTTGGCAGGGTTTATCTACAACTCTGCCATAGCATCTAACTCGGAACTGCTCGCCCTGTTTCAAGATGGCGCGCTGAGCCTTTTCTTCTCGTTGCCAACCCTCGTTTTAGTTTACAGTTTGGTCTTCACCATGATGCAGCAAATTCGGCTTAGCGGCGTCAAAACATCAACTCAGGTGCCTTATTGGCTGCCTGTTACGTGGCAAGAACACACTCTGGCATCTGTCTTGGCTAGCTTAATGGGCTTTCCACTGGCTTCAGTGGTGTTCATCACTTCGATTATCACCGTGTTCTCAGTGTTCACCGGACAAGTTCTTACCGCTGTGTTAACTTCGCTTGCAGTCTTAGCTGCTGCTTTCATGGCAAGCACTATCACAGAAGTTCTCAGAATTCTGCAGGTGAGGTTCATCGGCGCCGTCTACAAGTCGTCGGGTCGAGCCGCAGTGTGGGTGAGGTTCGCCGGTTCACTGCTATTTTTCATATTGTTTTATATCGGATATTTCTACGTGACTTCCGGCGGCGCCCTAACCGTCATTGAAACCATTGCTTCAGCCCAGACGGCAGCTTGGTTCATACCCTTCGTGTGGCTGGGCATAAGCCTTTACTATCTCACCTATTTCACAGTGACTAACCTGCTGCTAGGCTTCACATTCATGGGTCTTTCCATCTTGTTTATCGCCGCCTTGTTTTTCCTCGCCACCATGCTGAATAGGCGATTTGGACTTTACGAGCCGCCAGCCATAACGGTTTCACGCGGAGTTTACGCTCCCAAAACTGGTTTCTTAGGCAAACTCGGCTTTTCCACGGTTGAAGCCGCATTAATCAGAAAAGACTTGAAGGCATTCACGCGCCGACGGGAACTTATGACGATTTTCATAATTCCAATAGTTATCATAATAGTGCCTCTTATGCAATCGTTTGGTCAAGGCGGAACAATGCCGTCTCAAGCTTCTACGCTTTTACTTGCCATAACGTTTCTTTTTCCATCCGCCGTTATGACCATGAGTCTAGGCAACTTCATGATAGGTGAAGAAGGTCAGTCGGTTTGGCGAATTTACGCCTCTCCCATCTCAGCCAAGAGCCTTGTGAAAAGCAAGTATTTTTTCATCGTTTTCTTTTCGCTTATAGTCTTGGCGATCACGGGAGTAGTTGGGTTCGTGATTTATCAACCGTCACTGCGCGCCACAATTGTGGCTTGCTTCGTAGCAGTTTTCTTAGTCTTTGCCCTCGGAACAGTTTCTCTTTCAAACGGAATAAGCGGAGCCGACTTCACCGAAACACCTAGACCTAGAATGATACGTCAATCGGCGAGTATAATCAACTTAATCGCGTGCCTCCTAGCAGGCATGGCTATACTGGTGCCCTTTTTCCCATATGCGCTATCGCTTGGGTCGGGACTTGTCCCCGCTTTGTTAGGTGGCGCGTTTTTGGATCCTTTCTTGGCACTTGTGTTGAGCGCAGTAATCGCCATCGTTTTATCTGCATTTTTCTATCGAATCGCTCTCAAGAACGCAAGAGAACTTTTAACAAAGGCAGAAATGTAAGATTTCCCATCGCGGTTAAATTCACTCCTGAACCCAAGTTTCTTGCAGATACGTCTTCAAAAATTAATTACAGCAGAAAATTGTATTATACCGAACAATCGGACGGGACTATGTAACGGTCCAAACGTTTGAATCCGTAAGCTTCCACCAAATTATTTCTGTCATTTCTGGACTGTTATACACGTTTTGATTGAACAATTCAACAAGCATCCCTGTCTCCTTATCAAACTGAATGGTCCTAGAATCGGTATAGGTACGGGATGGATCGTTAACGTTGTAAAATTGCGCTGTCAACATCAAACGATTTGTTTCTCTTGTTCCACTTGGATAGTTCCTAGTTATAGTATCGTTAACTGCAACTTTATCTGGTCCTTTGGGGTGAGTTAGTTCTCCTGCATCAAGGTTGGCAGCATAAAGCGCCCAAAAGCCTCCACTGGAGAATCCCGTTTCTATGTCCATTTTGCCATCTGCCTCAAGTTCAGTTCCGTTTTTAAACCGCCACACGGTGTGTAGTGAGATATCTGGGTTAGATACGTTGGTTATGGTAACGCGGTACCATTCAGTCATGTTCAACTGTAGTATGGTATCTGAAATTGTTGCGTTTGGGTCATCGGACTGCCATAAACCCTGCATCTCGTAAGTGAACACATCTCCCGCCTTAACTCCTGCCACCAATTGATTGGGTTGCGTTCCCAAATTTGCGTAGACAATAACCGCTATAAGGATAATTACGATTATTACGATAATCAAGAGAAAGGCTATACGCGACCGTTTCTTTGGCATAGTGAATCATTGCAGTTATTCGCAATATTTAGTTTTTGTGTTTTATGAGGCAATTTCAAATGGAAACAGTGCAGAACATTAGCGAGTTTTCTTGGGTATTTTTTCTGGCTTCTTGCGACCATCGAAAACGTGATGTATCGCCAGGATGGGATGATGCAGAAGCATGCGTGGACCTGCGTATCTCATAACTTTCTTCACTTTTTCCCTCATCTGAGGCTGGTAGCAATGTACTAAACATTTGCCGCATGTGGATTTATTCTCTTGGAAAGGACACTTATCCAAACGCGTCTTGGCGTACTCAAAGAGCGCACTGCATTCTGGGCAGAGCTCGCCTTCGGTTCCATGCTTGTTCTTGCAGTAGATGTGAACCATTGCTTCAATTGTCTTTTTCTCCCGCGTGATTCTGGGATGTTCAGTAGCCATCTTAATTTCACTTATTCCTCTATTCAAAAATAATCATGAAAATGCACGAAGATAAGCATTGTTGTTGACTGTATTTTTGCAGTGGCATAGCTTACAAAACCAGAATTGCCTTAAAACACATCGCGTTTGTTGCTGTTTCACTTCAGACTATATAAAGGAACTATATATAAGGGGGCTATAGTCTTTCCCGAGCACTAGTCCCGCCAGCTTTTTGGCAAAAAACGCCTTCAACCTGCATATCGCTGAGAAGGAACAAACCAAAACAGCAAGTAGACAGTATGGGAAAAAGCGCCGCCGATAGGACTCGGACCTATGACCAACTGGTTAACAGCCAGACGCTCTACCTAGCTGAGCTACGGCGGCACAGGATCACTTATCCACTTTCAGTTCAACAAAAGTATTTAAGGATAGTCATTCACGGCAAAAAGCTTATTCTATCTGTCTCACTTTGCGCTTGGCTATTCCCGCGAAGCCCTTATAGAATTCCCTCAAGAAACGCCCATACCATTTCCCCTCAAACGACATTTCAAGCAGGTCATCAACCCAGTAAAAATCGTGTTCCACACACTGAAACAGCAACTGCCTATGCAACTCACTCATCTCTGTTCTTTTAAACCAATCCTCCCTTTTCAACCTGCCCAAAGGAACAAAAAACAAAGGCACAATAAGACTTCGAAACTGCTTCAGGTCATCCACCAGCTCCATCGTTTTTATAACATCCTCTTCTTTCTCATCTGGAAGCCCCACTATCAACGTGCAGGCTGGAACCAACTTGTTATCATGCATAATTC
>CAZEPB010000040.1:0-10706 GCA_964514055.1 uncultured Candidatus Bathyarchaeia archaeon | reverse complement strand
CTCGGCAATGGTATCGTGCGCTGGTTCCTGTAACTTTGGAGTCTCCGCCTTCGCCGCTGGCGTAGCGCGGCATAACCGCTGCTAACCTCGCGTGGAATTTGCCTTCAAAATCGGTAAAACATACTTGGTTAATGGCTTTCTCTTCTTGCTTGCTCAATGCTTGCTCGTCTCTCCCTGAAAGTGCTCATGTAAAATATGAACTTGCGTAATTTATGATTATTCAAAATCCAAGTCGCCGTGGTGTCCACCACGCACTTGAACTGGCTGTAATTCCACTTCGCAATCTTATCTGCTATGAACAACGCCTTGTTATGCCCAAACGCCTCGGGAATGTTCGCGGGCGCCATAGCCACCAGAACGCTCATCACAAGGTTCTGCAGCCTGTTCCGCACCGCCTTGTCCCTGAACAATATGGTTTCCACAGGCTCTCGTGTGCCGTCGCTCAACTCATTCCAGAACTTCACAGTGCTTTCCGTTTTCAAGTCGTATTCAGGATAGGCCAAACGGTCCACGAGAAGCACGTTGCTCCGCAGCAACGGGTCTGTCCGCGCTTGACTCAGCTGCACATAGGTCTTCACAAACGCCTTTTCAAGGCTGATTTTGTTTCTGATGGCGCCTGAAACGTAGCCGTGGCGGCTTTGCTTGTCAGGAAGAATGGTTCTGAACGCTGAGTCATACTCGATTAGGCTCCACGGCGGAGCTATCTGATCCACGTTGAACACGCTTGCGGACTGGAGAATCATACGGTCGGTGTTCGGAAGAGCCTGTAGCGCCCTGAGGTTCACGGCTGTTTTGAGTAAGCCTTCCCCGTACATTATGGGAACGAGTTGCCGTTTGAAGTCACGTGCAGCCGTGTCCTTCGTAACACCGATGAGCAAGAGACCCTTTTTCCAGCACTCCTCCATAAGCATCTGCAACGTGAACAGTGTTAGGAAGGCAATGTCAACCGTAGTCAACCAATGCTCTTTGCCGTCTTTCAAGATTTTCATGGAACTCGCCGTTTCAGCGCCAGGAGTTTTTGCGAAAAAAAGCCTGTCGCCCACTTCTGTAGTGACTTGCTTTATGCGTTCCCAACTCGTCACGTACTTCGGGTCCAGCGCGTAAGCACCGTTTTCCACGGTGAGAATTTGCCGTTCACTCAAGCTCTTTAGGGCGCGTTCTATCCTACGGGTTCTTTTTTCCTCTGTAGCGCCGAACGCCGTGGCGATCTGACTTGCCGTTAACGCTTTGCTCCGCTCTAGCAGGCAGATTATTGCCGTCCGCAGATAATCCGACCTTGGCGGCGGCAACCCCAGCGCCAGGTTCGACACGTGCTGTCGGGCGATTATGATGTCGTTCTTGTCGATGGGGATGTCGTCGCCGCTGGCTTTGTAGCCGACGAGCGCGGTTTTTGCTTTCCAGAAACCTGTTTTTCTGGTCTCGTAGAGGAGGCTTGCGCGTTCTGTGGATAAGCTTCGGTCCATGAGGATTACATGTTTTTTTTGGTTTGGGTCGGCGGCGATTTTGTAGGCAAGATAGTATTCGCTGAACGTCATGATGGCGTTGGCTATGAGGCTGTTGTTCGCTATTTCCTCGTCTGTCATGGGCTTGGCGGGGTTGACTTCGTCTGGCTGTTCTTGCGCTGCGTATGAGGTGTCCACGTCGGGGATTTCGTTGATGTAGATGGGGACTACGCTGCTTATGCCCATGCTGCGCTGAAGCGTCCTCTCGTCATACGTGACTTCTGGTTCTGCGGTCTCGGAAAACCGTATGGTGCCGGTTGCCGCGTAAGCGCCGCCGAAGAATATAACCATGTCGAACAGCGGCTTTGAGTACATGGTGCCGTCTACGCCTGCGAACCGCACGGTTGTGCTGCCGAAGAATTCCCGTGCGGTTTCGTACGCCTGTTTCGGGTCGAAACCCTGTTTTATGAGATTTGAGAGCAGGTCGTCGTAGATGTTTTTGATGCTGGAAAATCGCTGCTCGTAATCCGTGACCTGTTTGGTTGCGCCTTGCCTAAGAGTGTCGCATGTGCGTTTAATTGCGTTGCTAAGCGAAGGCGCAGTCACCTATTTGTCACCTGTCTGTTCACTTTTTCGTGCTCAAAGATAAAAAGGATTGTTGACACGTAAACGCCTAAAACCCGTTTCTAATACTCGACGGCGTAGGCTCTGAATAACGATAAACAATAAAAATGTGGTAACCGTATTGAGATAATGCTTAGCCAACTCGCGGGCGGGGTTCCCCAAGCCTGGTATGGGGCAGGCCTGCTAAGTCTGTGGTCGAAAGGCCGCGTGGGTTCGAATCCCACACCCCGCGCTTTGCCTCTTTTAGCAAATAAGCCTTTAATATCGAATATTTTTGAAAATGGATTCTAAAAACCGACAAAAAATCAACAGGAGACTATTACTCAATCGTGTAAAACGGTTCACCATTCAATCTTACATGTAACGGAGTAAATACTGGATTTGAATACGTAACAGAAGCGCGCGATTTTGGGCACTCATTTATAGTGAGCGCGTGCTTACTGCAGACAGGCAATCCTGCCTATCGCACCGAATGAGATTTCATGGAAGTGAGGCAGTACATTGCCCAACCCATATATTGGCGCTGGAACTGTAAATAATCATCCTGGTCAGTACGGAAGTGTTTGAATACTTGTTCATGGTCAGGGTGGTTGGGATTTTCTTCAAGCCAGCGTATTAGTCCATACCAACTATCCGAAATGTACCTGTCCCAGTCATCGCGGCTGGCACGGATGATGTATTCGAGTTCAAAGCCTTCGTTTCGGGTAAATTGGGCCAGTTCTGGTTCCGTGTGGGTAGTTATCTGTTTTTGGGCATATTCCGGATGTACCTGATTGCTAAGCCAGTGAGTTTCACCGATGCCGAGGCGTCCATTCTGATGCACGGCCCGCTTCATCACCTGGATTGTCTGCTGGAAGCCGCCAAAAACAAAAGTTGCCCCAATACATGTTGCGGCATCGAAAGCCCCCTCTTCGAACATGTAGTCAGCTCCGTTGGAGCAAACGATTTCGATTCTATCCGATAACCCTCTAACAGCCAGCTTTTTCTTAGCCCTGTCACAGAAATCCTCGGATATATCTATGCCAATACCAGTGATCCCGAATTCTTCAGCCCAGAGAGTGAGGGGCTCAGCAGTACCACAACCGAAGTCGATGACCCGGTTTCCTTTTTTCAATTTAAGTAGTTTGCCAAGTTTGATGATTTTTTCAGACGTTGAAGGGTTTAGTATCTCCATATAGCGGTGTGAGATACTCATAAGGTCAAAGAAATCCATGGCTCGAGCCTCCTTCGGGATATAGTAACTTCATTAATAAAGGTGTTGCGGGCTACTTTGGAAACCAATTTCGGATGTATTTTATCATATTCAGCTTATGCACGACAGAGGGACAGCGTGACAGACAGAGACGGAGACAGGGTACGGGCGCACGCATACACATGTTTTTTGTGTCTCGGTCAGTAGGTTTTCGCGTGAAATTTGAACGTGGGTGTGAACCTAACACCCCGCGCTTTGCTCCTTTTTATCAAATCATTCTTGCCCAACCAGATCAGGATAAGTGAAGCATGTTAATTGAAAATTCATAAATTCTATTAGAAGAAATAAAGATTCTAAAGCGAAGTCTATGACTACTACAGGTGACGTAGCTAAAGGCATCCTAATTTTCTGTTGCGGCTATTACCTATTCTTAACGATAACCCAAGCAATAGCAGGACAAACAGCTCTGGCAGTGCTTCTGCTTATTGGCTTCATGTTTCCTCTTTCGATTCTTATCTATGGCTACGTCAAAGACAAAAGGAGTGCGAAGAACTCGAAAACTGATAACCTAAACAAAGAATCTAACCGACAGGTTTCTTCGCGTTAAATTTGAATGTGGGTGTGAAGCTACATCCCACGCTTTGTTCATTTTTGCTTTAAAAAAGCAAAAACATGGATTTTAAAATCAGAGTTGCCATCAGAAAAATTTAAAAACAATTCGCAACAACATTTCCCTGTTCCTTTAGTTGACATGTTGAGGTATGTAACTTTGCGCGGAGCATCTATGTGGATATTAGGTTTCTTTTCTTTTCTATCAGGATTATTTGCAATTCACGCGATAGTTCTGGCAGCCAATCCGGCAATAGGCATAGAAGGCACGTACCAGCCTTGGCTGATTGGTAGCCTAACGGGAGGAATTCCAGTATATGTTTATCTGTTGGTCTCTGTAATTGTAACTTTGGTTTTCTTGGGGGGGACCTCCAGCAAAGTAATAAGCGAATTATCAAACAAAGAGCTGCTTAACGAGATTAATCAAAAAGCGAATAATTTAGAAAGCGGTCAAAAGCTCCAACAAAAGTTTCTAGAAAGCTTGCAGGCAAGGGTATTCCTAGTCGATGAAAACTTGGGCTCCGCTAGGAAGGAAATCTCTGAAAAGTTCAGTAACCAAGAAAAGGAGATAAAACAGGTTCACGCGAATTTGGTTAACAGGTTTGACAGGGAATTAGCTGCTACGAAAGCTGCAATTGGCAAGCAACTTGGAGAAGGATTTAATGAGCAAGGAGAGATGCTGAAAGAGTTTCACGCCAGTTTAGTCAGTAGATTTGACACTGAATTAGCTGATGTGAAAGATGGAATGACGCGGAAACTTGGGGAAATAGATAACGCCATTTCGAGACATGCACAAAGAAACACAAAGAACGCAAAAGCCATCTTGAAGCAGATGGGTGAAATTGAAGACATCAAGTTGAAATTGGAAAAATTAGAGTTTGAGTTAACGAAGATGCCGAAACCGCAGTTGACAAGTCAAAGCGATCCAGAAGAAGTCAGGGGAATAGGGGAAAATACTGGAAATGATCTGAAAGAAATGGGAATAACAAACGTCCGTGAACTAATTTTAACAGACGCTGGAGTGATCGCTGATAAAACAGGCATGAGCCTAAAAACAGTTGAGAAGTTGCAAGGGAGAGCCCAGCTTCAGATGATTCCGGGCATGAAAGAGAAAGACCTGGATTTTTTGGACGATGTTGGCGTCATGAATAGGAAAGAACTGGCTGAACAAGACCCAATTGATCTCGGCATGAGAATGAACGAAGTCCTGAAAGTTCAGATTGAAGAGGGAAAAATCTCAGAAGCTGAAAAACCAACAGTTGAAGAGATATACTCTTGGATAAAATTCGCAAAAGCCTAAGCCCTTTCAAACTGTTGCGGTAGACTTCCTTTCGTTGCGGAAGGGAGTTAAGCTCCCCACTTTTACTGTAGGATATATTGCGATACCTGAAATACGCCTTTTATACCCTGCTCTTCTATGTAATCATAACGGAAAGGGGAAGGCTCAGAACGGGGCTTAGCCTTTCACCTTCCATCCCTCCTTAATCCTTTTCAAAATTGCTAATTTGTGCAAAAAACTTGGCTCATGCTTCTTTTGCGGAAGAAGAGAAAAGCACACCTCCCTTAATATAGATAAACAGTTTAAGCATAAGGCACCTAAGGAATAAGAGTGCACTACATGGCTTATTTACGGAAAGAGAAGGAAACATTCGAAATAGACTATCCTCTACCCAAGATTTGGAGGGCTATCCCCAAGGCTCTTACCAGCCTAGAATGGACGGTAGACGAAGTTGACGACGCAGCGCACCATGTTAAAGCCAAGACGAAAGCGGGTTTCATGGCATACAGCTCAGTACTCCGAATCGACGCGGTGCCCGTGGACAAGAAAACCGCGAGAGTCACGGTGACGGCGGAGACGCCAGTTACCACAATCACCTCTATAGCTGATTTTGGACGGACAACGCACCGCATTGATTTGTTCTTTGAGGCTTTGTCGAAACAATTAAGTAACCATAAAAATACTGAATAACACGCACAACCCACCTAATTTTGATTATCAAGGAAACCCATTGAGCTATGAAACCGAAAAAAGAAAACGCAAAGGCACAGCCAAAAAACGTGGCGAAGATTAAGGTAAGCAAAGACGGACCTTACCTAATTTATGGCGGAATTCCCATCCAAAAACAGGTAATCCTCGCAGACTCCGATGGAACTGCCACTGAATGGCAGCCAAGCACTAAGTATCCGCTGCAAGAAAAATGCGCCCTTTGCCGTTGCGGGCAGTCTAAGAATAAGCCGTTCTGTGATGGAACACACATGAAGGTTGGCTTTGACGGAACCGAAACAGCCAGGAAAGAAGAATACCTCAACCAACCCAAACTAATAGACGGTCCCGCACTGAAACTGGACGACATTGAAGAACTGTGCGCTTCAGCGCGCTTCTGTCACAGGGCAGGCGGAATCTGGAATCTCGTCCCAGCATCGAGTGACCCAGAAAAAAAGCGGATAGCAATAGAGGAAACTTGTGACTGCCCTTCTGGTCGCTTAGTTGTCCTGGATAAAAAAACCCGAAAGAAAGTTGAACCCAATTTTGCCAAGTCAATCGGGTTGATTGAAGACCCCGCCATGGGAGTGAGCGGTCCAATCTGGGTGCGCGGTGGGGTTCCAGTTGAATCTGCCGACGGCAAACCTTATAGAGTGCGCAATCGCGTTACGCTTTGCCGTTGTGGGAAATCCAAGAATAAGCCTTTCTGTGACAGCAGCCACTATCCTGAGGCAGAGACTGTGGAAAAGGTGCATACCGAGTGAAATCAATGGAGCCAGCCGTTTGAGAGATACTTGCGATTATTGAATCTGTTGAAGGTTTAACCTCACCAGAAGGAGCTTACGCTGGCGCTGTTATGACCTGCAACCCTTTTATCTGGCTACCACAAACGCAACGTTGACGACCGCACGGTACTCCACAATCTTGTTATCTTTCACTTTCGCTGTGCAACGCTTCACATGAACGCTCTTAATGTTTTTCACGGTTCTAGCTGCTTCATCAATAGCGTTTTGGGTTGCCTCTTGCCAGCCCTCTGCTGAACTGCCGATTAACTGGATTATCTTCACGACCATAAACCTACACCTCCAAACATATTAGAGGCTCCAAGACACTTCAGTCTTTCGGCAAAGGCAGCGAAACGGGAAAAGGACGAAGCTTCTGTCCTTTAAGCTGATGTGCTATTCAAGTACTTGTGCCCGTTTAAACGCGACCCACGCGATTACGAAGAAGACAACGGTGTACGTCGCTGCCGTGGCAACCGACCTGGCTGTTATTAGTGATATTGGTTCAGCGTAGGAGAATGTTTGAGTCATGTTTAGCTGACCACCTTGAATATCAACGCTTGTCCTGTTGAAATTGACGTTGGCTGAAGGGTAAAGCGCGTAGTTTATCAGGTTGGCGCCGATGTTGTCGGTTCCGCCTGCTACGGTTATTAGTCCTTGCGTGGTGAGCATGGCTCCGGCGGCTCCGCTTCCAGGCACGTAGTTCAGGGCTGGTGAGGGCCCCGCGAAGAGGGACACTATGGGCGCGGCGAAGAGGATGCCTATGAAGAAGCCTAAAGCCACTAGGGTCGATATGATTGTGCTTTTTGAGAGAGCTCCTGCGGCTAGGATTATCGCTATCCAAACGAAGGTGCTTAGTATGTTTCCAAGGAGCCCGAGAGGTACAAGGTGGAGGTTGTTTTGGGGACCGTAGACGAGTGCTCCGCCGATGACTACGTACACGAAGAGTATCGTATAGGTGACCAAGATGATGATGAAGGCGGCGAACAGCTTGCCTAGGAAAACCATGGTTCTCGAAACGGGTTTTGTGAGGAGGGGGACAATTGTGCCGCTTTCGAATTCGGTTGAGATGCTGTTCATTGCGGTTATGAGGGCGAACAGGAACATGCCGAAAGCGGGGATGGTGAAGGTGACGGCGTAGTCTGGGTTTGCGTTGATGATTTGGTCGGTGGTGGCGCTGAGGACGACGGGCAAAAGCCAGGCTAAGGTGGCGAATATGAATGCGATTATTACGACGCCTATGAATTTCTTCTTACGTATGTTCCAGAGCATTTCATATCTTACGACCGCCCAGAAACGGATGAACCAGCTGGGACGAGGTCTTCCCGTGTTCGTTCTGGTTGCGGTCACTGTGGTTTTCCTCCTTGATCTTTGCTGATGAGCTGTATGAAAACGTCTTCAAGGTTTGACGCTTTCTGGCTCATAGCTACAATGATTCCTCCTGACCGAGTTATTTCTTGGGACACTTGAGCGCGTTTGTCCTCGTGTTTCGCCATCTGAATTCTTAAAGTGTTGCCCGTCTGCACCACGCTTGAAACAAAAGGCAGCTTCTTTACGGCGTTGACAACCGTGTTCGACATTTTGGCGACTTCCACATGCAGCATTGAGGGTCCTGCAAGCATTCCCGAAACCTTTTGGAGAGTGTCTGAAACCAACGCCTTACCCCGGTTGATTATTGTAACGTGGGTGCAGATGTGTTCAACCTCAAACAGCAGGTGGGAGGAGACGAAAACGGTTCTACCTTGTTTAGCTATTTCCTTTACGACCTCTCTTACTTCCACCATGCCGACAGGGTCTAAACCTAGGCTTGGCTCGTCCAAAATGACCAGTTCAGGGTCATTCAGAAGAGTCTGTGCGATGCCTATGCGTTGCTGCATGCCTTTGCTGTATTCGCCTATTAAGTCGTTTTCTCTGCCTTTAAGCCCCACCAACTCCACCAGTTTGGGTATCTGCTCTTTGCGCTGCTGTTCGGTCATGCCGTACATTCGCCCGTAAATGTCCAGCAGTTCCGAGCCTTTCAGGTGTTTCGGGAATTTTGGGAGCTCAGGCATGTAGCCAATTCGTAATCTGCTGTCTGCTTGTTCGTAGAAAAATTGGAGGAAGCTTTTGTTTTTGCCTCCGTGTAGTTCCTGTCCGAGAACCTTAACGGTGCCTTCGTTAGGCTTTAACAGTCCCACGAGAATTTTTATGGTTGTGGTCTTTCCCGCGCCGTTTGGACCTAAAAAACCGTGAACCGTGTTTCGTTTAACCTTTAAGTCTAGCTTGTCCACTGCGGTAAGTTGGCCATATCTTTTGGTTAAGCCACTGGTTTCGATAGCTAGTTCCATCTGCAGAATTTCCTCGACATGTTTAATTTCATCCATAAGGATATAAGCGTTAATACAAGCTACAACGCGTTCTCAGTAAGCCTTCAGCGTTATTACTAAAACTGGTTTAAAAATCAGAATTGAGTCAGGTCAACGCCTATTCTTTTTGACAGTTTGGGCAGGTCGTTTAAAACGTAAGCGAAAGCGTAACCGCTCCATTTCCCCCAACGCTCTTCCGCCGTCTGCTTGAGAGCAGGAATCGCTTTACGTGGGTTTTCGGGCTCCTTGCCGAAGAAAAGGACGTGGAAGATTTTGGCGCTCCACACGTCAATCGGGAAGCCCATGCCCGGCACCACGATGTCTGCTGAGTAATCGCCTATTCCCCGCAGGGTCAAGAGCTTTTTCTTTGCTTCCTCAAAACCTATTGCCCAGAAGTCATCCATTGTTGGAAAGCCCTGTTGTAACGCTTTTGCGATGGCTATGAGGTTTGCTGCTCTGTAGCCGAGTTTAGCCTTTGACTTCAACTCTTCAATCGTGGAATTCGCTATCCTTTCTGGGGACGGCCAGTAACGTATGGTTTTTCCGTCAAAACGGGCTTGGTCTCCGAAATTAGCTATCAGCAGCTCCATCATCTGGTTGCTTCTTTTCATGGGTGCCATCTGCAGCGTTACAGCTAAAATCAGCGCGGGAAACAGTTCTGGCCACGCCACCGTGCGCATTCCATACAGGTCTTTGACTACGGCACTCAAGATTTCGTCTTTTCTGGCGAGCTTGTAGAATTCGGTTAGGTCCTCTTCGGTTCTTAAGGCTCTTCTTAACATGCATGCGATATCTTGCTTTTCTACGCGGCTGAGTTCTGCTTTCGAGAATATGGTGCATTGCACTCTGGGCTTTTGCAGCGTTCCCGTGGATTCCAGTTTTAACCCTAAAAGCGTGTTCCTGAACCGCATTGCAGTCCAGCACGTGGCACTCTCGAAGACTTCAGCAGGTGTGGACCACCACCAACCCGCAGGCTTATGCACCGTAAGCTCAAAACTGTACGGCGGAACCGCCTTAACCTCAAAGGAGTACGCTTCCTTCAAGTTCAAACTAAACCTAACACCTCGCGTATTTCAAGCGATACTGAAATAAAAACGACACCCAAAATAACCATCGCACCATACGCAATAAGAGCAGGCGCAAAAGCGCAAACAGCAGTTTACCGCTGAAATTCAATCTATTTAAAAGGGAGGGGGTAGTCTCCGAGAGCACAGTAGTTTTAAGCACCAAAAGCCGCAACTTGCGGGGAACTGTTTTTATTTTAGGGCTAAATACGGTAATGATTAGGAGAAGTATTTATGGATTTTAAAGGTAGTAAAACAGAGAAAAATCTGTTAGCCGCGTTTGCAGGCGAATCCCAAGCCAGAAACCGATACACTTTCTTTGCTAGCGTAGCCAAAAAGGAAGGCTATGAGCAGATCGCCGCTATATTTCAAGAGACCGCTGACAACGAGAAGGAGCACGCAGAACTGTTCTTTAAACATCTTAAGGGTGGAATGGTGGAGATAAACGCTGCTTACCCTGCAGGCGTGATTGCGTCGACAGCGGAAAACCTGAAGGCTGCAGCAGAAGGAGAGAAACTTGAGTGGGGCACGCTCTACCCCAACTTTGGAGACGTAGCCGAACAAGAAGGCTTCAGAGATGTGGCACAAACTTTCCGCAGCGTCGCCAAAGTGGAAGCTTACCATGAACGGCGATACCTAAAACTGCTGGCAAACGTGACGCAGG
>CAZEPB010000039.1:0-11056 GCA_964514055.1 uncultured Candidatus Bathyarchaeia archaeon | reverse complement strand
CCAGTTTGCGGCATGGTTCTAAATGAAAGCACAGCTAAATACAAAATCACCTATCAAGGTGAAACCTACTACTTTTGCAGCGTGGCGTGCAAGAAAAAGTTCAAGAGACGCAAAACCAAGTTCGTGAAGTAACAAGCACAACGAAAAAAGGCAAAAATGAGAAATCTGTTTGCCAGGTTTCCAAACAGCCGCAGGTAAAAGCGCGCTGGTAGCGCTAAAGCGATTAAGAACTAGAGTTTTTCTTCGGGTGAAATATCCATCATCGTCAAGCCAGAAACTGGTTTAGGGTAAAAATCCGTGGATTTTTCTGGCAACCTCCAATTTTTTTGCGCTACCTGCCAAACCATTTCGGGATTAATTGGATTAACCAAGAACGCCAGCTTGGCCTGTCCAGAGTCAACTTTTTCCAAGGCGTTCCTCGTCGATTCCGCGTAGAGTATGTGTTCATCCATTTTTAGCTTACCCACTTTCATTATGTGCTTGAAAACCACATCCCGCAATATCACTACATCCAAAAGGCATGCTTCTTTTGGACAACTAGCGTTCACAAGTTCAGAAGCGGCATTCTCGTCCTTCAAGAGTAAGCCATAGGCTTTTGAGCCGTCATAAATGGCGAAAGCATGGTCATTGATGTGGGCTTTCAGGAAGCCTTCTAAAGCTTCAACTGTTACGTGGATTTCTGAAATCGTGAAGAAATCGTTGAGCGCCTGTAGAATTCCCTTGGTTAGCTCACATTCTCTTAGCAGCCTGTGAGTGGGCAAAACAACAAGCCCTTCGTCTTGAACGGGAACCATGTAGCACATGTGAAAGTTGAAGGCTGAATTTTCTGTCCACTTTTCCTTTTCACGCATTTCATCTCTGTAAGCGACAGCGCTTTCGTATCTGTGGTGTCCATCGGTGATTACGAGTTTCTTGTTTTCCATGGCTTTCTGCAGGAGTTTCAGCCTTTGCGGGTTGGTTACTCTCCAAATAGCGTGTTTCACACCAGATTCATCTTCAACTGTTATGGCAGGTTTAGTCTTTGTGATTTCAGCGAAAAAGTCAACGGTGACGTTCTCAGGGTCTGAGTAGATTAGGAAAACGGGTTCAAGGTCTTTCCGAACCGCACGCAGCATGTTCAATCGGTCGGTTTTCGGTTCTTTGTACGTGACTTCGTGTGGAAAAACCGTGTTTTCGTCGTAAGAGTAGAGGCGCATGGCAGCAATCAACCCTGTACGAGTGCATGTTTTTCCTGCTAACTTGAACTCTTGCTTGGAAACGAAAACTGCAGGTTCTTCATCCTTGGATAGTATGCCTTCGCTTAGCCACTTTTGGATTCGCTGCTGCGCTATCTCATACCTGTTGTTTTCTATCGGCAGAATCAGGCGGCAGTAGTTGTAAGCTGACTTTTTGTAGTATTTCCTCTGCAGCGCAAGATCGATTTTGTCGTAAGGCTGGGTTATCAGGTTTTTTGGGTCACCCGCCTTTTTGGTGTATCGTATGGCTTTAAAGGGTCTGATGTCAACCAAACAGGTTCAGCTCGCAGATTTTTCTAGTGTTTCGATTACTTTGTTGGCTATTTGAATGCTGGCTTTCAATTGGGCTTCTTCTGTTTGGGCACCAATGTGAGGCGTGGCAATCACATTTTTGAGCGTGAGCAACTTGCTGTTTTTCGGCGGTTCCTCTTCAAAAACGTCTACGGCTGCCGCTTTCACCTTGCCTGAAACCAGCGCGTTGTACAGCGCTTCTTGGTCAACCACTCCGCCGCGGGAGCAATCGATTATCATTACACCGTCTTTCATCATGTTGAATTCTTTTGTGGAAATCATGTGTCGTGTGTTAGGTGTGAGGGGTACGTGAATGGTTATGAAGTCGGCTTGGGGCAGCATGTCGTCCAGCGGGACAAAGCGGTTGTAGGCGCATTCTTTTTCCACCACGAGCACTTTCATGCCTATGGATATGGCTAGGCGTTCAACTGTTTTTCCGATGTAGCCGCAGCCTATGACTCCGAGGTTTTTTCCGTTGACTTCTATGCCCATGAGTTCGTCTTTTTTCCATTTTCCTTCGCGGAGAGACGTTGTGCCTTCTACTATGTGTCTTGCGAGAGCTAGTAGGTGGCCGATGGTTAGTTCGGCAACGCTTAGGTAGGATACGTGGGGGGTGTTGACTACTGTGATGCCTAGTTCTTTTGCTTTTTTTAGGTCGATGTTGTCTAATCCTTCTCCTGCTCGGGCGATTACGCGGAGTTTTTTTGCGTTGGAGAGCAGTTCGGCGTTGACTTTGGTGGCGGATCGTACGATGAGGGCGTGGTATTCGCCTGTTATGTTGGGGAGTTCTGTTTTGGGTGTGTTCCAGGCTTTTGTGATTTGGTAGCCTTTTTCTTCCATGAGTTTTATGCCTTCGTTTGCGATTTTGTCGCAGATTAGGATTTTATATGCCATTTTTTAGCTTCCATATTTGGTTGATGAGTGTGAGGACTTTTTTGATTTCGGTTGGGGTCCATTCGCCCATGTGTCCGATGCGGAAAGTTTTCTCTTTTAGTTTGCCGTAGCCGTTTGAGATCATGTAGCCTTTTTCGGCGAGTTTCTGGTTGAGTTCCTGCACGTTTTTTCCGTGGGTGTTTTGGATGCAGGTCACTGTGATTGATTCGTATCCTGGTTCGGGGAACAGCGCGAAGTGTTTCTTTGCCCATTGTTGGGTGTAGTCTGCCATTTCTTTGTGTCTTTGGTAAACGTGGTTGTAGGTTTCTTCGAGGAGGAGGTCCATGCGTTTGTCTAGGGCGTAGAGAAGTGGGATGTTGGGGGTGAAGGGTGTTTGGTTTTTTTTGTCGTATTCGAAGATTGTGACTAGGTCTGTGTAGGTGCCTCGGTTTGGGATTGTTTTTGCTCTTTCTATTGCTCGGTTGGTGACGAGGCTGACTGCGAGTCCTGGTGGTAGGGCGAAGCATTTTTGTGTTGAGGCGAAGATGATGTCGCAGCCGATTTCTTTGGGTAGTGTTTTGTCGCCTGCCATGGCGGAGACGCTGTCGATGGCGAGTATGGTGTTTGGGTAGTTTTTGCGGACGAGTTTTCCGATTTGGTGGATTGGGTTGCGTACTCCGGTGGAGGATTCGTTGTGGCAGACTGCTAGTGTGTCGTATTCGCCTGTGTCGAGTTTTTCAGCGATCATGTCGGGTTTGACGGCTTTGCCCCATTCTACTTCTATGTAGTCGGCTTTTTTGCCGCAGGCGCGGATTGTTTTGCCGAATCGTTCGGAGAATGCGCCGTTGACGCATACGAGGGCTTTTTCTTTCACGATGCTTCTGCCGACGATGTCGAACCATAACGTGCCTGAACTGGTGGTTACTGTGGGTTTGCAGTTTTCGGGTAGTCCGAAGAACTGGGTGAGTTTCGCTTTTATTCCAGCGTAAAGTTGGGAGAAGGCTTTGTCTCTGTGGCCTATGAGAGGGTGGGTTTGCTCGCGGAGGATTTTTTGGCTTACTTCTGTGGGGCCTGGGATCAATAGTTTTTTGTGCATTTGGCTAGTTTCCCTTCGTGATTTGGATTTAAAGTTTTCGAGGTGTTCTGCGGGTAACTGTTGAGGTTTTTCATCCTGTTTTCCTTCTTTGTTTTCTGCGTTCAAGATAAGCCGCAATCAAGGAAAATTAACGGTGAAAGGAGATTAAAGGTTAACTGTCGTCGATTGTTGTTCTCTAGCGCTTGGAACAGTCTATAGCCCCCCTTTATATAGATTGAACCTTGCTTAGAAGCTGTGTTTGAGACGTGAAGTTGGAGTGTGTGAAAATGGATGTTGAAAAATTGTTTGAGTTGGCAAAGCCGTATTTGGAAAAGAACGACTTTGGCATGGCGCATACAAAAAGAGTTTTTGATTTAGCCCGAAAGAACTTTACGGTTCCATCAGAATTGCAGGAATTAACCTTCTATTCCATAATTTTGCATGACATCGGCGGAAGCAGCATCAAAGAACAATACGAAAAAGGTCCTGGAATAGCCGCATCTCTATTAAAGCAGATGGGCTGTGATGAGGCTTTCGTTCAGAAAGTTTGCGAGATTGTGGGCACTCACCATAACCATCCAGATAACCCTTCCTTGCCTTTTCGGGTTCTGTATGATTCGGACAAGCTGGTTATGTTTTCTCCAGAAGAGTTTCCCTACTACAATTCTAGGGCAGGTTTTGATTGGGACAAAATTGTGGATTTGCTATATTCCGAGTATGTTAAGCGTTTGGCAAAGGAACTGATGAAGCAGAGAAGAAACGAAGCTTAGCAGTTTACATTCTTTTCTTTGAATCATGGAGCTATGGAAAATTTTATAAGGTTGTGTAAAAAACTACACAGCAGTGAAAAAAGTTTCAGGTGGTTTCAAGGTTTGAGTGCGATAGGGAATATCAACACCAGAACCAAAATCATTGCGTCAATAGCTATTTTCTCTGCGCTTTATGGGGTAATACGGCTTGTACCTTTGGGGCCAATGATAGGGCTTTCAGCTTCATTTTCAGTTTCAGATAGTCTCGCTCCGTTGTATGGAATAATATTAGGACCTTTCACAGGCGGCATAAGCATAGTCATAGGCACGTTCTTAGCAATGGCACTAGGCAAAGCCCCTGTCTTTTTGGGCTTAGATTTTCTTCCAGCTCTGGTGAACGCCGTTGCCTTAGGCTTCCTAGTCAAGCGCAAGTGGAAACCTGTAGTAATTCTTAATCTTATTTTGCTTGTGATATTCCTTTTAAGTCCTTATTCATTGCTATTGGCTGAGATTCCGTTAGGCACTGGAACTTTCGCTTTTCCCTTTGTCTGGCTACATGTAGTGGCATTGATAGTGCTTATTTCACCGTTACGTTCCAAAGCTATTTCTTGGATCGAAAACCTCAAAACAGCTTACTTGCCTTGGGGCTTAGCTGTTGTGGCTTTCATTGGGACAATGATGCAACATCTCACGGGGAATCTTGTTTTTGAACTCACATGGGGTGCACCCATTGGCGGATTAACCGCTGGAGGTTTTCAAGGGATTTGGACTGCCGCTTTCTTCGCTTACCCAGTGGAGCGGGCAGTGTTGATCCTTATCACAGTGCTAGTGGGGACGCCGTTGGTGAGAATTCTCAAGAAATCTTTGTTTGTAGATAATAAATCCAACGCTGCTTAACGCGGTTAAGCAGTTGGCAGTAATCCCTTGAACAACGTGCGGTCTTGAACGTACTCTTTCCCCGTTTTCAACGCAACCTCAGCCTTTGCCAGTTCGCTTCCCAAATAGGCGGCGTGGTCAAACCTTGTCACTAGCCCCATCTCCACGATTTTGGCGTAAACTGCCTCCGCGGTTTTGCCTTTAACGATGCTTTTTGGCTTCGCTGCCTCATCCGTGGTAAAGTGAAGTGCAACAATAGTTTCCGCGTCACGGTCTACCACAATCCTGAACACGCCTTGCGGGTCCAAAGCTGCCTGCTCAACTTCGTCATTAGCCACCGTCACTTGCGCGTCAGCTTCAAGCTTCTCGTTGTACGGCTCCTCATGCTTCCGCTTGTCCTTCAAAACTAGCAGGTCGATGCCGAGGTCTTTCGGAACGGAACCGCGCCTTTTAGCCAGAAACATCATTTTAGACGCGATAACCTCTTCCCTAACGGTTCCTTTTGCCTTGCTGCTCTTCTCCGTAGCCAACAGCATACTCGCGTTCACTTCAGACGACAAACGCGCGAGCAAAGCGTTAACACCCACAGAATCAACATCAAACAATTCGGTAACGTTGGAAACACCAACAAAAAGCGGAACATCAGGGTGCCTCACCGCAAAATCGCGGAAAGCCACCAGCGACTCCACCACGTTGGACGGCTCCAGAATCAAGTCGGCTAAAAGCCGTTTCATGCCCAGCCGCCTAGCCTTCTCCATGATTTCTTCCAGAAAACGGATGCGGTCTTCAGCTTTCGCAGGGAAGTAGCCTTCACGCTGGTTAGTTGGGATAACCACCACCGCAACCTCCGAGGCAAAAGGCGCTAGCTGCTCAACGTTTCCCGCGTCTGCGCTCAATATCAGGTCTGCGCCAGCCGCAACCGCTTCCTTAATCTCGTCTGGGTCAAGCGTGTCAATGCTTACGGGCACGTTCACCACGTTCTTGACCGCTTCAACCGCGCGCTTCGCGTCTGCGGGTCTGGATTCGCCTGCAACCATGCCCACGTCGATTACGTCAGCGCCCATTTCCACGAAGTGCCTCGCCAACCTCTGAATCTCGCCAGTCGGCATCAGCGCGGCGTCAACGATTTCCGCCAACACCCGCATCGGAAAATCCTTGCCAACTGCTAACTCGCCGATTAACATGTTGCCAGGTTTTTTCAGCAGTACGTCTCGGTTTTTCTCGACAGCATCCAATTCTTGTAAAGCCTTCTGTCGCAGTTCCTCCCTGAGCAGGTCGCACGCAGGCGTAACCGTTGAAAGCTTAACGCGGTCAAGCGCGTCTAACACCGTGGGCAGGTCAGCGGCGTATCGTGGACCTTTAAAAGTTGGCGTTCCCACGGAATCCGCGATAATCGAGGTGTCGCCTCGAACAAGTCCTGGAACCAAAATCACGTCGAAGTCTCTGGCAACGGTTTTTTTGAGAGCTTTGGCGATTTGCGCAGGGCTTAACAACGCGGCGACTGGAACTTTTAAGGCGAGAACTTCAGTTTCAACGCTGCTTTCTTTGGCGTAGCGTTTCACGGTTTCTTCTGCGAGCAAGCCAGTTATCAGCAATACTCTCAAATTTCGCACCTGTTATCTGGTGACTTTAACGTAGGCGCCTCTGTTATTTGCTTTTGCAGTGAAAACCTGTCCGCCCACACCTTCGCTAAGGAAAGCTTGAACCTTCAACTGGATTTGTTTGGCTTCGGTTTTCTGGGTTAACCCGTAAAACGCTGGTCCCCACGAGCTCTGCCCTGCGCCATACGCGCCGAGCTTCTGCAACAGCGCTATGCCTTCGGTGGCTGTCTGGCTGGAGTAGGTTCCGCCCTGAGCCTCCGCGAAGTATTCGCCGATGACTGTTTGAATCTGGGTTAAGGCTTCTCCGAAGCTCTTGATGTCGCGTTCAATTAATGCTGGAAGCAGCTTCATCATGGTTAAACGGCACATTTTGCCAGCGTCTTCCGCAGTCATAGGAGCCAGCTCGTGAAACGCCGCGGTTTCTTCATCCTTAGCCAATCCCTTCTTTACGTTTGGAATTGTCACGACGAAAACCCAGTCCCGTGGAAACGGTTGGCGAAAAATTGCTGTGGGAAAGCTGTTTTTGTTGACGTTTTTTCCTCCGTCAACCACGAATCCGCCTTGCTCGAAAATTGTTGTGCCCACACTTGTTCTTTGTCCTCTTCCCATGGTTTTGGCGAGTTCCTGAATTGAGGCGTTTACGCTGAACAGTTTTGAAAGGGCTGTGGCTACGGCTAAAGCTAGTTGCGTTCCAGAGCCTAATCCTGCGTGTTCGGGGATTGCTTGTTTGACGTTGATGCTGGCACTGGCGTTTATGTCATAAGCTTCGAGGAAGCGTTTAGCCAGCGTTTTCACCAATTCAGCCTTCTCGCCTGTGGCGGATAATTTTTCTGATTGTTGGGCTTCAAGAATGACGTTTGGGCGGTCTATGCCCACGCCTAAGCCTCCGAAAAGGCGTCCTAAATCGCCGTTTAAGTCTATTAAGCCTAAATGAAGCCTTGCGGGAGTTTTAACGTGGACTTTCACCTTGACGCCTCCATGAATCGACACGTTGGTTTAAATCCTCCATGATTTCCGAGTAACGCGAGCGTGGCGCCACACGACCAACAACGTTGTGGCAGTACCTGATTTTTTCCAGCAACTTTAAGGCTTCCTCTTGCTTCTGCCTGTCGCCGTGCATCAGGAAGTGCTTAACGCGTGTTGCGTGGATTACGGCTTCGATAGTTGCAAACGAAGCGCGGCAATAAGCGTGGGGCAAAACGGTTGACGCTTGGACAAGCTCAACTTTGCACGTGACTTCTGCTTTTTCATCGTCCAGCGGCGTTACCTCTGCAACGGTAACCTCGATGTGCGCGTCTGCCGCCTTTAGTCTTGGCGCGTCAACGGTTTCTGCCTTTTCAAACCATTTCTGCGGAATTCTGCCTTTCGGGTTGGCTTCTTTGAAGGCTGTCCGATAAAAAATCTCTGGGTTAGAAGTTACGTTTACTACGGCGCATCTTTTCGATTGAAGATTCTTGTAAGTCAAGGATGAAGTGTAAATTCTGAGGACTATGCGCTGCAGGCTGTCCGTTGTTGCGCCCATTGGTGCGGCGTTAGGTTGCCCATCTACGCTGTAGGTTGAGACGATGGTCTCCGCGATTGTTTCTTTTGAGAAGCCCAAGTCTGCTAATTGAGTCATAGGACCAGCTCCGAACCGTCCTTTATTGTTGATGGGGGAACAGAAATGTGGACGCTGAAGAGCGTGTTTGCGGTTGACAAGCGCTTCATGCTTCATTCGAATGTAACTTTTTACACTAGGCTAATAAACCTTTGCCGCCGCTAACGCTGCTTCAAAACAGCAGACTCCTATGAAAACAGATGCTCCACGAGAGGCTTGGTTGCGGTTTCAGCCTAAAAGATCCGCCAGAGTCCCGTACAGCGTTTACATTTAAAGAAAAAGACGTTGCGCGTGTTCGATACTTCTGATTGCTCTGTGACAGCAGCCTCGCCCATCAACGCGATAGAAAAATGGAATACGAGTTGATGTTACTGCTTTAGCAAGCGTTCAAATGCTGCTCCCTTTTGCGGTAGTCCTTAAAATTTATCTGATTAGACCAGCAACTAAGAACAGGTGACTGACATGGCAAGAAAAGCATTGTTAGCTGTAGCGGTGTTAGGTTTGATCGGTGTACTTGCGGTAGTGGTGGTCGGCACACTGTTGAACATGGAACAAACTCAAAAGACGCCAGATGCACAAGACGCAGTGCCGCATGAAGGAAAATACGGGATTTACGTCTTGAACCTTGCCACGGAACAGGTGAGGCTTCTTCACAGCACGGAAAACGAGATTTACACCTCTGCGTTGAGGCTTAACCCTCAGGGTGAGAAGCTTGTTTTCGCTCAGAAAACAGATGGTTTAAGCGACGAAAGCACAGAAATCTTCACCATAGATGTTAACGGTCAAAATCTCGCGAGGCTCACTGACAACAGTTATTGGGACCTTTATCCAGTTTGGTCTCCAGACGGCACGCGGATAGCTTTTCTTTCGAAGCGGGATAACGATCTTGACATTTACATGATGAACGCGGATGGAAGTGGTCAACACATGTTTTATGATTCTGGCTCGCATGACGCAGACATCGACTGGGCAGGCGACACCATAGTTTTCACTTCGGAATCTAAGATATGGGGCATAAAAGATGATGGCACAGGGCTAACGCAAATCACAAATCCAGCCGACGCTGGACAATGGGGGCAAGCTAATCTTCCTATAGGAGACTATGACCCGCGGCTACGTTCTGACGGGTTAAAAATTGTTTTCGAACGGCTTGAAGACCCGGAAAGCACGCACGGCAGCTACAACCTCTTCACAGTTAATTCGGATGGTACACAAGAAACGCGCTTGACAAACACCAACTACTCCCAAGGGCTGGCAAGCTGGTCTCATTCAGATAATAAAATTGTATATGGTGTAGCCGCTATGAATGATGAAGGGAAATACGACATGTACATGATGGAAGCAGATGGGTCATATAATCACAATATAACGCCAGAATATTTTGCTTCTAATTTTCTCTGTTATTCACCGATGTTTTCTCAAGATGATTCAGAAATATACTTCGTAGGACAATGGTACGAGTAAAAAAGGAAGGGGCTAGTATAGGTTGCGGGCTTCTCTTCTTTTTTCCGCCTCTTCGTAGAAACGCAAAATTTCATCTATTATTTCCACGTTGGAAAGTATCATTCGCCTGCAACAGTACCTTTTGATGCCTAAGCTGTCTAAGACGTCGCTGGGATTTTCACCTGTTCGTATTCTTCGGGCGAATTCTTCCCATCGGTCTCCTATCAGCTTGCCGCAAGTGAAGCATCTCACGGGAATTATCATTTCATCGTTCTCCTTACCTGTAACTTTTCTGCGATTTCGCGCGTGCGCCGGGACCTCCGAACTTTTTAGGTTCTTTTCTTCGAGAGTCTCCGACAATCATGGTTCTATCGTATTCGGTGAATACTGTGCGGAGGTGGCTGCTCTTTGTCCACTTCAACAAAGCGTTGGCCACTGCCATGCGGGCGGCTTCAGCCTGTCCCATGTAGCCTCCGCCTGAAGTTTTAACGTCCATGTCCATCTGTTTCCAAACATCTTCGCCGGCTTGAAGGAGGGGTTCCATGATTTTTGCGCGGGCGATTTCCGGTTCAAGAATTTCCACAGGAATCATGTTTATTCTTATTCTGCCGACGCCGGGTTTGACGACGGCGCGGGCTAAGGCTGTTTTTCTTTTTCCACTGACAACTAATACTTTTTTAGTGGGCATGTTTATTCACCTTGGTTCCATCCTATTTCCTTCGCCAGTTCCGCAAGAGTGAAGTATGGTCCTCTCAGTTTTGCGGCTTGGGCTTCTTTTACCGTGGTCGTCGGTTTGTCTTTAAGTTCTTCGGGCACGCTCAGGAACACCTTCAGTTTCTTAAAGGCGGTTTTTCCTTTCGGCTGCTTGAACGGCAGCATTCCCCTAACGATTTTGCGCAATATTTTATCCGGCCTTCGGTAGTGAAACGGACCTTGCCTCGGGGCTCCGACTTCAAGGAATTTTTTTGCCTCTGCCACTTTGCTTTTCTTTTTTCCCGAAATCACGGCTTTCTCAGCGTTAACTATGATTACTTTTTCTCCGTTCAACAGTTTTTTGGCGACTTTGCTAGCCATTCTGCCGACGATGAGTCCGTCAGCGTTTATCAGAGTCACTTGGTTTTTTGCGGTTTGCATTTTCTTTTTCACCGAATTATCTTGACGTTTGTGCCTTTCGGGTTTTTTTCCACAAGCTCTGGAATCGCCAAGTATTTTGCTTTAGCTGCTTTCAGTTTTTCTTTCGCCGTTTCAGAAGCACTAAAGGCTGCTACTGTCACCGAATGGTCCAATGCGCCTGCGCCTAGGAGTTTGCCTGGCAC
>CAZEPB010000038.1:0-11770 GCA_964514055.1 uncultured Candidatus Bathyarchaeia archaeon | reverse complement strand
AGTTGACACTCTACATGGCTAAAGCCAGTAGATTCTTCTCTATTCTCAATCATCGGTTATGCACCTCAGCGAGAAGTTCGGGCTGTGCCAAAACAACCCCTGCACTCGATAGAGACTCATCACTGAGCTTACCAAGTGCCCGCTTCAAAATGTTCCTTGCACCGTTAACGTCAGCGTTCAAACTGCAACCGCATTCAGGACACCTGAACAAACCGCGAACACGAACACCACGACTACCGCAACGGCTACAGGTTACACTTGTGTTTGCTTCACTAATTTCCACGACTGGAATGCCGTTCCATGCAGCCTTATATTTTATGAACTGTGTTAGTTTATAGAATGGAAAACTAGCAACTTTGCGTCTGCAACGTCTGCTCTGTCCCTTCTTTTGTCTACGGATACCCTTCAACTTGCCAACGACGATGACACTGTTCTTAGCTACAGCTTCTTCAATGATTGCTTTACTGATAACATGCAGTTCATGGTTAACTATGCGTCTTTCATGCTTCCCCACTTTTTTAACGGCTTTCCTATTAGGAAGATTCCGCCGTAGATGATAATAATGCCCTCTGATTGAACGAACAACTTTGCCGTAGAACCGCACTTGCTTATCGACTGAACTAACAGTTGTTGCAGCGTTATGAACGCCCAAATCCACAGCCAACACCGACGACGACTTGCGTTCTGGAACCTCTGCTTGAACGGTTAAGTACACGAACCATCCGCTTTCTCGCCTTAGAACCTTAGCTTCACGTAACGATGCATCTACAGGAATTTCCATATGCGCTTTTATCGGAATCCAAATTCCACCTTTAACTTTGCCTATTGGAACCCGAAGCCAATACTCAGTCAACTTGTTCTCTGTCCGTTCAAGCTTGTACACATCACGCCTAAGAATCAACGGATACTCTTTGTCTTCTTTCGGAGCGCCAATCCGTCTCAATGTTCGTTCTGCCTGTTGCCGAGTAGCTGAATACAAAAGCGTTGTTTTGTCGCCGTGTAGAAAACGTTGAAAATTCAAATATTCCCTTAAAAGAAGTTCTTGTTTGCCCTTGCGTAGTTCAAGAACCTTAGCTTTGATTGTTCTTTTAGCCAACATTTCTAAGCGACACGCTTCAACCAACATACAACCACAAACTATTTAACTGTTTTGACGCAATTCATCTCCATGACTGAAGTCAGGAGCTTTCTTGCTGACTTTTCTTGTAATTGGTACACGTTGGATCGAAAGGGGAAACCTGAAGATTTCTGTCGAGACTGCTTTAAGGCGATCATGCGGCCAAGAGAGAACAGTGAGGAAAATATATGACTAGGTAAATAGGTGGTGAACAGAAATAAGCGATAAAAAACATAGAGAAACTTTGTTATTGAAAGTCACCTATGATCCAACCAAGTTAACTCCGAAAAAGATCAAGCGCGAGGTACGTTATTGGCTTAAGGCTGATGGTGTAACAGGAGTCGAGGAAATCAAGCAACCAAAAGAAGGAGCGTCTGGATAAGACATGCCGCTGATCTATGCAGACGTCGAGGTAATTTGCCCCAAAACCAACGAGAAGGTAACTGTGCGGAATAACTGCGCTAACATAGACGGAAAAGGCAATCCCTGCGAATTCTTCAACGGCTTAAGCTATCGCGGCTGGAAAATGTACGTGGTCTGCAACTACGGCGAAAAGAACCAAAAGGAGCAAAACCATGAATAACGCGAATGCGACAAATAACATCGATGCCGAGTTTTTCCAGTGCACTCATTGTCCCTGCAAATTCCTAACCAAAGCCGACCTGGAGACACATATAGCCTTTTTCGGCGATAAACCCCATGAAGAATACTGGCAGAGCGTTCACCGTCGCGCAGACTACGGATCAGGTGACTATTACTGAAAAACAGGTATATAGGCGTAATCGAAATTACATTCTCAGACGGCTACGTTGAAATATGCTTAATTAAGGAAAAAACAGAAAAAGGCGAAGAGCACTTCTTAAACGTCATAAGCGAATACACTGGCTTAATCCTCGACCAAGCTCCCGAAGGAAAAGTCAAGTTTAACTATCGCGGCGACCTAGCGGAAGAAATAGACGTCGCCTATCACGAGCACCTGAAGAAAACAGGAGAGGGCGATAGAAAAGTTTGAGGCGCAACATCAATAGATTAAATCTCGCTGATATTGGAAAGGTAGCTGTGAATAGGTTCCCCGAAGTCCGTAACACAGGCAACGAGGGAACCAGCAGTAGCGGGCTTTTGGCAGAGCCTTTGCTCTTACGGTGGAACTACAATGAGTGGTGTTGAAGCCATTTGAAGCAAGAATCTCCTGACTTTAGTCAGGGAGAGTGTCAAGCCCTTTGAGTGTAGGCTCAAACTCAAGGACTGAGCTGAACAACGAGGCGCATGATTACCAGAATGGTCGGGGGCGCCTACAGAACCTAAGACTGTCCCACATGGGACAAAGCACGATAAATTTCGGGCACAAGGAATAGCAGCAGTAGCATAAGAAATTTAGGGTCGCCAAAAACCCGCGGAGCATTGGGGAAGCGATGAATTCCCCCTCTTTTTCTTTTGGCAGGTTCTGTTAACTTGGCAGGTGGTAAACTATAAATTGCAGACATAACAGGTTAACCATATGAACTGTCCCGATTGTGGTTCTGAAATGAAGCACCTCTATACTTTGTGGTTCGAACCTACGGGTTTTCTAATTAAACGAGGGGGTCATCACTCAGACCTCATGCAGTGTCCTAAATGCAAAACAGTGACCGTTAAGGACTATCCACATATCTAACTTTTTTTGCGTTTAACAAGAGATAACCGTGCCACCACCTAAAGAGTTAACAGAACCTTTTGGCAAAAACCTTTTAAACCATACTACGTGTGAGATGATGGGGGTGAAATAGTGGCGAAAGTAACCTTTAATGGAGCAGTTCAAGACAAAGAAACCGGTCAAGGTCTACCAAGCACAGTTGGAATGATAACAGTCACAGAGCCAGACGCTTCACAAGATACGATTAGCGTCGCAACGGCGGCGGACGGCACTTTCAGTGTTGAAAAAGATTATGGAGGCGTTGGAGACTACACTGCTGTAGCCCATTTTGAACGTGAAGGATATAACCCAGCCGACAGCCCAACCCAAAATTTTACTGTGGCAGCCTCAGCCTTAAAGGACATGACGGTGACACTTAATGTTTCAGCAACTTAAACATTTTTGGAACAGGCTCGTTCATCTAGTGAAAAGGCTATTCAGGAAAAAGAAAGAGATGTCAATATCCCTAAGCGCCAAAGTTTCCTAATCCCCTTTTTTTATGTGCACAAAAGCTTTTAATTATACTACATACATAATGACTTGTCCTTCACGAGTAGGATGCTTGTGAGAACAGGCACGACACTGAGAATCTAGCATTGTAGAGAGCCAGTAGGGTCGCTCCTGAGAGGATGATGCCTCTAGGTGCGTGGTTCTCCGCTTTGGTGTAAGGTACGCATACGGGGAGTGTAGTATCCGAAAGGATGGGCTACAAGGAAGAACCTCGTGGTTCCATGTGCAAGGCATGAGAGCAAGGTGTTCTGAAGCTCGTGGAGGGCACAGAAAACCTTTTATGCTCAAACACTCGAAGAGGCTTCGAGGCGCACACTCATGTTTGAAGAGCCTGAAGAAAGCGAAGATGAAGACGAGGAAATAGGCGAAGACGAAGAGTAAACCATAGCAGCAAATTCACTTAAGCCCTCTTTTTTATTATTTGGAGCGGTTCTGTTAACTTATCGTGGGATGAGCTAACTGGTTCACATCGACTTTACGGATTACCTCTTGCGAAGATTCCGTCACCATCGCTTCACTTGTGAACCCACCTGGCTTGAACCTCAAGCCCTGCCTGACAATGTTCAAAGCCGCGTTCTCATCCCTATCCACTATGCGGTTGCATCGTGGACAGTACACTTTGCGCTCTGTGCATTCGGCTATAGCTGAGCCACACATCGCACATTTCGCGCTCGTGCCACGCGCTCGAACATAGAAAACGGGAATGCCCTCCCAACGGGCTTTATACTCTATTTGACGTTGCAACTCGTAGAAACTCCAACCGTTAAGGCGACTCCGATACTCTTTTCCTTGCCCGTTGCCTCTGCGGTAGAGTTTTCTGATGCCTTTGAGGTTTTCCATGACAATAGCTTGTTTTGACTCTTTCGCATTCATAACGATTTGTTTGCTGACGTTATGGAGAATAGATTGAACTTTATCTCGTTGTTTTGCGCCGTATTTTCGCTGAATCTTTTTTGCCACTCGAACATCGTTACGTCTAAAATGAGATTTAACCTCTCGGTACAGGGCTTTAGCTTTAGATGCCCCTGAAAGATTGTAGACTTGTGTTTTTCCGTCTAAAGTAGCGGTTGTCACGTTGTCTACGTTGCGGTCAAGTCCAATTAGCCCCATGATAGACGTTTCAGCAGTTTCTTTCGAAAAAGCTATTGACAGTGTGTTAGCGGTCAACGAAACGCTTCTCACAGTGTAGCCTGAAATGACCGTAAGGGTGTGATGATTCAATGGAATATAGGTGAACTGTTTTGGTTGAATGGTTAGCCGTAAGGCGTTATCAGTTATTTTGAAGCCGTAGCAGTCGGTGAGCATCAGTTTAGTCGCGTAAGGTTTTTTTGCGTCTGGATGCTTCTTGAGGGTTCTTTTGTAGTTGCGGATTATGCCGACTGCCTTGCTTATGGCTGTCAGGCGATAGTATGTTGGCACCTTATATCTTTCAAGTTGATGGTACGCTTTAAGCGAAAGCGACCTCATAGAAGTAACGTTCTCTTCTAAGCCGATTCTTACGCAGTCGTTGACCATTTTCCTGAATTCTTCTAAAAGACCGAGAACTTCCTTAGATGCTACGTAATTTTGTTTTACTGCTTTAATCGCTAACACAAAAGGAAGTTAACGCAAACAATTATTTAAATCCTATCCCACAATAAGTTAACAGAACATTTGGAGCCAAATATGAAAATGACCGAAAAACAAGAGCCTCCGGAAGAAGAACAATGCGCAGGCTACCAAAGACCCCCCCATATAGCCGTAATAGTGCTCTGCAGACAGTACCCGGATGGGACCCAAGACGGACTCTGCCGAACCTGTGCTGAGACGTGGTTAGCGTCAGACGAGAGCTGGCCGCCCCCGAAGTCTGCGATTCCGAACTAGGTAGCCTATACTAGCTGCTGTAACCCATTAGCATTATTTTCCATGCTTTTGTTGTCCGCACCATATCCGAGAAGAGCGTTAAGCTTTTATGCCTCTGAGACTATATGGAAATGAACCGCACGTATGATAGACTATGCGCGGAAACATCTGGAAGGATTCGAGAATGGTAAAGCGAAAAATATCAAGCACGATTGAGGGGCGCATAGAAGCGCTGGAAAAAAAATGGGACCACGCGGCGCCGTTAATTGAGGAAATTCGAAAGTTCCTAGACATCTCAAAGCCGAGAATAAACCCTTTTCAGTATTGTAAAGACGACTTAGACCGACAAATCCTAAATTACCTGATAGACAACAAGGCAGGCGCAACCTCCGAAATAGCCGCGGCACTAGGGCTTGAAAGCCCCAAGAGGATCGGAAGGCACACTATAGGCAAACGGATTATGCGGTTAAAGAATGTTCTAGAAAGGAATAGCTGGCTAGTACTAACGTTTCACCCTGAAAACAAAGAAGGCAAATTTAGAGCATGGTGGCTTGCCATAGAAGACATAGACGTCGAAGGCTTCAAAAAGAGCATGGGAAAGGAAGAGCCTGTTGAAACTTAATGGTAATGCTAGGGGGTCAACTACCCATGAATGAATTCATGGGCTTGCAGCCATGCTCCATCGCAGTTCCAATTTTGGCTTGGATTTCACTGCATGCCGCTATAGGCTTTTTGACTAAAGCCCTCAACCGGATATTTACGGCTCCCACATGGTCGCTGCCGTCAGAGAAACCGCAGCGAACACATTTGAATAAGTCTCTGCTTGGACGATTCGCCTTTACATTGAACCCACATTTTGGACAAGTATGAGACGTGCCGCGAGGATTCACCAAAAACATGGGTACACCAGCCAAAGCAGACTTGTATTCTATGAAAAATCTTAGTTGGCGAAAACTCCATCTGTTACTGCGGTTTCTCTGAGCCTTCCTAACCGTAACCTGCCCACGAATACCCTTTAGGTCTTCTAACGCTATTCCGCGAGCAGTGTCTTTAGCCTTAGCCACAATAACCTTGCTTAAACAGTGGTTAACATCACGTTTAAACCATGCTTCACGGCAGCCAAGCTTTCTCAAATGACGCTTCGCATTCTTTGTACCCACCTGCTGCAAAATGCTTCTTAAACCTGCAAAACGTTTCCGTACAGCCTCAACTTTATCGCCACTGAAAACTTGACCGTCACTGTCAACAGCCAAATTAACAATGCCAAGATCAACACCTAAAACGTCAGTTACCGCGAACTTTGACGGTTCAGGAGCATCAATGACTACCGCTAAATAGAATTCGCCATCTCTGTAGATGAGGTCTGCTTGTCCTCTTATACGATTCAGCTTTTGCTTTTGATAAGCACCTACTACTATTGGCACTTCTATACGTCCTTGAAGTGTCACCAACGAGGCTTTTTCTAAGCCTTTCCATGATAAGATACGTTGGTCGTAGACTATGGCTCCTTCAGGTTTGAAAGTGGGTTTCACGTTTTTGTCTCGTTTGTACGCTTCAGCGGTTTTCGCGATGGCTCTGATGGTTAATTGTGCAGATAGACCGTGTTTTTGCCGTATATCTCTGTAGACTAAGGTTTGCAGTTTGAATTTGTTGGCGCTTTTGATGTTGAAGGCTGTTTGGGCTATGTCGTTGCATGCATCGTTGAAAGCGTGGATGGTGCTAAGTAATAATTTGTGTTGTTGTGGGGTTGGGGAGAGCTTAACCATTAGAGTTTGAAGCATAACATTGATATACAACTTCAATATATTTAAATGTTAAGTTGCAATTCCTCCCACCCTTAAAAGGGTGGGCATCCTTGCAACACGTCTGGTGAAGCAATGGTACAGGAATGTTCGCAAGAGCTAATCCTGAAAGTCGATAATAGCCAGTTAACTCAGGGAGGTAAAAGCCATCCCACAAGAAGTTAACAGAACCGTCCGAATGAATCTGAAGAGGTAGTTGATGTCTATCTTTTGTGTCATAGGGTGCGGAAAAAGCCAACGGTTTCCCCTCACCTACAAAAAGTTAACAGAACCGAGGGGAAAGCTTTTAACTGCTAGCAACTTGCTAATGTTATTGAAGGTGCTCTTTATTGCCTCAGAAGAAACTAGGCGCTCGCGTACCCAAGGAGCGGCTGAGAAAGTTTAGGGAGGCGTACATACGGTACATCGACCCCAACGTGATTCCAGAGGAAAGACCCACTCAAGTGGAGTTAGCCCATGAACTTGAGGTGCCCCAAAGAACGCTTAGCTATTGGTTTACCCGTTTCGCGCAGGAAGAGGGGGGATCGCCAGAGTTTGCGGGCGGCGAAGATATAGATGAAACAGCTCAAGGTGGAGCAGAGAAAGGGCGGAGGGGTCATAAGACGCAAAGACAAAAAGTTGCAGTGCGGAAAACGGCTGGCGCCGCGATACAGCATCTTGCGGATAGGTCCACTAAAACCGCGGAGCAAGCCATAATCATAGGTGACATCGTGATGAGCGGCTACGGCGACCTAATCAAGATATCCGTTGCTAAAGGCATGAACTTGGAAAACTTCATCAAGGAAGTCTTTAACTTTTACGAGCAGAAGGCTCAGCTCACGCAGTACATAACCAATTTAGAAGGGCAACTTACGGCGCTGCAGGCGCTTTCTGACCCGAACTGGCGTTATCAGCAAAAATCAAATCTGCTTTACAAATTTGCGCGTGACCTGCTGCAGTCTAAGGCGTTAGGGATTAAGGTTAACCCTAAAAAGGCGATAAGAGCATTTCAGATTGAGCTTGAGAAAATTGATACACAAGAGATGGTAGCATGAAAGTTGAAGTTGAAATACCCGAGGAAGATGCCAAATGGCTAGAAGAAAATTGGCAAGTTAACGTTTCCAAATTTGCTCAGGCCATTATAACCAAGTCGATTCAAATGGGAAAAGAGGCTATAATGGCTGCAAAACAGGGGATTCCCCTAACCGCTGAAGGCGTGCTCAATGCTAGCATAGCAATAGGGCAAGAACTCGCGGAGGAAACCACTAAGGAGGATAAGCAGGTTGAGTGAAGAAACACGTGCTATGCTGAAAGAAAAATACAACCTTTCCGATGAGGCGCTAGATGACATTCTCGTTTCGGGCGCAGAAGGAGGACCTGCTGAACCTGCCCCCGCAAGACAAGAACCTATGCCCGTTGTGCAGTCGCCTTCTATGCCTTCAATGATGCCTGGAGCTGAGTCCGAGTCTGGTGTTGATCTTATGCAGGCTTTGAAGGGCGGCGACTTAGATGATCTGATGAAGTTTATGGTTATTGATAACTGGGTAAAAGAGCGTTTTGGTAAAGGCAAGGTTCCCCCCGAAGTCCAGGCAATACTAGATGATATGAAGTCTGGGAAAAAGAAAGAGGGTAGCAGTCTTGACTCGTTAATTGAGACGATGATGAAGTACGAGGTCATACAGTCTTTTATGGATAGCCGGAAAGCGCGAGGTCAGCCGCAGCAGCAGCCACAGCAGCAGCAACCAACCGTTGATGTGGAGAGAGCCATTAGGGAAATTGGTGACAAAATGACTGAGGCGCTGCGCACGCATAAGCTTGAAGATGAAAAGGAGCGAGCTGAAGAACGCGCTAAACAAAAAGAAGCAGAAACCGCCGCGATCAAACAGGAGCTTATAGACCGAGATAAGGCAGAAGCGGACGAGAAGAGGCTTAAGGCCAGAGTGGAGGAAACAGTTGAACCCTTGCAGAGAGAGCTTAATGATCGAATGAAAATAATTAATGAGCGACTGCAAAATGTGCCTAAAGAAGAACGCAAACAGTACATGCTCGACTTGAACGAAGTGATAACTGAAACTGTCGGTGACGAACTTAAAGGTCGCATTGTAACTTCGATTCAGGATGCTTTCACCAAAGAAGAAGCTCCTCCCGTAACCCAAAATGCTGACGGCAAATTGCAAGTGGACTTTTACAGGCTAGGTGAACGTGCGCTTAAGACTATTGACAATTTCATCAACAAACTTCCACAACAAGCCCCACCAAGAAGAGAAGTTCAAAAGTTGCCACCGCTCAAGACTCCACCAGTGGCGGCTCAGCCTGCTGCACCCGCAGAACGCGAGAAAACAATAATAACCGAAAAGGCACCTAAAGAAGTACAGCAAACAGCACCCAAGGAGATAGCTTCATCTGCCCCGACAACAACCAAACCCCCCGAACCCCCGAAGAGTAGCCAGAAGCCTGCAGCAACTACTAGAAGCAAAAAAGCCTAACGCCATCATAGACCGATTCATCCGCTGGGCACTCAACAGCTACGTCACAAAAGAAAACATGGAAGAAGCCATAAAAAACAACGTCGACATAATCGCCCTCTCTCTTAACGAGTTTCATTTAGGCTCGCCACTCGTCGCTCCAATTTTCAAGCTTGCGCTACAGATGTTCTGGACCGAATTCATAGAGGAGTACGTGGCAGACGCCAAAAAAATATACGAGATTTTAAGCGCAGACCCCGAGGTTAAGGCAGTGCTCGACACAGACGTTGGTAGAGACTATCTGAACCGGTGTTGCGAGGCAAGTTACGACTCGCTTTATAGTTTTGCATGGAAGGATTATCCCTCGCAAGAATAGTTATATAAAACCGCAATAGGAAATCTTTGAGGAAATTGGTACATGAAAGTTCAAGTTGGACCGTTAGCGCTTGGGCTCTGTTTATATGAGCGCTGTATCTACTACACGAGTTGTAAGCATCCTAAAACGGGTCATTGCTGCGCTTTCGGGCAGCCGTCATGCCGTTTAGGAAAAATAGATTTTTTGTTAACCACTTACCTGCTTGGCTTCAGCTTAACTGTAACCCATAAATTTAAATGTTTTACGTGCCGAGTACACGGACATGACCCTTATCAGGTTCGAAGCATATCTAAAAACCGCTCTGGCATGATTATTTGCAAAAGGTGCGGAAAAAGACTATGAAAACTTGTGAAATAACAACAACTTTAGACCTAGAGAAGCATACTGCAACAGTCATAATTTCAACGGAAAAGAAACTCTACAAAATGACTTATGCGCTTGATGAAGTAGTCGACAAACTAGACGGATTAGCAAGTAACCCTTTTTTGATGAAAACCGCTGAATTTTTAGGTTTCAAGTTGGAAGTAGAGAACAGAAAAGACACGCCATCCTGTTAGCTAAACATTCCGTTTTGCCATGCAACATAAACGTTTACGAGTATTATCCCTATTGACGCTGCCACTGAAATAACAAAAATGATTTTTTCCTCATTGCTCGCCATACTCTTCACCAGGCAGCTTTTTCGCCTAAAATCTCCTGTGCAGATTCAGAGGCGGTTACCGCAAAATAAACCTTTCCAATCGCGCTTGCTGTGAGGATGATAGCGCCATATAGCCAGTGATGCACTGGAAAGTCTCCATTTTTTATTTCTTCTATCGTGTGGAACGGTCCTTTTGGCAAGTCGTGAACATCATCCGCGAAGATGGCGAGACCTAGCCTGTAGAGCTCGCTGAAGATGTCGGTTGGTTCCTCTTCGTCTTCCGCGGCTTTCTTCAGTTTTCCTCACCGTTTACCTTATGGAAATATGCCGACAACATACTGCATGTTCTGTTTTGTTGCGACGAGATAATAGTCGGAATTTTGCCATACTTCGAGGTTGGATTTATACAGGTTCATATAGTATGTGCAGCGTTTTTGGTAGGCAGCTAACCCAGCGTTCACTGCGTCCTTAACGCTTTTGCCTGCCGTTAGAGAGCCAATCAATGCTCTGTAGAACTCCAGCGTGTAGTTAAACCAATCTTCCATATAATTATGGTCTGATTCCTGCCAGGCGGCGAACATGTTTACGGTGCATCCGACATACGCTTTTGCGCCGTCTTTAACTGCTGCGGGGCCGAGCTGCATCGCGGTTTCACATGCTGGCAAAGCCACCACTATGCGATCTTTGAGCTGCCCTGCGTTATCTATCGTTTGCATCGCGCAAGAAGTTATGGTAAGTCCGTCTAGTCCGAACAATACTTCTTCTCCACAGGCGCCGGTGGGTGAACCATGCCCCGCGTATATGATAACCGTGGCGTCCGGGTTTTGCGCTATGGCTTGGCTGAACAAGAGCCGAATGTTCTGTGGTCCTCTCAGGCGCACGACCTCCCAGCCGAAGCCTTTAATCATCTTCTCAACTTCATCCATCATTGCGTAAGAAAGCTGCGTAGGCACAAAAAGAAACGGAGACGCAATTATCGCCTTAGACATTTACAGAACCGCCCTTTCATCCAATCCCGAGGCAAGTACCATACCTCACAAAGATGCGCGTTCCATGCTTGCGGTGACTTCAACGCGATCAGAGTTCACAGAAACCGATTGACTCCAAGGCCTGTACTGCACGCTTCTAACTTTGATAACTGCAACAGTTCCTAATGGAAAATCAAAGATGGCTGTTCCATCTAGACCCGTTGCCAATCCAACCCCGTTAACTTCAACAGCTACGTAGGGGATAACTGCGCCTGTCGAACCGTCTTTTACCGTTATAACCAACTTCGCCAACACAAATCACCAAAAATAGATTAAACTAACTTGCTTATAAAATTTTAAGTTAAGGTGGCTGAATTGCGTTAAGTTTAAATACCACCA
>CAZEPB010000037.1:0-12543 GCA_964514055.1 uncultured Candidatus Bathyarchaeia archaeon | reverse complement strand
CCGTGGAACCAGCTAACTCGCCAGTCATGAGCGGCGGAAAACCAGGACCACACAAAATCCAGGGAATCGGCGCAGGCTTCATTCCAGACGTCCTGAAGCTGGACCTTGTGGACGAAGTTGTTCAAGTAAAAGATGAAGATGCCATGCAAACCTCGCGGCAGCTCGCCCAGAAAGAAGGCTTGCTGGTAGGAATCTCCTCAGGTGCAGCAGCTTACGCGGCGTTAGAGGTTGCTAAAAGACCTGAAAACGAGGGCAAACTGTTAGTCGTTATTCTGCCTGACACGGGAGAACGCTACCTCAGCACTCCACTGTTTCAGCAGCAGCCAGCCGCGCCCTAGCCCCACCATATAAATCAGCTCAAACGGACACGCTTCTCTTATATCCCACTTTTTCTTATTCTCTGTTAAAAGAGAGAGAAGTGAGCAGAATGAAACAAAAGTCTACTCGGTCACAGCCAGCAGAAAAGAAAAGCATTCAAACTCGCGAGGAAACGTACTGCTGGAACCCAGATAAGATGCTGGATGCACTGCTGAAAAACCAAGAGAAAGTGGAAGAAAAATGGCCTGAAACAGGCCTGCCGAAACTTGTTGACGATATCATAGAGAGCTATGAAACTATCGGACGCATGGACCACCTTGAAGGAAAAGACCTGCCCTCAAAAAAAGTGGTCATCGAAGTTCTCGAGGACCTGTTTACGGTTCTCTTTCCAGGATACTTGGGAAAAGAGGGCATCACCAAAGTTAACATCAAATACTTTCTCGGTACCACTCTGGCATCGATCTACACTCGACTCACGAATGAAGTGGAAAAAAGCCTCAAGTACATTTGCCGAAAGATAACTAAATGCCCGCATGATGTCTGCCTAAAAAGGGCGCAGGTTGTGGTTAAAGAGCTTTTGGAGGAGATTCCAGAGATAAGAGAGGTTCTCAGCGGAGACATCCAAGCCGCCTACAACGGAGACCCCGCGGCGGTAAGCACTGAAGAGGTAATCCTCAGCTACCCATGTGTTTTGGCAATAACCACCTACAGGATAGCTCATGAACTCTATCTGCGTGGAATCCCGTTGATTCCCAGAATAATGAGCGAACACGTGCACTCGTTGACGGGCATCGACATCCATCCTGGGGCTAAAATCGGCAAGAACTTCTTTATCGACCATGGAACAGGCGTGGTTATCGGAGAAACCGCGGAAATCGGCGACAACGTAAAGCTGTATCAAGGAGTGACTCTTGGCGCGTTAAGCTTTCCAAAGGATGAAAAAGGACAAGTTATCAAAGGAAGGAAAAGGCATCCAACGGTTGGAAACAACGTGGTGATTTACTCAGGAGCAACCCTTCTCGGCGCTGACGCCGTAGTAGGGGATAACGTGGTCATAGGCGGAAACGTTTGGGTCACCTCTCCTGTTGCCTCAGGCACCAAAATAACCATCGCCCGTCCTAACCTTAAATACAAAAAGGAAAAAGGCTAAAAGCTGCTCTGCTCGTTTCAGAGTAGGCGGAAATTTTCTTTTACAGTAGTCAATGCAACATGCGTGTTTGTTCGCTCGATGTAGGGCAAAGCCAGCAACTGTTTTGTAAATCGACCGAGTTCCTCGCGGCTCTTGAATTTCGCGATGATAACGGCGTCGGTTAAGCCTGTTACGTCGTAGACGCCACATACACCAGGCATCTTAGCTATCTCCTTTTCCATTTCCACAAGCCTGCCCTTAGAAACAGTTATCTCCGTTACGACAGTTAGCTCGTAGCCGAGTTTTTCATGGTCCAAAATGACCACGTAGCCTCTTATGAGACCGTCTTCTTCCATCTTCTTGATTCTTGAAAGCACGGTGCCAACGGAAACACCCACGTTTTTGGCTATTTGCCTGCTTGAAAACCGCGCGTCTTCTAAAAGGTTTTTCAAGATTTTTATGTCCGTTTCATTTAACTCCATCATTATTGCCCCTTGCACATTTTTCCAATCAAATCAACCTTTTCGAAACACGCTTCTGATAATCAGCAGATTATATTTATATAAGTTTAGTTTTCCTCGTTGAAAATGGAGTAAATGCTGTGCACATCCACAATTGACAGCAACAAGACAGCAATCTTAAATTACTAGAGCAAACCCCAAAATACCTGAGTACGCCGAAATGCAGACGAAATATGACACCATACTGGTGCTGGACTTCGGGGGTCAATACTGCCACCTCATAGGCAGAAGAATCAGGGAACACGGAGTTTACTCTGAGATCGTGCCCCACGATATTACACCAGACGAAATAAAAACATTAAACAAAAAGTTCAATGTGAAAGGCTTGATTCTGTCAGGAGGTCCCTCAAGCGTCTACGAACCGAACGCGCCGAGGCTTGACCCCCGAATCTTAGAGCTGAACCTGCCAGTTTTAGGTTTATGCTACGGGCATCAGCTCATTGCTGAGATAACCAACGGAAAAGTTGAACCCGCAGCCTGCAAAGAATACGGAATCGCACAAGTGGCAATCGACAAAACCGTAGGCGTGCTAGCAGGCTTAAGCAAGAAGGAAAAGGTGTGGATGAGCCACGGTGACACGGTTTTGGCTGTGCCACCTGGATTTGAAGTTTTAGCTCACACGGAAAGCTGTCCAGTGGCTGCTTTTAAGCATAAGGAAAAACCCATCTACGGCTTGCAGTGGCATCCAGAAGTTATCCACACAGAAAACGGCGTGCGCATGCTCCGCAACTTCATCTTTGAAGTCTGCAAGTGCGAAGCCAACTGGCAGATGGAAGACCTGATAGAAAAAATGGTTAAAGAGATAAAGGCAGAAGCGGGTGAAGGCAAAGCCATAATAGGCTTAAGCGGCGGCATAGACTCCAGCGTGGCAACCGCTCTCGCAGCCCAAGCGTTAAATGATAGGCTTACTGCTGTTTTTGTTGATCATGGTTTCATGCGGGAAGGTGAGCCTGAAGAGATCAGAAACGCTTTTCAAAAATTCAAAATCAACTTTGTAGTTGCGAATGCTCAAGAACGGTTTATGGAGAAACTGAAGGGTGTAACTGACCCAGAGAAAAAACGGAAAATTATAGGAGAAGAGTTCATACGAGTTTTCGAAGAGAAAGCCGCAAAAACAGGCGCTGAATACCTTATTCAAGGCACCATTTACCCGGATAGAATCGAGTCAGGCTTCAGAAAGCACTCAGACAAGATAAAAACGCACCACAACGTTGCGGGGCTGCCAGCAAAAATCAAATTCAAAAAAATCTTGGAGCCATTACGCGACTTGTACAAGGATGAGGTGAGAGAAGTCGCCAAAATGCTGGGCTTACCCAAAGCAATAGTCCATAGGCAGCCGTTTCCAGGACCTGGATTGGCAGTCAGAATCATCGGCGAGTTGACAGAGGAAAAAGTCAGAATCGCAAAGAAAGCAGACAAAATAGTGAGAGAAGAAATCGAGAAAAACGGTTTAGAGGAACACCTCTGGCAGTATTTCGCGGTTTTAACGGACACCAAAGCCACGGGCGTGAAAGGAGACGCCAGAGCCTACGGCTACGTTGTTGCCGTAAGAGCCGCAGAAAGCCGCGAAGCCATGACCGCCAGTTTCGCCGAAATCCCCTACACTGTGCTGGAGACGATTTCCACGAGAATAACCAATGAGATACCAGAAGTCACCCGCGTAGTTTACGACATCACACACAAGCCGCCCGCAACCATAGAATGGGAATAAAAACCCTTTAACTCAGGCTTTGTACGTGCCTTTTTTCCGTGCTTCCAGCCAGCGCTGGTCTAAGCACCAGTTGAATCTATATAAAGGGGGGCTATAGAAAAAAATCGCAAATCAGATAGCAAGAGCACAGCCCGCAACGAGACGTGACTGAAGTTACCGATTTGCTTCCGCAATCAGCACACCGCCTTCCACCATAACTGTTAATATTAAAACGCGCAGATAGTATAAGCCCCTAAAAGCAAAGAGGTTGACGCTAACTGAAAGCTTTGATTCTCGCAGGCGGATTCGCCACCAGACTAAGACCATTAAGCTGCACCAGACCCAAAACCCTCTTCCCAATAGTCAACAAGCCCTTACTCCAATGGATTTTCGAAAGACTTGTTAAAAGCAACATTGAAGAAGCAATACTGGCGGTTAACGAGCTAACCGCGTTTTACATAAAGCAGCAACGAATCCCAAAACACGGATTAACCGTAAAATACTCCATCGACCCACCAAAAACGCCTCTGGGAACTGGAGGACCAATAAAAAAAGCGGAAAAACTCCTTGGGCACTCTGAACCTTTCCTGGTTTTGAACGGAGACATATTCGCCGATTTGAGCTACACGGAAATTCTGCAGAAACACAGGGAAAACAAAGCTTTAGCCACGATAGCCCTTTGCCAAGCCGAAGACCCCACCAGATACGGCGTAGCAGAATTAGCCGAGAACAGCCGTATAAAGAGGTTCATAGAGAAGCCAGCCAAAGGCACAGCACCAACTAATCTCATAAACGCGGGAATCTACGTTCTAAACCCAGAAATCTTCCAGTATATCCCAAAAGGCAAAATGGTTTCGATGGAACGTGAAATCTTTCCGAAACTAGTTGAGGAAAGAGAACTTCACGGACGCGTTTTCAACGGTTTGTGGATGGACATAGGCAAACCAGAAGAGTACTTGCAAGCAAACAAAATCCTTCTCGAATCTCTTGCCAAACCACAAAAAACCAAAAACACAAGCAAATTTGAGCTCAAAAATCCCGTGGCAATGGATAAGAACGTTCATGTAGGAGCAAAATCAATCATCGGTCCATACGCCATTCTCGGAAAAAACGTGACCATCGGAAAAAACGTGCAAATAAAAGAGTCCGTAATCTTATCAGACGCGAAAATAGATGATTCCACGTGGATAAATGGGGCAATAATAGGCGAAAACGCAGTAATAGGAAAAAAAGCCAGAATCAACAAAGGTTGCATCATCGGCGACCAAGCAAAAATCAGAGATAATGTCTCGCTCGCAGACGGAACCGCTGTCTGCCCAGCCAAAGAAGTCTCTGAAAACATATTAAAACCCAAAATTATCTGTTAAGGTGGAAATGGAAAAACAATGGTTTCAAGAAAGCTTTTCGGAACAAACGGCATCCGCGGAGTCGTCAACAAAGAATTAACACCCGAAATAGCCACAAAAGTAGGCTCCGCAATCGGAACCTTCTTCGGAAAGAAGAATTTGCTGGTGGGACATGACGCCAGAACCAGCGGTCCAATGTTCGCTAAAGCAGTTATCGCGGGTTTAACAGCCACCGGGTGCAACGTGTTTTTCGCCGGAATGGCACCTACACCCGCACTGCAATACGCGATAAAAAATCATTGCATGGGTGGTGGAGTAATAATCACCGCATCGCACAATCCTCCTGAGTATAACGGAATAAAAGTCATCTGGAACGACGGCGTAGAAATTTCACACGAGCAAGAAACTGAAATAGAAAACATTTACTTCGAAAACAAACCTGTATTCGCGAAATGGAATAAACTAGGAGCCAAACAGGAAATAGCCGTGGTTAACGACGAGTACGTCGAAGCCATAAAGAAACAAGTGAACACTTCCGAAATAGCAGAAAAAAAGTATCACGTTGTCGTAGACGCAGCTAACAGCGTAGGCGGCTTGGCAACACCGCGGCTTCTACGCGAACTAGGCTGCAAAGTCACAACCATAAACGCAAACATTGACGGAACCTTCCCTGGAAGGCTGCCCGAACCGCGACCAGAAAACCTCAAGGAGATAGCCATAGCCGTGAAGGCATTGGATGCAGATTTAGGCGTAGCCTTCGACGGTGATGCTGACCGATCCATATTCGCTGCCGAGAACGGAGAGATTTATTGGGGAGACAAAACCTTCGCCTTGATTGAAAAACACTTCCTAATTAAGAATCCCAACGAAAAAATAGTCACGCCCGTAAGCTCTTCAACACTTATCAAAGACGTTGCCGAAGCTTACAAAGGCAAAATCGTGTGGACCAAAGTTGGAAGCGTCACTGTTTCGCAAACGATGAAAAAGGTGAAAGCCAAGCTGGGCGGAGAAGAAAACGGCGGAGTTTTCTACGGTCCGCATCAAGCAGTCCGTGACGGAGCCATGACAACCGCTCTAATATTGGACGTCATGGCTAAGACGGGGAAAAAAATTTCAGAACTAATCGCTGAGCAACCGCAGTATTTCCTTGAAAAAGGGAAGGTTGAATGCCCAGAAGACAAAAAAGAAAAAGTGCTTAAAAAACTGCTTGAACAAGCAAAGGGTGCAAACGTAAGCACCATTGACGGTGTGAAAATCTGGTTTGAAGACAAAAGCGCAATTCTCGTGCGACCTAGCGGAACAGAACCAATTTACAGGTTGTATGCGGAAGCAAAAAACCAGGAAAAAGCATTAAATCTAATCAGAGATTACAGTGTAACGCTCAAAGAAATCCTTGCAACTGTTTAACTATCCAAGCGAGCATGTATTTGAAAAGGAGAAATAGTTATTCATGCCCACAGTCCTACACTTGAAACCCGAAGAAATAGACACAAACGAAAAACGCGGAAAGTACACGGTAAGTGTTATAGGATGTGGGCAAAAAGGCGTTCTTTACGCTGCTGCGTTCGTTGAAGCAGGGTTCAAAGTCATCTGTACAGATGCAGACCAAAGTCTGGTGAAGCACCTATCAAAAGGAAAAAACCCTTTTTCTGACCGAGAAACAGAATCCAAATTGAAGAGGTTTTTGAGAAAGGGACAACTAAGCGTCACAAGCGAGTTGAAAAAGGCTGTTTCCCAGAGTGACGTGATTGTAATGACGCTTACTGCGGAAATTGACGACAAGAAACATCCTGACTATTCAGAAGTAGAAAGCACCTGCAAGCAAGCTGGAGCAGCACTTCGCCAAGGTGCACTTTTCATTTATGGAGGCATAGCGGCTTTAGGTTTTACCGAAGGAGTAATCAAAGAAACTCTGGAAAACACGTCAGGACTCAAAGTGGGAGAAGACTTCGGTCTGGTTTACAACCCCATCCAACTTGACCAAAAACTCTCTGCTTCAATCGCGAACCAAGAGTTAAAGGTTGCCGCAATAGATAGAACCAGCCTAGACGCAGCTGCGAAGGTTCTGGGAGCCATAACAAAGAAAGACGTGAAACAAATCTTAGACGTTAAAACAGCAGAGGCTGCTTTGCTTTTTACAATCGCCAAACAAGATGCAGACTTGGCTTTAGCCAACGAGTTAGCTGTTTTCTGCGAAAGCGCAGACGTAGACTATTTTAAAACATTGGAACTTGTAGACACGTGCGAGACGAGCTTCGCTCCAACAGTTGAAGCAGAAGAAGACAACAGAAACGAAGCGTATCTGTTGATTGAAAGCGCGGAAACCCTGAACGCCAAGCTTAGGCTTCCAGCGTTGGCCAGAAAAATAAACGAGAACATGGTTAAACACGCGGTTAATTTAACAAAAGATGCGTTGCGAAGTTGCGGTAAGACGTTGAGAAGAGCAAGAGTTGCTGTGCTGAGCACAGCGAAACCGAAAACAACTACCATGATGCTTGTTAAAATGCTGGAAAAAAAAGGCGCGAAAGTAAGCCTCTACGATCCGTGGCTTTCAAAGACTGAACAGTCAAATATGGCGCGGCTGCTCAAAAGAAGCATGAAAAATGCAGTTGAAGGCACAGACTGCATAGTATTATTGACTGAACAGGATAGGTTTAAACGTCTAAACCTTAAGAAGTTACGAGCTGTAATGAAAACGCCAGCAGCAATCGTTGATTTAGCAGGAATAATTGAACCTCAGAAAGTTGAACGTAAAGGCTTTACGTATCGCTGCCTAGGAAGAGGAGTTGGAAAGAAATGAAAACGCTAGGTGTGGCGGTAATAGGAACAGGGGCTTGGGGAAAAAACCACGCTAGAGTTTACAAGGAACTGGAGTCCACCGAACTCGTGGCTATTTGCGACGTGAACGGCGAGAGAGCTAAAGCTATAGCTGACCAGTTCGGCGTGAAAGCCTACACAAGCAGTGCACGAATGCTGAAAAACGATGATATTGAAGCAGTAAGCGTGTGCACGTGGTCAACAAACCTGGCTAAAGAAACCCTCAAGGTCCTAAAAGCAGGAAGACACGTTTTAGTTGAGAAACCTATGGCCACCAACATGAAGCAGGCAAAAGAGCTTCTTGAAACCGCTGAACAAAACGACTTGCACTTGACCGTGGGTTTTTTGATGCGGTTTATCCCAGGACTGCAGCACATTCGAGGGGCGGTTGAAAACAAAAAAATCGGAGAACTCGTATGCGCTACTGCGAGGAGAGTTTCTCAGTGGCCTGAAAGGATAGGTGATGTGGGTGTGGTCAAGGACACAGCTATCCACGACATTGACGTTATGCGATACATATTCAATGAGGACCCAATCACTGTGTACGCTAAAACTGGAAGCATGAGGCACATAAAATTTGAAGACTACGCTCAGATAATGCTTACTTACGAAGGTGGAAAAAGCGCGTTCATTGAATCTAACTGGTTAACGCCTTACAAAACTCGGCTGTTAACGGTCACTGGAAGCGATGCGATAATGAGACTGGACTACATGACGCAGGAACTTTGGATTGAAGATCCAAAAGAAAACTTGCAGCCGAGATATCCGTGGCAGGAACCGTTGAAACTTGAGCTCCAGCATTTTGCAAATTGTATATGGAAGAAGGAGAAGCCTGTGGTAACTGGAGCTGATGGGTTGAAAGCCTTGCAGATTGCTGAAGCTGCGTTGCGGTCTTCGGCAAAAAACAGAGCCATGAAACTGAAGTAGAACTTTGTCTCTTAACGCTTCAAGCTGAAAGGTTTGCCTTCAAAGACGATTTTTTCGGGTATGCTGGCTTTCCATTTTTTCAAAAACGGCAAATCCTCAGCTTCTTTCCGCAGTTCGTCGGGTAACATTTCGGGGATTTCGTCGCGTATTGGATACCATCGGGAACATTTGGGGCAAACGATCAAGCCTTCAATTATTTCCTTGTTCTCTTCGAAAACGTGAAGTTCAAGCGGATGATGTTTATCTATTGGGCAAGCGAGTATGTCCATCAACTTTCTTTTCATTTCACTTCACTTGTTCACAGATGGCGGAAATGGTTATTTAAGATTTGTCGAAACTTTAAACGCCAGTTGTTGTAAGTTGTTAGGCTGCAGCGGTTATATTCTCTAGCGCGTGGAAAAGACTATAGCCCCCCTTTATATAGTTTGAACTGACAAAGCTTATGAGTCCATTGCATCTGTTAGACAACATAGAAACTTATGGCAAAGGAAGCTGTTATGGCACCAGTCGTTCAAGTTGAGGGATTAACAAAAATTTTTGGCGCTCATACTGCCGTTGATTGCCTTAACTTTGAAGTTAAAGAAGGTGAAGTTTTCGGTCTTATAGGTCCAAACGGCGCTGGCAAAACGACTACTGTTCGTATGTTGGCATGCCTAATTTCGCCTTCGGAAGGGTTAGCCAATGTGGGAGGATATGAAATTGGTGAGCAACCGCTTAAGGTTAGGCAGACTGTTGGTATTCTAACCGAGAACCCAAGCCTGTATGAGAGGCTAACCGCTTATGAAAATATGGATTTTTTCGCAGAAGCCTATAATCTCTCAGACCCTCAAGAAAAGTCGAATCGAATCAGGGAATTGCTCGACTTTTTTAACCTTTGGGAGCGCAGAAAAAACAAGGTAGCAACCTTTTCGAAAGGCATGAAACAAAAGCTTGCAATTGCAAGAGCACTTGTGCACAACCCTCCAATCCTGTTCTTAGACGAACCAACCGCTGGTTTAGACCCAGAATCATCAAAAGAAGTCAGAGACCTCATAGAAATGCTGAGTCGGCGCGAGAAGCACACCATCCTGTTATGTACACACCACCTTGAGGATGCCGAAAAATTGTGCAACAGAGTGATGATAATAAACAAGGGTAAGAGCGTTATCGTCGGAACTCCTGACGAGCTTAGAGAACGAATAACCAGCAAGCCCACAGTGCAGATTACCGTGAAAAAGCTTAATTCCAAGGTTATTGAAGCCGTAAAAAAGGTAAATCATGTCAGTCAAGTTAATGCTGACAAAATCTCTTCCAGTCTTATAATAACTCTGGATGACGCCCAATCAGGGACTCCCGAAGTAGTGAAAAAAATCGTTGAAGCTAATGGATCGATTCTTGGTGTCAATATTCTTCGCCCATCCCTTGAAGAAGCTTACCTGAAACTGGTTAAGGAGGAACAGAAATGAGAATCGAAAAAGCAATTCTAGTTTTCAAAAAAGATTGGCGTGAAATTAGGAGAAACTGGCAAGTCATCTTGCCGATAGTAGTGGTGCCGCTCATGATTTCCGTATTTCTTCCTGTTCTTCTAACGGTAATTCCCAGTATGGGCACCACATCAGGAACTTCATTAAGTGGTTTCGAAGCCTTGATACAAAACTTGCCTAGTCATGTGCGAGACCAACTTGCAGGGATGACTGAAATCCAAGTTATGATTTACATCATGGCTCTTTACTTCTTCGCCCCATTCTTCCTGATAATTCCACTAATGGCGTCAAGCGTAATCGCCTCAGACAGCTTCGCCGGTGAGAAGGAGAGAAAAACAATCGAAGCTCTCCTAGCCACACCTATATCGGACGGTGAACTGTTTCTGGGAAAAACGCTGGTCTCCTTTATCCCATCAATGATTGTTACCATAATATCTTTTTTGATGTACACAATAGTGTTCGACCTGTTGTCTTTCAGCATCTTCGGCGCTTTATTGCTGCCAACTCTTGATTGGATTCTACTAATCGTTGGTTTAGCTCCCACCGTGGCTCTCGCAAGCATCGGCTTGACAGTTATGATTTCGGCAAAAGTGAAAGGCTTCCGAGAAGCTCAACAAATAAGTGCCATTCTGCTAATTCCCATCCTCGCATTGGTATTCGGGCAGGTCACTGGCGCCGTAATCTTTGGACCCGTAGTGATATCGGCGCTAATAGGTCTCTTCGCTATAATTGATTTTGCCATATTTCGAATAGGCGTGAAACTGTTCAAAAGAGAAGAAATCCTCGCAAAAATAGCCTAGTCCAACCTTCAGAGAGCCAAGGTATAACGCAAAAGAAAGGTGAAACATGTTGATAACTTCGTTCCAGTCACATGACGTGCACGTCAGCAACGAGTTGGAACCAGTTGGGACCTGTGCTTCTTACAACGCGGACAAAAGGTACCTCAAAATCCACGCCTAAAGCGTCAAGTGCTTCCGCAATTTTTAGCTTCGCCTTTTCGGTGGGGCTTTCAGTTTTGGTGGCGTGTTCGAAACCGTGGTAGTGTATCCAGCCTCCTGATGCCTTGAGCGCGGAAACGGCACATGGCAAATATTCAAGGGCTTTTTCGGGCAAAGGCATCAAAACGCGGTCTGCCACGCGCTGCAATCGGCTGTTAATGATTTCCTTTGAGTCTCCCAGTAACGGAATTACCTTACCGTAAACCCTGTTAAGCCGAATATTCTCTTGCATGAACTGAACCGCCACAGGATTAACATCTATGGAAAACACTTTCGCAGGGCTTGCCTGTTTAGCGGTCATTATGGAAAAACAGCCGACACCTGCAAACATGTTAACCACGGTTTCGTTGGGTTTAACCATCTTGGCGATGCGCATCCTTTCGTAGGAAAGCCTTGGAGAAAAATAGCATTTCGCTACATCAACTGAGAATAGACACTCAGATTCCTTATGAATGGTGCTTGTTTTGTTTTCGCCTGCCACATGTGTTAAGCGACGAAGCCTAAAGTCGCCAGCAACAGGGCTTTCTTGAAGTAAAACGGTCTTCACGTTCTTGTTGACACCCATTATTGCTTTTGCGACGCTTTTAGCAAGCTCCTTGGAGGCGAGTGGCAATTTGATTATGGCAATGTCGCCTACAACATCAAAGGAATTGTAAACTTTTCCTGCATCTCCAGAAATACGCGAAAGGTTTTTTCGCAATCTTTTTCTCAAGTTTCAACCTTCGTTAAGTTAAAGGTCATTGGAAACATTTAAAAGCAAAATACTTTTCCTTTGTAGAGGGGATTAATTTCTATGGAACAACCGGGAATTGTCTACGAGTGTATGAGATGCGGCGCAAAAGTCCCATCTGAAGAATTAGATCTCCGCGGCGGAGAAATAAAGTGTATAATCTGCGGCTACAGGATTCTGAAAAAGGTAAAACCGCCCGTAGTTAAACGTGTAAAAGCCAAATAAAGAGAGGTTGAATGAACCTCACGAATTCACAAGTTAACCAAACCTTTTTTCTTCAAAAGATTTCTCTGTCACCAATCTTGCGTAAGGCTTTTCCTCGAAGCTTCACCGTTTGACTGTACATCTCTTCTGGGTCTTTTTCAACAGTTTTCCGTTTAACGGTTTCTCCGCAGACTCCTCTCGGCAACAAACGTCGTCTAACGCAGAGGGCATAAGTACAGTTTGCAACGTTGCACATCTCTTCGGTCCATCTGCACCATACCGTGTCGCGGCGGTAGAAGGCCGCGTTTTTGGCGCATTTGAAAAATTGGCAGGTAGGAGAACAATTTTTTGTTTGAGCCAATAGATACACCTCTATTGTTAATCAATAAAATTCAATGTT
>CAZEPB010000036.1:0-13317 GCA_964514055.1 uncultured Candidatus Bathyarchaeia archaeon | reverse complement strand
TGAATATGAGGATGAAGAGAATTGAACGAAGCTTTATCTTTTTAAAGGGTGAATAGACATAGCCATCGTGAAAGGTTACAAGAGAGGGAAACACGCGCTTGAGTAGCAAGTCGTTAAGTGTTCGCGTTGCGGGTTTGGAACTTAGAAACCCCACAGCTTTAGCGTCTGGAATCTTGGGCTACTCCGCTGAATCCTTGCAGCGCATAGCGGAGGCAGGCGCGGGCGCCGTGGTCACAAAATCCGTCGGCGTAGAACCAAGACCTGGCTATGCGAACCCAACGGTCGTCCAAGCCAACGCGGGCTTGATAAACGCCATGGGACTGCCGAACCCTGGCATAGGCGAGTACGCGGAAGAAATCACCTACGCAAAAAGCATCCTGAAAGTCCCGCTCATCGTAAGCGTCTACGGCTACACCGCAGAAGAATACGCCACCGTCGCGCGGAAAGCCGCAGAAGCAGGCGCCGACGCCATAGAGCTTAACGTCTCATGCCCACACGTGAAAGACACGGGCTCAGAAATCGGGCAAAACCCAAAAATCCTGGCGGAAGTCGTCGCCAAAGTCAAAGCCGCCACCCAAAAAACCATCATAGTCAAGCTGTCTCCGAACGTGGCTGACATAGCGGAAATCGCCAAAACCGCAGTCAAGGCAGGCGCCGACGCCTTAACAGCCATAAACACGGTGAAAGCCATTGCAATCGACGCGGAAACCCAGATGCCCGTTCTCAGCAACGTCAAAGGCGGCTTGTCAGGTCCAGCCATAAAACCCGTAGCCCTCCGCTGCGTCTACGACATCTTCGAAGCCCAACTGAACGCCCCAATCATCGGCTGCGGCGGCATAACCACATGGCAAGACGCCGTCGAATTCCTCCTCGCAGGAGCCTCAGCCATCCAAATCGGCACCGCCATAGCATTACAGGAACCCAGCGTGTTCCAAACCATAAACCGCGGCGTAGCCGCCTACCTGAAAAAGAAAGGATACGGAAGCGTGAAAGAAATTGTCGGACTATCTCACCAAGCTTAACACGCTACGCACCACACGCATCCAAAGCGTGAAAACCGAAAGCCCCACCGTCAAAACCTACACCATCAAGGATAGGCTCTGCGCCAAAGCCAAGCCTGGGCAGTTTCTCATGCTCTGGATACCAGGCATCGACGAGATTCCGCTCAGCGTACAAAACGTTGAAGGCACCCGCGTCTCAGTCACCGTCAAAAAAGTCGGCGACGCCACCCGCCACCTACACAAAATGAAAACAGGCGAAACCATCGGCGTCCGTGGACCCTTCGGAAACACCTTCACCCAAAACACAGGCTCAGTCCTCCTCGTCGGCGGCGGAACAGGAACCGCACCCCTCCTCTTCCTCGCCAAAAAACTAGCCACCAAAGCCAAACGCTTAGCCTTCGTCATAGGCGCACAAACCAAAAACGAACTCCTATTCCTAAACCAACTCGACCCCCTCTGCACCCCGCAAAGCACAATAGCCACCACAGAAGACGGCACCTACGGCATAAAATGCCAAGCAACCGAACCCCTCGAAACGCTCTTCGCCAAAGAAAAATTCGACATGGTCTACACCTGCGGACCCGAACCCATGACCCGCCAAGTCTTCACCTTAACGGAAAAACACGGCGTCCCCATGGAAGCCAGCCTAGAACGGCTGATGCGCTGCGGCATAGGCTTGTGCGGAAGCTGCGTCATAGGCAAATACCGTGTGTGCAGAGACGGACCCGTCTTCAACTCTGCTCAGCTGCGCGAAGTAAAAGACGAGCTGGGCATATCCAAACTGGGCTTCGACGGCAACCGAATACCAATATAGCGCTACAGCTCTTCCTGCGGCATCCCAACCTTCCGCAGAAAATCCCGCGCATACTTCGGATTATACGACAACTCCTTGCTCCTCAACAACCTCTTATCAAGCCTATCCAACGCCACACGAAACGTCGATTCCACACCAAACCCCTCACCCGAACTGAAAAAAGTTCCCTTCACCGTTCTCAACTGCAACCGACAATGAATAAGCGGCACGCCCTTGTGATTCTTGCCATGAGTTTTGATGTAAACAAAAAGCGTCCCCAACTCCAACGCATCTCGGTACTTACGCGCAAAAGACTCAAACTCACCCATCATAAACCCTTGCTGATCAGGATTTATCACCACACCCTTAACTCCAAACTGAATCGAAAGCTTCCGCTCAACCATCTCCATCTGAGAAATCGGCTCAAGAAAATCCAGCTTCGTCACAATCCCCACCAACCTCTCCTTCGAAAGAACCACCAAACAAGAAATGTCATGATCATGCATCTTCTTCGCCGCCTCCTTCACACCAACTTCAGGCGCCACCGTGATCACAGGCTGCGCCATAATCCCCTTCGCCGGAATGCTCAAAACCGGCACCTTCTCCCCAACAATCTCACCCAGCGTCTGCCGCTGCCGCGGCTGAAAAACCTGCTCAATAACATCATGGATGCTTACGACACCCACAACCCTTCCTTCGTCAACAACCGGAACGTGAGAGACACCATATTCCCTGAAAAGGCTAAGCACAGCACCCACCGAACGATTAGCATCAATAACCTGAGGCGCCTTCGTCATTATCTTCTCAATCGCAGTGTTACCCCACTCCTGAGTTACAGCACCATGAATAATATCTTCGTCAGCAACAAACCCCGCGAGCTTATTCTTTTCAAAAACCGGAAGCTGCCTAACCCCGCTTTCAATCATCAACTTAGCTGTTTTGCTCAGAGAAAACTCTGGAGAAACCCTAGGCGCAGACCGCATCAAAGTCTTAACCTTCGTTGTCGCAGGATCAACTCTTGACCTTATAACCCACCGCCTAGAAATCACGCCCACGTATCTTCCTCTGACGTCTAAAACCGCTATAACGGGCGGAATTTCTTTCTTAAATAACTCCAAACACTTGGAGACCACATCGTTCTCACGGACGGTGGAAAACCCCTTCGTGAAAACATTCTTCACTGGAATCGAACTCATCACTTTTCCTCCACTTCGTTAAAGGTAAAGTGAAATTTAAACATTGCAAAATTCTCGAAGCCAAAAAAGGTAAGCCTGTTCAAGATGGCTCCAACATTTAACAGTGTAGACTGCAAAAAAATCGGGCTTTCTTGCGGAAAAGTGTGACTGTAATGGCGCAGTCACATAATTTTAAGTGCTCTAGAAAAGTGTTATATTGTTCTAGATAAATTGTATAGATGTTTCATTCTGTGCTGTTTAAATAGCGCGGGACAAAAGGAGAACGGGAGTAAAGGAGAGCACCAAAAATAAGAGCTGATATGATAGACGTTCTTATCCACTCCTGTCAGGGAGGGATTTCATAAACATGGATCTGTCTCAAAAAGAAATGGTTGAAACGCTCAGAATACAATGGAAAAAATTGTGGCAAGAACGAGTAGATGACAGGTTAAGAGCCGAAGGCATAGCAACGGCTAATTATTGCGACCTATTCGTTGAGAAAGGCACCATAATTCACGCAACACGCAATTACAAGGCTCTGGACTTCAGAGAAATCTTGGAGCAGCATGAGGTCGAGAACGTAGACAGAGTTATTCCTCCTGACCCTTATATTGGAGGATGGAACAAATTCATCAAAACGAACATCACAAACCAGCGGCTACGGAAGAGAAGGCGAGCTGAATTTTATTTTGAAGAGAAGAAGGAAAAGCAGCAGCCTAAGAAAGGCGGCAGAGGCTGGCTACATATGTAGCTCTAGTTATTCAATAACCCAGTAACTTTTTTGTCGGTAAAAATTATATTAAGAATAAATATTATACGAAGTTTTTGCTCAAAGAGATTGCATGCAGATTGCCCGCAAAATGGCTAATCAATATTTCAAATGCGCGTTGAGGTTAAATGAATACAATAATGGTTGTTGTCGGCACAAGACCCGAGACCGTGAAGATGGCGCCAGTTGTTAGGACACTGCAAAAAAGCAAAATTCCAACGACTTTTGTCCATTGTGGTCAACATTATGACTATAATATGACACAGCAGTTCATTGAAGATCTCGAGCTACCATCACCAGACTACGCTTACAAACTAAGAGCCAATTCACCATGTATACAAACAGCACGCATAATAACGTACATGGATAAGTTGCTCAAAGAAACTGAGCCTGCTCTCGTATTGGTTGAAGGCGACACAAACAGCGTCTTAGCAGCGGCGTTAGCAGCGAACAAACGAGGAATCCCCATCGGTCACGTGGAGGCTGGTTTGAGAAGTTTTGACTTGCGCATGCCAGAAGAACACAACAGGCGCCTAACAGACCACCTATCCGCATACTTATTTGCTCCAACTAAGAGGGCAGAATCTAATTTAAAAAGTGAGAGCGTTTGGGGCAAAATCTACGTTACTGGGAACACCGTTATAGACGCTGTACTTCAACACTTGCCAATTGCTGAGAAAAAATCCGAGATACTCAAGAAAATTCGTTTTGAGAAATTTGCTTTGGCAACGGCTCACAGAGCGGAAAACGTTGACGATTTGTCAGTTTTGAAGAGTTTCATAGAAGTTTTTGCAGAATCAACGGTGCCTGTCGTTTATCCTATGCACCCGCGCACCAAAAAGAGACTGTTCCAAAATAGTCTGTTTTCGAAAGTCAAGAAACTCGATAATGTTCAGATTCTGCCACCTCTTGGCTATTTGGACTTTCTGGTGCTAATGAAAAAGAGCGCGTTGATAATAACCGATTCCGGTGGAATTCAAGAAGAGGCTACAGCTCCGTCCATTAGAAAAAGGGTATTAGTAACTCGTCTTTCAACTGAAAGGCCAGAAGCAGTTGAAGCAGGTTTCGCTAAAGTTGTGGGAACCGACAAGCGTAAAATCTTAGCGGCTGTAGAGACAGCGCTGACAAGGCGACAAGATTTACCTCACACATCTCCTTTTGGAGATGGAAAAGCAGCAGAAAAAATCGTGGATGTAATTAGGCAAGATTTCCTTTCTGCATAGGAAGCATGATTTACTGAGGTAAAGTTGGCTTTTTAACACTAGTTGGGGATTAAGTTTGGGAAGTTATAGAAACCGGCATGAAATCATAGCCGACATTCTGAAGGTGGTTGGCCAAAACGCCAAAAAAACACAGGTAATGTACCAAGCAAACTTAAGTTACAAAGTTTTACAGAAATACCTTAGGGACCTAACTGCGGCTTCTTTGATAAGGTTCGAGAATTCAGAGCATTGCTACGTGCTTACATCAAAAGGATACGAGTTTCTCGAAGCCTACAAAAGTTATTCTACAATCAATAAGAGCGTAGAGAAATGTCTCAAAGATGTTTGCAACAAAAAGAAAAGTCTAGAAGAGCTATGTGCAAACGAGTAAGCATGCTTTGTTTAGTTTGGCTGTCTAACTTCGCTTGACAGAACGATATTTATAAGAAATAACTTCAAAGACGACCTTTCAGGCAAGGAGCAAAAGAATTGAAACTTTCAAAAGAGCTTTTTGAGAAAGCAAAGAAGCTAATTCCAGGCGGCGTAAACAGTCCTGTTAGAGCGTTTCAACCTTATCCTTTCTTTACCGAACGCGGTAATGGTTCACGCATATTTGATGTTGACGGCAACGAGTACATAGACTACTGCTTAGCCTACGGACCGCTACTCTTAGGTCATGCGCATCCAAAAATTGTTGAAGCTGTAAAAGCACAGCTAGACAAAGGGGCATTATACGGAACTCCAACGGAGCAAGAAGTGGAACTAGCAGAGTTGATATGCAGCGTTGTCCCCTCCGCTGAAATGGTTCGTTTAGTCAGCACGGGCGGAGAAGCAACAATGAGCGCCATAAGAGCAGCACGAGGGTACACGGGAAAAAAGAAAATAATGAAGTTCGAAGGCTGCTATCACGGTGCACACGATTACGTACTAGTAAAAGCAGGCTCAGGCGCAACCACTTTCGGTATGCCTACCTCTATCGGAATTCCAGAAGAGACAACCCGAAACACAATTGTAGTGCCGTTTAATGACCCAGATAAGTTCAAAAAGGCGGTTAAAGAGAACAAGGCTGACTTGGCAGCTGTGATTGTTGAACCAGTCATTGGCAACATAGGTTTAGTTTTGCCAAGAGAAGGCTTTTTGGAAACGCTTAGAGAGGTAACCGAAAATTACGGTATAGTTTTGATCTTTGACGAAGTAATCACTGGATTTAGGCTGGCACTCGGCGGAGCGCAGGAATATTACGGAATAACACCTGACATGACAACACTAGGAAAAGTCATGGGCGGAGGGTTCCCCATAGCCGCTTTTGCAGGTAAAGAAGAAATCATGAAAATGGTTGCGCCGTCTGGCAAAGTCTATCAAGCTGGAACTTACAGCGGAAACCCAATAAGTGTAATTGCAGGACTGGCTACTCTTAAATTCTTGCGCGAAAAAGGTAAAGAATTCTACAACAAGATGGAAGAAAAATGCGAAGCACTTGTGAAACCGTTAACGAAGACGATACATGAGTCTAATGTGAAAGTGCAGATAAACAATCTGTCCTCGATGTTTCAATTATTTTTCACCGAAACTCCCGTCTATGATTATGCCACCGTAAAAACGGCAGACACCGGTATGTTCATGAAATACCATGCGAAAATGCTGGAGAGAGGCGTCTTCGTCCCGCCCTCTCAGTTTGAGACTTGCTTCCTTTCAAGCGAACACTCACAGCAAGGCATAGAAAATACAATCGAAGTTGCAAAAGCCATACTCAATGAGGGGAAAACGTGAAATTTATGAAACTGTTTTTCGAACCCTGGATTACAATAGCCAAGTTTGCGAAATATAGAACAAACAGTGAATTTTTCTATACATTTTTTCCGTGCGTGTTTAAATGACACAAGAGGAAATACGTTATAAGGAAAAAGGAGAAACATTCTAAATTAACTTCTGGGAGAAGAAAAGAACATGGAGAGGCCTTGCTCACACATTCTGGTAGTAGTTGCTACCCTAAATGAGGAAGAGGGCATTGGCCCAACTCTTGAAGAGCTTCAAAAGGTGCTGACCAATTGCTCTTTTATTGTGGTTGACGGGAATAGTGTTGATAGGACGGTTGAAATAGCTAAGAATATGGGCGCAAACGTACTATTGCAAGATGGAAAAGGCAAAGGTAACGCCATATTTCAAGGTGTTAAAAGTCTTAGTCCAAATGCCCGATATGTCGTTTTTACCGACGCTGATTACACTTATCCCGCTGAATACGTTCCCAAGATGATTGAAATTTTAGAGCAGAATCCAAATGTGGGCATGGTGATTGGAAACAGGTTTAATGGCGAGCATAATTTTAATGAATCTATCACCAACCTGTTTTATGTTGGAAATAGACTGCTTGCTTTCGCGCAGTATGCGATTAACGGTGTTAGACTTGATGATCCCCTATCAGGTTTAAGGGTTGTTAGAGCCGAGGTTTTTGACAATTGGCACCTCAAGAGTAGAGGCTTTGATGTAGAAGCTGAAATGAACGCTGTTGTTGCACGTCAAGGGTATCGGATAGTGGAAATCCCAATCGGGTACAGAAGCAGATTAGGCGAGAAGAAACTAAAGTTGCGGCATGGATTCGGAATACTTAAAAGAATTTTTGTTGAGAGCTACAGAATTTAGTTTTTTGCTCGGAACATACATGGCCAAGTTTCAGAATCTCTTTTGCAACACGCATTGAATTTCAACCTTCCAACAGAAAATTCTGTAATTTTATTCTGTATATTCAAATGTGTTTTATAGAAAAATTTGCTATTGTTCTAGAAAAAATGTATAGTTGTTTCATTCTGTGATGTTTAAATAGAACGCTTCCGAAGGAGAAGAGGAACATGCAAACATCAAAATTGAAGTTTGTCATGATCGAAATTCTTGTCCGCTCCTGTCAGGGAGGGACTTCACAATTATGAGCCTAACCATTCCTTCTTAATCACCAAATTTTTGTTATGGCTTTGGGTCTAATTTTTCTCTGATGTCGCAAGGGATCACCCTCGAAATTTTGATGGAAACCTTGCTACAACCAAGTTACAACTCTTAGATGCTGAAAGGATAACCTTGGAGAGAATGTTCAAGTGAGCAAGTACCGGGATAGGTTACAGATTATTGCAGACATGCTATCTATAGCGAGAAATGGGGCTAAGAAGACCCAGATTATGTACCAAGCTAACCTCAGCTATAGACTTCTCGGTCGATATTTACGTGAGGTTTTGAACGCAGGTTTAGTCAAATTTGAGAATGATAATAGTTATGTTTTGACAGCTAAGGGTAAGGAGTTTCTCAATCGCCATGTAGAATACGCCGCGCTTTGCAAGAGTTTGGAAAAAAATCGTAACCGCGTCAACAGCGAGAAGACCGTCTTGGACAAATTATGTGGTGATGCAAATAGCGTCAACAACAGTTTGAGTCACCTCAAAAGTGAGGCACCCAAAAAAACGATGTGATGATAAAAAGTGTCTATCCCCAAAGTTTTTTATATTTTGTTAATCTTTGCATTTGTGATATCTAGTTTTTCCTTGGTTGCGCCTGCCTCAGGAGTAAGCGAAAGTGAAGCAACCTTGGCATCGAACGATGCTGATGGAACTTTAGCTTCAGCGTACACAGCAGCTTTGAAGGCAGAGGAAGCCGGAGCGGATGTTTCAAATTTACTAACTCAACTAGACGAAGCTGGAGGATTCTTAGCTCATGCGCACATGGCGTATAGATCAGGGGATTTTGATGAAGCACTTCGTTTTGCAAATTTAGCCAAAAGTGCTGGAGAAGAAGTCAAGAACGCAGCCGATACCTTGGAAGTTTTGGCGCAAGGTGAAAATCAGCAGCGACTATTGTTCACATCAATAGGATCAATCGCAGGTGTGGTTCTGATCGTTTTAGGGAGTTTTCTGGGGTGGCGCGTTTTCAAACGTCGCTATTACCGTCAAGTTCTAAAAATGAAGCCAGAGGTTGCATCAAATGAATCTTAACGAATACCGCATGGCATTTGCGGTTGGGAGCCTTATCCTCATACTGCTTGCCACGGTTCCAACACTTAACTTGGTCCTCTCATCACCGAGTGGAGCCGAGAAGTTTTCGGAGTTTTGGGTTTTAGGTCCTAATCATGTAATGGCAGACTACCCATCCAATGTTCAGGTGAATCAGACAAATCGGGTTTTTGTTGGCGTCCGGAACCATATGGGTTCCACAGTAAATTACATGATTTACGTGAAGTTTCGTAACCAAACTCAACCCTTACCGGATGCGTTAAATTCGATGCATAGCTCGTTGCCCCCGCTTTATGAATATCATGCTTACGTCGCAGATGGGGGAACTTGGGAGGCACCTTTAGACTTTAGCGTTTTGAGAGCTTCACAAGTTGGCAATTCTACATTGGTGAGTGACATTTCCCTCAACGATATGGTTTTTTCCGTTAATTCATATGCAACAGAAAACAGCGGTTTTTCCTACGAAATATTTTTCGAACTTTGGATTTATAACACCACATCAATGAGCTTTCAGTATCACAATCGGTTCGTTGGATTTGGGCTAAACGTAACCTGAGCTTTCACCTGAATCTCCAGTTCAACTAAGCATGCTTGTTGAAACTGAAGTGATCCACCGAACATACTAAACTCTTCACATATGCATCATGCAATATTCATGGTTTAAGGTGATTAAATTGTCAACAAAAAAAATACGCTACGCGGATCCCTACATAACAGAGGAAGATGTAGAAGCCGTTACTGAAGCGGTAAGAAATAAAAGATTATCCCAAGGAGAGTATGCCGCTCGATTCGAACAAGAGTTTGCAGCTCACTTGAACCGTAAGCAGGCTATCGTCACAACAAATGGAACTGCAGCGTTGCACCTTGCGGTTTTAGCCGCTGGTGTGAAGCCTGGAGATGAGATAATTATCCCTTCATTTACGTTTGCAGCTACCGCTGAATGTGTTCTCTATGTTGGAGCGAAACCTGTATTCGCTGATGTAGATCCAAATACCTTCAACATTGATCCCGAATGCGTCAATAAGGCGATAACGCCCAAGACTAAAGCGATAATTGTAGTTCATTACGGCGGTCAGATGGCGGATATGGATCCAATTATGGAATCAGCTGAAAGGCACGGTCTCTGCGTGATTGAAGACGCGACAGAGGCGCATGGAGCAACCTACAAGAATCGGCAAGCAGGTGCCATAGCAAAAATAGGCTGCTTCTCATTTTACCCAAACAAAAACATGACAACTGGGGAAGGAGGCATGCTTGTGACCGATGACGACGAAATCGCTGAGAAAGCCCGTCTGCTGCGGAATCACGGTCAAACTTCCCGTTTCCATCACATTATGATTGGATACAACTACAAGATGTCAGACATACTTGCGGCTCTCGGGTTAGCTCAACTCAAGAGATTGAATTGGGTTCTCCAAAAGAAAAAGGAAGCGGCTCAGTTCTATGAGAAATTACTTTCAGGTGTTGAGGGCGTTCAAACTCCTTACGTCATGCCTTCAGCGTCGCATACGTACATGTTCTACACGCTGAAGTTTATCAATGCCGAAACGAGAGACCGTATAATGCAGCATCTTGATCAACTTGGAATAGAAACAGTTGTGGCGTTTCCACCACTTCACATGCAACCCATTTACCAGTCTCTCTGCAAATACAATAAAGAGGACCTAAGCGTTACGGAAGACTGCGCAAACAGGGTCCTGTCTCTACCCATCTACCCGCACATATCTCGTCACGATCAGGAGTTTATTATAAAATCAATGTTAGAGGAGTTGAAAAAATGAAAGAAAAGAAAGTGTTTGTTACCGGAGGAGCCGGCTTCATTGGCAGCACGTTGATACGCCAGTTGCTTCAGAAAGGATACAAAGTGACAGTCTTTGACAACCTATGTTCAGGAATGAGAGACAATGTTCCCAATGATGGCTCAATGCGGATTGTTACAGGCGATGTTAGAGACCTAGAAATGGTTACATCAGTGATGAAAGGGCATCAATACGTGGTTCATCTCGCAGCGCAAGCTTTCATTCCTGTTAGCTACCAACTGCCAGTAAACATAGCTGAAACTAACGCTGTTGGAAGCCTCAACGTTTTCAAAGCCTGCTTGGACACTGCAGTTGAAAGAATAATTCACATAAGCAGCAGCGAGGTTTACGGCTCAGCTGTATACACACCCATAGACGAACGTCACCCCACAAATCCTTTCAGCACATACGCTGTTGGAAAACTGGCAGCAGACCTCTGGGCACAAACAATGCACTTTGAACATAAACTGCCCGTAGTTGTGCTAAGACCATTCAACACGTTTGGACCTAGAGATACATTGCCACGTTTTATTCCAGAAATGATAAGACAATGCCTTAAAGAGCCAGTCATAAAAACTGGAGACATCAGCACGTTCAGAGATTACACTTACGTGGAAGACACCTGCAGGGCAATTGTCAGCGCTCTTGAAGCTGAGGGAATTGAAGGTGAATTAATCAACTTTGGAACTGGTAAGGCTCTGATGATGAAGACTATTCTGGAAATGATAATGCGAGCAACAGGATGCGAAAACAAGGAAGTTATTGAAGACACTTCACGCTTCAGACCCAAAGACGTCGGCACACTGATTGCTAGCAACTTGAAAGCCTCCAAGTTGCTGGGTTGGGCACCAGAAGTCGAGTTTCGCGATGGCTTAGAAAAAACTATAAGTTGGTATAAAGGCAACGGCGTAGGCTGGAGTTACGAGAAATACGGATGGCATTGGAGATACTAGGTGCTTGGTCGTTTTCCATCATCAGCCAATTTTAATAATGAGTTTGTGCAAAATTGAACCCGAAAATTAGTTTTCGCAACACAAAAGCAGCAGTCTACTACCTCAATCAGTTCGCAGGTAGGCACATACGCTGGGTCATGCTCTATGCAACAAACCGCTGTAATGCTCGCTGCAAACACTGCAAAATTTGGGCACAAACCCCAAAGATAGACTTAAGCCCACAGGTGGTAGAGTCTATCGTCAACGCTAAATGCACAAACTCCCGCCTTTACCCCACTAGTTATGGTTTAGAGGGCGGAGAATTTTTGCTTCACCCGAAGTATAAAGAAATACTGGATTTAGTTAAAGACCATGACTACATCCTATTGTCAAATGCTATGTTAGATGATTTGTTGATTGATACTGTTCGCGAATTCAAAGTGAAACACTTGCATGTCTCTTTAGACGGCACCAAAGAAACACACAAACGTGTCCGCGGAGTAGATCTATTCGACAAAGTAGACCATGTGGTCAATGAAGTTCGGGATCAAACAGAAATTACACTAGTCTACACTGCCTCACCGTGGAATTCATACAAAGACTATCTATTCGTTAAAGACTACTGCAAAAAGAAGGGAATTGGCTTCGCAATCAGCATTTTTGCGGATTTCAGATTATTCGATGTTAACGATGCGTTCGAGAAAAAAACTAACGTTCTGCAAGGCTACGATCTAAAGACAGAAACAGACCCATACATGCTATGCTACCAAGATTGGCTAAAAGACAAAGCCAAGTTTTCCTGCCAGAGTCCTCTCTGCAGAGTCGTAGTTTATCCAAACGGTGATGTGCCATTCTGTTGCCATAAAGAAATCTTACTTGGAAACCTGTATGAAAAATCTTTGGACGAAATATGGAATTCAGAAGAAACCAAAAAAATTCAAAAACAATTTATCGGTTCCTGCAACGACTGCTGGATCTCTTTTCATAGAAAGTTCGACCTTTCTTACTTCGAGACACTTAATCGTGGTCTTCCAAAATTACTATTGTCAAAAAAATTAGGCAGTGATTACACACACAAGTGCGCTTGAATCAATGCGGTCCAAGCGTTCAGGGAGAGTTTGATATGAAAAAAAGGGGTATTCCTTTATCTTCAGTCCATCGATTGTTATACCCAAGAAACGTGGTATTGGTTAGCTGCATGAACCAGAAGGACAAGGCTAATTTGATAACTCTGTCTTGGTGTACGCCTGCTTCCTTTAGTCCACCAATGGTGGCTATTAGTGTTGGCCATCAGAGATACTCTCATAAACTCATTGAGGAAACAAAGGAATTTGTTGTCAACGTACCCACTATAGATATCCTTAAGGATGTTTTGTTCTGTGGCAGAACGACAGGGAAGACACATGACAAGTTGGCGAAAACACTTTTTACACCTTTGCCAGCAAAGAAAGTAAAACCCCCGATCATAAAGGAGTGCGTTGCACATATTGAGTGCAAGTTAATTCAACAAATAGAGACGGGTGACCATACACTTTTCGTGGGTGAAGTCTTAACTGCCTACTCCAATGAAGGGGTTTTCGATGGAAGCTTTGATTTGAGGGAAGCTAAACCTATTTATCAAATTGGAGAAAGCGAGTTCACAACGGTGTCTTCT
>CAZEPB010000035.1:0-14478 GCA_964514055.1 uncultured Candidatus Bathyarchaeia archaeon | reverse complement strand
ATAGCGGTCTCAAAGCAGGAAAGTGGTTATGCCCAAGAGAGCAGTTCCTAGTCAAGGTTACTTAGGATGTTGTGCGGTTACTGAAGGAAACGTTTTCGGCGTTTTCAAAAATGACCCCTCCGGTTCTGATTGGGGCAACTTTGCTGACTGCAATAGTCATCAAAAGACGAGGTCGCTCTTAGACGCTTGTTTTCCTCATGGTGAGGTAATCCTTAATCATCTGGGCGTGTTCAAACGCCAACGTTGCTGGGACATCTTTTAAACTGAAAAGCTTGATTTCTTCAATTTCGCTTTCTTGCTTCCTGATTTCTCCGCCAACAACTTTCACCAGAAAACACGCTGGGTAATAATCGTACGCAACTCCCTCTTGCACGCCTTGCTCGTGGTAATCGCCTATCTTGGTAACTATTGTGATGTCGAGACCTGTTTCCTCTTTAACTTCTCGCAGTATGGTCTGTTCCACCGTTTCTCCAGGGTCCACTCTTCCGCCAGGCAGAGCCCAATAACCCCTGAAGGGCACAGTCCTCCTTTTGATTAGCAAAATCTCGTCAGTTGCGAACGGTATTATGGCGGTTGCGGTTCTTCCAGTATACCCCATTTTACATTACTCCTTAACTTGTCTATTTAGGAAGTGATTTTCAGACGCCGCCTAATTATTATGGCTACTACAAAAATGATTATGCCTGAAATCACCACTAAGGGACCAGGAACGACATTGAAGTAGCTTGCCATCAATATGCCGGAAACTGCGGAAAGCAATCCGAATATGGCGCTTAACGTTAAGTATCTGGACAAGTTGGTGCTTACGATTTTTGCAGCTGCGGCAGGCGTCACCACCAAAAACCCGACCAGCAAGGTTCCAGTGATCTGTATGCCTATAGCTACGGTGAGAGAGACGAGCAAAAGGTATAAGAGGTTTGTTCGGGCGACACTGATGCCTTTTGAAGTGGCCAATTCTTCAGAAATCAGCCCTAAAACTATTTTTCGGTAAATAAGCCTCGTCAAGAAAATCACGGCAACAGAAATGAGCACCGCGGCTACGGCTTCCGTAACGCCAACTGCGGTTATGTCCCCGAACAGGGCTTCTTCAAGCGCATCCAAGTTATCTCCGAAAAGCAATATTCCTATCGCCAACGCCAGCGTAAACGTTGCTCCCACAAGAGTTTCAAAGGACAGCTTCGTGACTCTGCCTAGATGCCAAATCAAGACCGCTGAAACGAAAAGGAACACAAACCCGCCTACAAGCGGATTGAAGCCGAACAGGATTCCCAAGGCGAGCCCTGGCAAGGCAACATGGGATAACGCGTCGCCGACAAGCGCCATCTTTTCAAGAACCATAATGGACCCCAAGTAGCCCGCGGAAACCCCCACGGCTACGGCCACCACCAAACTGAATATTAACGTTTCAAGCATGGGCGCCACCGTATTCTTTGCATATGGGCTCTCCGTAAATCCGCTTCTGCGTTGCTGGATTCATCACTTCTTTGGATTCGCCGAAGAACACCATGCATTTGTTCAGAGCTAACGCGTAGTCTGAATATTCCCTAACGATGTGCAAATCATGCGAAATCAGGAGAAGCGTAATCTCGTTTTTCGCCGTAAGGCTCCTCAGCATCCCGTAGATGGCTTCTTCACTGTCCAAGTCCACACCACTTGTAGGCTCATCGAACAGCAGAACATCAGGTCTATCCACTATCGCCCAAGCAATCAGAACCCTGCGCATCTGCCCTCCTGACAAAGTCGCAAGACCCTTATCTACAACCTCTTCGCTGTCTAACCCGACAGAGGCAAGAACAGCTTTTATGTCTGACTCCGCCTCGTTTTTAAACGACAAAAACTCCCTCACAGAAATCGGTATGTCACGAACCGACAAAATCTGCGGAACGTAGCCGACTTTCATTTTTCCGTTCCATTCGATTTTTCCAGTGTACGGAACCAAATTTAACAAAGCCCTGAACAGGGTTGTTTTTCCCGCACCGTTGGGACCAACTACGGCTAACGTGACGCCACGCTTGATTTTAAAATTCAAGTTATCTAGGATTGGCTGATTTGAAATTTCAACGGTCAGGTTAGACACGTTTAAGATGTAATTATCATTCGTATTATCCGTCGTCATAAGCCATCTCTGCTGCTCCTAAGCCATTTAAGAAAAAAGAGAGCCTGAATGCAATAAATCTTTTGAATCCGCCCATTTACCTTAAACGCTGAAAAAAGCAGGCAACAGAATTGATAGCTCAAAAACAGAAAACAAAAGCGGCAATTAAGAGGTTTTTTTTCTCGCTTTCAAGTGTACACCGTTTTCTGCTGGCACAAAAACTGCCGCGGCAAGGGTTGTTGTCCACAACCCGTTCTTGTCCCCTGTTGCCGACTGGGTTATGTTGGCTGTTTTAATTATCAGGCCGCTTGTTTTGAAGAGCTGTTTTCTTTCGTCCCAAGCGGTTTCCGGGTCGAACCGAATTCCCATGGTTGTTGCAAGCATCGTCGCAGCTAAGTCTTCCGCGTAGTCTCCGGCTGCTTCATCCGTTTGCCCATGAGAGTGGTGCTCAGACAAGTAGCCGTATTGGTTCTTGCGGGACGGGATGGCTACGCCTATTGACGAGGCGACTAAGCGGTGGGGCTCGTTAGTTGCGTTTCTGGCTAAAACTACAAAGGTGATTTCTCCTGGCTGTACCATCTTTAAGCCCTGTTCTCTTGAAACCATTTTGCATTCTGGCGGCACTATGCTTGAGACGTTTACCAAGTTGCAGTAGTGTATGCCAGCGTTCCTTAGGGCTAACTCGAAGCTTTGAAGCTGTTCTTTATGCTTACCGACGCCTTTCGTTAGGAAGAAGTACTTAGGTATCATTTTCACGTATCGCAAATAGAGTTAACGAATTGCTTAATTAGGCTTTTGTTTCAAGAAAGAATGATTGCTCGGTAAGAGAAAAGAATAACACTATCCAAAAAGTAATAGGTTTGAGGTTAAAAATCCCTTGGCGCCCCATCAAAGCGTGTTCAAAGACGAGGCGAAACTCGACATCAACTACGTTCCCCGCCGCTTGCCTCACAGAGAGAAAGAACACCGCTTGCTGATGGAATTTTTCAATTTCCTGCTGCGTTTCCCAGAAAGAATGACTCAACGGGTCATCTTAACAGGTGAAGTTGGCACTGGAAAAACCGCCCTCGCCCAGCGTTTCGGAGCCGACGTAACTCTTGAAGCAAACAAGCGGGGGGTAAACCTTCGTTACGTGCATGTTAACTGCCGTGAGTATCGCGGCAAGCTCTTCCTTATACTGCAGCATGCGCTTGCGGTTTTTCGCCCAAACTTTCCGAAGCGCGGCTACTCTTCCGAGGAGCTTCTGAGGGCTCTGGTGCAGGTTTTAGACGAAGAAAACGCTTACGTGATTCTCACGTTGGATGAGTTTGACGCGTTCATTGGACAAGAGGGTTCGGAAGCCGTCTACAAGCTAACGCGACTGCAGGAAATGAGGGCAGGTAAGCCTCAGCGCATCTCGTTTCTGTTCATTCTGCGGGATTTGAAGGCAATAGAGCGGTTAGACGCCAGCGCAAAGAGTACGCTGCAACGAAACGTAATCAGGTTGGAACGGTACCCGAAAGACCAGCTTGTAGACATCTTGAACGACAGGGTTTCGATGGCTTTTAAGCCGTCCACGGTTGCAGAGGATGTTGTTGACCTCGTCTCTGGACTTGCGGTTTCCGAGAGCGGAAACGCCCGCTTCGCCATTGAACTTTTGTGGCGGGCTGGAAAGTACGCTGACGCAGAAGACTTAGACGCAGTTGAGCCTGAATGTGTGCGGAAAGCGGTTTCAAGTATAATTCCGACGCTGCGGAAGAGCGAGTTGGCTTCTCTGGGGCTTCATGAGAAACTGTTTCTGCTTGGAGCGGCTCGGTTTTTCAAGGAAAATCCAAAGGCTTACGCTTCTCTCTCGGAAGTTGAGGGCGCTTACGCGGTGGTCTGTGAAGAGTTTGACGAACAGCCGCACAGTCACACTCAACTCTGGAAGTACGTTCAGCTTCTCTCCGCGTTAGGTATCTTGAAAACTGAAGTCGCCTCGACAGGTACACGTGGCAGGTCAACGCGTGTTTCTTTGCCCTCGGTTCCCGCTTACGAGTTGGAGAAAGAACTTAGCGCATCACTGGAGCATGGATAGAATGGTGAATGTGTTTTTCGAAGTGCACAGAGACCTTCCGAGGGAGGGTCCAGGCGACAACGAATCCACCAAAAAAGCATATCTGATGCTCCGTAATCTTCCAGAAAACCCTCGCATACTGGACATAGGTTGCGGTCCTGGCATGCAGACGGTAACGCTGGCTAAGCTGTCAAACGGAAAAATAACCGCAGTAGACAACCACCAGCCGTTTCTGGAGCAACTAAAAAAGAAAGTGGAGGAAGAAGGCGTCAGCGAAAAAATCACTGCAGTTAACGGTGACATGACTGCGTTGGATTACGAAGACGGCAGCTTCGATTTGATTTGGTGTGAAGGCGCAATTTTCATTATCGGATTTGAAAGGGGACTCCGCGAATGGAAAAGGCTGTTAACGAGTAAAGGGTATCTTGTTGTCTCGGAGTTATGTTGGCTGAAACCTAACCCTCCAGAAGAGGTTAGAAAATTCATGGAAATTTATCCTGGAATAAAGACAATAACCGAGAATCTTGAAACCATAAAGAAAGCAGGCTATCGAATAATCAGCCATTTTGTGCTGCCTACAAAAAGCTGGTGGACCCATTACTACACGCCGATAGAGGCAAAAATCCCTTCGATGAAACTGAAATACAAAGATGACAAAGAAGCGCTGGACCATCTGGCTGCTGAAGAATTGGAGATTGAGATGTTCCGCAAGTACTCAGATTATTATGGTTACGTTTTTTATCTGATGCAGGTTGAATAGCGAGAAATCCTGCGTTCAAGTTTTAATTTGGCTTCAAAACACTTAACTTTATCCTTTGAAAAATGGGTAAGCGTGAAGCCTTATGGATGTTGAGGAGGTTTTTTCTTCTAAGCCTAGGATGAAAATTCTAAGGCTCATCGCGCGGCTCGGCGCGCTAAATGTTTCAGATATCGCTCGCAGGATTAACTTGAATTATTCGACCACGAATCAGCACTTGAAGGTGTTGGAGGCTGAGGGCGTACTCCAGCAGAGGGTTTATGGGCGAATTCGCATGTACAAGTTCAACGAAGCCTCGCCCAAAGCGCGGGCGGTGCAAAACCTAATAGAGGCGTGGGAGCAGGATAAATAAGCCGTAAACGTATCCAATCTTGGGAGGAAATTGATGTGTCTATGGTTGATGTTTCAGACAAAGCGGAAATTTTCAGGGAAGCAACAGCGAAAGGAACGATTAAGCTGAAACCCGAAACAGTGAACTTGATTAAAAAGGGAAAAATCGCCAAGGGCGACCCACTTTACACCGCAAAAATCGCGGGCGTTCTTGCTGCCAAGAAAACAAGCGAGCTAGTGCCCCTGTGCCACCCGTTGCCGTTGACGAGCGTGAAAGTGGAAGCCACAATCTTGGGCGAGTCCACCGTTGAGGTGGCGGCTACGGTGAAAACTAGGGCGCAGACAGGTGTGGAGATGGAAGCGCTTGCCGCGGTCTCTGTGGGTTTGTTGACGGTATGGGACATGACTAAGCAGTACGAGAAGGACGCGGCTGGACAGTACCCGACCACGGCGATAGAGAACATCCATGTAGTAAAGAAGCTGAAGCAGGTGTAACAGGACGTGAGCGAAACCGCAAAAAAACATAAAGCCGCCGCGCCTAAACAGTTGAAATTCGCAGTTTTCGTTTGCAGCACTTCACGGTATCAGCAGTTGCAGAAGGGCGAGAAAATAACTGATGTTTCAGGAGATATGATTGAGGCTTTGTTGAAAGAAGCGGGTCACGTGGTTCTGTCCAGAAAGATAATCGCGGACGATAAGCGCCTAATTGAAGAGGCGGTGAAACGCGTTTTGGGCTCTGCAGAGCTGGATGCTGCCATATTCTGCGGTGGCACGGGGATTACGCCTAAAGACGTTACGATTGAGGCTGTCTCGCCTTTTTTGGAGAAGACGCTTCCTGGTTTCGGGGAGATTTTTCGACGCTTAAGTTTTGACAAGGTGGGTTCTGCGGCTGTTATGTCCCGCGCGGTGGCTGGCGTGGCGAAGGGCAAAGCGCTGTTTTGTATTCCTGGTTCCCCTGACGCTGTGAGAGTTTCGGTCGAAACGCTTATTTTACCCGAGGCGCCTCATATCGTTAGGCACGCACGGGAATAACGATGGTTTTAAAAGACAAATGCGGTCGACCGCTTCTAAACCTGAGAATATCGATAACGCAGCGGTGCAACTTGCGCTGCGACTACTGCCACAAAGAAGGCGAAGAAATCGGTTCATGTTCAAGAGGCACGACGGAGGAAATGACCGTTGACGAAATCGGCCGCATCGCCCGAATCGCCATCGGTTTGGACATTTCAAGGATTAAGCTGACTGGCGGAGAGCCTCTCATGCGGAAGGACCTCTGCGAAATCGTCAAGGACATAGCCGCAACCCCAAGGTTGAAGGACTTGTCGCTGACGACCAACGGCGCCATGCTCGGCTTCCAAGCACAGGAACTGCGGGCGTGCGGGTTACGACGCGTAAACATAAGCCTGCCCACGTTGAACGCTGAAACCTACAACAAGCTCACTGACGGAAAAATCGAAAACACGCTTGAAGGCGTTAAAGCTGCCGTTGCGGCTGGATTGTATCCCGTGAAACTTAACATGGTCATTTTGAACGGCGTCAACGTTGACGCGGTGCCTGAGATGATGGAGTTCGCGCGGCAAACAGGCACCATACTGCAACTAATAGAGCTTGACCCCGTAAACGTTAGCGCCGCGTATTTTTCGGTGTACCACAAGTTTTTGGATGAGCATGAGGAGATGCTTCGGCAGAAAGCCACTAAAATCGAAACCAGACGGTTCATGCATAACCGACACATCTACCACCTTCCCGACGTGACCGTAGAAGTGGTGCATCCGACCGAGAACCGCGAGTTCTGCCAACACTGCACCAGACTGCGAGTGACAAGCGATGGAAAACTGAAAACGTGCTTAATGAGAAACGACAACTTGATTGATGTTTTGGCGCCCATGCGCCGAGGTGCGACCGACGAGGAACTGAAGGCACTTTTTGTGCACGCTAACCAGCTGAGAGAACCCTACAACAAGAGCGAGGAGCAAAACCTGAAATAATTAGACCCTAAGAAACATATCATGCGGGTTCTTCTACAGATTTCTAATTTTATTGTCTTCTTGGATTAAAATTTAATATTTAATCCCAAACCCAAACATTTACGCGTATGCGTTCATTCGCTCTTTCCCCTCTCGCTTACTCTTACACACTCTCTCACACATCACACACACGCGCACGCGCGTGCACAAACAAAAAAACATTTATTTAAAAAACTGAAACTGGGAAACTCAATCACCACAAATTATTATAGGGTACTATGTAAATTGTATTTCTAGGGGAATTCAATGCCCTTAGAAGACTATCTCATGCCTAATGAGAACATTCGGTATCAAAGTGATTTTGACGTAATGTATGGAGATAAAGCATACACGGTCGTCTTAACTGACATTCGATTAATACTCTATTCTCGGCGAGGTTTACTCTTTAAAAGTGATGATGTAGTAACTGAGGCAATCAGAGATATTCAAGGTATAAAATACAAAGAAACAGGCGCGATTTTCAAAAGTTCATATCTTGAAATTCTGAGCAAATCCAGAATCGTTCTATCTGGAAATCGTGCAGCACTAAAAACATTATATCAAAGATTGCTACCTTTCCTCTCTCCCGAACTTAGATCACCGCAAGCTCCTTACACTCCGATGCCCCCCGCTTATCCGCAACAGCCGATGCCCCAACCGAATTATGGATCACCCAAATTCTGCTCTGAATGCGGAATAGAACTTTCACCTAACGAGAGATTCTGTCATAACTGTGGGAAACAGTTAGGTTAGGAATTAAATGGAAAGCCGACATTTTCAAGGGTACAACTGTGATTTGGCAAAATTACAGGACAAAATAGAAATCTACTTTGTAGGGAGGAATTACCGAGTTACAAATTTTCACAAGGACACGATATATTTAACGCAAGCGCATAAAAAGGAAATGGGCGATAAGGCAATCCTAGCAAAAATAGAAGGCACACCACGCGAATTTAATGTCTCAATAGGATTTGGAACGCGAATCAAGAACATACAAAGCTCCATATTGGAAAAAATACCTTTCCAAACAAAACTCCTGTTAGGTGAGCCTACCCTCGAGAGGAATTTTTGGAATTATTTTACAACACAAGCTGAGTTAAAAAGAAACACGTACAGAATAACAAAAACAAATGTTCCACGTTTTTCCCAAGTTTGGCGAGAAAGAGAAATAGTAAAAGAAATTGAAGTGGTATACTGCAGATATTGTGGCGCAAAAAATAATGCCCGATTAACTTCATGTACTGAATGCGGTGCAAAGCTGCATTAATTATAGTTAAATCTAAACCCTCTCTCCAAAAAAACACAAGAAAAGAACATACGCAAGTAATTATGTTGTTTGGAAGATAACGCAAAAGTCTTACTTGGCTATCCATTGTTCTTCAAGGTATTTGTTAGAATTAACAAGATGCGTGAGATACGGTCCTTTTAAAAACAAGTTGTAATTAGATGAAATTATGGAAACTTTTTTTACTGATTCTTTGAGCCTTTCAGAAAAACTCTCTGTGCTATCTAAGAAACTCTGATTTAAATAGGCATATAGCGCAAGAACTGAAACTAAATCGTTTTCTTTCACTTTTTCTGGTGCCCATATATCAAAATGCCTTGTAATAGGTTCGTTTAAAAAACTTGATTTCTGTAATGCAAATCCATCTTCAAGGCAAAAAACAACTTTTGTATCCATAGAAAGATGGTGTATACCGTCTCTAATCTGCTTACATTTATCAAAGAAATCCTTGTATTTCTGATAACAGCTAATCAGAGACATAGGAAGGTCATATTTTCGTTTAAAATCTGAAGTATCGCATTTTATTATCTCGCTAAAGCGCCTTGGTAAATCTCTTTTCTTCTCTATATTCCAAACCGTTGAAATGAGAAATTGAAGTGAGTCAAAGGCAGATCTAATATTGCTGAAAAGAAATTCAATGTCAGCTAAAACAAAATTCATTATCGAAGTATCTTTGTTTTTGCGAAACATATCGAGGTAAAGAAAATACCTCTCTACCACGACTCCACAATTAAAAATGTCTCTGGTTATGCCAAATAGAGCATGAAGTGCATGATAAAAAGAAAAGTATCTTGCCGTGTAATCAATCAGCTTAAGGAAGAGGTCAGACTCACCCATTTTTTTGTCAGAATAATAACATGTTTGAACAGGATCAGCTTTCAAAAAAATTAATTTGTCTCCTTGAGGAAAGGGTAACTCCCATTTCTTATGCTCAGCGTTAAAAAAAGGGTTGAGAAAGACTATTCTTCCATCACTAGGCAAAGTAGCCACATATGGAACTTTCACGAATTCTTCTCGAGGGACAGTTGGAGTCTGAGTCATTTTTCTCTACAATTTAGAAAATACGCATTAGCTTAATAACACTTTGAGCATCTTTTGTTGACATTCTATGGTTCTTAATATGTTACACCTATTCTTGGAATCCATCTTTATTTTCGTTTCTCAGATATTTGGCAAACAGCAACGCTTCTTCGTTGATTAATGTCTCTATTGTTTGCTTTTCTCCAACTTTTATTCTGGGTATTTCAACATACCCTCCGAAGAATGCATTAAGTTTTGCCTAAGTCCTTTGTTTCAACATCATTGAGATATTCTCGTTTTCCTTCCTTCTCTCCTTAAGTTGGTTACCCATAGATTGGCGTAAAACGTCAAGTTCCTTTTTTCTTTATATAAGGGGGGCTATAGACTGTTCCAAGCGCTAGTTCTGCGAGTTCGAAAGCTGCCTTAGGCAAAACGCCTATTCAACTGTTCCCGCGAGATAAGTGGCAAAGGCTTTCTCAACCTTAACCTGCAACGTTTTGCCAAGCATGTCAGCTGAGCTTTTCACGGTTACAGGCTTGTACGCGAAGTTTCTGCCTATCCATGAACCAGGCACTTTTCCCTTCTCGTCCACAAGCACTTCACCACTCCAGCCGATCCAACGCTGGTTTCTCTCCAAAGATGTTCGCTTAGCCAGTTTAGCGGCTTCGGTGCTTCTCCGCTTAATCTCCGCTGGCTCCACAACCGCTTCGCGCATTTCCGCCGCTGCCGTTCTGGGTCTGGCAAAAAACTTTGAAACGTTAACTATGTCAGGCTTCACTTCGCTGATTAGCTTAAGCGTATTCTCGAAGGCTTCTCGGGTTTCGCCTGGAAAACCGCAGATGACATCGGTGGCAAGCGTGACCTCGGGAACTGCCTCTCGAAACGCGTCCACGATTTCTTTAAAATCTTGAACCGTGTAAAATCGCCGCATCCGCCTCAAAACCTCATCATCGCCGCTTTGCACGGGCAGATGCACAAACTTGAAAACCTTCTGGTTTCTGAAGGCTTCAATCAGCTCGTCCAAAATGTCTGTCACCAAGTTTGGCGTCATCATGCCAACGCGCACTCGGAAATCGCCTTCCAAACCGCCTAAAGCCTTAAGCAACGCTGCAAGGTTCGTGCCAATGTCCCTTCCGTAGCAACCCGTGTCTTGAGAAGTGACCCAAACCTCTTTTGCACCCGCAGCCAAATCCTTCTGCACCCGTTCAGCAACCTCCTCTATCGTGTAGCTTCGTAGTTGACCTCTGGCAAAGACCACGCAGCAATAAGCGCAGGAACCCAAGCAACCGTAACTCACGGGAACCACGCTTACTATGGGATTCAACCTTAACTTTGGCAGCGTCAACACGGGTTTTGCCGTCACCGCAGCGCCTACATCCACAACTTTTTCGCCTTCCACAACGCGTCTCACAACCTCCGTGATTTCCTCGCCAACCGCAGGTCCCACAGCACCGTCGAAACGCACTTCTCGGCGTAACCTTTCAAAATTGATTATGGGCAAGCAGCCAGCGACAATCAGCTTTTTCCCACGCGGAGCACGTTTTAAGGCTGCGATTACGCGGTTTTCGGTTGGTCCCTTGACAGCGCAGGTGTTGTAGACCAGCACGTCTGCCTCTGAAGCTGAGTTGGCTAATTCAAATCCGGCTTTGGCTAGGCAACCCGCCAAAACTTCGCCGTCAGCCAAATTTGCCGCGCAGCCGTAACTTTTCACGAAAACGCGCATTGTCATCCATCGCAGTACATTAGATGCTTTAACAAGAAATAAAAACATAGAGGTTGCTTGGCACCAGAATTTACAAAAAGCTGCAACATGCCTTGTAGAACATTTATAAAGTGAAGTACCGACATGTTTACTACATATTTAAAGGATAATATATAGAAGTATAACTAACAATCATCATTTTCATATTCCACCGAGGGAGAAGAAAAACATTGAAGCTAATCACTCTGTATCTTCCTGAAACGTATATAAAAGCTTTGGACCAGCTTGTGGATGAAAGGTTCTATCCTAACAGGGCTGAAGCTATCCGTGTGGCTATCCGCGATATGATCAGCGTTGAGGTGTGGCGGAGGAAAAGCATTGACTAAACAGCCAGTTGACGAAGACGTTTTGAAGTTTCACGTGACCGTGGAGAAACCTGGCAAAGTCGGCGAAGGCAACAACGCGCTTGTTGTTTGCGACGCACAGGTCAGTCAAGAACTGGAAGAAAAAGTTATGCCTGAACTTTACAACCTTGAAGATTGTGTTGAACCTGCAAAGCCAATGAAAATCGATTTGGACTTGGACCTTTACCAGATGGAAAAGGTTTAGCGATTTTTCCCTCGGTTTTTTTACTCGTTTTGAGTAAGCCGTTTTAGCCAAATTTTTTTGCGGTTTTTCTTGAATGGAGAAAACTTTTTTTGCGTTAGCCAGCGTTTTACGAGTATGCATCCTGTCATAGCTGAAATCAGAGAAGAACTGAAGGCCAATGCAGACGAGAAAACCAAGAAGAGCTTCCAGAGGTTCTTCAAAGACGAAGTCGCGTGTTACGGCGTGAAAACCGCTGTTGTGCGCAAAATCGCCGAGAAACACTGGAGCGAAGTCAAACTTTTCAGTAAGGAAAAAATCTTTGCCCTCTGCGAAGAGCTGTTCCGTTCGGATTACACGGAAGAAGCTTTTGTGGCTTCTTTTTGGCTTCCGAACATGGTTGAGCAGCTTGAGCCAAGCGACTTAGCCGTTTTCAAGATGTGGATTGAAAAGTACGTCAACAACTGGGCTAAGTGCGACACGTTCTGCAACCACACCGTTGGCGGCTTGGTGGAGAAGCATCCTGAAAGCGTGAGTGAAGTGAAAAGCTGGGCTAAGTCGGAGAACAGGTGGCTTAAGAGGGCTGCTGCGGTGTCGCTGCTGGTTCCAGCCAAGAAAGGACAATTTCTGCAAGAGGTTTTCGCGGTAAGCGACACGTTGTTGTCCGATGAGGATGACATGGTGCAGAAAGGCTACGGTTGGTTGCTCAAAGAAGCAAGCAGAAAACATCAGAAAGAAGTGTTCAACTACGTGCTGAAAAACAGGAAGACAATGCCGCGAACCGCTTTACGATACGCCATTGAACTAATGCCGAAAGAGCTCAGGAAAGAGGCAATGAAAACGGACAGTGTTCTCTAGCGCTTGGAAAAGTCTATAGCCCCCTTTTATATAGATTGAAGCTTAGAGTGAACGGTTGGTTCTTTGTCAAGAAATCTTGAGTCAAGGAATCTTTACAAAAACGCTTTTTACTAAAAAACGTGCAGTATTCTATTTAGGGGCTAAGCTGTGAACAAGAAGCTGCTCTCAAACACTCTCTTACTAATCATGATTGGTGTTCTCGCGATAGCAGGTATCTCGCTTTTTACTGTACGAGCTGATACAAACGTCGGTGGTATAATCACTTCAGATACTACGTGGACGACTGCAAACAGCCCATACAATCTTCTTGGACCAGTCGGTGTGCACGAGGGAGTAACCTTAACAATCGAAGCGGGTGCAACAGTTAACCTTAACACATATTATCTCCAGGTTAACGGAACCCTGCAGATAAGAGGCAGCAGCGCAAACCCCGTTCACATTAATAGTGAACAAACTAACGCTGGGCAAATAAAATTCACCGCCTCCAGCACCAACTGGAACGAGCAATCAGGCTCCGGCTGTATAATTGAAAATGCAGTAGTTAATCAAACCGTGATTTCTATTGCAAATTGTTCTGTAAAGATAGACAGAAATACGTTCAATGATGGCGCTGGCATGATGGACCTTAATGTTGCCATCTCTACAAGCGGTGGAGACTCGTCAATTTCTAACAACAAATTCAATGATTGCGGATTGGATATAAGCGACAGCTCAACAATTTCCAATAACGTTATTGAAGGTGGAATAGGGCTTTACGGAGGCACCCCGCTGATTTCACATAACACGATTTCTGGAGGAAGTAGCTACTTTTGGATAGGACGCAGTTATGATAGAGACTATAATACGGTTGTAATAGATTGCTCGGCTACAGTGAGTGGCAATAGCATTAATGGGAGCATAATTTTAAACCAATATAGAGGCACTTCGGCTCTAATTACTGGAAACACAATCAGGGGTCTCATCCATGATGGTGAAGGGTCAGTTGATGTGGTTATCTCAAACAATGAATGCGGAGGTATAAGCCTCAATAGCGCTAACGCGGTAACGATTAACAACAACCTTATAACGAACTCTGATACTGGACTTGATATAGGAAACGCAACAGTCACAGATAACACGATAGCGTTTTGTAAAACGGCGGTATTCGTAAACGCTGCGGCTTCGCCTACGATAAGCGGCAATAACATACAAAACAGCAGCGAATACAACCTCAAACTATCGGGCGCCTTAAACGTTGACGCCTCGAACAACTGGTGGGGAACAACCGATGTCCAAGCAATTAATCAATCAATCTACGATTCCAAGTACGACTTTAACTTAGGCACAGTAAATTTCGTTCCCGTCTTGACTGGACCGAACCCTGACGCACCAGAGGCATCAAATGTTCCAACGACTACTCCGTCACCTACATCAACACCTTCAGTGTCACCGTCGCCTACCACTTCACCAGAACACGAACCAAGTCTAACCCCCAGCCCAGAACCTATGTTAACACCACAACAGATTGAAATAATTGCAATTGTGGCTATCGCCGCCGCAGTATTCGGTGCTGGCTTGGGTTTATTAATCTACTTAATCAAAAGAAAGTAACAAAAAGACCGTTTCTGTCGTTGCTTGTGTGTGATATGTCTCTCTTCCTAAGCAGTAGAGAGAAAGAAAGAGAAAGAGAGAGTAAGAGAATAAGAAAGTAGAAGGGGAAAAAAGATTAAAATTTAATCCAAGACCAAAACCATAATTCTTATACGGCTTCTGAATATGAGGATGAAGAGAATTGAACGAAGCTTTATCTTTTTAAAGGGTGAATA
>CAZEPB010000034.1:0-16159 GCA_964514055.1 uncultured Candidatus Bathyarchaeia archaeon | reverse complement strand
ATTAAACAGTTGTGAGAGCGAGTTTAAACGTGGAAGCCTACGTTAACCTCAAGAAGATAGGTAGAAACGTGCTTTTGGCGATTTGCGATTGTGAAGTGCTTGGCAGAACTTTGCGTGAAGGGAAGATTGTTTTTCACGTGAAGGACGAGTTTTACAACGGCGGCAAAGTTAGCGTTGAAGAAGCAGTGGGCATGATTGAGAACTCGACAATTGTGAACTTGGTGGGTAAGAACTGCGTTGAAAAAGCAATATCCAAAGGATATGTACACCCCGAAGCAGTGCTGCAGATAGAGGGTATACCCCACGCGCAAATCGTGAAACTTTAATGCTTTGGGAAAAATGGCAAAAGCGAGTACTTTCGTTTTTTGTATAGCTTAAAGCTTTTGTCTAGGTGTTTAAGCGATACAATAGGAAATGTGAAAAGAAAAAAGTAGGTGTTGTTTTTGTGGTTGCTGTTCAATCATACGGATTTCAATACCAGAATGTCCAGTATGCTGTGACCGTTTTGTCTGAGGTAATCGACAGCGTCATTGGATTGTTGTAATTGTAGGTACCGCTATAATAGTAGTAGAGGAACTCTATGTAGCCTGGGGCGAATTGCACGTATATTTGATGGTTACCAGATGATACAGTGTAGGTGTTTTCTGTGGTTCCGACGTAAATACCGTCTATGTAAAGTGGAGCATGAAGTTGATAACCATACTCGTTGCTAGTAAGCACCGTAAGCTGTACTGGAGGATGGACGGTCACTGACATGGAGTCCCAATCACTCCAAGTAATAACTTGAGGATTGCTTTTTAGATACCACCCTGCTCTAGCCTTGACAGTGTATGGTCCTGTTGAAGTCCAATTATGATATGCCATCTCATCCACTGGGGGGTTATTTTCACCGTCGAGCGGAACTGTTATATTGGTGTAAGTGTTATCGCCCCAGTCGTACTCGTATTTTACGCCCCACCGATAATCAGTTTCATAGTATGCCAAATGGTACAAGTGAGTATGAAAGATATAGTTGGTGTCTTTTACGAGAGAGTTCCGTGGAATTGAATTAAAATTCATATCCCAAGGACCGTCGAGTGGATGACCATCTTCTTGTTCATCTGACATCATGGGTTTTTCATGAGTAGTTACTTGGATCTTAAGACCGCTAGGAAAACTGTAAACCTGGTAGACATATTGGGTCTGAGTGTTGTAATACACTATTTTACCGCCGACATGGTATGTAGATGTTGAAGGAAAACTAAGAGTTCCATCTGCTTCCAAATAATCTCCGTTTCTATTAACGTCTTTTGCTCGTACGTCTCCACTGCTTTCATGATTCAAGTAGAAACGGACGCCAACATAATAAGGAGCCCCTTCGTAATACTGCGGAAGATACACTTTTATAGTAAAGTTATATGGAACATCTTCAGTAAGTCTATTTGCTTGAACATCTAATGCCGTCTCAGGAATACCTTGATCCTTTAGAGCCTTCCAATGAATGAGCCAAGGGCCACTAAGACTCGGATCAGTATCAGCTTTGGCTGATGGAATTACAGTGAGCCCTATTGAAGCGCATAAGATTGCGATGAGAATTACAGGCAATATTATTTTTCTAGTCTTCATGGTTAAAGTGTTTTGTTTCGTTTTTCTTTACCTCCATTTTGTTATGGAAAAGCTTTTTCCATTTGTTCTCTTTCTGTCCCTCGCTTAGGACTAGGCGGTGACACGCCTCCGAAGCAGTCAGCTTCAGGTATGAAGCCCATTTCTCTTCGTTGAGAGGAGAAAAGCCGGCTTCGCAGATATACTCAACGGGTTAAGTATAAGAGGAAGCCGAAAAGTTTCGGAAATAGGGAGGTAAGTTAAAGTGGTCGGGGTACGTGCCTCACTTTAACCAGTCTCTCTACTGCTGAGAACAGTCGTTTTTTCTCAGTTGTTATAAAGCGGCGTGAACTATGTCATTTCGGTTTTTGTTATGGATTTGGAGGCTTTGTTTTCTTCTTCATGCAGACGCAGAATCCTGAGAGCTCTCTCAAGCAACGGGCGAACCCACGTTATGGAGCTTGTGCGGAAAGTCAACAGTACCTACAATCAAGTGAATTCAAACCTGCAAATTTTGGAAAAAGAAGGAATAATCTTTAACGAATATTTCGGTCGAATGCGCGTAATCAGACTAAACAAAGAAAATCCAAAAACGACACGACTTCTTCAAGCACTAAAAATCCTAGGAGCTTCAAACGATTGACAGATTGCAAAAACAGATTGCTTCAATTTGATTAACTCCTAACAGCACAGACTTGCAGAAAACATTTAATGTTAACAGAAGATTCAAGTGAGAGATATGCTTGCATTAATTCTTTTGTTTTGCCTTTATGTTGAACATTTTAATCCAACCCTTTATAAGTGAGAACTCGGGTTTCTCCCAAAGAAACTGGCTAGGATAGTGACAAAATTACCAGCCATTGAATTTGCCCCGATTTACACCGTTTCTTCTGTTACGTCTATTTTGAAAAATGAACGCAGTACTATAGGAAGAGAGCGGCACTTGGGCATGTATGAAATCTTGAGGTCGTCTTGTCGCCGAAGGATTTTGAAGACGCTAGCAGAGAAAAAAAAGGTTAATATGATGAGACTGGTGCGGATGGTTAACAGCACGTATAATGAGGTTAACCGTAACCTGTGTATTTTGGAAGGCACAGGTCTCATCACTCAAAAACGGATCAGGCGCAAGCGTATTATCCGTTTGAACCATGAAAACAAGAAAACGTCGGCTATACTCAAAGCCTTGAAAATTCTGGAGGCGACCAACGAAAACCTAAGCAACCGCAGAACCGTAGAGCATTAAAGTCTTGGAAAGGTAACATCTTTCTGTAATTCGCCTTGTTCATTGACAAACCTTATTTAATGAATAACCTCCTAACTTAACTTCGTTCCGACGTCCAGACAGTCTAAGGATGAATCATGCCATGAGAATAACTCTTTCCAAACGCGTTCTTGCAGTGATTCTGGTTATTGCTCTGGCGCTTTCAGCTATTAACACATACTTGATTTTTGACACGAGGCGGGCACTGGAAGGCGCTGCGAATGATGCAACGTACGATTTTGTGGTTTTTCAAGACGGCGACTTGTACAAGGCGAAAAATCAGGCGAGCGGCGTGGTAGACTTCACTTCTGGTGACGCTGCAGAAGTCATAAACGGCGCATTAGCTGAAGGAAAAACCGTTTACATCAAAGACGGCAGTTACGCACTACGCTCAGACGTTCAAATGTTCAATAAGGAAGAGGTGAAAATGGTCAGCGACAACGCACGCATAATAGGCAACGGCAAAAAGCTGATTATAAAAGGCGACAACTACACTGCCTCACAAAACAACTTCCTTTCAGGTTTAACAGTGATCAACGGCACCGTGAGAATCGAGAACTCTTTCGGAACAACCGTGTCCAACATGCAGTTTGTGAACTGCTCGACAGCCCTTGAATTTGCCACCTCGGCAACGTGGAGCGAAGGCACCAAAATCGAAGATTCACATTTTATCAATTCCACGACCGCAATCATTTTCAAGACACCAACAGGCAACGGCACAGGGTCTTACGCCAGCTCACAGATTAGCCGCTGTTTCTTCAATCTCCTCGACAACTCTGTGGGCATAGCGGTTGAGGAGCTCGCGGAATTGTCTGACAGCCAGCTACAAGACGTCAGAATGTGGATGGGCGAAAACGGTTTTACAAACAATCAAACTGGACTTCTCCTTGAAGGCTCAATGCATCAGACGCTTCTATCTGGCGTAGTCTTCGAGTCGTTCGCCGATTACCCCACGGAACTTTACGCTATATCGTTGGGGGAAACGTCAATTACGCCTCCGGTCCTTGCGGGTGTCAGCTTCTTGGGCAACTGGACCGCCAAAGTTTACAATCCCTTCGGCAAATGGATTTCTGGAGTCGGCGCCGTTTTTAAACAAGAAAACTTGAACGTCCCAGTTGGTTTAAGCGGGCAGTACGGCACCACACAAGAGATTCAGCTAAGACCTGACACGATTTCAAGCTTCAAACCTAAAGTCCAAGTTCAAGGCAGCTTCGCAAGCAACGAAACCATCATCGTTAGATTCCGCTTGGAATTCGTGGACAACATAATCTCCGAAAGTGTTGTGAGATCTTTCAGCAACAGCACAACAGTGTGGCTAAGTGATGATGACATGCTACGACTGCTTCCTTCTCAGAGCGTTATTTGGGCTATATTGGTTGACGCCAAAGCGAGTTCTCCATCAACGGATGCCACCGTTCAAGTCAGCGTTTACGGCGTAACCACGTAGCAAGCTCTTATGGCTGAATTATCGCTTTTCGCTGAGCAACCGCTTGGGGTCAAATATTTTCTCCAAGTCTTCAGGCTTAAGTAATCCTTTTTCCAGCGCGATTTCTTTCACCGAACGCCCCTGTTCAAGTGCTTGCTTCGCGATTTTTGCGGCTTCCAAATAGCCTATATGCGGTGACAGAAACGTCGCCAAAGCAGGATTCTTCTCCAAGTATTGGACGCAGCGTTTCTCGTTCACCGTTATGCCCTCGACACATTTTGTTCTGAAAACTGGCAGATAATTCGTCAATAGTTCAATGGAGAAGAGCACGTTGTACATCATCACAGGCGTCATGACATTCAAATCCAGCTGTCCAGCCTGCACCGCCAAAGACACAGTTAAATCGTTTCCTACCACTTGGAACGCCACCATGTTTAGGCATTCAGCCATCACAGGGTTAACTTTCCCAGGCATTATGGATGAGCCAGGCTGCACTGGCGGAAGAGCGACCTCAGCTAGTCCTGTTGTGGGACCAGACGAAAGTAACCGCAGGTCGTTCGCCACCCTGATAAGCTCTAAAGCTAACTCTTTAAGCGCGCTTGAGACTGTCTGCACTGGTCTGCAGCTCTGAAGCGCCTCAAACGTGTTCTTCGCGGGTTTCAGCGGAAAACCAGTCATCTTCTGTAGCTTCGCGATTGCGATTTGCTTGTACCGCGGGTGCGCGTTAGCCCCTGTTCCTGCGGCTGTACCGCCCAACGCGAGTTCATAGAGGTTTTTCTGCCTTTCTCCTAACTGTCCAGCAGCGCTCCTCAACGCTGATGCGTACGCGCCGAACTCTTGTCCGATGGTTACGGGAACAGCGTCTTGAAGATGAGTTCGACCTGACTTCACGGTTTTGCGGTGTTTTCTGCTGAGCTGTTCAAAGGCTTCTGCGAGACGCTCCAGTTCCTCAAGCAACGGCTGCAGTGCCATCAAAACGGAAACGTGCAGGGCTGTGGGAAACGTGTCGTTCGTGGATTGCCCCATATTAACGTGGTCGTTGGGACTTACGCTCTTGTAGTCGCCCTTCTTTTTGCCCAGAATCTCAAGCGCTCTATTAGCTAAGACCTCGTTGACGTTCATGTTGAACGACGTGCCAGCGCCAGCTTGAAAAACATCCACTACAAACTGGTCCAGAAGCTTGCCGGCGAGAACCTCGTCACAAGCCTGAACAATCGCCTGCTTACGCTCTTCATCAAGCCAGCCGACTTCCGCGTTGGCTAAAGCCGCGGCTTTCTTCACCATCACGTAAGCCTTAATAAAAGGGAGGGGGGCTTTGATTCCGCTCACGGGAAAGTTTTCCGTAGCCCTCAAAGTTTGAATGCCGTAATAGGCGCTTTCAGGTATAGCCTTCTCGCCGAGAGGGTCGACTTCTATTCGTGTTTTCATCGGTTAGTCTCCGGTTCTTTTTAGGGTGAAGTTGCTCAAGTATTTTCTTCTTAGTCTTCAATATAGCTTCCGTAACCTTATCTACTTTGGGCATAAGACAAAATTATAATGCCGTAAGCTAACATTTTATTTGGAGTTGCCGAGAAGAGTAAGGGGTCGGTTGGAAACGAGCACGGAAGTTGAAAAGTACATTGAAAAACAGAAATCTCCGCAGAGGGGGATCGTTCAAAGACTAAGAGCCACCATTTTGAAGACTTTGCCCGACATCAAGGAGCAGTTTAAGATGGGTGTGCCTTGGTATGAGGGCAAGTTTTACGTTGTGGCGCTTAGGGATCACGTTAACTTGGGTTTTTCGGTGAAGGGGTTGTCGGAGCAGGAGAAGGCGTTGTTTGAGGGCAAGGGGAAGATGATGCGACATTTAAAGTTCTATTCTTTAGAGGACGTGGATGAGGCGAGAGTGGCTAAGCTGCTGCGGCTTGTAGCAGAAAAAACCGTGGGTTGTTGAACAAAGTTTTGTGAGATTAAAATCTTAAAAGACATTAGTACCTAACTTTTTGTATAACATAAACGGAGGGAGGTGGAGAAATGACTATTGAAGTGGCGACTTTGTTTACAGGCGTGGCGATAATAGTAGGTGCATGTATCGCAGGGGGAATAATATATGCTGGACTACAGAAACTGGCCGATGCGATAAATAAACAAAAATAAGCGCCATGTTGGGTTGAATTAAATTTCGCTGTTTGTCTCTCTGTCTCTGTCAGTCATTCTATCACTCACACATATCATACACAAAACGCGCGAACGTATACACTCTCGCATACTCTCGGTAAAGAAAGCTGCCTTAAATACTTGATTTACTATATTATAATTGTTGTAGTAGATAGAATTCTGGTAGCGAATATTGCTAAGGCTATCAACCATTATCTAATTTATTACAAATAATAGAGCAACACATAGGAGAGATTGTAGTATGGAGACATGTTCAGGAACTATTTTTGCTATGCAACAACGCATTATTGTTAAATTATTAGTAACGGGCGCCATTTCAAGAAAAAAGGCTGTAACCGCCCAAGAGGCTCACTTAGACATGCAAGAACAAAACTGGTTACATTACGTCGCTGGTGGTTTGAATTCAAAAGTGAAGAAGACAAGAGACAAGCGATATTACGTTGCAACTTACCACTGAACGTAGGCTCATCAGGTTTGTTTGGACTTTGCGCGTACAAAAAATTAGGGAGAATTATTGTATAGTTCAGCACTGATTCTATTTCTTCGCAAGTTTTATCTCTATTATTGAAACGTTTCTTGACCTGTTATCGCCTTCTCTTGCAGGCATCTCTTCCGTTCCGATACCTACCGATGTGACTGCTAAATCTTTTATGAAGCGGTTGCTGGTTATTTCAGCTACGTCCACGGCAGTGGTTATTGCTCTGCCTCTGGCTTTAAGCGTAATTTCAGTGATAGCACCTGAAGACAGCGCCGTCATGACTGCCATCACATAGCTCATGGGTGGCTTGTTTCCGATGAAAACAACATCAGGTCTTTTCCGTGCGGGTTTTTCGGTCGTTTTCTTTGTTTCTTCAGCGACTGTTTTAGACACGGCTTTTTCTGAGTTCTCAACTTCTTGTTTTGGCGTCGATTCTTCTGTCTTTTCGGCTGCAGGTTTCGGGGTTATTTCTTCCGTCATTTTTTTCACTCCTTTATTGTTGTTGATTTGAGTTATGTAATATTCCGCGTCCAAGTAGACACTGAACATCAGGTTAAAAAGTAACATACAGACTAATAAATCAAACAAGCGCGCGTGCATGGTGTGTGATTAGCGTTTGCGTTTCTTGAAGTAGACCAGCAAACCTATGCCCACGGCGAATGCTAAAGCTACGAAAGCTGCACCTATAATAGGTATTTGATAAGGCGTTGAGGTTGGTGTTGCTGAAGGCGTTGGCAATGGTGTTGGCAACGGCGTCTGCAAAGGTAAAGGCAAAAATGCTTCTGTCTTAATCAAGTAAATCTTACCCGACCGAGGATTATCTAACAAATTGTATCCAACACCCAATGCAGCAAGTGCCCCATCTGAAGTTTCAATTAGCGAACTTAACGCAAGGGGATGAGTGTAGGTGGGATATGCATCGATAGTGGGATAAGTCAAGTTTTTTATCCATTGCGTGTCGTTTTCTGAATCCGTTTTTGTAATGGTTCCATCTGTCCAATAAGCGAACCCGCCATCGCTGGTTTGAATGCTTGTTGAAGCAACGCCCAAATCTGGCACGCTTGAATAATTTGCAACCCATTGTATGTTTCCTTGAGAATCCGTTTTTACAAGAGTAGGGGTGAGTTCATAAGTTGTGCCGTATGTAGACCACTGTCCTGATATTTCATATCCTTCATCATTCGTTTGGATAATGGTCGATGCTGTCAAGAAATCGATAGTTTTTTTCCATTGTATACTCCCTGAAGAATTAACCTTGTAAATCGTTGAGGGTACAAAAGTAAACTGGTATGCCCAACCTCTATCCATGAATATGTATCCACCATCGCTGGTTTGAATCAAATTGGACGCTGACTGAATACCAGTATCCTCAAGTATACCAGCATGTCCATAGTTTTGTTGCCATTCAATGGCAGGTGCAGAAATGGACGCGTTGCTTGAGGTTTGGGATGAAACGCCAGTCAAGATTATTAAGAGCATAATTGAGAGCAACTTTTTGTTCACAGCGTATCCTCTAACTAAAATACTGCATGTTTTTGATAAAAAAGCATTTTTGTAAAAATTTCTTGACTCAAGATTTCTTGACAAACAGTTCACTCTAAGCTTCAATCTATATAAAAGGGGGCTATAGACAAAAAATCACAACAGTACAGCCCGCACCAGAACATGAAGCGTTTATTAGATTTCGAATTTTTCTATTATTTTCCTTTCCTTTTCGCCCGTTATCTCCGCCACTACATGAAAGTATTCTTGGAGCCCTGATTTTTCAATTCGCGGCTTAAGCAACTCGTCTATCTGGAAAACGCCTGCAGAGTTGCTCATCGTAATTTTGATGGTGACAGGTTTTTTTCCGCCTTCTATGAGCTCCACTTTCTCGATGGAAAGCGCTGAAACCGCGTGAATATCGATTTTTCCCGACTCAAAAGGGATTCTTGCTCGTCCCGCTTCCATGTCCAAAGCGTCAGCAATGCCCACGATGCCTGCCTCCACAGTCAACGGCTTGGTAGGCACCTCATGAGCCACAATCGCGTGCAGCACTTCAGAGCTGATGACAGCACGTTCTTCTACGGTGTAGATTGGTGTTAAACAACGTTCAATGAATTCCAAGGCTATAAACGCACTGTACTTTTCATGGTCGTTTCTCGCGACAATCATGCCCAAATCATGAAATATCGAACCCAGAACCACCACGACCTCCGCATCCTCGTTTTTCATCCCATAATTCCTAACTATGCTGGGCTTAACTTGGCAATCCACGAGTATGCGCAACAGCTTAAGCGCTAAGTTGGCAACTATTTTCACGTGTGTTGGACCATGATCCGTGTAGCCCATGCGCTCGATAGCCATCACATTGGCGCATTTCCAGTAACTCTGCAGTTTAACGTCTTCTTTGACTTTATTGATGACGTGTTTTAGTTTGACGTTGTTTCGAAACGGTATGTTAAAAACGTACGACACTCAATCAGCCTCGTTGATATGACATATTGTTAATGTGAAAATTTAAGCTTAGCCAACCTGAGGAACACTGCTACAATAACTGCAAGTTTTTAAGGAAGCTCCTCCATTCCTTTCCAAGCAAAAGCCACGAGGTCTGTGCTTGGGCAAAAAGAAAGTGCTAAGCGAAGGCGCAATCAGCCATATGGTCTATCCAGCAGAAGGCGAAGTTTTAGGCGTGGTAGTGAAACTGCTCGGCTTCGACCGCATTCTAGTGAAATGCCAAGACGGCAAAGAACGGCTCTGCCGCATCCGCGGCAAAATGAAAAGACGAGTTTGGATCAGAGAAGGAGACATCGTTATAGTTTCACCATGGGATTTTCAAAGCGACAAACGCGGCGATGTGGTGTGGCGTTACACGCACGCACAAGCTGAAAATCTCCGCAGAAAAGGCATCCTACAAATCTGATGCTGCTTATTCATCCCATCGGTACTTTTGCTTTTTACTTCTCAACTTTTCTAGCTCACAGTTGAAGCAGAGTCCGTTATGACAGCTAATCAGTTCGCCGCAACTTGGGCATTTCCAAGTTTTTTCCTGTTCTTCCAGAAACTTCTGCATTCCGTGTTCCTTGATGAACCGTAAATTATCTATCATGCTCATTTTGTACCGTGATTTGTATCTTGCGTCAAGGGTTTTCAACCGGTCACAGGGGAAATCAGGGCATTCAAAGCAGAAATCCACTTCACTCTTCAATAATCTGGAACAAGATTTTTTCACGAAAGCACATTTCTTGTTTCTCGCCCTGCAACCTATGCAGTAAGGAATTTTGATGCCCCTGCTTTTCAAATCGTTTATCAACGCCAAGTAGCTGGCGCAAAGTGCACAGTTCATTCCGCAAGGCGCAACCAGGTCAGAACTCAAGTTTTTTCCAGTTTCCACTTAAACCACTTCGTTTTCCACGAAGTAACTCTGGTCAAGTGGTTTTAAATACTTCGCGAGGAATAGCATGGTGAACACGCATGTCGCGACGAGCAAAGAAAAAACTTGAACATAAAGAAAAAACAGTGGAAAGAAGAGACAAAATGCTCGTGCACGACTTCTCTTCTGAAAGAGCCACGATAGAGGAGGTTTTTGACCGAGCAACGCTCATGGTTATCTACGATTTCTTGAACAGCGGTGTGCTGTACGAAGTCCACGGCGTCGTGAACGCAGGCAAAGAAGCCAGAGTCTACTGGGGCAAGGACAAAGAAGGCAAAGACTTAGCCGTGAAAATCTACTTAACTGCCTCCGCCGAATTCCGTAAGGGCATGCTCAAATACATTGAGGGCGATTACAGATTCAAAGGCGTCAAACGCGACACGCGATCGTTAATTTTCACTTGGGCTCAAAAAGAATTCAGGAATCTGGAGCAGGCTTCCCGAGCGAAAGTGCGAGTGCCCAAGCCCATCGCAGTAAAAAATAACGTGTTGGTGATGGAGTTCATCGGAAAAGACGGCGTTAACGCTTCGTCATTAAAGGAGCAGCCACCGAGTAAACCCGACAGAGTTTATAGTGTATTGCTGACTTATTTGACGCGGCTTTACCGCAAAGCTGAACTAGTCCACGGCGACCTAAGCGAGTACAACATCATGATGTGGAAGGGTGAAATTGTGATTTTTGATGTAGCACAGGCAGTGCCTACTTCGCATCCTATGGCTGAGTTTTTCCTGCGCAGGGACCTGACTAACTTGAATAGGTTCTTTAGTCGGTTAGGCGTTAAGGTTCTTTCAGTTGACGAAGCTTACAAGAAAGTTGTTGGTTAAAATGTCGAAGCCAAGCATGTTCGTTAGAATTCCAAAAGAGCGAGTTGGAGTCTTAGTAGGTTCCGACGGAAAAGTAAAACAGCGCATAGAAGAGAAGTTTATGGTTGAGCTTCAGATCGAAAGCGAATCTGGCGGAGTGACAATTGTGCTCTCAGAGGGATCAAATGATCCTTCCTTGCTTTTCAAGGCTAAAGATACGGTAACCGCCATCGGCAGGGGTTTCTCGCCTGAACACGCGTTCCGCCTGCTCCGCGACGAAGACGCCATCTTCGACTTCATAGATTTACGTGCCATATTCGGCAGGTCTGAATCAGACATCAAACGCGTTAAAGGTCGAGTGATCGGAGCGAATGGCAAAACGCGCAAGCTGATTGAAGAGTTGACAGACGCCAGCGTGGTTGTCTACGGACACACGATTGGCTTTATCGGCACTTTTGAGCAGGTTGACGTTGCGAGAAACGCGGTGCAAATGCTTATTGATGGAAGCCAGCACCACACGGTTTACAAGTATCTGCAGAGAAAACGCAGCGAGTTCAAGAAGCGCAAGCTGGAGCTATGGGAGAAGCCACCCGACGAAAAATAACGCGTTAACAGCGTCACATCTTGGAAAATAAGCGTTTAAAATTTTTTAATTCAAAAATTATCTTGAAATTATGCAACTAAGAAAATAGGAAAAGTTTTATTTTCAAAACGGTGTATAATGAATTTAATTAGGTATACGCTTGACAAGCGGCAGAATAAGGAAATTACTAAGTGAAAATTTTCCTCTGTTAAGCATTCTTATAGGAATTGGGTTAGTTTCGGTTTCAATAGGTCCCTTTCAAAACGGAGATACCCAATGGGAATATGACGCTGCATCAGGGGTAATCAGATGGGGCATGCCCTACGTGAACAGTTTTGGCAACCTGATGGATCAGCCGCCATTAGGCTTCTACATTGAAGCACTGTTCTTCAAAGTCTTCGGCTCATCAATCGACACGGGCGTAGTCTTAGTAACGTTGTTTGGGCTTGGCTGCACTGTCTTGGTGTACAAAATCGGCAAGGTTTTGTACGGCAGGTCAACAGGGTTGCTCGCGGCTGTGCTCTTCGCTTTGACCCCATGGGAACTCGTCCTTTCGAGAAGCTTCCTCATCGACGTGCAGTGTCTGTTCTTTAGCCTGCTATGTCTATTTGTAGGAATCTTGGCTATTCGCAAAGATTCGCTTAAACTTTCCGTGTTTTCAGGAACTCTTTTCGCCGCTGCTCTTCTGACGAAGTTATTCGCCGTCTTTACCCTTATTCCACTGCTGCTGTTCTACATTTATTATCGACCGAAAACTCTAAAACGTACATTTAGCTTGTTAGCAGCGTTTATCTTACCTGTGCTATTATTTGCTTTTTTATGGTATCAAGTAATTTTAGGGAAGGGGCTGCTTTCAGTTTTTCATCATGCGGATTTTGGCAACTATAATTCCAGCGATTTTGTCCCTTCGTACTTCTTTGTTGGCAATTTTCTTCTGAATTATGGTTTGGGATGGTTTTTCATGAGTGCAGCAGTCTTTTCCCTGCTCATTTGTTTGTTGTGCAGAAAACTCTTTCCCAAGATTCTTGTTTTTGATTTGATTTGTTTGGTAACCATAGTATCTGTTGTAAGCGTACACACTTTTTTGGGAGCGGTTCTGAATCTCAGGTCACCTTATTTCAACACCATTAAGTATGATTATCAGTCCCTGCCTTTCTTCAGTCTGTTAGCAGCGGCATTGCCAAGCAAATGCCTTCTACTGTGTAACTCAACAAAATCAAAGAAGAAACTGAACAAGTCTCTCTTCTTTTCTGTAGCCTTGGTTGGGCTGCTTTTGCTGACGGCGGCAATTTTTGTTAGCATGTGTTTTGCGAATTTTATTTCTAGATGGAACTATTTGTTGTTCAGAGTGGAAATGGATAAAGATATGGGCTATTCTCTTTTTAATCCCACACCAACCGGCGAACATAGCCTCCTAATGAACATGCAGTATTTGGGGTTCGCTTTTGTATTATCTGGACTTGTATGGGCAAGTAGGCATAAACTTGTTGGGTTGCTTAAGTCGGTGCGTCACTGGCTTGAAACACGCCATTCAGCCCCTTTAGTTGACAAGTCTCTCAGTAAAACCCAAAAGACCGTCTTAGGACAAAAAACTTATAATTAACACGATCTTAATTCACGAAAATATTACATCTAAGCCTAACTGTAGTGAATGTGTTGACGAACCCGCCTTTCGGAGAAATAATTAACAGATGGAAATATTTGTTCTAGTGCCTTTAATTCTGATAGTTACTTTTGTAATGGGCTTATTATTCAAGCGAATCGGTTTGCCTGCGGTTGTTGGCCAAATTTTGGCGGGAATTCTGCTCGGTATTCCCTTTTTGAAAGTTTTTCTTTTTGACACCGAATCATCCTTAGTTATACTTGATTTCTTGGCGTATCTTGGGATAATCTTTCTGCTCTTCTTGGCTGGTTTAGAGATTGACGTTGAAAAAATAAGAGAAACTTCACGGGAATCAATTCTAATCTCGCTAAGTTCGGCGCTTCTTCCTTTCGGTCTTGGATTTGTTTTTATGATGCTGGTGTTTCCAAGCTACGGATGGTTAACCGCGTTAGTCTTTGGCGGAGCCATGATGGTTACGTCAGAAGCAACAAAAGTTAAAGTTCTCATGGACCTGAACAGTTTGAATACTCATTTAGGCGCCATTTTGCTGGCGGCTGGAGCGCTCGACGACATTTTTGAAGTGCTGTTTTTGGCGCTCGTTGCAGTTATAGGGAGGGGCGGAGGATTGCTGGAATTGGCTGCGATTCCTGTGGAAATCGTAGTTTTCGTCGCAGTAGCTTTTGTATTCTTCAAGATGGCGTCAAAAATTTTCCGTTACCTTGACAAGAACAGAGGCAATCAAGCTGAAATTTTCTCTTTAGTGGTTATTTTCATTATGGTTCTTGCGGCTCTTTCTGAAGGTTTGGGAATAGGTTACTTGATTGGTGCCATTGCTGGCGGTTTTATTCTTCAGATTGCCATGAGAAGCATTCATGAACGTCACAGGAAAGACATGATAAAAGTTACTGAGCTTGTTGCTTTGGGTTTTATAGTTCCCTTTTTCTTTGCAAACGTCGGAATAAACTTTGAATTTGAAACTCTTTTTTCCAGCCTTGGTTTGTTAGCAGCTACACTAGTCATCGCTTTCTCTGGGAAAATCGTCGGATGCCTGCTGATAAAACCTTTTTCACGTTTAACACTGAAACAACTATACTATACAGGGTGGGCGATGAATTCCAGGGGTGCAGCCGAGTTGGTGATTGCTCTGGCTGCAAAACAGTTCGGTTTGATTCCTCTTGATGTGTTTTCGGCGCTTGTGGCAATGAGTTTGATAACTACGCTTACTTTCCCGCCTATTCTGGCGAGAGGAATACGCAAGAACCCAGGGCTTATGAACGTAGCTACCTCGGAACCCATTAAAACTTAAAGTCACCTTGTTGAGAAAAAGTATTATCTGAAATCAAGTAATTAGATAATCAGGGAAGAACATGAAGGACAAAATTAGAATCTTAGTAGGCGTTGACGGTTCCAACCATTCTGATAGAGCGCTTTTTGCGGCTGCAAATATTGCTAAGAGATTCTCAGGGTCTGTAAAAGTAATCACGGTCTATGGTCGAGGGATGGAAAAAAAAGCAAAAGAAATACTGGAACATGCAGAATTTTACTTGGAAAATGAAGTTGAGTATACCGCTTCGGCGATTCTCGGTTCAAATCCCGCTAGAGCATTGCGGAATTTAGCTGAGCATAAAAATTTTGACCTGATTGTTGTTGGGAGCAGGGGATTAGGCAGCAAAGCTTCTATTGTATTGGGCAGTGTATCTCGCCGAGTAGTTGCTAACGCAAGTTGCAGCGTTCTTGTCGTTAAACAATAGCGTCTTAGCAACGTCCTGCTGCAATACATGAGTATCAAAATGATTCTTTTAATGTAATTTATAGTTACGCTAACAGTTTTGGAAAGTTGGCAATGGGGGCTCACGCACTCAAGATCCAAATCATCCAAGCGTCTTCGGGGCCAGAGTCGTCATCGCCCACCAAACAGAAATCTGCTTTTCTCGCATTAAAACTTTAAGGTTACAAAGCATTACGTTTTGACGCTTATTTCGACGCCGTCCACGCCTACTTGCACGTATTTGCTGCTGTACTTTCCTGAAGTCCTCACGTAATCCAAGTAGTCCCGCATCTGTTTGGCGAAGATTCCAGCGTTGTCAGCAACTATCACAGTGCCCTCGCGTAGCTTATCTTCAACCAGTCGCAGGTAGTCTAAATATTCGTTTTTTTCTGCGTTGATGAAGGCAAAGTCGAAAACACCCTTCAGTTTGGGTATTATTTGAATAGTCACCAGCTATCACTTCCACTTTTGGAGGTATCTCGGCTCTTCGTATGCTTTCCTCGGCGGTTTTTGCCTCTTCCGCATGAATCTCTATAGTAATTATCTGAGCGTTTTCATCCAATTCTTTTCCCATCAGAATAGCTGAGTAGCCGATCAGCGTGCCGACTTCTAAAACGCGTTTTGGTTTGGCTTTTCTGATTTCTTCGGCTAGGACCTGTCCCTTTTCTGGACCTACAATTGGTAGAAATTCGTTGCGTGCTCTTTTTTCGATTTCTCGTAGAATATTGTCCGCCTTGTTCAAACTTTCCCACCAAACCGCGGTTTTTTTTACTCAACTTCTGATTTGATTGCTGCACTTCTCATGGCACCTTGAGTTTTCCTAAGAAACGCTGTTGCAATTTGACAAGTTTAGGCGTGATGACCTGTTGGCAGTAAGGCTGATTTGGATGTTTTTTGTAGTAGTCTTTGTGGTAGGTTTCAGCCTTGTAAAAGACCTTTAACGGCTCTACCTTCGTGACGATTGGCGCGTCCCAAATTTCTTCTTTATCCAGCTCGGCGATAACTTGTTCCGCTGTGGCTTTTTGCTCTTCGTTGTGGTAAAATATGGCTGAACGGTATTGGGTGCCGACATCGGGACCTTGACGGT
>CAZEPB010000033.1:0-16576 GCA_964514055.1 uncultured Candidatus Bathyarchaeia archaeon | reverse complement strand
GCTACTCGCGGTACTTCTTTATGTAGACTACTGCGCCTACAGCGGCTAAGCCGCCGCCCACTCCGCCGCCTATGAAAATCCCATACACCGCCAAGAAAGACGGCTCCTCCACCGTCACCATCCCAACCTCGCTCTCACACCCGTAAACCGTGCTGTTTCCAGCGAAAGCGGCTTGAACGGTCCAGATTCCCGTGGTTTCTGGATGGTAGTTTGCGGTGAAAGTGCCGTTTCCAAGCGCCGTGCATTGTACTGGGTCTGTGGCGTTTACGGAGATGAACGTGACGGTTACAGGCGCGCCCGCTGCTTCCGCGGAAAGGGTTCCCGTGGCGGTTATGTTCTCGCCCAGCGTAACGGTCATGCGCGTGGCGTTAAAGTCGGTTATTGCTGCTGGGTGCTTCACCGTGAAGTTTCCAGCCGCTTCCAGCTGGTTCTTTATGGTGTCCGTCGCTTGAACCGTGTACTCCACGAGGTTGCCTGCTTCCTGCCGTGGAATCGTGGCGTTGCAGGTCATGTTGCTGACCGCCATCTCCACGTTGGTAGTGTTCTTCCAGTTGTCAATTGTGTACTGCAACGTGGCGTTCTCCAGCTGCGTCGTGTTCGTCGCGTAAGCTATCACCGTTTCATCCGCTGGGGTGGCTCTTTTCGGAAAAGTTAACGGTGACAAGGCGCCGCCGAACGTGGTTTTAACCATGAACTCTATGTTGCCTTGCCCAACCTCGCCCATCAAAACCAGATGGTAAACGTTTTCGCCCTCAGACGGCTGGGTGTAGTTCAGAAACATGTCTTGCCCGTTGAACTCGCAGCTTGCGTAGGCTACGCCGCGGTATTCCTCGCTCTCAAGGTTGTAGCCGCCCACATCGCTTTTGTTGCCGTAAAGCCCCATCTCCCAAGGCAAAGAAACATTGTTCACGGTGAACGATTCCGCGTTGCTCATCAAATAGAACCTTGCCTCGTACATGTCCAGCGTGTCTGGCACGCGCACCCACAGCTCGATGCGTTCGCTGTCGGTCACAAACTCGTAAGCCCAACTGGTGTTAAACACTGGCGTATCGGCGATTTTTCCGCTTACCGCGTGCGTGTACCACCTGTCAGGCTCCACGTTCTCGATTATCATAAAAGTCGCCTGCTCAGCGCCATTGCTCTCTCTTGCGTCGTTCACTATCATGAACGTGTAGTTGCCTGAGCTGGCAGGGACAAAAAACGGGTCGTCAACCGTGGTGCCCAAGTGCTCGGGAAGCCCAGCTGCTTCGGTGTGCATGCTCTCCAACTCGCCCTGCGGGTTATAGACGTAGATGTCGTAGTCGGTTTTCGGTTCGTCGCCTGTGTGCACCCATGCACCGTAACAGTAGACGTGATAGCTGTGGTCCGCCTGCAACGGGCAGACGACAGTGTAGTTCTGACCGATAGGAACTTGGGATTCGTTAAGGTAAACGGGGAACATGGGCTTCTCCACGTAAGTCCAGTTGCCCCGCTCTCCGTCGTTCACGTAGGTGTGAACGTACCGCTGGTATTCGGGAAAAGCTGGCGCGTCAACGCTGAATCCTAAATTCACAAACAAAAGCGCCACTAAGATTGCGATGGCAAACAGTCTTTGCATGTTCCGTGCTGACAAAGCGCCCTTCAACTTGAACACTGATTGCGCCTTTTGTTTGTGCTTATGCATATCTGTTATGAAATTCGACTCTGAATTCAGAATCCGAATTCCACCGAAGCAGCCGCACCAAAAAAGTAAAAGCGCCCTCCTCACGTATAACAAAAGGAACACGCCATGCAGACGGAACACAAAATAATCCTCGCCAACAGCCAGCAAATGCCCGAACTAAACGACTCCAGCATCCACTTAATGGTGACTTCGCCGCCGTACCCTATGATAAAAATGTGGGACGCCCAATTCGCCACGATAAACCCGCAAATCGCCACTCTATGGCAAAAGCTGGAAGCCGACGGCGGAGAGGAAACAGTAACGCAAATCTACGATGCCATGCACGAAACCCTTGCCAGAACATGGCGTGAAACCTACCGCGTGCTCGTAGACGGTGGCATAGCATGCATAAACATAGGCGACGCCACACGCACCGTAAACGGCAAGTTCCGCCTTTTCCCCAACCACTCCCGAATCATTGAACACTGCGAAAAAATAGGCTTCACAACATTGCCTTACATTCTATGGAAGAAACCCACAACCAAACCAAAGTACAAAGGAAAAGGCGCTTTCCTAGGCTCAGGCTTCTTGCCACCCAATGCGTATGTCACCTTAGACTGCGAATTCATACTAATCTTCAGAAAAGGAAAACTTCGGCATTTCCCGCCAAACGACAACCGCCGATACGAAAGTGCCTTCACGAAGAAGCAACGAGACGAATGGTTCACGCAGATATGGGACATAACAGGCACACGCCAAACAACGAGCCAACTCGAAAGAAGAACCGCCGCTTATCCAGACGAAATCGCGAATAGGCTCATCCGAATGTTCAGCGTGAAAGGCGACACCGTGCTCGACCCCTTCTTAGGCTCAGGCACAACCACCAAAATCGCCATTCAAAACGAGAGAAACAGCATAGGCTACGAAACAGACGAAAAGCTGCTTCCACTGATAAAAAAGAAAGCGGTCTTCCAGACGGCAACACGCAAACTGGCAGTCATAAAACGAAATAACTGAGCTTGTCAAGCTAGCGGATTTGCCAAAAAACCACAAATTACCAGTCGTTTTACACATAGAAAAACCATTTGCTTAACGATTTTAAGCTTACCTAAATATTGTATTCCTTGTTCAGGTTTTGCGGGGCGCAACGCAACTCAAAAAAAGTTATTAGCGTGAAGTACTCTAAAAAGCTTAAAAAGCCTTGATTTGTAGGCGCGTACACATAAAAAAGTTTATTAGTGAGCTATGTAGCATGTGTTTGTGCTCTTTAAAAAAGATAGTAGACACTTTTTCGAGTTGACCACTCCAACATCGGAGGAAACAAAAAGTTTGAAAAAACCCGCATCAGAAAAATACGCCTTCACATTCACAAATTTAAGTTTGCGGGAGAATGATAAAATTGACTGAATTTCAAAAAGATGATATCCCTATTTTATTGAAAACTTTCTTTGAAGAGAAAGGCTTAGTAAGGCAGCACCTCGACTCTTACAACGAATTCATAGACCACGGCTTGCAGGAAGTAGTGGATGAAGTCGGCGAAATAGCCATAGAAGTTCCTGAAAACCCATACAAAGTGAAACTTGGACAAATCTGGGTGATAGACCCTCAATCCAGAATTACCGGACCATACGCCACAGAAGTTGACGGTACAAAACACGAAATCTACCCCATGGAAGGCAGACTCAGAAACCTGACGTACGCGGCGCCCGTCGCCCTTGAAATGACACCTGTGATAGATGGAAGAGAACAAGACACCGAACTCGTCTATATCGGAAACATCCCGGTTATGCTTAAGTCAAAACTGTGCTTCTTGTCGCAGCTTTCAAACGACGAGCTTGTCGCCGCAGGGGAAGACCCAGATGACGCAGGCGGCTACTTCGTGGTGAACGGTTCTGAACGCGTCATAGTAGCCATGGAAGACTTGGCACCGAACCGCGTGATAGTTGACGTAGACGAAAAAGGAACGAAACCTGTTCATCAAGCCAAAATATTCTCAACAACCGTAGGCTTCAGAGCAAGAATAGAGCTGAAAATAAAGTCAGACGACGCCATCTACGTTACGATGCCTGGAGTGCCCACTGAAATACCCTTTGTAGTGATAATGCGCGCGTTAGACTTGGAAAAAGACAAAGACATAGCTGAAGCCGTCTCCCTTGACAAGGACATCCAAAGCCTACTTGGGCCTTCATTTGAAAAAGCCATAGGCGTAGACACACCCGCTGACGCAATGCTGTTTATCGGAAACCGCGTAGCTCACGGGCAAGTTGAAGAGTACCGTTTGCAAAAGGCTGAAACCGCACTCGACAAGAACTTTTTGCCGCATTTGGGTCGAGTTAACAAGAATAGGAAAGACAAAGCCATATTCCTCGGCGAAATGGCTTACCGCGTTATCCAGCTTAAGCTTGGCAGAAGGCAACCAGACGACAAAGATCATTTCAAGAACAAACGCCTGAGACTCGGAGGACCCCTTCTCGCAGACCTTTTCCGCGTTTCCTTCAGAAACTTAACTCGCGACATAAAGTATCAGCTTGAACGCATAGGCGTAAAAGGTCCCATAATAACCGTGTCCGCGGCAGTCCGCCCGGGAATAATTACTGAAAGATTCCAGCATGCGCTTGCAACTGGGAATTGGGGAAGAGGCAGAGTCGGCATAACCCAGCTCTTGGATCGAACAAACTACATATCCACACTCAGCCACTTGCGGAGGCTTCAGTCGCCGTTAAGCAGAAGTCAACCTAACTTCGAAGCTCGAGACCTACACCCGACACATTGGGGACGCTTATGCCCTAACGAGACACCTGAAGGGTCTAACTGTGGTCTGGTCAAGAATCTAGCTTTATCAGCGTCAATCTCTGTGGGTGTGAACCCCGAGAAGATCAAGCAGCTGCTTTTTGAGATGGGCACGGTTCCAGCTTACGAAGCTAACGCGGCTTTAAGGACTTCGGGAGCGAAAGTTTTCGTGGACGGTAACATAATCGGATACTGCAATTCAGCCCCAGAACTGGTTAAAGCCTTCAGAGAAAAAAGAAGAGCAGGTGAAATCTCAACCGAAGTCAACGTAACCTACTTCTCGAAGCAGCAAACCGAAATGGAAGAGGTGCACGCTAACTGCGATGAAGGAAGAGTTAGGCGCCCGCTGATAATTGTTGAAAACGGCGTTCCAAAGCTTCAGCCTGAACACTTGGAAAAAATAGGTCTCGGCGAATGGACTTGGGAAGACCTCGTCAAAAACGGTTTGATTGAATATTTGGATGCTGAAGAAGAAGAAAACGCGTACTTAGCCGTGTCTCTTGATGATGTCACTCCTCAAAACACGCACGCTGAGATCGCGACCTACACGATCCTGGGAATCTGCGCGTCAACAATACCCTATCCGGAACACAACCAGTCACCACGCAACTCATATCAGGCTGCAATGGCTAAACAGGCACTTGGAGTTTATAGCACAAACTTCCATCACCGCGTGGATTCAAGATCGCACATACTGCATTATCCGCAAGTGCCCTTGGTTGAAACAGAATTGATGGAAATCATGGGGTATAAGCAACGCCCCACAGGACAAAACTGTGTTGTTGCAGTGCTTTCCTTCGAAGGCTACAACATGGAAGACGCTTTAGTCTTTAACAAGGCCTCAATTGAAAGAGGCTTAGCTCGTTCAACCTTCTACAGGATGTACGAAGCCGAGTGCCGCCAGTATTTGGGCGGGTTGAAGGACAAATTTACAGTTCCTGAGCCGGGAACCCGTGGATACCGTGGAGAACAATATTACCGGCTTCTCGAACCTGACGGGATAATAAGTTTAGAATCTGCGGTTGTGGGCGGAGACGTTCTAATCGGGAGAATAAGTCCGCCTCGGTTCCTTGAAGAATACAAGGAGTTTGAAGTTAAAGGTCCATCTATGCGGGACACATCCGTGGATATGCGTCCTTCAGAAACAGGCGTGGTTGACGGAATCTTCGTAACAGAATCGGGAGAAGGAAGCAAGCTTGTAAAGGTAAGAGTCCGCGATCAACGTGTTCCAGAGTTAGGAGACAAATTTGCTTCTCGCCACGGACAAAAAGGGGTCATAGGCTTAATAGTTCCGCAGGAAGACATGCCCTTCACAGATGAAGGCATAGTTCCAGACATAGTAATCAACCCTCACGCAATACCCTCAAGAATGACCATCGGCCAATTCATCGAATCCCTTGCGGGAAAAGCTGCAGCCGCACGAGGAAAACCAGCGGATGGCACACCATTCTCCAACGAAGGACCCGACGAGATTAGGAAAAACCTCGTGAAGCTCGGTTTCAGCCACACAGGAAGCGAAGTATTCTACAACGGAACATCAGGCGAAAAATTCGTGGCTGACATCTTCGTCGGCATCGTATACTACCAGAAACTACACCATATGGTAGCCGACAAAATGCACGCCAGAGCCCGTGGGCAAGTGCAGATGCTGACGCGGCAACCCACTGAAGGCAGAGCCAGAGGTGGAGGCTTACGATTCGGCGAAATGGAGCGTGACTGCCTCATAGGTCACGGCGCAGCCATGCTGCTGAGGGACAGGCTGCTGGAAGAATCCGACAAGTACACGCTGTACATCTGCGAAAACTGCGGTCAAATAGCCTATTTCGACATGAAACAAAGAAAATACGTGTGCAAAATCTGCGATGAAAAAGCCAGAATTTCACCTGTAATCGTTTCTTACGCGTTTAAGCTCTTGTTGCAAGAGCTGCAGAGCTTGTGTGTTGCACCAAAATTAAGACTTAAGGAGAAGGCATAATGTCCACAGAAGAATTAATTCATAAAGTTGTTGACGAAATTTCGTTCGGTATGATTTCCCCTCAAGACCTCCGTAAGCAATCAGTTGTAGAAATTCAAACGCCAGACACTTACGATGAAGACGGCGCGCCTATCACCGCAGGGTTAATGGATGGTCGATTGGGAACTTTGGAACCTAGGCAGAGATGCAAAACCTGCGGCAACACGGCAATCCGTTGTCCAGGACACTTCGGGCATATCGAACTGGCAGTGCCCATAGTACACATCGAATTCACAAAGCTAATTCATGAGCTCTTAAAGACAACATGCCGCAATTGTGGGCGAATACTTCTTTCAGAGGAAAAAGCGAAGAAAGTTCAAGCTAGACTTGAAAGATACAACAGGCTCTTGGGCACGATACCCGACGCGGTGTATAAGGGCATTGTGAAGGAAATCAAAGCCAAGCAGTGTCCATACTGTGCAACTAACCAGTACAAAATCACTTTTGAAAAACCTACAAAATTCATAGAACAAACCGAAGCAGGTTCTGAACCGTTAACACCCAGCATGATCAGGGAAAGACTGGAGCGCATTTCAAATGAGGACTTGGAAATTTTAGGGTTCAACCCTGAAGCGGCAAGGCCTGAATGGATGGTCTTGCAGGTTTTGCCTGTGCCCCCCGTTTACGTTCGTCCCTCCATAACGCTTGAGTCGGGGATACGCTCTGAGGACGACTTAACTCACAAACTTGTTGACATCATCCGCATTAACCAAAGGCTCAAGGAAAACATGGAGGCGGGAGCTCCAACACTTATCATTCAAGACTTATCTGAACTTCTGCAATACCATGTAACCACCTACTTTAACAACGAAGCCTCTGGGATACCACCAGCAAGGCACCGTTCAGGAAGAGCATTAAAGACCCTCTCGCAACGGTTGAAAGGAAAAGAAGGAAGGTTCAGAAGCAACCTTTCAGGCAAAAGAGTTGACTTCTCAGCGCGCACAGTTATTTCTCCAGACCCGAACCTTGACATAAACGAGGTCGGCGTTCCAAACGATGTAGCCATGCGGCTGTCGGTTCCTGAAAAAGTAACCGCGTGGAACATTGAGGAAATGAAGCAGCTAGTAATAAACGGTCCTGAAAAGTATCCAGGCGCCCTCTACATTATCCGTCCAGACGGAAAACGCATACGACTTGAATTCGTGGTGGACCGCGAAAAAATCGCTGAAGCCGTAGAGCTCGGTTTCATTGTGGAGCGCCATCTCAAAAACGGCGACATAGCCATATTTAACCGCCAGCCATCACTGCACCGCATGTCAATTATGGCACATTACGTACGCGTTTTACCCTACAAGACGTTCCGCTTACATCTCTGCGTTTGTCCACCCTACAACGCGGACTTTGACGGAGACGAAATGAACCTCCATGTGCCCCAGAGCGAAGAAGCACGAACAGAAGCCCTGATGCTAATGCAAGTCCAAGACCAGATACTCTCGCCCAGATTCGGCGGACCGATAATAGGCGCGATACGAGACTTCATCACAGGCGCGTACTTCTTCACCAAAACTGGAACCACTCTAACAAAGGCAGAAGTCAATCGACTTGTGATGGCTACGGGGTATGAAGGGGAGCTACCAGAGCCAAAGATAAAGGCGCCTCAGCCGTTATGGACAGGAAAACAGATTTTCAGCCTCTTTCTGCCGAAGACATTAAATTATGTTTTGAAGGCAAACATTTGCCAAGGCTGCACCAAATGTGAGGAAGAATTATGTAAGCATGATGCTTACGTTGTGATAAAAAACGGCGAGCTTATTTCAGGAATTATAGATAGGCGTTCCATAGGAGCTGAACAATCTGAAAGCCTGCTTCACCGAATAATAAAAGATTACGGCACTCAAGCGGGACGCGAATTCCTTAATAAAATAACACGAATGCTGAAGCTCTTCATAACCATGCGGGGTTTCAGCTACACGTATGATCAACTGGTTTTGTCTCCGAAAGCCACTGCGAAAATGAATAAGACTATGGAACGAATTCAGAAGAAGATAGATGCACTGATTGAAAGCAAGAAAAACGGAACGTTACCGCGGCTTCCTGGTAAAACCCTTGACGAGTCTTTTGAAATATACGTTATGCACGAACTAGCTACAGCCAGAGACGAGTCAGGGAAAATAGCTGATCACGACTTTACGTTGGAAAACGCTGGCATTGTCATGACTCGAACGGGCGCGAGAGGCTCAAGTCTTAACATTGGGCAAATGGCTGCATGCGTGGGGCAACAATCAGTTCGAGGCAAACGTATAATGAGAGGTTACGCTGGACGCGCTTTGCCACATTTCACAGCGGATGACTCCCGCCCGAAGGCAAGAGGCTTTGTTTACTCTTCGTATCAGACTGGCTTGGACGCGATTGAATTCTTCTTCCACGCCATGGGAGGCAGAGAAGGCTTGGTGGACACGGCGGTCAGAACACAACAGAGCGGTTACATGCAAAGAAGGCTTATCAACGCTTTGGAACACATCCGCTTGGAGTATGACGGCACCGTCAGAGACTCAGCTGGCGACATAATTCAATTCATGTACGGCGAAGACGGAGTAGACCCCGCCAAGAGCGACCATGGGCAAGCGGTGAACGTGAGCCGACTTATCAACCATATAAAAATCGGGGAAGAAAAAGGCAAAGCTGCAACGGCAGATTACATTAAAAAGCAGTTAGAAGCTGTCGAGGAGCAACTCACGCCGATACTCGTTAATCAGCTTAAGCATAGTTTGGCTAAAGCTAAGCTCAGCAAGGAAGGCGTTGACAAGGCCGTTGCGCTTACGGCTGAACAGTACAAGAAAGCGTTGATGGAGCCAGGTGAAGCCGTGGGCATAGTTGCCGCTCAGTCGATAGGTGAGCCTGGTACGCAGATGACGCTGCGAACGTTCCACTACGCTGGAGTCAAGGAGCAAAACGTCACGTTAGGCTTGCCGAGACTGATTGAAATAGTTGACGCCCGAAGAATCCCATCAACTCCGATTATGACGATATACTTGACAGGAAAGCACAGGAAAAGCAAAGAAGGCGCGGTGGAGATTGCACGCAGCATAATCTACACGTCTTTGGAAGACTTGGCGTCAGCGATTTACGAGGATCCTATACGTGAAGAAATAATTGTTGAGTTAAACAAGTCTATGATGGACGACAGGGCGATAACCCTGAAGGAACTTGAGGAAAGACTGGAAATTCAACATGCGACAGTTACGGTGAAAGGCGATACGGTGCAGATTAAGCCTAAAAAAATGGAAAACATGAAGAAGATACTTAGCAAGACACCAGGTTTCCACGTTAAAGGAGTGCCTGACATAAAGCGTGTGTTGGTCACTGAAGAACGAGGAGAATGGGTTATACGGACAGACGGTTCAAACTTGGCTAAGGTTTTAGAAGTTACAGGAGTAGACACTTCACGGACAACAACAAACAACGTTCACGAGATCGCCAAAACGCTTGGAATCGAAGCAGCAAGAAACGCCTTAGTAAATGAGGCGAAGGGAGTCTTAGAAGATCAAGGCTTAGACGTGGATGTGCGCCACGTAATGCTCGTCTCAGACATGATGACCACAACGGGTGAGGTGCAGCAGATAGGCAGGCACGGCATCAGCGGCAAGAAAGCAAGCGTTCTGGCTAGGGCAGCGTTTGAAATTACGGTTCCGAACATCGTTGAAGCAGCCGTGAAAGGCGAAAGCGACCCGCTGGCTGGTGTGACTGAGAACGTGATTGTTGGACAGTCGATTCCGATAGGCACGGGTTTGGTGGAGTTGTACATGTCCACTTTCGAAAAACAAGAAAAGAAAGGAGGAAAAACGGAGACATGATAGACGTGGATAAGGCGATAGCAACCGCTGTAAAGACAGGCAAAGTTTCTTTCGGAGCCAACGCGGCACTGCAAAACGCCAAGACTGGCAAGGCTAAGATGATAGTTTTAGCCGCTAACTGCCCAAAAGACATAAAAGAGCAAGTGGAATATTATGGTGAAATCTCTAAGGTCCCTGTCATGACGTATAAGAGCAATGCAATAGATTTGGCTACTGTCTGCAACAAACTATTTGTTATTTCAGCACTAAGTATAAGAGAAACGGGCGACTCAGAGATTCTAAAAGCAATTGAAAGTAATGAGACGGAAGAAAACACTGGAGGAATTGAGTGACTTCAGGCATTAAAATCACGTGTGACGAAATGCGTTATATCGCGTTGTTTGAAAGCGTCAGCGGCGCCGGCGTCAAAGACTGCATCATCGACGAGGAACAGGAACGCGCAATATTCATCGTGAACCAAGGGCAAGTGGGCGTCGCCATCGGCAAAGGCGGCAGAAACATTCACACACTCGAAAGGATGACTGGGAAAAAACACGAGATAATCGAGTATTCAGAAGATCCCGTACAGTTCATAAAGAACGCCTTGAAACCCGCAGCAGTCAGAGAGGTGCGCATAACCGAAAGGACAGACGGAAAAAAGATGGCGGTCGTGACGGTTAACCCGAAGGATAAGGGCGTCGCCATAGGCAAAAACGGCAAAAACGCTGAACGCCTGCGGTTTTTGGCAAAACGGTACTTCGACATCCAGAACGTCAGCATCACATAGCCCGTCTTTAGGCGGCTAAGCGATGAAGCGTCGCGGGTTTTAGTTTCGGCAATACGATGTGCCTATTTTTCGGACTAAAAAGGTGCTGCCTTTGCTCATTTCTTAAAAATTGAGCGGAATCTGCGTGTCGAAAAGTCTTGTCAAGAAATCTTGACTAACTCCAAGTTTCGTTTAGTCAAGAAACCTTGACAAAAACGCTTTTACAGCAGAAATATGCTAGTTTTGAGCAGGGAATACTAGTGAAAAATAAGCCAATCTTAACACTTGCTTTCATTTCAGTCCTCTTACTGTCAGTGGCAGCTGGGACGCAGGTGACGTATTTTGCGTCCGCGAATTTTTTTCCAGAACAAGTTCCCTCAGGTATTCAAATTACTAGTAGTGGAGCAGTTGAAGGAACAGATCTGATTCAACGTGGCGGCAACGTTTACACTTTAACAGGAGACATCCACAGAACCATCGTAGTCCTGCGCGACGGCATAGTGCTGGACGGTGCAGGCTACACGCTTCAGGGAAGCGGAGGCGGGGCTGGTGTTTTCCTTCAAGAAAGAACCGGCATCACAATAAAGAACATGAAGATAAGCAACTTCGAATATGGCATTAAATTCACGTGGTTGAGTTATGGTTCGCCTTCGACTCCGAGAAGCCACAAAGTCATTGGCAACACGATAACCAACAACACTTACGGCATCGCGTTTTACGATTTTTCGTCGGGGAACGAGGTTTCGGACAACTACATTGCACGCAACACTCACGGAGTTGTTTCCGCTTCGGATACCGTTTTTAGAAATAACCAGTTCAGGAACAACGATGGCGCAGTTTCCGAAAGCAGCAGTGCGGTCAACGACATTGACATTTCGAACACGGTGAACGGCAAACCAATTCATTATTGGGTGAAGCAGCACGATAGGGCTGTGCCCTCTGACGCGGGGTGGGTGGTGCTCAAGAACTGCAGCGGCATAACGGTTCAGGGCTTGAGTCTTGGAGGCAATGCAGATGGAGTTTTGCTCTGCTACACAAACGGTTCGACGATTAGTGGAAACGTCATAGCGAACAATTTGAACGGCATAACGCTTCAGTGGTCGTCCAACAACGTTATTTCTAACAATCGTGTTGCTGGTAACAGCGAGTATGGAATTTATCTTGATGGTGCTTCAAGAGACAACAACGTTTCTGGCAACAGAATAGAATCAAACGGAGAGGACGGAGTTAGCGTCTATGCGCTTGACTCCTCGACATGTAATTTGGTCAGCCAGAATCAGATAACCAAGAATAAGGGAAATGGAATTTCAGTTAAAGGTGCACAAGAGTGGGAGATTGTTGGAAACAACATCACCCTGAACATAGGTTCTGGAATTTGTTTCATGTATGGCTCAAGCGGTAACGCGGTTAATGGGAACTATATTGCGGGAAATGGAGTGGGTATTCAGCTTAGCGACGCGGTTGAAAACACAGTTACATTTAACACCATAACAGAGAACAACGGTTGGGGCATCGAACTAAACGGTACTCAGAAAAACAACGTTATCCACCATAATAACTTCATCAACAACAACGTCACAGAAGGACTTCAAGTGCGCATCGCTGGCGTTTGGAGCTTTCCTGAACTCAATACACCTCCTATGAACTCTTTCAACGAGGCTCCCACGGACCCTTTCAACCCGCCAGAGCCCGAACCGCCCAAATTCGTAGCTGGCGCCGCCAACGTTTGGGATGACGGCAAAGAAGGAAACTACTGGAGCGATTACACTTCGCGGTATCCTAACGCCTCAGAAGTCGGTAACACGGGCGTGGGCGACACTCCTTTCTTCATCAACGAGAACAACATGGACCTCTATCCGCTTATGGCTCCCTGCGAAACCTCTACCGCCGATTTGCCATCAACTTCACCTTCTCAAGAACCTAAATCAGAGCCAGAGCCCTTCCCAACGACACTTGTCACAGCTGCTTCCATAGCGTCAGCTGCAGTTGCAGGCGTAGGTCTCGCTTTCTACTTCGTGAAGAACAAGAAAAGGGGATCACAGGCGTTATGAAGAGGATAACTGCAGAATTAATCCTCTTCTTAGGGCTGTTACTCTTAGCGGCAACGGGCATTCTATTCGTCAATTTGGCAGGTGCGAACCCAAATGCATGGACATACAAAGGAGAAACATCGCCTCCTGCTAACGCCAATCCTCCAACGGTGACAATATCCTCCCCAGAGAGAATAGCATACGCGACAGGTGCTGTCAATCTTACTTTTCACGTAAGCTCAATCGATTTGCCCTTATACAAGATTTATTACAGGACAGATTGGCAAGAAAGTGATGTTATAGTTTATGATTTAAGTCAACCACCTGACAACCTCTACGCTATTCGTCCAGTGGTCACCCAATTCCCTTATAATATAATCTTGACTGGAGTGCCAGAGGGAAAACGTAACATAACAGTCTACGCAGTTGAGCAGGGTACAAGCGGGGATGAACAAGACCCCTTCGCATATTATCATTATTTCGTAAATGGTTCAGCCTCTGTCAGCTTTGCGATTGGCACAACTTTTGACATAACTCCTCCAGCTATTTCAGTTTTGTCACTTGAAAATAAAACGTACAATACAGCAGACATCCCATTGAATTTCACAGTGAACGAAAAAACCTCACAAATCTCATATGTTTTGGACGGGCAGGAAAATGTAACAATTGCGGGAAACATAACACTGACTGACTTGCCTGCTGGGGAGCATACCCTAACCGTGTACGCTTGGGATATTGAAGGCAACGTCGGCACCTCAGGAATAATTTACTTCACAAAAGAAGAGCCTTCCCCAACAATGTTAGTCATAGCTCCGATGGCGTCAGTGACCGTTGTCAGTGTAGGTCTGCTGGTCTACTTCAAGAAACGCAAGCACTAAGCCTTCCGCGTTGTTGTGTTATAAAAGATTAGAATTTAATCCACAAGCTACTGGTTGCTTGTTTAGTCTTTTTCGAGTCCTGCTCTTCTTAGTAGGCTGTTCGACGCGAGAATAATCACAACGAGGATTGTCACCACAGCTGCCAGAGGGTAGTCGCCTATTCCCGCGGTTAAGCCTATGGCGGCTGTTGCCCAGAGGCTCGCCGCTGTCGTTATGCCCTGCACCTTGTCCTTTTCCGCCCAGATGGTTCCCGCACCTATGAAGCCGATTCCCGCCACTATGCCGCCTGCAACTTGGGCGGGTTGCGCGCCGAAGCTTGTGGACATCATGGCGAAGAGGCACGCGCCGAGCGAAACAAGCATGTGCGTGCGCAGTCCTGCGGGTTTATGCGATTTTTCCCGCTCTATGCCCACGATGGCACCCAACGCCACCGCTAAGAGCAAAGCTAAGAACACTTCAAGAGTCAGCGCGGTCTGCATAATAAGAAACTACGCATCCACAGCTATAAAAAGTTCATGCAGCTCTACCTCAAGAGGCGTAAGCGCCAAGCAGGGAAGACGCAGAGGGTTGTTGTCACGAAGTTCCGAAGAATTGGTTACTCTCTGGGGTCGCGTGTGTGTCGCTCTAGGAAGGGTTTCATCATTTGGTGCTGTGCTTGTGCTATTTGGAGCTTACGTTTTTGTTCGTTTGAGCCTTTAATGAAATTCTCTAGTGCTTCAAGGAGTTTTTTGCCGTCCTCTGTTATGGCGTAAACGCCGTGTTGGGATTTTTCTACCAGTCCCACGTCTAAGAGTTTGTTTAGGTTGTTTGCTAGGGCTGATTTTTCTAGTGCTGTAACTTCCTTCAGCTTTTGGAATGTTAATGGCTCAACGTATAGTTGGGTTAAGATTTTGAACCTGTTTTCGTTTGCCAAAGCTTTTACTATCTTCAGGGTTTCTTTTCCGAGGACTAGGCGTTTGTCACTCAACGTTTTTTTCCTCTACAGGTATATACGCCTCTAGAACACAATCAGGATCGTCAAGAGCCTTAGTTTTTTCGTCGTATCGCCAAAGCATGTACCCGTGGGATTCCTTATATTTTGAGTTTGGAAGCCACGTATTGTAAATGTAACCCAGACCTGTAATGAAAGAGTCGCCCTTCAATTTGAAGACCGCATATTTCGTCTCTGGCAGCTCTTTATAGAAAAAATCGAGGGGTGCCGCAACGGGTTCACTCACCTCTATTCCAGCGAAAATCGTGTACTCTTTTGTATTTGCATATTCCTGAGTTTGAATATGTGCTTCCCACGCAACAGTCTTTTCCACTGAAATCCTTTTCACCTCGTCAATATGCGTGGAACATGCCTTTTCGAATCTTTCCCAGAGCCGCCCGATCTCATTTTTTACGCTACCCTCTTCATGACTGTGAAAGGGGTCGCCATAATAGACGCACCCCAATAGCTTCAGAGAAATCGGTTTGGTTATGCGTGGTTTCATTTGTTCGTCATCAGTAGAAAAGATTGAAGTCTTGATTAATCTTTTCACTGTTGCTCATAGCATTCTGGCGGTTCGCCTTCTGGCGGCGCCCACTCGCCCCATTCTTTGAATCGTTCAGGAACCACTGGGTCTTTTACCCTGTCGCATGTGGGGAAGTATACTTTCAGGTCTAGGACCGGGGTTCCGTCGAAGGCGTCTATCTGGTTAATCACTACTGTTCCTTTATCATGGTCGATTTTTTCGATTTTGCAGACTGTGACGTTTATTGGGTTGGGTCTAACTGGGCTTCTCGTGGCGAAGAGTCCTGTTAAAACGTTTGGGGCATAAGGTGGTTTCATTTGCATGTCCACTTGATCTCGGTATTGCGCGTACTTGCTGCCCCACCATACTACTATGAGGTGGCTGAAATTGTCAACCTCCAGCAGAGCATCTTTGTACTCGTCTTTTAGTTGCACTTCAATGTCGTTTCCGCGTTTCACATATCCAATAGGATAAACTTCATAATTCTTGCTCATTTTGATCACACTTATATCCTCTACTGCCGAGAATATAAATTTTCCTATAAAATATGAACAATATTCCACCTTATAACGGAATATATCATAAAATCAACACAGCCCGCACAACAAAAAACGAATACCCACAACCACAAAAACACGCTTGCAAACCCAGCCACCCAGCCTGATCCACCCATAAAACAGAAAGCCATTTACCTATGCATCACAATTCACCTTTACGATGCAACATGATTGCCAAAAGCATCTTGGACTTAATCGGCAACACTCCGATGGTGCAGGTAAACCGCTTACACAAGAACCCAAACCTCGAACTCTACGTGAAACTGGAAAAATTCAACATCGGAGGCTCAGTCAAAGACCGCATAGCCAAATACATGATTGAACAAGCCGAAAAAACAGGACAACTTAACAAAAACAAAACCGTTATCGAACCCACCAGCGGCAACACAGGCATAGGCTTAGCCCTAGTCTGCCGCGTAAAAGGCTACAACCTCTTTCTGGTTATGCCCGAAAACATGACCTTGGAGAGACGGCAGATTCTCAACGCCATAGGCGCAAAAATTATTCTAAGCGAAGCCACAAAAGGCATGGACGGCGCAGAAGACCTCGCACGCAAAATAGCCAGCCAAAGCCCCGACAAATACTTCATGCCCAACCAATTCGCCAACCAAGCCAACGTGCTCGCGCATT
>CAZEPB010000032.1:0-17498 GCA_964514055.1 uncultured Candidatus Bathyarchaeia archaeon | reverse complement strand
TGTTGTGGTGTTTTTAGTTATGAATAGAAGACTGAGGAAGTTTGGTGGCTAGCTTGTTTGCTCTTCTTCCTTTCCAAAATAGGAATATAAGAATATCAGCACTAGAGCAGCAAACGTTGATGCCATGAGGACATATTCTAAGGTTAGAAAGTACGCGTTTAGGTCCATTAATATTCTCCCTTTTCCTCTCTTATTCTTGTAATGTTTTAATATTTAAGCAGTAGCTTTTTTCCACTCGTTCATTAACGATTCGTACAGCTTATCGTTCTCTTCTAAGGTTTCGTACCATCCTAGGTTGCGCGCGATTTTCTGGGCGATTAAGTGGTAGCACAGGTGGATTTTTCTATCTAATACTCGAAAGTAGAAGTCGTCACACATGCAGAATTCAGCTTCAGGCATTATCAGGTAATCTCTTTCTCTTCCAATGACTATCCAGACGGTTCTGCCGCTGGGTTTGAAAACGTATTTTTTCACGCGGTTTTCTTTCAGCGCACCGAGGGCTTTTGTGAATCGTTGACCGAAAAGCTCGTAGAGTTCAGTTAAGTTTTTGCCAGACAGTTTACCTTCTTTTTTTGCTTCTCTGCAGATGGTGTTTAACGTGTCGATTTCCGAGTTGTTGTTCATGGTTGACACGAGCTTTTCAGGAGATGCTGCAAAATGGAACGTTAGTCTATGTCGATTGATTCGCCTTTCGGCTCCTTTTTGGCTTCAGCTTTGGGGAATACAACTTCTAAGACACCGTTTTTGTAGGATGATTTCGCCTCTTTCACCTTCACCTTTGTGGGTAACTCAACTTCCTTGTAGTATTTGGTTTGAGGCGTGTTAACGGATATGGTCAGTGAATCTTCGGTTCCATGGAGTTTTATGTCCGTTTTTTCTACGCCAGGCAGTTCCGCAACTACTCTGATTTCGTTGTCTGTTTCAACTATGTCAACTAGTGGTTCGCGTTCATCTTTCACTTCTGGACCCTTAAGGCTCTTTTTTATGTTGCCGAACTGGCGGATTTCAGGTTTACCGTCAGGACCTATCTTCATGCTGTAGCCGTATACGAAAGGTCCCAATTCTCGGACGGTTCTGCCGTCGGGAAGTTTGCGTTCTTTAACGTAACTTTTGGGCACGTTTTGTGTGAGACCTTTGAATTCTTCCTCCATCATCTTTTCCATTTCGTGGAACATGCGGTCGATGTCGCCGAAAAACAAATCCTTGCGTGGAGGTTTACGTCGCCTTTTGAACCATTCTGGGTAATCATCATCGTCTGATGACATTCACTTTTCACCTCAATAACTGTGAGTTATCCGTTTTCTATAAAGGTTTATGCCGAATTTTTCGAAAGCTTATGTAAAAAAAGCTGGTTGCTATGGCTAATGTGTTTTCTAGTGCTCGGAACAGTCTATAGCCCCCCTTTATATAGGTTAAAAGCGTGAGTGAACTGTGAGTCTTGTGTTACTTTCACCTCTTGCAGCAACGCGACTGCGGTCTGACAGTAACAAGATTTCAAGAATGTGCGAAATCCGTTAAATTTGCTATAAATTACCCGTCTCAGGTTTACCCGCTTCGTAGGACTATCATGGTGTTGGTTTTCATTATGCCTTCTACTCTGCGGATTTTCTCTATGCACTCGTTAACTTCAACCACGTTCATCCCGCTGATAACCGCCACGATGTCGTATTCACCTGTGACCTCGTAAACGGTTTCCACGTTAGGAATCTCCCTTATTCTCTTGGAGACTTCTTGAGTTGGATAAGCAGGATTCGTCGCCAATAGCGTGATAGCCTCTGCGCCCTCGGCAACGCCTATTTTCACCGTGAACTTTCGGATGACACCCGCGTCGGCAAGCGCCTTAATTCGTTTCCTGACGGCGCCTTCAGATAAGCCGACTTTTTCGCCGATGGCGCCGTAGCTCGCTCGTCCATTATTCTTCAATATCTTGAGTATCTGCTTGTCCTTGTCATCCATCTTTGTGCCCTTCTTGCTTGTAGGTGGCGGAAAAATTTAACGATTTCTGTAGTTTACTATGCATAATTAATGCGGATTCCGTAAAGGTTTGCGCCTTGCCGCGTGTTTTTCGGAAAAAATCCAAATAGGAAGCTAAAATTGGGTTTTTGTGCCAAATGGAACATTTAAACCTTAAATTGTTACAAATAAGTCGCAATGTTTAAAAGAAACCCACCTTAATCAAGATGACATTTCCAACAAAAAAGGTGGTAGCAGACAATAAAGCAAGCTGCAAAGTTAAAATCACAAGAGGTGAAAGTGATAAATACAACTAAGTGCCCTGATTGTGACGCCGAACTCAACGTGCCAGCAGACACAGAGAAAGGCGAAATCCTAAGCTGCCCAGGCTGCGGACTCGAACTCGAAGTCAAACAGATAAAAGGCGGATGCGTCGACCTTCAAGAACTAACCATAGAAGGCGAAGACTGGGGCGAATAAGCGTACTCGCTTCAACACGAGAAAATGAAAACGCTACCAAAGTTTTTTAAACCATAACTTTTCTACGGGATGCCGACAACAATGAGCATAGCACTTCTTTATGAACGCTCAGAAACCGACGAGATGGGCATAAAACAAACTGCTCAAGAACTAGGCATCCCCCTAACTTACATCCCATTCCGCAAAATCGCCCTCACCGTAAGCAAAAACGGTTTCACCGCCAAAACCCGAGGCAAAGACTACACTCAAACATTCAAAGACACCGCAGTGGTTCTGAACAGAGCCCAAAGCAAAAATCGCAGACTCCAAGCAGGCTACCTCATGGAAATGCTCGGCAAAAAAACCATAAACTCCAGCCAAATCGAATTTACTTGCTACAGCAAGCTCCGAACGTTGCTGCACTTCTGGGTGGAAGGAATCCCCATCCCCAAAACGGTTTACGTTCCCTGCGACGCCACCGACACCTTGAAAAGCGGCAGAGAAATCCACAACGAAAAAGATATCGCCGACCTGCTGCAAGATGAGATAGCGCTTGAACAGGGTATAGTGGTTAAACCGGATGCAGGTACTCACGGAAAAGGCGCCGTGCTTTCCAGAAACCGTGACCAGCTCGTTACCAGCATCCAACAAACCAAACCATCCATCATAAACCCCGTAGGCATAACCGCCCAAGAACTCGTGGAGAAATGGTTTTACGACCTGCGCATAATAGCATACAAAGAAAAAGGGAAGCCCGCTGTCTGCCATCCGGTAGCTTTAGCCCGAGGCGGCATCAAAGACTTTCGAACCAACACTTTCTTGGGTAACACGGTTTTCGACGCCAAAATCCCGCTGCCCATTAGAGAGTTAGCCGTGAAATGCGTCAAAGCCCTCGGCAAAGGCTCTGAAGCATGGTTGTTCGCCTTAGATGCCATGGTCAACATCGGCGAAAACAAAACCGTGGATGATGCGGAGCTTGCATCGGAACTTGAAAAGGCAGAAGCGGCGTTTGAGCAACCGAGAAAAGTTAAGGCAGACGAAACCCGTCTGCGAGACTTCACAAGCTGGAACCGCAAACTAGAAGATGCGTTCCACACTTACATGAGCACCGAGCCGTACCAAAAAGTAAAAAGCATAATAGAAGAAAGCCTAGAAAAAAACAAGAACGCCGTGGTCTTCCACGAAGCCAACAGCTGCCCAGAATTCTGGGAACACACACGACTAATCGCGGGCATAAACGTGGCAGACCCTCTGCTGAAAGGTGCTCAAAGCCTAATCTAATCATCCACTCACAAGGTGAAAAAAGTTGAAAATAGGAATAATCGGCGGAACAGGATACGTGGGCGGAGAACTCCTGCGCCTGTTACTGCTCCATCCGCACGTAGAGGTCACTATGGTTACTTCTCGCCAGAGCGCAGGAGAATTCGTCTTCAACGTGCATCCAAACCTCCGCGGCCTCACCCAGCTAAAATTCGTTCCTTTAAACGTAGCCGAGCTTCAAAAAAACTGCGACTTAGTGTTCGCCGCCACACCTCATGGAGGCGCAGTAAACCTCGTCCCAAAACTGCTAGACGCTGGACTGAAAGTCATTGACATGAGCGCAGACTTCCGCCTCAAAAACCCCGATGACTACGACAGATGGTACGGGTGGAAACACACCAACCCACAACTGTTAAGCGAGGCGGCATACGGCTTGCCCGAGTTCCACCGCCAAGAGATTAAAAACGCCCGCTTGGTTGCCTGTCCCGGTTGCATGGCAACAGCCGCCATTCTCGCCTTAGCTCCAGCCATAAAAGCAGACTTTGTGGAGAAGAACCGCATCGTTGCGGACGTGAAAATCGGCTCTTCTGGAGGAGGCAGAAAACCAACAATCGCTTCGCATCATCCTGAACGGTTCGGCGGCGTAAGACCCTACAAGGTGGCAACGCACCGGCACGTAGCAGAGGTAGAGCAGGAACTCAACGCCTTGTCAAGCGAGCCCGTGACGGTTGCGTTCACACCTCACGCGGTCAACATGGTCCGAGGCATCCTCTCCACCGTTCACACTTTCACGAAAACGCCTTTAACAAGCAAAGACTTGTGGAAGACGCTGCGTTCAACGTACCAAGGCGAACCGTTCATACGCTTCGTCAAGTACCAGAAAGGCCCCTACCAGCTTCCCGACCCGAAAGTCACGTTGGGCACCAACTTCTGCGACGTAGGCTTCGAGCTGGACCCGCGTACGAACAGACTGCTGCTTTTCGGGGCAATCGACAACATGGTTAAAGGTGCGTCAGGACAGGGCGTTCAGTGCTTAAACATAATGATGGGTATAGACGAGACGACGGGTCTTAAGAGCACAGGCTTCCATCCGATGTGATAAGCATGCGGTTAGTAATTAAGATGGGCGGAAGCATACTCAAAGAAGGTGCGTCTTCCGAGCTTGTCTCCGACCTGAAAGCGCTGGCGAAAGCGAACCGCATCGTGCTGGTCCACGGTGGGGGCGCAGAAGTCACCGAAACCGCCGCCAAGCTGGGCAAAGAACAGAAGTTCATCGTTTCGCCTCAAGGCTTCAGAAGCCGCTACACCGACAAGGAAACCATGGAAATCTTCACCATGGTCATGGCGGGAAAAATCAACAAACAAATAGTCGCCGCGCTGCAAAGCCAAGGCTTATCCGCGGTGGGCTTGTCTGGGTTGGACGGCTTGCTGTTGAAGGCGGAGCGGAAAAAACGCTTGATAATCGTTGATGAGCGCGGACGGAAAAAGGTGATTGACGGCGGCTACACTGGGAAAATAAACGAGGTTAACGTGGATTTGCTGGGTTTTCTGCTTGAGAAGGGTTACGTGCCCGTTGTCACGCCAATAGCCATGAGTGAAGAGTTTGAACCGTTAAACGTGGACGGCGACCGAACAGCCGCAGTGGTTGCTGGCGCCCTCAACGCAGACCGCCTAATCCTGCTGACGGACGTGGAAGGCTTACTCCTGAAAGGCAAGCCCGTTCCGAAAATATCTGCGGCAGAAGCGGAAGAAGCTCTCTCCAGCATCGGGAAGGGCATGAGCACTAAGGTGCACGCGGCTTTGGAAGCGTTGAATCAAGGCGTCAAAGAGGTGTTGGTAACGTCAGGCGTTCGGCAACAGCCCATTTCTTCTGCTTTGAAACATGAAGCTGGAACGGTGATGACAAATGAATGAGTTCGACATAATAAACTTTGAAAATCGGTTAATGGCTAACGTTTTCGCTAAGCGCCCCTTGGTGATAGTCCGCGGCAAAGGCGCCTTAGTCTGGGACATAAAAGGTAAAGAATACGTAGACTGCATGGGCAGCTACGGTGTTGCCTTGCTCGGTCATTCCCACCCGAAAGTGGTGGAAGCCGTCTGCAAACAGGCGGAGACGCTTATCTCTTGCCATGCAAGCCTCTACAACAACAAGCGAACAGAATTTTTACAAAAACTCATGAGCATAACACCGAAAGGCTTGAACAAGGCGTTTCTCTCAAACAGCGGCGCCGAATCAGTTGAGTGCGCCATAAAGCTGGCTCGAAAATTCACTGGCAAACCCGAGATAATCGCGGTGATGGGCGGCTATCACGGGAAAACCATGGGCGCCTTGTCCGTGACTTGGGACAAAAAATATCGCGAACCGTTCCAGCCTTTGGTTCCAGAGGTCAAGCATGTTCCGCCTGACAACCTCGAAAAGCTAAGCGAAGCTATGACGGACAAGACTGCCGCCGTTCTTCTTGAACCAATCCGCGGCGAAGGCGGAGTGCGAGTTCCACCTGACGAGTTTCTTCCAGGCGTCAGAAAACTTTGTGATGAAAAGGGCGTTCTGTTAATCTTGGACGAGGTGCAAACAAGCTTCGGGCGAACAGGCAAACTATTTGCATGCGAGCACTGGGGTGTCACTCCTGACGTGATGTGCTTGGCTAAGCCGTTTGCAGGTGGCTTGCCCATCGGCATAACCGTAGCCAAAGAGGAGGTTATGTCTTCTTTCAAGGTTGGCGAGCACTCAAGTACTTTCAGCGGGAGTCCTCTGGTTTGCGCTGCCGCGTGCGCCGCGATTAACGCGTTAGTTGAGGATAAACTTGCGGACAGAGCCGCAGCGCTGGGCGGGTATTTCAAGGATAAGCTGGAGGAGTTGCAGGCTAAATACAAAATCGTTAAGGAGGTTCGCGGTTTGGGCTTAATGTTAGGTGTAGAACTCCGCTATGATGTCCGCAACATAATACTTAAAACCATGGAAAGAGGCGTGCTTATATTGGACGCAGGCAGAAACGTTCTGCGTTTCCTACCGCCCTTGGTCATCGAGAAAGACCAAATCGACAAAACCATATCAGTCTTAGACGAAGTAATAGGAGAAGAAGAAAAATGAATGAACAATCGGTGCAGTTGCTAACTAACTTGCTGGGCATCTACAGCCCCTCAGGTAAAGAGGAAGCAATTGCTGACTTTCTTGTCGAAAAAATGAAACAATTAGGTTTCCGCGTGAGAAAAGACGGCATCGGAAACGTGGTCGGCGAAATCGGAGACGGTGAACCCACCATTCTTTTGTGTGGGCACATGGACACCGTTGCTGGGCACATACCGTTGCGGCTTGAAAAAGGCAAAATATACGCCCGTGGCGCAGTGGACGCAAAAGGTCCGCTAGCCGCCATGGTCACAGCCGCAGCCGCTGTCGCCCAAGACCCAGCGTTCAACGCCAAAATCGTGGTTGCCAGCGTGGTAGAAGAAGAAGCCACCAGCCGAGGCATCAAGCACCTGATAAAAGACGGCGTCTCAGCTGACTACGCCATATTCGGTGAGCCCAGCGGGGTCGGAAACATAACCATCGGCTACAAAGGCAATTTACACCTCAGGATAACATGCAAAACCGAGACGGGACACTCTTCTACGCCGTGGCTCTACGAAAACGCCCTTGAGAAAGCGTTTGAACTCTGGCAGAAAATCCAAAACTCCCTCCCGCCATTAAAAACCCAAAAAAGCCCTTTCTACGCGGTAACCGCGTGCCTAACCAAAATGACGGGGGGAACAGCAACCTCAGTGATTCCCTTCGAAAGCGAAATGCACATCGACCTCAGAGTTCCTCCCCCGCTCACAGCAGCACAAGTTTTCAACAACGCCAACAAAGTAATCGAACGGTACAAGGCTGAAAACCCGAAAGTCAAGGTGAAAGTGGCAATCGAGGACTCGAACGAGCCCTTTGAAGTAAACAAAAGCTCACCTCTCGTGAAAGCCTTATCCGCTTCCATCCGAAAAGTGCGTGGTAAACCAGCGACGCTTCTGAGAAAGACTGGAACAGGCGACATGAACATCCTAGGCAGAGCCATGAACGCGCCCATAGTCACCTACGGACCAGGAGACTCGCATCTGGACCACACGAAAGACGAGCACATCATCATAAGCGAATACTTGGACGGCATACAAGTTTACAAGAAAACCCTCCTGAAACTAACCGAACTGCACAAAAACAAGAAAAACGGAAACGGGCATTAGCCAGCGTTGCTCAGTCTGTTCCAAAATTAACTCGCAGAGCACTCTCTGTTACGGTGGCAAACGATGGTCGGGTTAATGGATCAATTTAGGCGTCCAACGGGGCGTCGCGGCAGATTTGTTGCTGCATTAATGAACAGGGGACATGAACCGTTAACACTATGGGGCTTAACCCATGTGAAAATCGAGCCTAACTATGTGATCTTGGATGTGGGCTGTGGAGGCGGCAAAACCGTTAACCGACTAGCCCAGCAAGCGCCTCTAGGCAAAGTTTTCGGCATAGATTATTCAGCGGATATGGTTGAGTACTCCAAAAAAGTGAACAAGAAACTGATTGCCGAAGACCGCGTGGAAATAGTTGATGAGTCAGTTGAGAAAATGGGTTTTTCAGACGACTTCTTTGACCTCGTAACAGCTATTGAAACCTATTATTTCTGGCCTATTTTTTCTGATGCCTTACAAGAAATACGGCGAGTGCTGAAGCCTGGTGGAAAACTTCTTATGGTGAATGAGATGGTGAAGGACGGCGTGTACGAAATTAAGAATGCAAAAATGATTAAGCAAGCACATGTGCACCTTCTCCCATTGGAAGAAATCAGGGCTATCATGCAAACTGTTGGTTTTGTAGATGTACAGATTTTCACTAAAGCTGGTTCGCCTTGGAACGCGGTTCTCGCCCAAAAATAGTGAACTGTTAAAGAAAGAATGGTTGTTAGATTTGGTCTAGTTTGAATTCTTCGTGTATAGCCCGCACTGCTGCTTCTCCATCTTTCTCCTTTACCACGAACGAAACGTTCAGCTCCGAAGAGCCCTGCGCTATCATTCGTATGTTTATCCCCTTCTGCGCCATAGCTGTGAATATTCTTGAAGCTACGCCCAGTGTGCCTTTCATGTTTGCGCCCATGGCGGCGATGACGCAGACATCATCCTCACTGGTAATCTCGCTGACTAAGCCTCTGCCTAGAAGCGCTATTTCCAACGTGCTAAGCGTCCTGCCTAAAAGGCTCCTGCGGATTATCAACGAAATGTTTGCTTCGGAAACTGCGGCGGAAATCATCATGACGTTAATGTTATTCTTGCCCAGCACATCAAAGACTTTTGAGTAGCTTCCAGGCGCGCCAACCATGGCTGCTCCTTTAATGTTAATCATGGCTACATCCTTAATCATGGCTACGGCTTTCACGACCTCTGTTGACTTAGTTTCTTCACCGTTTGCTATGAGGGTTCCATGGTTTTCAGGGTTGAAGACGTTTCTTATTCGCACAGGAATGTGCGCCTCAATAACGGGTTCTAAGGCGCTGGGATGCATTGCTTTCGCTCCGAAAATGGCCATTTCTGCGGCTTCTCCATAAGAGAGTTGAGGCAGCATTTTCGCTGATTGAACAATTTTCGGGTCTGTAGTCATTATTCCGTCTACGTCAGTCCATATCCACACTTCGTCCGCGGCTAGGGCGACACTCAAGATTGTGGCTGTGTAATCTGAGCCTCCGCGCCCCAAGGTTGTGATGATGCCGTCTTGGGTTGCGGCTATGTATCCCGTAACAACTGGCGTGACCTTTTTTTCAAGCAGTGGCTCAAGTCTTCCTTTTACCTGATGCGTGGTGACGTTCATTAGCGGTCTGGCTTCTCCGAAGTTCTCGTCTGTTACAATACCTGCTTCTTTTCCCGTGAAACATTGCGTTTGAAGCTCAATGTCCCGTAGGGCGCCCCAGACTATAGGCGCTGACAATCTTTCGCCGAAAGACAAAACGTAATCTCTTGATTTCGGGGTAATTTCACCGACATAGCATATTCCAGTGAGAACTTTCTCAAGCGCACTAACCGTTTTCTTGATTACCTGTTCTACTTCTTTCTGTATGCTCTTGTTCTCTATTGCTTCTGTGAAGGTTGCCACGTGTTTTTCAACCAGTTTTCTCGTGAACTCTTGAATTTGCTTTTCATCTTTCTTTTTCGCCTGCTCAGCCTCTTCTACGAGCTGGTTGGTAACCCCTGCCAAAGCTGAAACTACAACCACAACTCTGTAGCCTTTTTTGACGCTGTCCGCTACTATGTTGGCTACTCGGCGGATGTTCTCGCCTGTAGCGACGGAAGTTCCTCCGAACTTCATCACTATTTTCTTCACCCTTTTTTCACACTCCAAGTGTTACGTGAGCATTTTGCTTGCTAGCTTATGTCTTATGTCTAGCAGGTCTCTTAAAACTGCACTGGCAGTCTCCATGCCGCCTGCGCCCCTGCCGACGAGGGTTTGTTCACCCGCGAATTCGGTAAAGAAGGTTACCGCGTTTAGGACTCCGCTGACGCATAAGGCGCTGTTTTTCGGTATCTCCGTTGGCTTCACGGTTGATTCGTCACCGTCTATTGAACCTATGAGCTTGATGGTGTTGCCCCTCTTTGAAGCTTCATCAAGCGCTTGCAAAGATACGTCGCGTATGCCCGTCCTATCTACGTCTTTCAAGGTTATTTTCTTGTTCATTATCCAGTTCGCCAGAATGACCACTTTGCAGGCGGTATCGAACCCGTCAATATCCATGGACGGCTCCGCCTCAGCGTAACCAAGCTTCTGCGCGTTTGCGAGCGCTTCTTGGAAGGTCACGCGGTTTTGAGACATCTCCGTTAGAATGTAGTTGGTTGTGCCGTTCAGTATGCCTTTTATGGCTAGGATTTTGTCTCCTGCGAGGCATCTTTTGGCAAACTCAAGCATGGGCGTTCCACCGCCGACCGTTCCGCTAAACCGCAGGTAAACATTGTTGTAATCAGCTAGTTCTGTGAGGGCTGGCATGGCTAAGGCTAATGGTCCTTTGTTGGTTGTCACGACGTGTTTCCCTGTTTTGAACGCTTTAGTAATGTGGGATAGGGCTGGTTCAGCGTCTTTGATGTTGACAGGCGTGACTTCAACAACCACTTCTGCTTCAACCGAATCAATAACATCTAAAGCTGACATTCCTGGGTGCCCAAACTCGGGATCTGCTGATATCGGAAAACCACGTTGCTTAATCGCTTCCAGCTTTTCAGGGCTTAGACCTCTCGGGTTTATAACCGCGCCGTCTATATCGGCGATGGCAACGATTTTTGGGTTAAACCAATAATCCTTAACCTTTGCTGCATATCGGCGAGCAAGTATGGTAGTTACGCCCTTCCCGACTACACCAAAGCCAACCAAGATAATTCTCATGTGCTTTCACCGTGCCAAGATTGCTATTTGTTTCTTTAAGCCTAAAGCCTCTTCTATCGCGGTTATTTCAGCATCAACTTCCACTGGCTTCTCACTCATCTTAACCGCCGTATCAGGGTCTTTAAGCCCGTGACCAGTTGTAACACAGACCACACGCTCGTCCTTATCGATTTCCCCGTTTTCTCTAAGCTTCTTTAACCCTGCGATTGACGAGGCGCTTGCGGGCTCCACGAAAAGCCCCTCAACTCGAGCCAAAGTTTTCTGCGCATCCAAAATCTCCGTGTCCGTCACGGTCTCAGCCGTCCCATGTGACTCCCGTATCGTGTTCATGGCTTTCTTCCAACTTACAGGCGCGCCGATCCTGATGGCGGTCGCCACGGTTTCAGGTGCGGCAACGGGCACAATCATGTCCCTTCTATTCTTTATTGCCTGCGCTATCGGAGCCGATCCAGCCGCCTGTATGCCCGTCATCTTCGGCAGCGACTTCACAACGCCCAGCTCATGGAACTCGGTGAAGCCTTTCCATATGGCGCTTATGTTTCCCGCGTTGCCAACTGGCACCACAATCCTGTCTGGCGCGTCTTGATTCAGCTGGTCGCAGATTTCGTAGCCGAGCGATTTCTGCCCTTCAATCCTGAAAGGATTAATAGAGTTAAGAAGGTAGATGCTTCGGTGTTTCTCAGAAAGCTTCAGCACCACATCCAAAGCTTGGTCGAAGTTTCCTCGCACTTGAATGACTTTCGCGCCGTAAATCATGGCTTGCGACAGCTTTCCATATGCGATTTTGCCCGAAGGTATCAGCACGGCGCATTGCAAGCCAGCCTTGGCGGCGTACGCAGCCAAAGACGCAGAGGTGTTGCCCGTAGAGGCGCAGATAACGGATTTAACTCCGAGCTCCACGGCTTTTGTGACGCCAACTGTCATGCCTCTGTCCTTGAACGACCCGGTGGGGTTTTCACCTTCGTTTTTCACGTAAAGCTGCCTTATTCCCAGATGCTTTGCCAAACGCTGGCATAAGTGGAGTCCTGTGCCGCCTTCGTTTAAAGAAACTATTTTTGAGGGGTCGCTTATGGGCATGAAGTCTCGGTATCGCCACACCGAAAGAGGCGCGTTTCGCCATTCGTTTTTGTTGACTGCGCCAGCTAGTTCAGCGGGTTCGTATTTTATTTCAAGCAGGTCTCCGCATTTCTTGCAGAAATACACAATCTCGTTTATGCTGTATTCGCTTCCGCAGTTGATGCATTTTTGATACGCCATCATTCCAACTCCATTAAGGCTAACATTTTTTCTTCTTGTGGCATGGTTTAGCTGCCCAATCAGCAAACAGTATCAAACCGTAAGTATTAATAATATTGCCGCTTTTTCGCGAGCTCAGTTCCAAAAAAGCCATTAACTTAACAGGTCTCCTCAGGTTGCTTAACCCACTAAGTTGGACAGAACTTCATAAGCTTTGAAGCTGTCCTTTTTCTCCACCACAATGATTGTTTCGGTCCAGCAGGAGATGAATTCGATTATGTTCACGTTTTGCTCCGCCAGCAACGAGGTTAAAAAGGCGACTACTCCAGGGGTTGCTTCCAGTTCTTCAGGAGAATGCATAACTATCATGGTGCAATTGTCATGTTTGACTAACGTGTTAATTCTTTTAGGCAGGTCGCCTCTATCCAGCAAGTAGACATATTTGCCTAGCAAGTCCACCTTCATCCCGGTTTTCGTGTCTATCTCCTTGGTTGTTATCATAACGGATTTTCTGTCATAAACTGCTATTCCACTTCGCTTTAGAACTTGCAGGACTTTTTCCTCTCTTTTTTGCTTGTGCTTTTGCAGTTCTTCTGAGAAGCGCCTCAGAGCCGCTTTTACGGCGCTTGTGTTTCCTATTTTTAGCTCTTCCTGAATCTGGCGGGACAGCTCGCTGAGGTTGACTATTCCTTTTTCCAAGGCTTCCAGCAGGTACGGCTTGTTTTGCAGGTGACTTCTCACGTTTTGAGCTATTGTCATGATACATAAGTGTATCAAATGGGACATTTAAAGCTTATTATGTTACAAAAAAGTCGCAACGTTTAAAAACGCCGCCCGTGAGGTAAGGGGAATAATTCAACTTCAAAAACGGGGGGAGCAAAAAACGACAGAAAAAATCGTGTTAGCCTACTCCGGCGGACTAGACACGTCTGTTATGATCAAGTGGCTTCAAGAAAAATACAACGCAGAAGTAATAACCGTCACCGTCAACGTCGGCCAACCCGAAAACTTGGCGGAAGTAGAAGAAAAAGCCAGCAACCTCGGCGTCTCAAAGCACTATTCGATCGACGCCAAAGACGAGTTCGCCACGGACTACGTTTTTCCAGCCATAAAAGCCAACGCCCTCTACGAAGGAAAATACCCCATAAGCACCAGCCTTTCTCGCCCGCTCATCGTCAAAAAAATGGTGGAGATCGCAGAAAAAGAAGGCGCCACAGCCTTAGCTCACGGCTGCACAGGCAAAGGCAACGACCAAGTGCGCTTCGACATCTCAATCGGCGCTTTGGCACCAGACCTCAAGATAATCGCGCCCGTCAGAGAATGGAGCATGACCCGCGCCGAAGAAATAGAGTACGCAAAAGCGAACGGGATTCTGGTTTCCACCGCAGCAAAGAAGTACAGCATAGACCAAAGCATCTGGGGCAGATCAATTGAATGCGGCGTTTTGGAGGACGCCAGTCAAGAGCCGCCAGAAGACGCTTTCGAATGGACTGTTTCACCTGAAAAAGCGCCAGGCACACCTGAATACGTCACCATAAAGTTTGAAGCAGGCGTTCCAGTTGCCCTGAACAAAAAAACCTTAGCGCCTCTTACACTTATTGAAACATTGAACGAGACCGCAGGAAAACACGGCGTTGGCCGCATAGACCACATCGAAGATCGCTTGGTAGGCATTAAATCCCGAGAAATTTACGAGTGCCCAGCCGCCACAGTGCTTCTTGAAGCGCATAAAGACCTGGAAAAGCTTGTGTTGACACGACATGAAGTGTTGTTTAAGCAGCAGATCGACTCCCAATGGACTTTCTTGGCTTACGCAGGCTTATGGATGGATCCGCTAAGGGAAGACCTTGAAGCTTTCATAGATAAATCTCAGGAAAACGTGCAGGGCGAGGTGCGTGTGAAGCTTTACAAAGGCGGACTTCAAGTTGTCGGGCGTTCGTCGCCGATGTCACTTTACGATAAGAACTTGGTGAATTACAACATCAAAACTGGCTTTAATCAGGCGTACTCTAAGGGCTTCATAGAACTGTGGGGTCTGCAAACGAGAATGTATAACGTTTTGAAACGGAAAGCCAAGGAACAAAAAGGTAAGGTTGGCGAGTAATGTCGAAACTGTTGCGTGGAGGACGGTTATCACCGATGCGAGAAGACGTTGCCAAGTTCACCTCTTCAATGAAAGACGACGTGAAACTAGCGAAAGCTGCCATCGAAATTAACAAGGCTCACGTGGTAATGCTGATGGAACAGAAAATCATCAAGCAGTCAGACGGTGTCAAGCTTCTGCAAGCCCTAGTCAAGTGCTCCAGCGCCAAGTTGGATGCTTCGGCTGAAGACGTTCACATGGCGGTGGAAGAGGCAGTGCTCAAAGAGGCAGGAGAGGCGGCAGGCGGAAACCTCCACATCGCCAAGAGCAGAAACGACCAAGTTGCCACAGCCATCCGCATGGAATTACGAAACGAACTGCTTAATCTGATGCGCGCCGTAGCTCATGTGCAAGACCACTTAGCCGAAGTGGCAGAAGAACACGTGAACACAGTCATTCTGGAGTACACTCACCTGCAACCCGCGCAACCAGTGACTTTCGCCCATTACCTTCTGTCACACATCGAGGCGTTGGAACGCGACCTACAAAGACTGCAAAGCGTTTACACAAGAGTTAATCTTTGCCCACTCGGCGCAGGAGCCTTAGCCACAACAAGCTTCCCAATAAACCGCGACCGCACCGCCGAACTCTTAGGCTTTAACGGCTTAGCGGAAAACTCAATTGACGCTGTAGGCAGCCGAGACTTCATCACTGAAACCCTCGCAGTGCTCACGCTGACCGCTGTCAACCTAAGTCGCTTTGCCGAAGACCTCATAATCTGGAGTTCACCCGACTTCGGCGTAGTAGAGCTTCCAGACGAGTTTACCAGCACCAGCAGCATCATGCCTCAGAAAAAGAACCCTGAAGTCTTGGAAATTATCCGCGCAAGAGCCAGCCATGTGCTAGGTGATTTTGTGGCTTCAGCCGCCGCGGTGAAGAGCTTGCCGTCCACGTATAACCTTGACTTTCAGGAAATCACGCCTAAGCTCTGGGGTTCCATTGAAAACGTACACGCTTCGCTGGAAATGTTCCATAAGCTGCTTCCAAAACTGAAAGTGACCGCAGACATGTCTGACAAAGCCAACGCAAGCTTTGTGGCAGCAACCGAGTTAGCTAACATACTTGTTCGCAAATATGATGTTCCGTTCCGAACAGCGCACAAGGTAGTCGGTGCCCTTGTCAAGTCGTTAATAAAAGCGAAACTGACTTTCGCAGACGCTACACCTGAGCTACTGCAGAAAGCGGCTAAGGACGTTGCAAACATCAAGCTAACCGTCAAGGCTGAAGACTTGAAAGCGCTTTCAGACCCGCTTGCGCTGGTTGAAGCCTGCAACGTCAAGGGCGGACCCGCGCCAACCGAGGTAAAAAAAGCGTTGAAAACATGGAAGAAAAAGTGGTTTCTAACCAAATCCAATATATTGCAGATGGACAAGGAGCTTGAAGAGGCTGAAAAACAACTGGAGAAGGCTGTCAAATCATACTTTCCCATGAGTTCCAGCGAAAACATAAAACTTAAAAATTCAAACTGGTAGGTATTATAGGGCTTTGGTCCCAGAACTTAATTCCAGCAAAAACAAAAAAGCGGTTCTCCTGTTAGAAGACGGCACCTTTTTCGTCGGCAAAGGTTTTGGAACACCAAAGAAGACTTCAGGCGAAGTAGTTTTCTCAACTTCCATGGTCGGATACCCCGAAGCGCTTACGGACCCCTCGTACAAAGGGCAGATTCTCACTTTAACTTACCCGCTAGTGGGCAATTACGGCGTGCCGCCTTACGACCTCAACTTCGGCCTCCCCCTCTACTTCGAGTCAGACCACATTCAAGTGCAAGGTCTCGTCATCCATGAACTGTGTCAAAACCCGTATCACTGGGCTTCAACGCGGACTCTGGACAAGTGGCTATCCGACGAAGGCATACCAGGCATCTACGGCGTAGACACCAGACATATTACAAAGAAACTTAGGGTACACGGCGTAATGCTTGGCATCTTGCAGGTGTGCGAGGCTGGAGAAGAACCCAGCTTGGACAAGCTTTTGAAAGAAGCGAAAAGCATACCTGACCCTAACCTGACCGACTTGGTGGGGCAGGTTTCTGTGAAAGAGCCTGTTCACTACAAGGTTGACGGCAAACGCACCGTCGTTTTAATCGACTGCGGCGTCAAATACAGCATCATCCGCAACTTGTTGAAACGCGGAATCAGCGTGGTACGCGTGCCTTACGATTTTTCCGCCAAAGAAGTCATGGAGTATAAACCAAGCGGTGTTTTCCTAAGCAACGGTCCTGGGGACCCGAAAAAATGCGTCAAAACCATAGACTGCATCCGCGAACTTGTTGAAGAAGTGCCGTTGATGGGGATTTGCCTCGGCGCTCAAATCTTGGCGTTAGCCATGGGCGGAGACACTTACAAGCTTAAGTATGGGCATCGTTCTCAGAACCAGCCTGCGCTTGACTTGAAGACTAACCGTTGCTACATTACCACTCAGAATCATGGTTATGCCATCGAGAACGAGTCTATCAAGAAAACTCCTTTAGATGCTTGGTTCCTGAACCCCAACGATAAGACCGTTGAAGGCGTCAAGCACAAGAGCAAACCAGTTTTCGCGGTGCAGTGGCATCCGGAAGCGTCACCTGGACCCTACGACACCGAATTTCTCTTCGACTCTTTCGCAAAAACGCTGGAGGCTGCCCAGTAATGCCGAAGTTCGAGTGGATAAAGAAAGTTCTGGTGCTGGGAAGCGGCGCCATAAAAATCGGAGAAGCCGCCGAGTTTGATTATTCAGGCAGCCAATGCCTCAAAGCACTGAGGGAAGAAGGCATCGAAACAGTTCTGATCAACCCGAACATCGCCACGATACAAACCGACCCGCGCCTCTCAGGAAAAGTGTACCTCCTTCCCGTGACGCCTGAATACGTAGAAAAAGTGATACAGAAAGAAAAGCCCGACGGCATCCTCTTGGGGTTCGGAGGGCAAACCGCGCTCAACTGCGGCATTGAACTCGCAAAAAGCGGCGTTTTGGAGAAATATAGCGTGAAGGTGCTGGGGACACCTGTTGAGGCAATAGAAGACACTGGAGACAGAGAACGCTTCAGAGAAGCCATGCTTAAAGCTGATGTTCCACCGTTGAAGA
>CAZEPB010000031.1:0-19565 GCA_964514055.1 uncultured Candidatus Bathyarchaeia archaeon | reverse complement strand
GAGCTATTCCGTGGTAGCGCAGACCACCCGCGTGTATCGGCGCTGGGATGAAATCGTGACCCAACGTGTGCATCGGAACCAGCGGAGTTATTCTTGCGGTGTCTCCGTGATCGTATTTGTATTCACCCTTAGTGACCTTTGGGCAAGCCGTTGCTTCTGTGGCTACAATGCGCGTGTTTTTCGGTGCTTTTCCAGTAACTTTGTCATAGTAGAATGGCCAGAACAACCCAGAGAAGCTGCTTCCACCGCCTATGCAGCCGTATATCACATCAGGGTAATCTTCCGCGATTTCCATCTGCTGTTTGGTCTCTAAGCCTACAACAGTTTGATGCAAAAGAACGTGATTGAAAACGCTGCCTATGGTGTAGTTAGCCTCTTTTTCATTAACAAGAGCATCTTCAACGGCTTCGCTAATCGCGATGCCTAAGCTACCAGTGCTGTCAGGGTCTTGGGCCAGAATTTTTCTGCCGCTCTCCGTTTGTTCGCTGGGGCTTGCGTAACATTGCGCTCCAAAAGCTTGCATGAAAATTTTCCGATAGGGTTTCTGGTCATAACTCGCTCTAACCATGTAGACAGTTGCTTTTAGTCCAAACATGGCGGCGGCGAAAGACAAGGCGGAACCCCATTGTCCTGCTCCTGTTTCTGTGGTCAGGCGTTCTGTACCTTCTTTCAGGTTGTAATAAGCTTGGGCAACGGCAGTGTTGGTTTTGTGGCTTCCCGCTGGGCTGACACCCTCGTACTTGTAGTAGATTTTCGCTGGGGTCTTCAGAGCCTTCTCAAGTCCGATGGCTCTAAAGAGGGGTGCTGGTCGCCACATTCGGTAGACTTCTCGCACTTCCTCAGGGATATCTATCCATCGGTCTTTACTCATTTCTTGACCAAGAATCGCCTTGGGAAATATTCTCGGGACGATTCCTGCTCCAGGCTCCTTCGTCTCGGCATCTATAAATGGCGGGAGCGGTTTAGGCAAGTCTGGAGTAATATTGTACCATTTTTTTGGTATTTGTTCCTCGTCGAGAATTATTTTTCTACTGGGCATGTAGTCTGTCTCCTAATGTATGAGTTGTAAATCGTACGTAAATGCCATATTAAATTCTTTGTGTACATATTTGTACATGAATCTATGAAACGGCAAAGAAACAAGAACTAAAACGTTCAAGCTCAACTTAGTTAAGGATTTATACTCAACTGAACAAAAATGTACAAGAAGGAAACCATTTATGTGGAACAGCCTCAAAAAGCACTTTGAAGGATACCCAGAAAGGCTCAAAGTAGTACGTATTCTAGTAGAAAATGGCCTAAGTGCAAAAGACGGAAAGATTTACCTTAATCAAATTGAGATTCCGCCAGTGCGTATCGCGAGAGTCGCTGGAGTGGACAGGCGAACAGTAAACGAGACTTTAAACACCATCAAAGCCAACCGCGAACTCAGACTGATTTTTGAGGAAATGCGATCAGCTGGGCACTCGTTGAAAGAAATTGCGAAACCCCTTAACTTGGGCGTTGTTGAAATAACCCCTGTTGACGCAAAAACACTTGGCATCTTGGCTAACTCAGCCATGATTCTTGCTCAGGGCGGCTTGAGCATCAGACAGGCTATCGTGGACGACCCAGAACTCTCACCAGAACCGAAACTGACCCTGATTGTAGAGAAAAAAATTCCTGGTGAATTAATCTCTGAACTTCTGAAGATTACTGGTGTAGCCAAAGTCGCCGTGTACTAAGTAAACAGGACAGCCGGCTGAACTGCTCTAGAACGCTGAGTGAAATACGGGAAAATTCCAGTTTTAGCTTAGTTTAGCGTCCACAGCGTCTAGAAAAACTTATATGGCAATTGTGTTTTGTTGTTGTGCGCATTAAAGGAGGTTATCTTGATTTGTCAGCACCTGCACAAGCTGGCGGGGTGCCAGTTCTCGTATTAAAGGAGGGTTCAAATCGGTCTCGCGGAAGAGACGCACAACACTCAAACATAACTGCTGCGAAGGTCGTGGCTGAAAGCGTAAGAAGCGCCTTAGGTCCGAAAGGTATGGATAAGATGCTGGTCGACAGCTTTGGCGACGTGACTATAACAAGTGATGGTCGCACAATTTTGGATGAAATGGACATCCAACATCCAGCAGCTAAGATGCTTGTCGAAGTGGCGAAAACACAGGACAACGAAGCAGGCGACGGAACCACATCCGCCGTCATAATAGCTGGCGAGCTTCTAAACAAGGCTGAAGAGTTAATAGACAAAAACATACACCCAACCATAATAATTGACGGGTACAAACAAGCCGCAGAAAAAGCGCTGGAGACCCTCGAGAAAATAGCCATACCAGTAGATCTGAAGAAGCAGGATTACCTGAAGAAAGCCGCCATAACTTCTATGGCAAGCAAAATCGTGGCTGAATACAAAGAATACTTGGCAGACATAGCGGTCAAAGCAATGCTGGAAGTTGCAGAAAAAGAAGGCAACACATACAAGGTGGACGTGGAAGACGTCAAAATTGAAAAGAAAAACGGCGAATCCCTCATGGAGACAAGCCTGATAAACGGCATAGTCCTGGACAAAGAGATAGTGCATTCGGGAATGCCGAAGCGAGTGGAAAAAGCCAAAATTGCATTACTTGACACGTCTTTAGAAATTGAAAAGACCGAGTTCGACGCGAAAATCAACATTGAAACCCCCGACCAGATTGAAGCGTTCCTCAACCAAGAAGAAGCTATGCTTAAAGACATGGTTGAGAAAATAGTAGCTGTGGGCGTAAACGTTGTTATATGCCAAAAAGGCGTGGACGACATGGTCCAGCACTTCCTTGCGAGAAAAGGAATAGTGGCCATTCGAAGAGCGAAAAAGTCAGACATGGAGAAATTGGCAAAAGCTACGGGTGGGAAAATAGTAACCAAGTTGGACGGCATCACATCTGCGGATCTTGGATTCGCAGCCCTCGTAGAGGAACGTAGAATCGGTGACGACAAAATGACTTTCATCGAAGGCTGCAAACACCCGCGAGCGGTTACACTTTTGATACGAGGCGGAACAGACCGCATAACAGCAGAGGCTGAACGCTCAGTCCACGATGCTCTATGCGTAATCAGAGACATACTTGAAGAACCAAAGGTAGTGGCAGGGGGCAGCGCTCCAGAGCTCGAAATGGCACGTACACTAAAGATGTACGCAGAAACTTTGCCGGGAAGAGAACAGCTCGCGGTTAAAATCTTCGCGGAAGCCTTAGAGGCTGTGGCGATAACGCTGACGGAAAACGCGGGTTTAGACCCAATCGACATACTTTCAGAACTGAGGTCAAGACATGAAAAAGGGGAAACGTGGGCTGGCATAGAAGTTCTAGAAGGAAAAGTCCAAGACATGACAAAAAAAGGTGTTTTCGAGCCGATTACCGTTAAAAAGCAGATAATTAAATCAGCAACCGAAGCGGCTTCGATGATTCTTAAAATCGACGACGTAATAGCCGCTGGCAAAATGAAAGCGCCTCCAATGCCACCAGGAGGAGGGGCTCCTGGCGGAATGTATCCAGGCGCTGGGGAGTATTAGAACACGTCTAAAAAAGAAAAAATATCTGTAGGTCCTCCGAAAATCACGCGGTTTGAGAAAGCAAGAATAGTGGGAGCTAGGGCTCTTCAGATTTCTATGGGCGCACCAATACTCCTCGGGGTTAGCGAAGACCAATCGAACACGATTGACATCGCCTTGGAAGAACTTGAAAGCGGCATCTTGCCAATCACAATCAGAAGAACACTGCCGGACGGGACCTTTCAGGATATTCCGTTGAAGTGGCTCATCAAATAAAACTAAACCTGCGAACTTTTAATTTTCTTCGCCTCTTCAAGAGTAGCGCGGATTCCATTCCAGTGGGCACCTTGCCAATATATCTTCCCACATTTTTGGCATTTCCAAAATTCACTATAATAGGTAAGGGTGTTTTTTTCAACTTTACCTGTAAGCGTTTCCTTAGGTGTCACCTGAATTTTGGTGTTACATTTCGGACAACGAGAACGTTTTAGGTCTATCGTCAAAGAGAAGGCGAATCGCTCAGCAAGTTCAGCTAGTTTTTCCGCTTCAGTTCGACCTTCCACATAAAAAGCGTCAACTCCTTTGGCTGCAGCGTGTTGATAAAGTTCTAAATCTCTTGTTAAGAGAATTCGGTGTTCTTTCTTAGCCATTGCAATAAGTTCTGCATCTTCAGATTGATTGGAGTATTTGACATCTTGCCCCAGCATGCGAAGCCATCTGGTTAGTTTTCCAAGCATTCCGTCCGCGATGAATTTCACGCGCGGTCTCCCCGAATTACGTCGCCGCTTCCTGCCTCTGCCACTATGTCTTGTTCGTCCATAATTAATAATCCATTAACAAAGGTTTTCACGGGTCTGCCTTGAACTTCCCATCCGTCAAAAGGCGAATACTTGGCTTTTGAATGGAATTTTGAGGCGTCAATCCTGAATTTCCTGTTAAAGTCTACAACCGTTAAATCGGCTTTTCTTCCTTGCGCCAAGCGACCGCGGTCTTTTAAGTTGAAAATTTCCGCGGGTTTTTCTGAGAGCAAACGAACGATGTGCGCCAGTGATATTCGATTCTTTCTAACCATCGTCAACATGAGGGAGAGAGTTGTTTCGAGCCCAGGCACTCCAACTTTGATGTCCCAAACGCTACCCGCTGACTTCTCACTTAAAGCATGAGGGGCATGATCTGAACCTAAAACGTCAACCCAACCGTCGGCAACACCTTTCCAAAGCGCCTTGATTTGACTTTTGCTGCGAAGCGGCGGCATCATCGTTAACATTAAGCCGTAGTGCTCAAAATCAGCATTTGACAGCAAAAGATGCTGTGGAGTGACTTCACAGGATACGGTTCTGCCAGATTTTTTCGCCTCAATCACAGCGTCTAAACCCTCCGCGGTTGTCATGTGGCAGAAATGCAAGTGCATATCGACCTGCGCGTTTATCTTCAGCAGGCGTTCGACCGCTTTGAGTTCAACAAGTTCTGAATGGACCTTGAGGAAGGCGGCTGCATCGTGACGGTTGGCTCGTTTCAGTTTTTCTTCGTTTGCCATCAACAACGCTTTGTCTTCTGCATGTACCGCAACTGGAATGCCTAATTCGCCGACTTTTGTAAACGCTTCTTGCAAGGCTTTGTCGTCATCAATGTTTAATCCGCCGACTTGGTGAGCCATAAAAAGTTTGAAGCCTATTGCGCCCTGAGCCACAATGTCGGTGACCGCGCCTACGTCATTTGGAAATTCGGAGTAAAATCCAACGTTAACGAGAACCCTTCTTTTCGCGATTTGCATGCGATTTTTTATGGTTTCCGCGCTCATGGTCACGGGGGCGTTGTTGGGCATGTCCAAAACGGTGGTCATTCCACCCGCGGCGGCAGCGGCAGTTCCAGTATAAAAGTCCTCTTTGTATGCTTTCCCTTCATCACGAAGATGCACGTGAACATCAATCAACCCTGGGAGGACTAGAAGGTTCTTGAGGTTGATTTTCTCGTCAGCGTTAGGCATCTGCGTCTCTTTGCCTATCTTGAATATTTTGCCGTTTTCCATGGCTATGCTGCAGTCAACTATTTCCTTGTTCAAGTACGCCTTGGCGTTTGTTAACACAGAATCAACAATCAAGTTAAACGCGCTCTTCTGGTGAATAACGAACGGTAAGGTTAAATAAAGTTTATTCGAAATCGATGGTTCTGCTGCAACGTGAAAGAAGTGGCGAGTTTTTTTAGCTTTCTAATTCTATGCGGCAGTCTTCACACAAGTTTTGCCCATTAACGTCTTTCAAGTCTTCTGAGAACACTCCACAACGGTCGCAATATCCAGAGAGAGGGGCTTCTTCGGTTTCCGCGGCTTCCTCCCCCTCGGCACGCTCAATGCGTGTTCTTTCTTGGATTATCTCTATCAGCTCAGGCATAACTCCCAAAATGTCTCGGCTTGAAATCAAGCCTACAAGATTGCCTTTGTAAACTACTCCAAGTCGCCTAATGTCCAGTCGGCTCATTCGCCTAGCTGCTTCGCTTATTGTCGCTTCTGGTTCTATGGTGACTAGAGGGGACGTCATTATTTCCTCTGCTTTTATGGTGTCAGGCACGACATTTTTGGATAGAACTCTTTTCACCAAGTCTCTTTCCGTTATTATGCCAACGGGTTTTTTTGCTTTGTTCGTGATTATAACGCAGCCTAAATCGTTTTCATCCATGAGTTTAGCAATTTTGTTTGAAGGTGAATCTTCATCTACGGTTACCACTGGGCTAGTCATTACGTCTTTGACCAGCATACGTGTTCTTAACCCAATTTCAGACATAGCTTCGACAACTCCCAACAGCTTACGTGAAGGTTTGGCTTTCACCTGTCAAAGTAGTAATCGCACATTTAAGAGTTGCTAAGTAAAAACTGTAAAAAAGCGTTATTAGTATCTGCCCGATAAACAGCATGTTCAAGGATAAGTGAGACTAATGCTGAGAACAAACGCTGATAAACTTGTGAAAATATCTGTCATGGGGGAAGTGGCTAGCCCCTTCGTTAGCAGGTCAATTTACAATATCTCAGCCACGGGAACACCGTCCATTTTGCCTGGAGTGGGCGGAATAACCTACAATCTAAGAGTTGGCGACCCTGTGTGCGGTTGGGAGGCTGACCATGTAGAGCCATGTGTAAGTGCAGAAAACAAGGAGAATGACGCGCGGCATGGACAAAGAGCCAACACCGCGTTCAACGTGCTTTCATGCGTTGGAAACGAAGCAACCGTTGTTACTGGTGACGCGAAAGGCAGCAAAGGTGTTGTCACCGGCAAGCATGGTGGGATAGAACACGTGCTCATCGATTTTCAGCCAGAAACGCTAGAAAAGCTCATTCTGGGCGACAAGATTCTTGTTAAAGCCTATGGAGTTGGCTTAAAGCTCACGGATTTTCCAGACATAAAAGTGATGAACATGGCCCCTCGTTTTTTGGAAGCATTAAATCCGAAACCGAATGGGGAAAAACTGGCGGTTGCTGTAACGCATATAGTTCCCGCTGCCATAATGGGTTCAGGGTTAGGAGCAAACCAAGCACATTCAGGAGATTACGACATACAACTTTTTGATGAAAAAGTGATAGAGCAGTTCGGGCTTGAGGATTTGAGGCTTGGTGATTTGGTGGCTGTAATCGACGCAGACCACTCTTTCGGGAGAATTTACCGTCAAGGCGCCATCTCCATAGGCATAGTAACACACACGAATTGTGTCACAGCAGGTCACGGACCAGGAGTCACAAGCCTACTGACTTCGCCAGAAGGTAAAATAGTACCCGAAATTGATGCGAAAGCCAACATCGCTTATCTCCTAAAGTTACGCGCAGATATATAAAGCAGTAATTCACTATTTGCGTGTAAAAAAAGAGGTCAAAAATAAATGCCGTTTAAACGAAAGAGTCGGGGAAGGTCAAAAGGAAGCAAGGGAAGCAGCGGTCTCGTACAATGCGTCAGTTGCGGACAGATGGTGCCGCGTGACAAAGCAAAGAAGTCTACGCGCAGAGTGTCCTTTGTCGAACCTCAATTAGCTAAGGAGCTACGGCAGAAAGGCACATACATGGCCTCGTGGGTAGACACAAAATACTATTGTATCTCCTGTGCGGTACATCGAGGAATCGTAAAGGTTAGAGCCGAAAACGAAAGGCGCTCGCGTTATAGACGAAGACGCTAGCTTTCCAGATTATTGCCTTTTTTCTTTAACGAATTGTAAACGTGTATTCCCCTTTGCAGAACTGTCAAGTTCGAGAGCATGGCAAGCAGTATTATTCCGATATTTAACGCTGGAAGCCAGAAAATTGCGGCAATGCTTGCAATAGCTAGAATCAACATGCGTTCCGCTCTTTCAGCGAAGCCTACGGACTCCATCTTTATCTCTGCCGCTTCAGCCCTTGCGCGGCTATAGCTAACCAGCATGGAACCTGCCAAGGCAGCTAGCCCCCATAAAGGGTCGCACAATCCGCCGATTATTACGCCTGCATAAACAACCGCGTCAGCGTATCTGTCCAGAAGGGAGTCCAGAAATCCGCCGAACACACTTTGCTGTTGATAAATTCTGGCTATTACACCGTCTAGCGTATCACAGAATCCCGATGCTAAAAGCAGAATCGTCGCTAAAAGAACCCACAGGGGCTGCCCTTGTGCTATTGCATACGCCGTAGCTGAAAAGAAAGCCAACGTCAAACCTATGGCGCTCACCATGTTTGGAGTTAATCCTATCTTATGCACGGCTTTCGCTTCTGAAGTCAGCATGTCTTGAACTATTTTCTTTAGCTTCGTCAGCATTGTTTATTGCTCTCGCTATTGGTATGTAACGCTCATTATTTAATTTAAGCAGCACCATGGCACAGTTGGGTTTAACAAAGTGCACCTGTGCTAAGTAAAAGTTGGGTGTGAACATGTCTTTCATGGCGCAAAAATTAGGAAACATGCTTTGACCTTTAGATTGTGCATATCTGGCGCCTTGTTCTGTCAGCGGACTTATAAGGGAGATATCCGATTATGTAGAGGCAGTAACGTTCTGTCGCGGACAGAAACGCATAGACGACAACGTTACACAAAAGAACAACAAAAGGAGTGAATAAAAATGGCTGAGAATGCAGATGTCATCTTCGTCGGAAACAAACCTCCAATGAGTTATGTGCTGGCAATCATAACGAGTCTTTCCTCAGGAAACTTGAAGGAAATAACGTTGAAAGCCCGTGGCCAAGCGATAACTACAGCTGTTGACGTTGCTGAAATAACCAGAAATCGATTCGTGAAAGACTTGAAAGTGAGCAAGATAGCTATCGGAACTGCAGAGATGCCACCACGGGAAGGAGAGAACAAGTCCAGAATGGTTTCGACGATGGAAATAACGATGACCAAAGAGGAAACCAAAGCAGGGAAGACAGAGTAGAACAAACAAAGCAAACATTTTCAAATTTTCTTCTATTTTTTATTTCTCAAAAGCCAGCGGTCTTGCTTGGCGCTTTTTAGTGGTTCTTCTCATCGCAAGATTAATAGCTGGATTGACTTCAAAGTAAGAGCTAGCTTCGTGAGAGAGAATGTTAGACATCAAACTTATCCGCGAAAATCCCGAATTCGTAAAGAACAATTTGATGAAAAGAGGAAACCCTGAAAACATCAAAATGCTGAAGGAGCTAATCGACTTAGACAGGGAATGGCGGCAGAATTTAACAAAACTAAACGAGCTTCGCCACGAAAGAAAACTGATAACCGCCGAAATTGCCGCGCTAAAAAAGACTGGAAAAGACGCCGGCAGCAAAATTAAAAAGGCAAAAAAAATCGATTCCGAAGTTAAAAGCATAGAAAAAGAAGTAGCCAGAGCAGAAGAAAAAACGCGCGAATACCTTATGCGGCTTCCGAACCTGCTACATGAAACCGTGCCAGTTGGTAAGGATGAAAACGAAAACGTTCAGATGAGAAAATGCGGTGCCATCCCCAAATTCAACTTCCCCGTGAAGAACCACATCGAACTCGGATTAGACCTAGACATAATTGACATTGAAAGAGCTGGAAAGGTTACGGGTTCCCGGTTCTTCTACCTAAAGAGGGCTGGCGTACTTTTGGATATGGCTTTGATGAGTTTTGCTTTGGAAGAAATTAGTAAAAAAGGCTATGTGCCCGTGGAACCGCCGTACTTGATGAGGAAAGAACCCTACGAAGGCGTCACAGCCCTAAGCGATTTTGAAGACATGTTGTACAAAATTGAAAACGAAGATTTGTATTTAATCGCAACTTCGGAGCATCCTATGGCGGCAATGTTCATGAACGAAGTGCTGAAAGAAGAAAATTTGCCGCTTAAACTGGTAGGCATAAGCGCATGCTTCAGAAGAGAAGCTGGTGCCCACGGCAAAGACACACGCGGAATCTTCCGAACGCACCAGTTCAACAAAATAGAACAGTTTGTTTTCTGCGAACCTGAGGAATCGTGGAAACTTCACGAAGAACTCATCCATAACGCGGAGGAACTTGTTCAGAAACTTGGTTTACCCTACCGCGTGGTTAACGTGTGCACAGGTGACATTGGGACGGTGGCAGCTAAAAAATATGACATCGAAGCCTGGATGCCTGCTCAAAACGGCTACAGAGAAATCGTTTCATGCAGTAACTGCACAGATTATCAAGCTAGGAGACTGGGCATTCGTTACAGGGAAAAAGAAGGGGCACCCGTGAAAGGGTTTGTGCATACTTTGAACTCTACCGCCATAGCTACAGGTAGAACCATTGTCACCATACTGGAGAACTTTCAGCAGGAAGATGGTTCAGTTGTTGTTCCTGAGGCTTTGAGAAAGTACATGGGCAATATTGAGAAGATAGGCTTGAAACGGTAAACCTTTTAATATTGCATTGCGAATGTTGAAGGCGCATTTGGAGGATAACCTTGTCTCCGAGAGCTAAAGGAAAACGCGTACGCGATAAATGGCGAAGTAAAGCATGGTATATGGTAGTAGCGCCGCCGTTTTTTGGAAACGTGGAGTTAGGCACAGTGCCAGCGGAAGAGCCAGAACAGCTAATCGGAAGAGTCGTTGAAGCGACACTTTATGATATAACTAGCGACTTTTCCCATCAATACTTGAAAATGTTCTTTCAGATAAATGAGATTGATGGAAAAACCGCCCACACTTTATTCAAAGGTCACGAATATTCCCGTGACTATTTGCGAAGCTTGGTGAGGAGAAGAACCACGAAGGTTGACGGGCTTTTCAATCTAACCACAAAAGACGGGTATAAGCTGAGAGTGGCTGTGTCAGCGCTCACGCTTTCACGAATTAAGACATCTCAAGAACAATTTATCCGCCACATAATGGAAAAAACCGCCAACGAAAAAGCTGCCGCACTAAATTTGGACAGTTTTGTCCAAGAGATGGTCCTCGGAAAAATAGCTTCAGATGTTTACAACGAAGCAAAGAAAGTGGCACCCCTCAGGCATGTTGGTATCAGAAAGTCAAAACTTGTGGCTCAACCTCCTCAGGCGCCACTGCAAGAAGTCCAAGCAGCTCAATAAGCCAGAGAGCTTTTTCGCACTTTTTTGGGTCAGCTTTTCCATCAACTTTTCGTTTGTTTAGGCGAAATGTCTTTAGAGGCGAGTATGTTTGTTTAGAAAGCATGAGGGAAGGTGGCTGGTTGACCATACACTCAGGTGTTCATGAAAAAGGAACATTTTCTGTTTTAGACCTTTTAAACAACACTAAGAAAAGCGAGAATTACGAGAAGGCTGGAGCGATAACCCTTTTCATAGGCGTAGCTCGTGGTGAAACCCTAGAAGGAGAAAAAGTTCAGAAACTCACGCTGGAAGCATATGAAGAAAAAGCCAACGAGATTCTCAACAGGATTTGTGAAGACCTGACTAAGAAGCCAGGAATAGTTGACGTTCAGATTCATCATTTGCTCGGCGAATTCAACGTTGGAGAGGAGCTCGTTTACGTTTTGGTGGCGGGTTCTCACCGAACGGACGTTTTTCCAGTTTTGCGAGAAGCCGTTGAGAGATACAAGAGTGAGGTACCTGTTTTCAAAAAAGAGCAGATTGTTGACGCAAAAGGCTCGGTAAGTGAATACTGGGTTTCAGAGAAAGAGCATCAGAAACCATAGGCACATAGCTTATAGTGCCAAATATTCCGAAAGTGTTAAGGCAGACGGAAGTTTGAAGAGTTCTGTGCATAAAGGGTGAAAAGCTAATGATCACAGCTTTAGCAGGTGGAGTTGGAGCAGCGAGGTTTCTCACAGGACTCATAAAACTCGTCAACGGAAAAGACCTGTCGATAATCGTGAACACAGGGGATGACATTGAATTGTTTGGTTTGCATATATCCCCAGACGTTGACATAGTCACATACACTTTGGCAGGCATTGTTGATGAAGATAAGGGGTGGGGAATCAGGGGCGATACTTTTCACTGTCTTGAAGCGCTCAGGAACTTTAATCGTGAAACGTGGTTCAACCTTGGCGATAAGGACTTTGCGACACATATACTTAGAACACATCTTCTAAAAAACGGTTTCAAACTATCAGACGTTACCGCAAAGATTAGCCATGCTCTAGGGCTGGATGTGGCAATTTTGCCTATGACAGATGATGAATTTGAAACCAGAATTGTGACTGAAATTGGCTCCATTCACTTTCAAGAGTACCTGGTCAAGAGAGAAGCAAAAGATGAAGTGCTAGGCGTCGAGTTTATCGGCGCGGAAAGTGCAAATCCTGCGCCTGGTGTGGTTGAGTCAATTAGGGATTCGCAGTTGGTGGTGATCTGCCCAAGCAATCCAATAGTGAGCATAGGCACGGTCCTAGCTGTGAACGGAGTTAGAGACGCTATTAGGCGCACAGGCGCGAAAAAAGTGGCGATAAGCCCGATAATTGCTGGTGCTCCAGTCAAAGGTCCAGCCGACAAGTTACTTAGAGGCTTAGGCTTTGAAGTATCCGCGTATTCTGTGGCTAAACTCTACTCAGATTTCCTTGACACATTTGTGCTTGACACAGCTGACGCAGCAGAGAAAGACAGAATAGAGAAGCTTGGAATTGAAGTAAAAGTCACAAACACGATAATGAAGAATCTGCAAGACAAAATTGAGTTGGCAAGAGCCGTTTTGGAAAGCTGAATTTAGGAAATGCTTCCTTTGAGTTGTTCTATATAGACTAAGGTGTGGTCTATATAATATTTGGAGATTCTAAATAAGTGAGAACGCTGACGTTTTACGTTGGGGATCGCGATGTGAAAAGCCATATTGAAAAAAGGAAAAAAACCAACCATAAAACTTGCAGAGCCATGGTACTTCACCCACATATAAAGCAAAATGCAGGCTGAGGTCATGGCTGTGAAGGAAAGAAGAAATGAGAAGAAAAAAGCACGAGTAAATGGCATAGATCTTGTGGACTGGTTTTTGGCTATTGACGCGTGTTTGTCATAGTAAAATCCATAATGTTTTCTATTAATCATGCTAATTAGCCAACTTTTGAGGGGAAATATGCGCTTGGAGCCTTCAGGGATATTTTCGTGTTACAAGAAGGGTTATATGTTTACAATCTCAAATAATGATTAAAGGAGATGCAATCTGTGGAAAGAAGAAGTTACAATTGGTTTGAAAAACGCCGCAAAACAAAAGGGTTAGAGCTAGCTCACGATCAAATAACTAAGGCTTTTGACACGGTCACGTGGCTTCATAAGGCTATTAAAAGTTTTTCAGAAGGCAACCTAAGTGAGTCTAAGAAGTATATTGAAAACCTCTACAAGGCTGAAGAAGACGTCGACAGGTTGCGAACAAACGTTTTCATGGAACTATCTAAAGGTGCGGCTTTAGTGGCTGACTACCGTGAAGACCTACTGCATCTCGTGAAAAGACTGGACACCCTAGCGGATCACACGAAAGATGCGGCAAGGTGCTTGGAGATGCTGGCGGAGACAAAAATTCCAGAGGAACTCTGTCAGAAGACGGTGTTTATGGCTTCAAAACTTGTGGAAACCGCGCAAACCCTGCGCAGCAGTATTGAAAAAATCTCGTCTGATCCTGCTGAAGCGATAGAAGAAGCAAAAAAAGTTGAAGATATTGAACATGTCCTTGACGAAGAGTATCTTAAGGCTAAAAGCTTGTTTGTCAAGTACAGCGGGGAAATCAACTGTGGAGCAATGGTCATTTTTGACGATTTAATCGAGTTCATCGAGCACGCTGCAGACATGTGTGCAGACACAGCAGACTATATTCTTGTGCTCTCAAGCAGAGAATAACAAGCTTTGCACAGCATGTTTTCCGTTTCTTTTTTAGCCGTGTTCTCTAGTGCTGTGGAAAGACTATAGCCCCCTTATATAAAGGCTGAATTAAGCACAGAACCTGTGTTTAAAGCAATAGTTCTCAGGCTCTATAGTCTCTGTTACTCACTTTTGGAAACGCGCGCGCAAATGAGCTCGTAAATTCGCACATATTTTAAAAGTTTGCATTATCATTGCTCTTACTGAAGTTGAGTACTTTGCTCTTTAGACGCAAAAACAAGTTAAAAGTGGATTTAGGTGAGCTACATGATGAAATGGGAAATCTTTCTAGTTTCCTGCACTCAAATCTCAACGTTGATGTCACCTCAAAGGGTAATGAGTTGTTAGTTGACTCGGACAGCTTATCCTCACCAGAGCTGAAGCGAACCGTGAGAAAAATCGTATACCACCGACACCTGAATAACACATACTGGGTTGCCCTGAAAGGCGGTGTCGTCAAAATCAACAAGTTTAAGGCTGCAAAGAAACATAAAAAACGTGAAAAGGAAGGGACCGTGCCGTCGACGATCAAGCATGGCTGGTAACTTGTACCTGTACACGGTAGGTTCAGCTTTCTGCATTCAACATTTGTCGCATTTTTAAAATCATCTAAAATAAGCCAGAAACAAGAGCGCGGTTATGGTGCTCCGGCCGGGATTCGGACCCGGGTCTTCGGCTCGAAAGGCCGGAATACTTGACCGGACTATACTACCGGAGCGCGCTTTTTCTGGGAGCATCATGCAAATGTTTTTTCACTCGAATAAACCTTGCCCTTTTTAATCGTGCTTAAACGGTTCTCATTTGTGTTTTTTGAAAGCGCATACACATGTACAATTCATATTCAGACTTACATAGTTTAAATAGTGTCTACCAACTACAACAATCAACTGAGCGGTGATGGGCGAAGAAAAAATTGAAAGTGTCCTGAAAGGAAACACGCTTCGTGTTTACTGGTTTCTGCTCAGGTCTCCGAGCGGCATGGTTGGTGCGAGAGAAACCCAGCGGGCGCTCAAGTTCTCAAGTCCAGCCTTAGCCGTTTACCACTTGGACAAGTTAACCGAGTTAGGTTTGGCAGAGAAAACGAACGGTGAATACCGCTTAGTTAAAGCAGTAAACGTAGGCGTTTTAAAACAGTTCGTGCGCTTCGGCGCGTTCATGCTGCCAAGACATTTTCTATATGCTACCATGTTCACGACTCTTCTGATTTTCTTTTTGACACAGTTTGAGCGTGTAAATTTCTACAGCATCTTTGCCTTAGTCTTGGGCTTGCTCGCTACGGGAATAATGTGGTACGAAACGCTTAAGGCTTGGCGACAGAAACCGTGAAAATGGGAAAAACAGAAAAGGAACTTCCTTGTCTTTCAAAAGGCTGCGTTGTGACGTTTCCAAGATAGCTTTGCTTAGCTGCTCCCACATATTCAATGAATTTAAGCTGTTCACGTTTCTCAATTACCAGTGGACGCCCAATCTTAGCGTGCAAGTTTTTTATTATCAGGCTTTCTATGAATCGCGTGCCTGTTCCGAAGATTTTTTCAAGCCCTTCTTGAAATTCTTGGAGGTTTTCTGGAATTTCGTTTCTGTTTATGCTGAATTTGTTCTTGATGTGGAAGTAAATTGATTGCCGCACTGATTTTCCCAGAGAATTTAGGGCTTCGTCTACAGCGTGAAGCAGGAACTTATCGAAGGCTGCCGATTTTGTTGTCAACATTTTGGCTTCCTCAGGTTTTTACACTACTGATTGGATTAAGGCACAACTGCTTTAATCACTGGACGCAGATTCAGGCTTTGGCTTATAGCTATCGAGTTAAGGTCTTCTGGTTGAAGGTCTATTAGCACCGTCACTTGGCCACCGTCATCTAAACTAAGATGCGGTTTCAAAAGCACCTTGACTGTGTCACTAGGCACCCTGAGATCCGCAACGCTACCGTCAGGATAGGTTGCGTTGGCAGTCAAAACATGCATCCAAATCATAGTGAAGTTCCCCGCAGGCAACTCGGTTTCAGAGAGCGTTTCAGACACGTTTTGCAGCGAGAGCAAATCGAAATAGAATGGTTCACTTTTTAGGGTTAAGTTATACCAGTTCTCATCTTCATCTTGTATCTTGACCCAATCTATCGTCATGTTAAGGTGATCAAGCTCAACAGGTTTATCCATTATTTGGATTGTCAGAACGCCTTTACCTGACACTTGGAAGACGTTTTCTCCGATTACAAATCCCGCGATGATCAGGGCAGCCACCAGAACGCCCGCAACTCCGAAAATGCTTATTTGCCTAATGCCGTTTGACATATCCATTTTCACCTTCCCAGAACAATAGCATACTCAGATTTAATTCATCACTTTTGAACAGCATGGTTCAAAAACTTGAACACCCCGTCCAAAAGAACATGCCTACGTTATTCAATACGATATTTTCGCTGTTGTTGGAATTCTGCCTAAAATCTTCGCCGTTACACGTTCTACTTTTTCGCGGTCTTCAGCGTTGGTGTAAACGCGAAGTATGTTAATGAATCCTTTCAGATTTTCAATGATCTTGGAGACGTCGCTTAAACGGTACGGTGCTTTCCCGCCCGCTTGGTTTCTGCTGAAAACGGGTATCTCCATAGACTCCATGAGAACAGCGTGATGGTAAGGCACTGAGGGCACGGTAGGCACATCAATCACCACTGCATCTGCCTCCACCCCCGCCTCCTTCGCGATTTCGCTTTGCATCTGCCGCCTGTAAGCCTCACGCCCAAAAATGTTCGACACCATAGTGTCCTTCTCTATGAAAGTACGCTCGTACGCGCACTTCAGCATCCTCCGCCTTTCCAAATCGTCAATTATGCCCTTAGACGCCTCGCAATTCTTCAGTGCCGCCCAAACCATGTAGTCATCCATCGCCAAGTACTCCTCAGGCGTCTTGAATGATGTAAGCCCAAGTTCCTCATCCGCCTTCTCCATAGCCATGGCAAGCATTATCTGCGCCGCCCTGCCCACACGGTGAAAATAGATACTTTTAAACGATTCGATCCTTGCGATCATGAAAGCTTCCAGCGCCGAAAGCGCACCAAGCTCAACTGCCAAATCCTCCCCCAAAACGTCCAAGGCGTGAATCAGCCTGAACACGTCGATGAAACCGTACTCCGCGCCTGTGTGAAACGTGTCCCGCACAATGAAGTCCTGCTTGTCCACGTCCACGGCGCTGCTTATTATCTGGTCCAGAAAGGCTTTGCCCTGCTTGTGAAGTTTTCCCACAGCAAGTTTCCCCACTTCTTCAGGCTTGTATCCCATCTTGGCTATTTTATCGCTTAATTCGCTTTTCTCAATTATCCACGATGTGATGTCCTCATGAGTCTTCTCAAGATCCTTAATCAACAGCTGCTCAAAAACATGGGAAAACGGACCGTGTCCAACGTCATGCATTAGCCCCGCGACCCTAGCCATATCAAACTCTTCATCGCTTACGACACGGGAAACGTTGGGGTTCTCAACAACCTTGCCCGCTAAATACATCACGCCGACGCAGTGCTCAAACCTGGTGTGGTTCGCCCCTGGATAAACGTACTCCGACCCAGCCAGCTGCCGCAGCCTACGCAACCGCTGCATCGGATACGAATCAATAATCTCCTTCTCCGCTTCAGTGATGTACACGTACCCGTGCACTGGATCTTTAATTTCGCCCCAATACGCCTTCGGCACTCCTGACGCCTCCACGTTTTGTCAAGTTATATTTATGAGTCTCCCTATAATGTGTAACGCTAAGCCAGCGCAAGGTGGAAAAAATTGAGCAAAAAAGGCGTTTTCATCTGCATCGAAGGCCTAGACGGCTGCGGAAAAACCACTCAAGCAAAGCTTCTCGCAAAAAAACTCCGAAAAAGCCACAACGCCGTCTGTACTGCTGAGCCTAGCCGCGGCAAAATCGGCACTTTCATCCGTAAGCGTTGCCTTTACGGCGAAAAACGCCTCTCCACCGTAGTTGAAGCCCTGCTGTTCGCCGCGGACCGCGTGGAACACGTGGAAAACGAGGTTCTACCCGCTTTAGACGAAGGGCGACTTGTGATTTCTGACCGCTACGTCTACTCATCCTTAGCTTATCAGGGCGCCACTGGTCTCAACATAGAATGGATAGAACAAATAAACGAGCACGCCCTCAAGCCAGACCTGGCGATTTTCATCGATGTGGACCCCAAAACCGTAATGTCCCGGCTGAAGCCCAAAAGGTCCGTCATGGAAAACATAGAGACGTTAAAGAAGGTCCGCGACGTCTACCTGAAGTTCGTGGCGAAGGGCGAACTCATCAGACTGAACGGCAACCGTGCTAAGTATGAAGTGGCGGAAGCTCTGTCCGCTCGGGTCCTGAAGTTTTTGGAAACCTAACCATTGTTGAGCGCGTGGCGCGGTTAGTCTTCTCTCCACTTGAACAGTTTCACTGCCGCCGCGAAGATAACAACCGTAATTACCCCAACAACCACGAGGTCTATCACTGCTCCAGTATAGTTCGCGTATACCATGACGTTGTTTAAGCCCTCAACTATGTAATATAAAGGCAGAACGTGCGCGATGCTCTGCAGGTAATGAGGCATGATGCTTATGGGAAAGAACGTGCCCGCAAGGAACATCATTGGGAACGTTACTATGTTTCCGATTACGCCCGCGGTCTCAGGGTTCTTCGTTACCGTTCCAACGAGCATACCCAACGAAGCGAAAAGCGTCGGACCCAACAAGAGGAAGGGAATGAGCCAAACCGTTAACGTGACGTGCGCATCGAACAACAAGACGCCGACGGTAACCATTAGCAGAAAGCTGACCGTTGTCAAAACGATGTAAAAAAGCACCTTCGAGGCTAGCCACTCCATCTTGGTGAGAGGCGTCAAACTTAGCTGCTTGAACAGTTTTGTCTTCTTGTATTCGGAGGATATGTTAACGAGAGAGAACATCGGGCTGACGAGGATGGAAAAACCTATGAGCCCTGGAATCAAGAAATCAACGTACTGGGTTTGCTCAGTATTGACCGTCGCCGACGATACGCCTATAACCGCCGAACCATTGAAACGCTGCAAGTTGAACAGGTTTGCCACTCCGCTGACCGTTCCGCTTACAATTCCGCTCGTACTTGACGTAGGGTTACCGTAAACTGTCACATCCACAGGTTGACCCGCCAAGTATTTCGCAGAGAAATCTGCGGGAATAATAATTCCGTCAGATGATGAATGCTCAGCGAGGTAATTTGTGAAGTTTTCTGAAGAACTCACTAATTCCACTTGGATTGGCCATGTGTCACTAATTCTTGTACCGTCAGGCATTGTACCGTTTAGTGCTTGCACAAACTGCGCGGCTATCGGGCCCGTGTCTTGGTTTTGCGTGTAAACTGATACTGTTCCTGAAGAGTTGCCTGAGAAAATAGCGCCGAAAATTAAGATAAGAATCACAGGGAATATTAGACCGAAGAACAGCCCAAACTTGTTTCTCAGATACCCGCGACTGAAAACTCGAAAATCTGACGCGATTCTTTTAGCACTAACCATTTCTCCTAGCCTCCGTTAACTATTTGAATTACTGCCTTTGTTTTCAACTATGATTTCGCCGTGCTCATCAACCCTTCCGCTCACAAGCTTGACGAACACATCGTCTAAACTGTCACGGCGCGTGTGAATTTCACCCCAATCCAACGTTGACTGCTCGGCAGCTGCCAACGCCGCTAAAGCATCAATCTTCTGTTCGAGCGGTATGCTTATCATACCTTTGCGGTACTCTACCTTCAGCTCGGTGTTAGCGGTTATGTAGTCAGCTAATTCTTTGCTTCCGTGAATTTCCAGCCTCTCGCCTGAACCATGCTGTGTAA
>CAZEPB010000030.1:0-20287 GCA_964514055.1 uncultured Candidatus Bathyarchaeia archaeon | reverse complement strand
AAAGAGTTTGCAGATGTACTTGCCTGGCTTGCGTCGCTTGCCAACGTAACAGGAACCGATCTTGAAAGAGCTGCTGTTAACAAGTACAGCGACAAATGTCCAAAATGCCAAAAGTCACCATGCCAATGCACGTTCTAACCAATTAGGCGCTTCTGCCCTAAACCGGTAGGCAACCAAAAGTAAGGTCGCTTTCCCTTTCGACTTAACGTTCCTTCATTTTCGAGGAGTCGCAAATGATGCATCACAGCACCATATGACATATCTGTTTTCTTTGCTAGAGACGCTGCATCAGAGAACCGTTTCTCTAGAACGTCCAAGATTTTGGTTCTGGCTTTAAGTCCATTTTTAACGTTTTTGATGCGGTGCAGGTAAGCGTTTGGATGAAAAGCTTCTTTGATACCGTTTCACCAAGAATAGATTGTGGTTTGAGTTGAAAAGCTTTAGTCTTAAGCGAAATCCATAAGACTGAATTGTTTTGGTTTTTTGTTATCGAACAAGGATATGATTTCGTCTTTTATCAAGGCAATTCGCTGATCGTAATACTTGGGTAAATCATACTTATCGATTAACTGTTGAGCTGCGTCTAGATACTTTTCTATCCCGCCGCGGTGAACAGTTAGAGTTAATAGCCCACCGCAGAATGGACACTTGCCGCGGAGAGGCAAGCGGCGAAAACGTTTGTTACATGACTTGCACCTAAAACTCTGAGTTGAAAACGCACGCAAGTTGCCTGCAATGTCTCGAATGAAATGAGTGGTCAATACCTTTAAGGCGACATGCCGCACATCCACAGCGTCAATTTTTTCACCTAACTCAAGCTGCATCTTTAATTTTTCGATCATTGACTTAAACTGCTTATAGGCGCTAGTTGAGTTGCCAAGGTTTATGTTTGAAACAGGTGTGGTAAACTTGAACCCTTCAAACTGTGCCTCAGTTCCAAGTCTATGACTTACAATGTCTACCATAGAACTGACTTGTTTAGCGTCTACTCTTTCCAAAGTCTTCTCGTAAAATTCAACAGGATAAGCTCCATCAACGTCAAAATCGTGAGCTTGACGCTGCACCTCTTGGGTGTTCACAAAAGGAATCAGCAGCAAAGGAGCATCCATAATTCCACCTATCTGCGCGGGCAGGTATCTGCGGGAAAAATTCAGAAGTACATCCAACGCTAACATGACAGCATCTTCATCACCGTCGCAGTCTCGCCGCTTGGCTGAGTGCCAAATTGGATGCGCATAGCATACGTTAAGCTCGGTAACTCCGATGATGCGGCCTAGAACGCTGACGCATGTGTGGGGAGCCAAGCCCATAATCAAATGCCCAACAAGGTCATCAGGGCTTTTAATGTTGTAGTAACTTGGAAGGTTGTAGACTTTTAATAAAAGCTCGTCTATGAAGTTTGCGACCTGAACGAAGTACTCTGCTGCCTTTCTCGGGATGACAACATCTTGAATTTTAAGTTCACATATCTGATTAGGACCAGCCAATGGCGCGCCGCAAAAGTCATGAGAATAACCAAGCTGCCTAAGCTTTTCAACAGTTACGCCTACCTCAGCGGGCTTGAAATGTGTCAAGGGTGCATTAGTGGCGTCGAAACGAATCGTCCCATCCTTGTAGACCGATAAGTCATGTTTTGCCCGCAAAACGCCTTTCTCAATAATTTCAGGAGTCTTATCCTCATTCGTTAATCCTTTAACGCCCTTCAAAATCTTTGGAAGAGAAACACCGAGCGAACCGCAAGAGCCTGCAAGAAGCTCTTTAAAGTTAAACGGTTGCCGCTGATACTGCACAGCGTGAGCTTTACACGTTGGGCAACTATCGTCTTTTAAAGCTCTACCACAACGTGGGCAACTCTTTTCAGCGATGGTTTCGCACCCGCAATCAGCGCACTTCACCTTGAAGGTAAAAGTCTTGCAGCTGGGACACTTGCGTTTAGAAACCTCTAAGAACACAGGTCCTTTTTTTGCCGCTTCAGTAAGATCTCTATGGGAACCCCCAGCTAAACTCACCGGAAAAAGAACATGAACTAGCGGTTTCATCTCCCGCCTTTTCGCCTTTTCAGGCCGCCCCATACGTGCACCCACAAACGTAGGCGCCTTCTCCTTGATTTCAACGCCAGAAAGCAAACTAACCGCTTCCAAGACGGATTCCAATTGACTACTCTCCATTGTTCGAGAATTTCCGTAGCCAAGACTAAAAGCAAAGGCGCAAGCATCCTCTCCTTCAAGGACAATCTTGTCGTCTATAACCTTGTGCGGTGCAAAGATTTTTCTCAAAGCATGAGCCACATTCAGATCCATTGCTCCGACGATCTTGCGAACAGTACCAGCTTCAAGCGCTACTTCAGAATCTGACAGCCATTTTTGCAGCATCTCAACCTCTTGAATTGACGAGAGGTTTGACCAGAAAAACGTGAAATTTGGATGCAGAGGCACATGAAAATGCAGGGACAGCATCACTGCTTCTTTAGCAGTAGGCTTCTTGTCAAAGGGATCTCCCAAAAAAACTCTCAGTTTTTCCTCCGAAATCTGGGCGGTTTTAGCGGCTTTTGTTGTGTCTCCGTCAAATCTTTCCGTAAGAGCAGTGTTTAAGTCCTTGGTCCACCATTCTTCAACATATCCCGAAGGAGCAGTGGCTTTGCTGGTGTAAAGGAAATCGCCGAAACTGATCAGGATGTCGCCCAGAAACAGAATCTTCTCAATTTTGGTCTTTATGTTTTCGAAGTTTTTCAGGAAAACACGAACTACCGAACCATCCTTCAGTAAGACAACAGGGGGTTCAATGGTATCCACTGGAGCGGTGACACAGCCTTTCCCAGGAAGTTCTAGGCGCATTTGCGTGCCTGCAGCGAGAAAACGTTCTACCACTAGCATGGTTGCTGGGTGAATCCCCACAGCGGAAAGCCCGGTGTTTCGTGCCCTGCCATACCTGAGCCTAAAGCCTCCGCGTCTGGAAGGGAAAGAAAAAATTGGTCGACCAGCTATAACGTCGTCCATGAATCCAGCGGATTTCTTTTCTGATTTTTTACGGAACTCTCTGAGCCAATCCCATCCTTGAAAGCCAAGTTTTTCTATTATTGTTAGGACCTTGGGAGCGCGTCCTACAATGCCGTCGTTGACGACTCTTAAGGCTCCGCCTCTTACACGGTTAGTCTCGATTCTTTGAAGATTTCTAAAAGAAGAAACTTCTATAGGATTAGATTCTGTACCAGTAACCTCGATGGGAAGCCAGTCAAGCGCTTTTTTCAATTCCTCATCTGAAACATGATATTGAAATCGCCCCACAGAACGTTCATATAATCTCAGTTCCTCAAGGAAGCGGGAGATTTCCTCCTCAGTAGGCTTATATCGGTCAAGTCCCAGCAGGCGCCGCACGAAATCTCCAACAACAAGAGTTAACGCTTGGTCTGTTCCTCCAGCCGACCTTATAGGTCCCGCAAAGTATATGGCAAGGTAACTGGTCCGATCAGAGTTAGTCTTTATTTTGACCTGAGCTACTCCTTGTATCGGCGCTGCCGTTAGACCCTCGGTGAATATTGCCAGAGCAGTGCGGATAGCTTGTTCCGCGGCAGCTTCTGGTTCCATGCGACCAAATTTGCCGTAAACAATTTCTTCAGCAATTTTAAAGGCTATTTCTTCCCGTTGCAGTTTCGCGCTTAATTCGCGAATGCTGACCGCCACCTCTTTTGGACCGACAAGCCCCTCAACCAAGTCAGCTATATCTTTTGCAATGACGCACTCGGTCTTCAACGACGGATCAAGTCCCTTTGATCTGGCAGCCTCACTTATCGTATACAATTGCTGGAGCTGATTCTCCATAGTTTCGACGTAATTTTGATAAACCTCGCTCATTTTACTATTCAAGTAGTGGCTCCCTCCAAACAGTGTTAATAACGTATCTATTTTGGTTTTCTAACATAAAAACCGAAAAAAAGCCACAGCAATATAGCCACTTCAGCGGATTCAACTCAAAAAGAGCAAGATGATCAAGATCTGTTTCTTTTAACGCCGTCAATGATTTCGGATACTTTTTGTTTGGCGTCGGTGCTTTCAGTTATGTTGCCAGTGACGATGATGTCTGCACCCGCTGAGGCTGCAATTAACGCTTGCTCTTTAGTTCTTATTCCTCCGCCTACTATGAGCGGGATGTCAATCACGTGTTTAACGGTTCGAATCATTTCTGGAGGCACCGGTGTCTTAGCTCCAGAGCCGCCTTCAAGATAAATGAAGTGCATGCCAAGGTACTGTCCAGCAAGAGCGTGGGCAGCCGCGAGTTCTGGTTTGTTATACGGTACGGGAATTGCTTTGCCCACAACGCCTGCAGTGCCGCCTTCCCCTACTATTATGTAACCCATGGAAATCGGTTCTAAACCATACTTTTTCACTAGAGGGGCACCCAAAATTTGAGCGCCTATAAGGAAGTAAGGGTCTACGGAGTTCAGAAGAGACATGAACCATATGGCGTCTGCGTAACGGCTTATTCCTGTTATATTGTTCGGGAAAAGAATTGTTGGAATCTTGACGGTGCGTTTGATTGCTTTAACCACATTATCAAGGTGCGCTTGCGAAACAAAAGTTGAGCCTCCAATCATCACAGCGGAAGTCCCGCTGATTTTAGAGCTTTCAACGACGCGTGAAGCTTGCGGCGGCGTTATCTTTTCAGGGTCTACAAGGGTTATGTGAACCGAACCCTCCGCCTTGATTTTTTCAAGCAAGTATTTCTCAACATGCCCAAGCATGCTTAAACCTCTCTTCACTCAGCCTTTTTATTATTTGTTGCCAATGTTCTTCTTGAAGGGCTGTAAACGCTGTCGGTGAGCATGCAATATACGTCAACTTCGCTTTGGGCAGGCTTCACTGGAAATTCTTCCTGAAGACCACAGCTACTGCAACCTGCCACAGCTCGACCTTCCTCTCGGAAAATTTCAACTCTAACGGTTTCTTTGCCGCATCTCGGGCAAGAGAAAAATTTTGGCAAACGCTTCTTAGGGATGCGTACCACTTTTTTCCTTCTTCGCCCCATTACATCATCTCTTCCGCATCGTAGATTTCGCTCCTTTAATATTTATGCTTGCCCTTAAATACTTGCCGACGCCCATAGAACAGCAAGGATGTGCGCAAAAATGAAGTTAACACCGTCTGTTTTAGAACTTAACTTAGCTGAAGTTGAGAAGAGAATCAGACGTTTCATCAGAGAATATGTTGAGAACGCAGGAGCAGACGGCATAGTTCTCGGCCTGTCAGGCGGCATTGACAGCGGCACAGTAGCCGCGCTGTCTGGCCTCTCAATTGGAGGGGACCAAGTGACAGGGCTTATGCTCCCAGAAAAAGAAACATACAGTTCCAGAGACATTGATGACGCAAAGTTTGTGGCAGAAAAGTTCGGTTTGAAAACACAGATATGTGACATCACACCTGTTTTGGAAAGTTTTTACAAGGCAATACCTATCTTCGACCAAGAAGACAAGCTTTGCAAAGGCAACGTAAAAGCGAGAACCAGAATGATTTATCTATATTATTATGCGAACAAACTCAACAAGATAGTTTGCGGAAGCTCGGATAAGTCAGAAACCATGATGGGATACTTCACTAAGTGGGGAGATGTAGCCGCAGACATATCACCGTTAATGGACCTGTACAAAACTCAAGTTCGCAAACTCGCTGTCCACTTAGGTTTTCCCGCTGAACTTTCAGCAAAACCGTCCACACCCGCCCTTTGGCCCGATCAGCTTGCGGAAACAGAACTCGGCATCAAATATGAAACCCTTGACCTCATCCTTTACGGGCTTGAAAGATTCATGACCACAGAAGAAATAGCCCAACAGCTAAGCATCCAAAAGACCCTTGTGGAAAAAGTGAAAAACAGATGGCTCTCAGTAGAACACAAAAGGCGATTACCGCTAACGCCGAAAATCGAATACAGAACCGTGGGAACCGATTTTAGGCTTCCGCGGCACCTATATTAGATGAGGAAGAGAAAAAGGAATGAAAGAAAAAATCAAGTTAGCCCTCGCGCAAATAAGCAGCAAAAGGGAAAACAAAAAAGAAAACCTGCGGAAAATCGAAGAGTTCACCAAAAAAGCAAGAAAAAAAGCGGCAGACCTCGTGATTTTTCCAGAACTATCATTGACTGGTTACGTGGTGCATGACCAAATCTACGAACTGGCTGAAACGATACCTGGACCATCAACCCAAAGAATAGAAGACATAGCAAAGAAAACAGGAACCCACATCATTTTCGGCATGCCTGAGTTAAGTGAAAAAACAGAAGCCACAATATTCAACACCGCTGTCTTTGTAGGACCAAAAGGAACCATCGGCAAATACCGCAAAATGTACCTTCCCACGCACAGTGTCTTCGAAGAAAAAAGATACTTCCGTCCTGGCTATCAAACAGCCGCATTTAACACGACGCTGGGAAACATAGGGCTATGCATATGCTACGACATTTTCTTCCCAGAAGTATGTCGCCTTACACGATTGAAAGGAGCAAAGTTGATAGCGTGCATATCGGCCTCTCCAGCTGTCCGCAGAAGTTACTTTGAGATTCTAACGGCAGCAAGGGCGTTGGAAAACACAGCCTTCCTAGCTTATGTCAACCTTGCGGGCGTGGAAGATGGACTGCAATTTTGGGGGGGTAGCAGACTGATAAGCCCGACAGGTGACCTGCTGGCGAAAGCAAAGTATGATGAAGAGGACCTTGTCATCTGCGAAGTTGATTACAGCGACATGAGACCAGTTGAAACTTTTATTCCTACGCTCAGGGATCTGCGTCCAGAACTCTTTGATGAATTAAAAAAGTATTCAGAAACCCTGTAGCGCCGCCACAACGCTGAAGCATGAAAAATCACAAATCACAGGCGTATCACGTTCTCGTGACATCAAAGAGCAATCACGTGTGATTCCCCCGTGATAGGTGATGTCACATCTAAGAAAAGCCCAGATCGGTTGACTTCGTTTCAAGCGATTGTAAATACCTAAATAAGCAGCTAAAAAATAGGAAAAAAAGTCAACGTATCCCGCTCAAAATGTTGACGTGAATCAGTTGAATATGCACTTAAAAGTAGGGATGTAAAAGCCCTCGCTAAGCAGTAAGATTAAAGAGGTTATAATTAAAAGAGACAATAGACATAGTGGATCCAAAAGCTGGTTATCACAGGTTTTTTATTGTTTATGTCACATTTTTCGTTTAAAAACAATAATAAGGCATTTTAATAGCAGTAATTCAATTTTAGCTGCTAGAAAAGCGTTACTTTGGACATCGTGTTTCCTTTTCGACCGAAGTTTGCGGGTCAAAACTGCAGCCAATAAATTTAAAGGTGGATGCAGTATACAAAAATGTATTCATTTAAGATATCGTAGGAGAAAACGTTTTGAAGTTAAAAGAAAGCGTTCAAATCTGGTTAACGGGGGCTTTAAACGACCCCATTGTAAAAATTCTCTCCAAAAACAGCCAATTAACAAAAACACAGCTCGAAACATTGCTTATAGACATTTTAGCCGAAAATGTATCAGGAAAATACTTAAAATATGATGAAAAAGCCAGATTAAGGCTAACAAAGGCTAAAATAAGCCGAGGATCCTTTAATAGGACGTTAAAACAGTCCAAAGAAAACGTCATAAAATCCATATACACCGTATTACTGCTAGGATATTTAGGCGTCTTCGAAAGCACAACTCTTGACCCCTACCTCGAAATCGCCAACAAACTACATGAATATGTTGAAGCACATAAGGACATACCAGACGAGGATAAAGAGCTAAAAGAACATCTAAAAGTCATAGAAATCATACGAGAAGAGTTAGAAACAAGCCTAAAACGGCTTTCCACACCATCAAAAGACGGAATGTGACGTCACAAATCACACTATTCGAGTAACAAAATTTTACCCGTAAAACATAAATGAAAACAACGCTTAATAACAGGGTTAAATAGAAAAATAAGCCATAAAAATGGGAGATTTTCACAGTATGTACGCAGTGAGTGAAGCACACTATTAACTGTGATCTGTGACGTCATAGCTAAGCGATCGTGCAAATCACCGCAAAACTTAAATTTCCCATGGAAAACTGTGATATGTGATGCAACAGTTTAAATCACGTGAAAATCACAGAAGTGAACTGTGTGATTGAAGTTTTGCTAATGCTTATAGGCGTTCTACTTGCCGTAACTATAGGCGCTTCAGTTGAGTATTACAAACAGATTCGAAAGGCTCAAAAAGAATATGAGAAAGCTAGAGAAGCCGTGGAAGACATTGTAATGAGTTTTAATCGTGAACTAAAACGGGAAGCTGACAGACTCGAGTCGGTTGCATATAAGGTGGAGGGAATCACAGCTAAGGCGGAGACAAGCCTGAGGAAGGCAGACAGCACCGAAAAGAAGATGGCGCCTATTGAAAGTAAACTGAAGACAGTCTCTGAAAATGATGCAAGCATCCTATCAAAGATAGCAGAGGTTGAAACAAAAACGCAGAACATCGAAGCAACATACCAAACTCTGAAAACGAAAATCACAGAAGTGGAGGAGCAAATGCAAAAATTATCCACAGTGCCTGAAATAAGGAGCGAGCCGGTTATACCAATAAGAAGAGACAAAGCCATGGCTGCATTAACGGACACGGAAGTGACAGTTTTAGAAATTCTCTCAGCGGAAGGATCAAAGACAGCACCTGAGATTAAGGAAAGAGTCCGGCTTAGCAGAGAACACACAGCAAGACTCATGAAGAAACTCTATGAAAAAGGCTATCTCGAAAGAGAAACGGGCAAAATCCCGTTCAGGTACAGCATCAAAAAGGAAATGAAAAAATTCTTAAAAAAAGCAGAAAGCAAGCAGCTGTAATTATTCCAACGAAAGCTTTTCTTGCTCGCTTAATTGTTTGAGGCGCGCATCCATGTCCGAAAGCGGTGAAGAAACAGGAAGCCCATAATCCGCTTTACCTCGTTTCTCCAGATAGTCAGGGTAATGAGTAACCTTTATTGGAACTGCAAACTTTATTTTTGGCTCAGAAATAAGCAAGGCTTCACCTACGTCGAGCATTTTAATCTCAGTCTCGCTGTATTCCATGTACGGCGTGTTTTCAGTTAAGTACGTCCTGTCTTTCTTTAGTTCCGTTTTCATGATAACTTTGGTCCATAACTCGGCAAAAACATCAAAATTAATCCTTGAGGGCCTAGGAGTCACGGCGTTAAGCCCCACTCGGTACTTGCGGTATGTGAGGGCGATGTCGGAAAAAATTGTCCGTTGTTTGTTCGGGTCTAGAAACTCGTGTGCTTCTTCAAGGGTTATGAGCAGCGTAGGAAGTTTCCGCCATTCCTCGTAGTTTTCTTCCCACATGCGCTTATAATGTTCGGCAATCGCCGAGGCAGATAGGCAAACAACGCGGTTCTGATCTTCCGAGCGGAGACCGGAGATGTCAATCAGGCAACTTACACCTTTACATATGTTTTGCAAAGCACTTTCAACAAATGTATAATTGGAAGCAGGAAAGAGCTCAGGCGGCAAAGAGGAAAGCTTCTGCATAAGGGCTTCAACAACGCCTTTATGCGCGCGTACGCCCGTGTTTCCTTCAGCCTTGTAAGTTTCTCTGGCTCTTTCAATCCAATCTGCCCCAAAACGTTTGTACAACGCCCAGGCGAGTCTTCTTTGAGGTGGCTGAATATCGGGAAAAAGCATATACAGTTTGGCAGGAGTTACCGTGCGTAAGCCAACAGTCATCTTTTCGTCTCTCGCCGAGTAGTATTGGACTTTGCTATGGAACAATGTGTGGTCTTTCAAGCCTCGTTGCGATTTGATTTCTTTTCCTTCCAAGAGCTGTCCTGCAAAATCATAAATGAGAGCTACGGTTCGTGGGCTGTTGTCGATTATCTGAGCATTCAAAATCAGCTCTGTGTTTGTTTTCCCTGAACCGGTCATTCCGAACATACCCATCATCCGCGGTATAGCTTCAACGTTTATTCCCACGGAACTTAGAAGTTGAGCTTCTGAGCGTAAACGACCAACTTCAAGTTCTCCAGAGAGTTTTAGGATGGAACAGTCTTCTTCGCTGGCCGCGTAGACCTTATCGCGGTAATTCGGGTTAAAGGTGGGAGAACGCAATTTACCTCTTCTTTTTTCTAAGAACAGTATCGCTGCCACGCTTCTGTATGCGGAATACGGGCCAAAAGCCTCTTTACCCTCAGCCTCTCGCAGTTGTTCTATAGTTTCAAGGGTAGAGCTGCTTTCGGAGTTGACAACTCTCGCGTAGAAGCTCCTTTCACCCGAGTCTATACGCACTATTTGCCCAAAGGACAAGCTAACATCCTTGTTCACCAAAAAGGAAACGGAATCGCCTTTAGTTCCACACACGAACCCTATTGAGTCAGAATTGGTCATTCCACCACTCCCATTCAAAAGCGTGTTTTACACCATGAATTTCGTCGGCAAAACTGCATGAACCTTCCTCTCTGCGCAGAGTCTCAAGCAACCCAGCAGCGTTCAGCGCCTCTTCAATATGGTCGTGATAAGAAAGAAGCATGGAATCCGAAGGCGCTGAGAATTCATGTGCCAAATAAAGGCTTATTGGATATCCGAGGCAACGCGGGTCCTCGGATACAACAGTTAAAGGCGAGAGCAGATCGATAATGTCCTGCTGGGTTAGGTAATCCATTATGTCGCAACGAAAAACGTGAGAGCTATCAGCGCATAACTTCACAATCGCAATATCACCGTATAAACTTCTGTCCTTGTCAGCTTTCCGCACGGGGTAATAAACCCAAACAGCGTATGGAGACATCATGTACGTAGTAGCCACTAAATCTCTTCCCTTTTCATCATGCAAAGAGGGAGAGTTTTTGCTGATTGCCAAAAGGTTGATCCCCCTTTTTTCACATTCATCATAAAGCGAAACGCGGAACTTTCTTTCCCCACCAAAATATCCGCCTCCATCTAAAAGTAGGTACATACTACGTACATCACCATGTACGTGGTAATCAGAAATGGCTTCGTTAAGTACGTTTAAGGCAACTTGGCTTTCCAATTCAATCCTAAAGTCCTGTAAAAAACTCCTACGTACATGGGCGTCTCCAACAACAGTGCACACTCTCTCAGAGTAACTCCAATCAACCTGGCGTTTTCTAACCGTAGCGCACGAAGCGCGCATCAAGTATACGCCCCAGTTGTTGGCTCTTTTAAGAGTACGCGTGGAGCAGTCCACGGCAACGAAGCTACCAGTGTACGTAGTAATTTTATTCAAGGGCTTTATTAGGGAAACATCAGGTTTAACGGATATCATCGGTTCTTTTCTTACTTCGGCGCTACCTGCAACCCTGCCTTTGTCAACGTAACATCTGAGCTTCTTTTCCATGTTGGATAAGTCAACTTTGATTCTTTGGTCCATCCATGTTACTCCTCCACAGTTCTCTAAAGGCTTTAAGTTGTAGAGAAAACGTTTATAGTTTGCGCGTTTTAGCCCCTTTCACGTTTAACAATTACAACGTGAAGTAAATTAGAACTGAGTTTTGAAACAAACTTATTTAATTCGCTGTTTAACTGTTGCATGAGGAATATTAGGCGCTACTTTATATTTCAAGTTGTTGCTCTCACCAGCCCTCAAAAGCAGTCCCCTTTTTGTCATTCGCGCCAAGTAAGTTGATACCGTACTTAAACTGATGGGTTCCTTAAGTTCCTGTTCATAAACTGCTTGAACATCCTTTGAAGAGAACCAAATCAGAGGAAAACTCTTCTGAAGAACCAAGCGAACCTTCTCGAAGCGAGATAAATTACTGTTTGTCAAAACGTTACCAGTTCCAGAAGTTGCCCCTTCGCTCGGCATACCACCTAATAATTCTACAAGGTCTAAGAGGCGGAGAGCTTTATCTCGGGTAACTTGACCCTCAAAGGCTATAGTGTAACGATTACCTTCATTGTCAAACAGCTCTACGCGCATTTTACGAGCTGGCATGGCGGTGTACACCTTAGGTGATGTTCACAACCCTTTACATTTCACAACTTATAGCTGTTATGGTGAAAACAGAAAAAGTAAAAAGGTATTAAAATCTCGTAAACATAAAATAAGCGATGAATTGCAAATTATTTACGATTACAAGCTTCACAAAAATTTAGAATAGTAAAAAAATTACCGCGTTATTCCAGTTTTCTATTTCCAATAGAAGTATAGGGGTGCCCCATTCACAGAAAAGGAACAAGAAAAGAATAATTCTAAGGAAAAGAAAAAGATTAAAACGATAATTTTGATGTAATTTCACATGATATTCACAAATTGTGAATTGTAAAACTTCGCATCAACAAAAGACCTTAGGCGAAAAGTAAAACGTTATTTTGTAAGTAATATTCGGGAAGAGAAAAGTAGGAAAAAAGGTTGATAATTCAATTGAAAAGGTAAGAAAAATCCCGCACACAGACACCCCTTGATTTCCTCTCGAAAAATAACAGGTAATTAGGTAGATGTAAAGGCATTAAAACTTTTCCAGAATTATTATCTAAAAACTTTAACATAAGAGTTCTTATATCCTGAAAAGACTTTACCTATTAGGGTATATTTCCTACTAAAAGGAAATTAACTATAATTTTCTGAATGATATATATTTCCAGTAGAAAAATTGGTGTGTGTGCCTACCTTTGTTTAGTTTAGTGTTGTTACTTAATGTAATCAGTTTTTAGGATTATTGTGCGACAAAACTATTTTTTTGTACTGCACAGTTTATCTGCTCCATACGAAATAACGGTGTAGCCTCTAAAAATAACGGCGATACCACATGGGGAATCCAAATATACTCGACGACGTTTTCGAAAATTTCGTTAGAAGTGCAAAACTTTTCAAAGACCGAGAAGTCTTAAGACATGACTATCTTCCTGATAAACTTCCTCACAGAGAAAATCAAATTCGACTTCTTGGCGAAGTTGTCGCGCCTGTTTTAAAGGATGCACGCTGTTCCAACATTTTTATTTATGGAAAAACCGGCACTGGAAAAACTGCCGTAACCAAATACGTGTTAAGTCACTTAGAAGCCAAAGCAAAAGAATATGGTGCGGCGGTCAGGTTTTGTTATGTGAACTGCCGGATTACAGGCTCCGAATATCGGGTCTTTGCAAACCTTAGTCAAAGCGTGGGGCTGGTCATACCCTTTACAGGTTTGTCCGTAGGCGAAGTTTTCGATAGATTCCGAACAGGTTTAGATTCGTCAAGAACACTTTTTATCGTGGTTTTGGATGAAGTGGATGCTTTGATTAAAGATCGTGGTGATCACCTTCTTTATGAATTAACAAGAATAAACGAGTTCCTTCGCAACAGCAGGGTTTCTATTATCGGCATATCCAACGACCTTCGATTGAAGGAATTCCTTGATCCTCGGGTTTTCAGTTCCCTCAGCGAAGAAGAAATCATTTTTGGACCGTATGATGCGAGTGAATTGCACAATATTCTTCTTGAGCGTTCAAGATTATCCTTTCATGAAGACTCCCTATCCGAAGCTGCTTTGAACGTGTGCTCTGCTTTGGCCGCTGCGGAGCATGGAGATGCACGACGTGCTTTGGATTTGTTGCGTGTGGCGGGGGAAGTCGCTGAGCGTCAAGGGGCAAAAATGATCACGGAAGAGCATGTTAGAGAGGCTGAAAAACACATCGAACATAATCGTGTTGTTGAGTCTCTTAAGAATTTAACTCTGCATTCCAAGTTGGTTCTTTTAAGCGTATATCATTTGAGAAAGACGAGCGCTACAACTGGGGAAATATACGATGTCTACAATGAACTCTGTGGTGAATTAGGTGCGGGGCTTCTCACACAACGACGTTTAGGAACTCTGATTAACGAACTTGATGCGATGGGACTTTTAAACGCAAAGGTCGTGAGTATGGGGCGTTACGGGCGCACAAAAAAGATTAGGCTGGAAATAGCGCGTACGCTTGTAACCGAGGTCTTCGGAAGTGACGACAGACTAGGGCGCCTTGTTGATTATGAACCAAAATTGCGTTCAAAGAATGCACACAGCAAACGTTGAGATATAGCACAGACTTTGAGGATTGAAAAAGTTATAGGCATCTTTGAAAAGTGCACAGAAGCTACAGAACACCAAATGGTCTAAGATTTTCTGCTCTGACTTTTATTAGCCGATTCCTGAAAACTTCTCGTAAGTGATTTAATAATGCTTTTTGCCTCTTTTATGCGAATGAAAGCACAGTGGTATCTAATGTTTGCAGGTTCACTACGGGTACTTTTCCAGGCGTTGGAACCAACCCAAGTTTCTGCATGTACCCTGTTTGCTCCTGCCAGCCACCCGAATTCACAACTAAAACCCCTCGATAGTTGCAGCAACCCACCACATGGATGTGACCAGCATGGAAAATGTCTGGAATTCGTTCTATGACTAGAAAATCTCGGTTTTCTGGCGACAACATTGTTTTGCCCCCGTATAAGGGCGCTAAGTGGCGACTTTGTAGAAGCAATTTCATTGCTTTCTCAGGGTGGTCGTGGTCTAGCCCAGGCACTGTGGCTATTATGTCGTCTAGGCTGCGACCGTGGTACATCAAAACTTCCACGTTGTGAAGGCTTACCACGCAGGGGTCTCCAAGAGAATGTACTCTTCCAGTCTCATGAAGCGTTTTGAGGAAATCTTCGGCTATCGCTGGTTGAGGTAACGCTTTTCTGGGGGCGTCGTGGTTTCCAGGCGAAACTAAAACCTCAACGTAGTCTGGTATTTGTTCCAACAGTTTTGAAGCAAGACTGTACTGTTTGTGGACATCTTTTACCACAAGTTCCTTCATCTGATTGGGGTAAACTCCTACACCATCAACTATGTCTCCTGCAACTAGTAGGTATTTTACGTGGCCAGCTATCTCCTTCATTTTGTCATTTCCATATTTGCCGTTAAGCCATGAAATAAAACGGTTAAAGGCTTCTCCATTAAACTTTGAGCTGCCCATGTGCATGTCTGAAGTGAGCACAGCGTAAACGGGGTCTGGGGCTCTACGCCGAGTTTTCTGACCTACTTCTGGAAAAATTATGTCTTCAGCTAGGAAAAGGTTGCTTCTTGTTTTTACTACGGCAATGCATACAACTTGGTCAAGAAGAAGCCGTCGAGTTTTTCTATGTAGTTCTTCTCGTGCGTTGTGCGTCACTAATATGGTGGCGGTTGCTTGCAAATCTTCGGCTGTCAAAATCGTATTCCGTTTTGATTCTCGCTTCTCAGTTACCATACAAATTATTTTCACTTTTGTCTTGGCTGGGGATTTTAACGCTTCTGATATAGTGGTTGCTGCTTTGACGTCGATTCTTTGTCTTAGCAAACGTTCAATTCGTTTAAACCTGTCTTGAAAGTATTGAAGGTATTCTTCAATTGTTCCATTGGAAGTGAGCTTGCCTGTAGGGTCTTCTATCACGTTAATGTCTGCTTCTACGTCTTTTGCGTAAGGGTGGAAAACGCTTTTCCCCTCAATCATCTGATGCTGTGGTGGCTTAGAGGTTGTGTCTTGAGGTTGAATTTGATCTTCTTCTACGCTTTCCGGTTGTTTCAGCAGTGTTTCCAGAAAGCTTTTGTCGATGAATAGGGGCTTTTTTTCTAATTCTTCTATTCTCTGTAACGCCTTGTTAATTATTGTGGTGGGATCATCTGTAGCGGCAACTGTGCTTAACAATTCAAACGCTTCGCTATTTAGCTGGTATCCTGCTGCAATCGTTGCTTCAACGGCTCTTTGAAGTTTTTCTCCTTCGCTCATGTTTCCATCTCTCTTCTTGGGCTGCCTCCCAATCTTTAATAGCGTTTGCAGTGCTTTCCAGAAGTTGGATGCGCTTTAATTGCTTTATACCTTTTCTCCTCTATTAGCTTATTCAATTTTTGTTGCTAGCAACGAAGGCTTCATGGGAGGGAGATTTATATGAAACGCTTTGCGCTTCTTTGTATACTTTCTATCTGCTTTTCTAAATGTTCGCCTTTTTTTTGGGGGTTTCAAGGGCGGTAGACGTGAGTGCGCATTTGATTCTCTGTGTTTTCTAAAAACTATCTATCTGCCACTCGTTTTTCTGGCTTGACTATGGGAATCTACCCAATTGCATATTTACCCTTAAATTCTAACATATGCTTTCAAGTTTATATATGCGATTCGTTATTTAGATATATTATTTCAAAACTTAGGTCATGTTAAGGGGATAACAGTAATGGGTGAACTACGCAAGGTGCAGCGTACGCCCACTGGCACGTTTTTTGTTTGCTTGCCAAGGTCTTGGGCTGACGAGCACGGTTTGAGAAAAGGTGGTTTGATTTCTCTTGATGAAACCAGCGACGGTAAACTTCTGATTGATCCGAAGTATGACTCTGAGCAGTTGCCTAGGGTTGCGACTTTAACTACTGGGCCATATTTAGGTCGTGAGATTATTGGTCGTTATCTACTTGGTTTTGACATCATTCGCATTGAAGCGAAAGAGCGTATTGACTTCGACGTTAGAAACGTGGTCAAGGCAACAGTGGGGTCTTTGATTGGGTTGGAGATTGTTGAGGAGAACTACTCTCAGATAGTTCTGCAGTGCTTGTTGGAGCCTTCTGGTTTTCCGCCAGAAAAGATTTTGCGGCGTAACTACGCGATAGTTGCGGGAATGAACCGTGATGTCGTCAACTCCTTTGTCGATGGAGACTTGCAGCGGGCTAAAAGCGTTATTGCTCGAGATGATGAAAGCAACAGGCTCTATTTCCTTTTGGTCCGCATTCTCCGTACAATAATTCAGAATCCTCGTCTAAGCGAGAAACTCGGGATAACCCCTATAGACTGCTTAGACTACCGTTTAGCTGCGAGCTTGATTGAAGCTATAGGCGATGCGTCCGTGAAAATAGCTGCTAAGACAATTGAACTTAACGGGATAAAGCCTTCTGAAGAGTTGCGAAAACTCTTGGTTGGTTTGCAGGTAATTTGCTATGACTCTCATGAACAAGCGCTGAAATCATTCGTAAACAAAGACATAGCCTTAGCTGAAAACGTGCGGAACATGCATAATAGAATCGAAACGTTGTTCGCGGAGATTGAGAAGGTTGCGAAGGGTCAAGCTGTTGACGTGATGCCGCAAATCTTGGCTGCGACGTCTTTTCTGAGGCAGATTTACGAGCACAGCGTGGACTTGGCGGACTTGGTTGTTTAGTGGCGTTGTGCGCTTGTGTCTTTTGTGCTCGGAACAGTCTATAGCCCCCTTTTATATAGAAACTTTAAATAGTCCCAAGAGAAGCGCCGTGGATAAGGACGTATCCTCTGAAAACGTTTTTAGACAGTGGCGCAAACTCTTTTATTCGCCGGGGTGGCGGAGTGGTTATCGCGCTGGCCTCGAGATCCACATAGGCACAAACAGGGCCTGTGCCAAAGACAAGCCAGCCAGTGGGCCTTTGGCTCGCAGGGGTTCGAATCCCTTCCCCGGCGCTCTTTTTCCAAGCTTATTTTCTGAAAAAACCATAAATTGCAGCTTTTTTGGCGTGCTTTCAAAACAAACCGAGTTTGAAAAAACCAAATTTTTACTAGTGAAATACGCCTCAGTTGTTTAATCAAATACGGCGGTATTCTGCGTGTGTATTCAACCTGTATTTAACTTTAGTTAAACCAAAGTTTATATAGTTAGGTGGATAATCCAGCCATAGGGGGATTGGCAATGCGCTGGCGAACTAAAACCGTTTATCCTTTCTATGCAATTGTCGGTCAAGAAAAAATGAAAATGGCGCTGGCTCTTAACGTTATAAATCCCAAAATTGGCGGGGTTCTCCTTCGGGGCGAGAAGGGAACAGGCAAATCATTGGTCGTGCGGGCTTTAGCTCATCTTCTACCCGAAGTAAACGTGGTAGCTGACTGTCCATTTCATTGCGACCCTGCAAGCCCAAAGGAAATGTGTGATGCTTGCAGCGCTAAGGTAGCTAATGGCGAGCAACTCTCTGCTGCTAAAAGACCAGTATCCGTGGTAGAGTTGCCCATAGGAGCCACAGAGGATAGGCTTGTGGGCACTCTTGACATCGAAAAGGCGATTAAAACAGGAGAAAAGCATTTTGAGCCCGGGCTTCTTGCAGAAGCCAATCGAAACATCTTGTATATCGACGAAGTAAACCTGCTGGATGACCATTTAGTGGACGTTCTGCTTGACGCTGCAGCCATGGGCGTGAACTACGTAGAACGCGAAGGAGTTTCTTTCAGCCATCCATCACAATTCGTCTTGGTGGGAACCATGAACCCCGAAGAAGGCGAAGTTCGCCCTCAACTGTTAGACCGCTTCGCCCTCTCAGTGGAGGTTAAAGGAATCCCATATCGAGAGGCTAGAGCGGAAATAGTGAGAAGACGCGTCGCCTTTGAAAAAGATCCTGCATCCTTTATTGCTGCACGGCAAAAGGATCAGGAGCAAAATCGCCGTAAGCTTGTAGATGCCAGCAAACTTTTGCCTAAGGTGAAATTAAGCGACGAAATGTTGGATCTAATCACCCAAATTTGCGTAGATTTCGCTGTTGATGGTCACCGCGCTGACATAACAATGTACAAGACTGCCTGCACTATCGCTGCTTTCAAAGGAAGAACAGAAGTCGTTGAAGAGGACATCAAAGAGGCAGCCGAGTTGGCTCTTCCTCATCGCCGCCGTCGCCAGCCATTTGAGGAACCGAAGATGGAGCAGCAGCAACTGCAAGAGACTATCCAAAGATGGAATCAAAACAAAGATCCGCAGCAGTTACCGCCTGAAAACAATTCTTCCCGAGAGGAACCTGACGACCAAGACATGGAAAGAGAAGAACCTGAAAAAGAACAAGTCTTTGAAGCCGATTCCCCTTATCCAGTGAAACGCCTCGCTACGCCTGTTCTAGACCAAATGCAACGCAGTAGCAGGGGGCGCAGGTCAAAAAGCAGGAGCAACTCCAAGACCGGACGTTACGTAGATAGCTCTATCCCTAATGGAAAGGTAGAGGATTTGGCTTTTGACGCTACTCTGAGGGCTGCCGCGCCGTTCCAGAATAGACGAAAGAAAGGAGCTAGCGATGAGGGGGCATTACTTATCGAAAAATCTGATTTACGAGAGAAGGTGCGGGAAAGGAAGGTCGGTAACTTGATTGTGTTTGTAGTCGATGCAAGCGGCTCTATGGCTGCTGAGGAGAGGATGACAGCAACTAAGGGCGCGATTCTCTCACTTTTACTTGATGCTTATCAGCGGCGGGACCGTGTAGGGATGGTTGTCTTTAGAAAAAACATGGCTGAGCTGGTGCTTCCTCCTACTAACAGTGTGGAGATGGCGCAAAAATGCTTAGCTACACTGCCTACAGGGGGGCGCACGCCAATGGCGCGTGGACTAAACCTTGGACTGGAGCTTGTCAGAGATTATATGAGGCGGGACAAAGAGGCAATTCCCCTTATGGTTCTAGTTTCTGACGGTCGAGCAAATGTCCCTCTGAATGGTGGAGACCCTGTGGAGGAAGCAAAAAGGGTAGCTCGTGCGATAAGTTCGGCTGGCATCAAGTCAATTGCCATCGATACTGAACGAGGTTTCATAACGTTCGGACTTGTGAAGCAGATATGTGCGGAGATGGATGGAAAGTATTTTCAGTTAGAGGAGTTAAGCGCTGCGCCCCTTGCTTCTGCTGTTCGCAACAACTTGTCTTACGCGTTCGGAAATAACAAAGCCATGAGCATCGGAGGTGAAAACTGATGAATAAAACAACTGCTGCTTTGACTGCGATAATACTTGTGGTGGTTGTGCTGGTTGCGTCGTACGGAGTTTACAGAGTCTATTCCCCTTCTGAGAAGGGAGCCGACGGGGACACGGTTACTATTGTTGATAGTACAGGTGCTCAGGTTAACGTGACACTTCCTGTGGAGCGCGTTGTCAGTTTGAATCCTGGATTGACAGAAATCATTTGCGCCTTAGACTGTGAGGACCTAATCGTGGGGCGTGATGCAAGTTCTGTGTTTCCCGCTTCTGTCTCGGAAAAACCTGTGGTGGGATCAAACTCGTACGACCCCAACTTGGAGGTGCTGCTGGAGATGGAGCCTGAAGTAATAATCGCTGACTCAATGTTGTCCTATAACACTGAAGCCTTGGAGAAAATCGCAACCGCTGGTTTACCCGTTGTTATTGAAGAACCTAGCAATGTTTTGCGAGTGAAGATTGTCACAAGCAATTTTGGTCTAATCTTTGGCAAAGAGGAGAAGGCTGAGGAAATCACTAATTACATAGCGTCTTACGAGAACCTTGTCAATGAACGCGCCAAAGACCTAACTTCAAGCGAGAAGCCTGCAGTCTATATTGAATGGTATCAGACTTGGCAAACTTTCACTGAGGGAAGTGCAGCCA
>CAZEPB010000029.1:13804-20729 GCA_964514055.1 uncultured Candidatus Bathyarchaeia archaeon | reverse complement strand
GATAAGACTTACGACGGCCGAGACTTCCAGAAGTGGGAAGACGGATCGACAAACCCAACGCGCGCGGTCAACCTCGCTGCTGACACGGCTTTGAAGGCGACATACACAAGCGCAGGTCCCGTAACTCCCGTAACGCACACCCTTGCGGTTGACTCCGATCCTCAAAGCTTAAGTTTCTCCATAAACGGCACGCAGAACACAACACCGTATTCTCAAGCGCTTGAGGAAGGTTCTTACACGCTGATTATGCCCGATAAGACCTCTGATGGCAGGCCTTTCCAGAGCTGGGAAGACGGTTCAACCGACCCAGCGCGCGCGATATCCCTCGCGGTTGACACGGCGGTGAAGGCAACCTACGGCGCCGCGCCAAAACACATATCCGACTGCGAAAACCAGTACGGCGATTGGGGATTACTCAACGGCTTCCGCGACTTCATCTGTAGTCTTCAGGGAACCTCAACAGAGTGAAAGCCCTATGAGTAGTCAACAGAAACCAATGAACTTGCTCGAAGGCTTGATTCATCTTTTCCGCTTTGACACGATGGGCGCGAACTGGCGAAGCGTACTCAGCTCCTTCGACCCGATAACCGCCGGCATCATACTGGCTGCTGCGCCTGTAGTGGCGCCAATGATTGCGCAGAAGCTAAAGGACCTTGGCATCGTTACAGAACAAAAAGAAACTGAACGGGCGGTCAAAACAGGGCTAGAAGCGGTTGGCACAGTAACCACTTTCATTCCTGCATAAGCAAAACTTTTAACCTCATAACGCCTATTCTCTTTCTAAGTGGTGAATTCGTTTGGGTATGGTTGATAAGCACGCCATCAAAATCACAGGGGACATGAAAGGTGTCCTTATTTCGATCAGCGGGGTTCCGACAACTCCTACCGCGTATGCTCATGGATTTGGTGCAGTACCCACCTACGTTCTTATCACACACACCGCTGCTGGCACAACAGGAGTCGTCCAAGAAGTAAAAACTTCCAGAAACAGCTCTTCCATAACTCTTCAAGCAAGCATTTCCGGCGTAGGCGCAGACGTTCTCGTGGTTCCATAGGTGCGGTTAATGGCTTCCTGGGAAAGAACTAACGGGCAAAAGACACAATTAGCGATCCTCACGCCTGTCGGCGGCTTCGTTCAATTCCTGTCTTCGCTGATGGTAAAAAACCTAATTATACCTATGCCTTACGTTTGGCACTGCACAAGCGGATATCCAATAGACGTCTCACGAAATCACCTAGTAAAAAAAGCCTTGGAAGACAAAGTAGACTATATTTTCTTCTTGGATACAGACGTCATTCCACACCCGGAGATTATCGTTCGCCTCTTGTATAGCAAACTGCCTATTATCTCGGGCTTATACTGGACCAAGGCGAGGTTGCCCTGCGCCTACAAGTTCAAAGAAGACCAAAATCATGTAGAGTCCATTGCTCCAGAGAAGCTGTCACCAACAGCAATGGAGGTAGACGCTGTAGGCACCGGCTGCTTACTCATAGACACCAGAGTTTTCAAGGTTATCCCTGAGCCCTGGTTCAAATGGGACATGCTTCCGTGGATCCCAAGAGAAGAGAAACCGGGGCATTCGGAAGACATTAATTTCTGCCTTAAGGCTAAAGAATACGGTTTCCCAATCTATTTAGATGCTGGGGTCCGCTGCAAGCATCTGCTTGAGGGGTCCTACTGCCTTGACGAGAACGGACAATTCATCGCAATCCTGTAGGTGATTTGATGGGGCGCTTAGACTTTCAAAGGCAATACGTCATTTCCCCCCTCTTAGATGTTGGTTCTGGAGAAAATGCGGCGGGGTTCAACGAAGAGGAAACCGTATGTCTCGACTTAGATAAGTGGAAACACAAATATAGTGTTCAAGCAGATGCTCATCATTTGCCCTTCAAAGAAAACGCTTTCAGAACTGCGGTCTTAGGAGATATTCTTGAACACGCTGTCGATCCATTGCAGATGCTTACGGAAGCAAAAAGAGTCGCTAGAAGGCTTGTTCTCACAATCTTTGAAGAATGGAGGCTTGGTGCGCCAGGTCAACACATCGAGTTAGGCTTGAAACGTGCTAAGGAAGAGCTAACCCGTTTAGGCTACTCGACTAAAGAAGAGTACATGAGGTCTTACAAACCTTTCGAAGGCAAATGGATACGCGGCATAAGTGAAGAAAAACTACCACACGCCTATCACATCTGGCAATTCACAGATGACTACATCAAAAGGCTTATTGAGCAATTAAATATGGAAGTTATAGCCTACAGAAAAGAACCCGAAGCAACACACCAAGGACACACATGGTTTAATTGGTTAATTTGTCTCGAGAAAGAAAACGGGTTCTGTAACACTTTCAGGTGGGAGAGTTAACCTTCGAGTGATGCACCTTTTTCATAATTTTAAGAAGTGGATATCCACATTTTGGACAGCATTCTTCTTTGTAAGCTTCCTCGAGTTCTTCATAGCCGCAAATCCGGCATACATAAACTGGAACAAAAGTTTTAAATTTAGGCGTGCCGGCGCCTTTTATTCTTCTGCTTACTCCTTTTTTTGTTTTTTCCTCCCAATAAAATCTTTTAGGTTTATGACCCGGATTTTGTTGATAGTGTAGCTCATAATCTGTTCCTTGCATGAACTTTCTTCCACAAGAGCACTCAACCATATTCATATTCATTTATATTTAACAATAAATATTTAAGCTTAAAGCATAAACATACAAAACCATTCGGAGGCTGAAAAACCTGAAAACTGCGGCTCTCTATAAATGTCCCTATTGTGATAGTACATTTAGTTCTGCAGCTTCCTTAGCAGGCCATATTAGATGGCATAAATGTTCAAAACCTCCAAGACCTACAGGTTGGCATCATACCAAAAAAGCTAAGAAAAAAATAAGTACATCATCATCAATTACTATGCAAAGACTGTGGCGTTCTCCTTCTTTTAGACAAAAAAACATTAATGCGCGAAAAGGTAGTCACTTTCAAAAAGTGAAGCCTGATAAACGAACAGGCAAAACATATACTGAGCTGTACGGTCAAAAGAGAGCTATGGAAATTAGAAAAAAACAAAGGTTAGCCGCAAAAGGTAGGGTGCCCTTAAATCGTGTTGACCCCATTCTAAAGAGGGCTACAGACGCAAAAATTAGTGCTACTGTAAAAAAGAGATTTGCTTCTGACCCAGATTACAGACGAAGGTGTCTTTCTTCAGCGCGTCCAACGTCGCTCGAAAGCGCTTTTAGTGACTTTGCAAAGAGCATCGGTCTTCCAGTGAAATACGTTGGCAATGGTGGTATATGGATAGGTAATATGAATCCAGATTTTATTGACTCCACTGGAAAATTAGTTTGCTATGAACTTTTTGGTAGAAAATGGCATGAAAAAGAAGAAGAAAAACAGCGAATAGAACGTTTTAAAGCGTTCGGCTGGGCATGTATTGTTATATGGGACCGTGAACTTAATAACAAAATTAAGCTTCTAAATAAATTAAAGGAGGAATCGAATTGTGAAAATATCTGTAATATCAACTACCACCTATTCTGCCCCCCCAATTAGCTATGGAGAATGATTAGGTAACTCCTAATCATCCAAAAGAGAAGTGTTTTTTTGGGATTTGGCGGAGGCGTTCGGTCAGCTTGGGCATGAAGTTACGCTTTATGGGGCTCCTGGTAGCAAGTGCCCTACAGGCGGTTTTCTGCGTTATATTCGTGGAACCTACGGCTCCATTAACTTAGCCGCTGAATACGAAGTGTATGAGGTTTACAAGGATGAGATTCTAAAAAGTGACTTCATCATAGATTGTTCTCACAACCACTTGGTTGCGGAGCAAATTTACTGGTTTCACCGTGAGCACGCGAAAAAACTGTTCAACGTCATTAACGGGGTCGTGACGATGTGGCCTAGGTGTCGTCCGTGGAACATGATTGTCGGTAGCAGCAAATGGAAGGAATTGGTAGTTACGGCCACGTCACAATTTAAGGATACACCTTGGGAGAAGTCTGATTTTGACATTCCTATCCCTAAAAGATTTGAGGAAAATGAAGTACACATTATCCCTTGGGCCTGCGACACATCTTTCTATACTCCTAACCTCAGTGACCCAAGCGATTACTTGCTGTGGGTTGGCAGGCCTACGCCGTACAAGGGCATGGCTAAGGCGATAAAACTTGTTACGAAGGCAGATGTGCCTTTAAAGGTTTTACTTCGTAAAAAGGCGATCTTGGAGCATGAAGTTTACGGAGTGAAGTATAGCGAGCTCATCAAAAAGGCGAATGAGAATGGAGCCAAAATCGAGATTGTGGAAGAAGCGAAAGAGCCCTATGGCAACGAGTTTAAACGGGAACTTTATAGGAACGCTAAAGCGCTGATTTTTCCCTCGGAAAGTCAAGAGCCGTTCGGGCTAGTGCTTATCGAAGCGATGGCCTGCGGCTGTCCCGTGATATGTTCAAACCTTGGTGCACTTCCAGAAATAATCAAAGACTGCGCTAACGGTTTCGTCTGCGCCAATGATAAAGAATACTTGATTGCCATAGAGAACATTGATGTGATATCACGAGAAACATGTAGGAAAATAGCCGTGGAGCGCTTCGATCGAAGCGTGGCTGCCCAAAATTATATCAGCCTCTACGAAAAACTGAAAGATAGAGAGGTCGCTTAAGTAATGCCTATCAAAAAAATTAAACCCTTGGTATCTATTTGTCCACGTTGTAGCAGTAAGAATATTATAACCAAGTTAAACTTTGAAGGCTATATCGGGCATCCAGACGCTTTTCACCAGAGCCATATCGACTGTGGGCACTGCGGATACGCATATATTCTTATGAAACATTTAGAAAATCTTGAAGACAAAATTGAAATTTTGGAGGTCGCTTAAAATGGTTAAGATTCTTGTAACAGGTACTTCCGGCTTTGCTGGAACATCGTTCTGTGAACACTTCCATGAAAAATATGAGCTTGTCGGTGTTGACTGGAACCCCCCGAAGGAAAAGTTCTCACACGTAAGATACTATCAAGCCGACATTTTAAGGCTAAATGAGCTCCGCGAGGTTTTCTTCAAAGAAAATCCTAGCAGAGTGGTTCATTTCGCTGCGCAAGCTCGCGTTGACGCGAGTAATGTTAATCCGGTTGGAACTTTCCAGATTAATGTAGCTGGCACAATAAACATGCTTGAGATGGCTAAGCTGCTTAATTTGGATCAGTTTATTTATGTGTCGTCAGAAGTGATCTATGGTAAAGCCGACTCTTATCCGTGCAAAGAGGTTCAGAGTTTCAAGCCGGACAGTCCTTATGCGGCAAGCAAGGTTTCAGGAGACGTAATCACACAGAATGCTAAAGGTGTAAACTGGGTCGTTGCTCGTCCAGGAATGGGTTACGGTCCAAGAAGTAATCCCCGTGAGCAAGTTGTTGCTCGTTTCCTGTGGAACGTGATTCATGGTAAGCCGCTGCGTTTTCCAAGCGATTACACTGTTGTACATCCAACCAGGGACATAAACTACATTGGAAACTTTGTGGAAGGTTTAGGTCTTCTAATTCAGCATGATGGACGAGGACTCTACAACATGGGAAGCGGAAAAGAAACAAGTATGCTGGAACTTGCGCAGACTATTATTCGTGTTCTTAAAAAAGGCGAAATAGTCTTTGACCCTGATTTTCACTATCGCCCTGGCGAAGAGGGAATGCGAACTTTCCTGGATATTTCAAAAGCGCAGAATGAACTTGGCTATCGACCTAAAATCAGTCTTGAAGAAGGCATCCAAATAACCTACGACTGGCTCAAAAACAATTTAAACTATTGGGACACACCTTGAAAGCAGTCTTAATCGCCCCTCCACGCCCATATCTGTTTGAACAGAAAGCGCTTCCGCCGCTTGGAATTTTGGCGGCTGCCGCGGTGTTCAAAAGCCTGGGCTGGGAAGTTGAAGTCTTAGATTTCGCGGATGGCTACGAATTCGTTGAAGCTGATGTGCACGGCATAAGCGTAACTACTCCGGACTTCAAAGTATGCACGGAAATCCTGGAACGGTTAAAGAAAGATGGCGCCAAGAAAGTGATCGCAGGAGGTCCACATGCCACTCTGATGCCCTATGAATGCTTAGACGCAGGTTTTGACGCAGTAAGCGTAGGTGATGGAGAAGAGGCTATACCACGGATATTGCAGGATAAACTAATTGCTTCTGGCTGGCTCTTGGATGTAGATGAGGCACCGCACCCTGACCGCACATGCCTAGACTTGAAGAAATACAATTTCAAGATCAATGGACAACCCGCAACTAGTATGATGACTGCGTTAGGCTGTGCTTGGGGACGCTGTGCCTTTTGCTCTCGCGTAATGTCCGTAACACGTTATCACCTGTTAAAATGGGTTCAAGAAGATCTGGAGCAAATAAGGGACCTTGGGTTTAGCGCGGTCCAGATTTATGATGATGAATTTTTCACTTTTCCCAAACGTGATGAGAAAATAATCAAAATTTTGGGTCAAATGGGTTTCACATGGCGCGCATTCGGGAACAGCAGGTTTATACTACGTAACAAGGCGCTGCTGCTTCAGGCTTCTGAAAACGGTTTATATGAGATTCTGCTTGGAATCGAAAGCGGCAGCGACCAAATCCTGAAGAACATCAACAAAGGAACCACAGTTGCAGCAAACAAGAAAGCCATAAAGCTGCTACACTATTTAGGCGTCCGCGTTAAGGCTGCAGTGATTGTTATGCTGCCAGGAGAAAGTGAGGAGACGTTAAAGCAGACGTGGCGTTTCTGCGAAGAGATGGAGCCATATGTTTCAGAGTGGGATTTTACGATGCTAGTTCCCTATCCTGGCAGCCGGATATACTCACATCCAGAACGCTTCGACCTACAATTCGACAAGAAAAAAGTTTATGAAGCTTACAAGGGCGCAGGCACAGAAGCGTGGGACCCGACGCCTGTTTCAACGTCTAAGCTT
>CAZEPB010000029.1:9988-13704 GCA_964514055.1 uncultured Candidatus Bathyarchaeia archaeon | reverse complement strand
CAAGGGCGCAGGCACAGAAGCGTGGGACCCGACGCCTGTTTCAACGTCTAAGCTTGCTTTTGAGGATGGATTGATATTGAGAGAGGCTTTAGAAAGAAGATTCAAGTACAAAGAAAAGGGGATAACCTTTAAATGAAAATTGGAATAATTAGCACGATGGTTTTTACTTCTCCAAGCAGAGGCTACGCCGGCCTCGAAGAAGTTGCCGCCTGCATAGCTCAGGCTCTTGACGCAAAAGGACACGAAGTAACTCTTATCGCTGCCGTGGGAAGCACGGGGGCTTTCAAAGAACGCTGGACTAACTCAAATGTTACAGTTTTCGAGTGTGAGCAACCCTCGTTCAGTAACCCCGAGCAGGCAGCCTACGAGAAATACCAGAGAGTTCTCAAAGACTTTGATGTGGTGCTAGATCACACTTGGCAAGCATGGGCATACACATACAAAAAAGAACATCCTGAAACGAAAATCATACACGTACTTCACGGTTTACGCCCTTGGGGAAACAAGCCGCCAGTTGATAAGCCCTGCCTCTGCGGCGTCTCAAAGTTCCACAGAGACTACATCAAAACGATCTACCAAACCGACGCGGAATACTGTTTGCCGCCTGAAACAATGATTGCGACAGATGAGGGAGAAATCCCAATTGAAGAAATAGTTAAACGTAAACTTTCTCCTTCCTTACAAGGAATAAAATATCCAAATTTGATAATGGGTTACCAGCGTTTTGAGCCATATACCGATTATTTACTTTGTATCAAAACAAAAAAATCTACTCTAAGGCTTACTCCCGATCATCTAGTTTTAACGCTTCGCGGTTGGATTAAAGCAAAAGACTTAAGAATAAGCGACTATGTATGTACTATGCGGAACAGAAATGAAAGCAACTCCTTGGACAAAAGAGCAAAAGCAGATATTACTAGCAAAATATCCCGAAAGCGCATGGGACGAGTTGGAGGACAAACTAAAACCACATACAAAGAAGGCAATAAAGTCCATGGCAAAACGCTTAAAACTAAAACGGTTGTTCGTAGCAGTAATCAAGCCAAGGTTCATAAAAATTCCGAGGTTAAAAGAGCGCGACTGGGGTTACTTAGCTGGCTTAGTAGATGGGGAAGGACACTTAACTATAGTAAAATCTTCCCGCCGTGGAATGTTGACTCCTGTGTTGGGCATAGCCAATTCGGATCCGAAAATTCAATCCTTTCTCAAGGACAAAGTAGGAATAAAATCTTATTTGGAACAACCTCCAACATATCACAAAGGTGTGTTGATCCCTCAAAGGCGTCAAATCTTGCGGTTTCGTATAGATGGAGTGAGAATGTTGCCTTTTCTCCAAAGGCTTGCTCCTTATCTAATAGCAAAGAAAGAACAAGCAGAACTTTTAATCAAATTTTGCAAAATAAGATTGCAACGACCATGGGAGTCATTAACTACAGAAGAAGAACATCAGATCGAAAGGCGAATCAAAGAACTCAACTCTCACTTGAACGCATAAGTTCAATTGAAGTCGATTATAATATTGATTACGTTTATGACCTAACTACAACAAATTCAAGTTTTATAGCCAATGATATCGTTGTTCACAACTGTTACAACGGAATAGACCTAGAGCTGTACCCGTTCCAGGAAGAGAAACAAGACTATCTCGTGTACCTGTCGCGGATGAGCTATTATAAGGGCGCTCTACAATTCATAGACTTATGCAGGAAAGCAGGTGTGAAAGGCGTTTTAATGGGGTCCGACCGCTACGTTGAAGACCCAGGTTTCGTCATGGAAGTTATGCGCAGATGCGACGGCAAACAAATCAAGTACATGGGCGAGGTTTCACATGACCTAAAAGTCCATTATCTCCAGAATGCTAAAGCGCTTGTTAGTCCATTGCTGTCTGAGTATTCAGAGGTTTTTGGGTTAAACCTTATTGAAGCTAATGCCTGCGGAACACCCGTGATAGCCACGAACAGCGGAGCCGTTCCCGAAGTAATCGCTGATACGCTCTCCGGATTCGTCACGGAAAACGTGCCTGAAATGCTTGGATGCCTTGGAATGCTTGACAGCATAGACCCTAAGCTTTGCCGAGTAAACGCTGAAGATTTCTCAAAAGAGAACTGCGCAGAACGGTATCTGGAGCTCATAAAACGGGTTTTGGACAGTGACACGTGGTAGTTTGCAATTGGTAGTTGCCTCTTTTTGTCGTTGTCACGGAAAACGTGCCCTTGCAATTGGTATTGTTTCGTTTTTGTCGTTGTAACGTAAAAGTATAAATAGGTGATTAAGTAATTATTTATTTATGAAATCGCTTAATGTCTCTGCTAAAACATGGAAAAAGGTTCAGGAACTTAAGCTTGAATGGGAAAAGAAGAATGCTGAAGAAGTCATGGAAGAAATCTTCAAAAGGGCTAACATAAAAACGGAGTAGATTTTTATGGTGAAGAAAACAGTTAAGGTGAATCTTAAGCCTCTTAAGAAAGACCGTGAGTGGCTGTTTTATAATGCTAAAAAACTTAAGCGTGCAATAGAAGGAAAAGAGCTTTACCGTTTCTTAACGGCTGAAGACCCTACATTAAATGCTCGTTTCATAGACCTTTTTTCAAGGGATATATTGAGGTTTCGCGGAAAAACTATTCTTTTCGATGATGGCAACGCTGCATTATCTATTGATGATTCAGGACAGCCTTTTCTAGAGTTGTCTCTTGACAAAACAGGCAGACATATGATTCCAATGAATTTACAGTACAACAAATATTACCATCACCTATTATTGCATTGTCTTGAGAAAAAGGAACAGCAAAACTTTTTCGGCTCCATACTTTTCGTTAATTCTCAGCTTGGATGGCAAACTTCTCCTATAATCGCTTACTTCGTGGTTGATGCTGAAGAAAAGTGGAACCCAAATTTTAAAGAAACTGCTTTTGTAGGCGTAGACGTAAACCTTTATTACCCAACATGGTTCGCCATCGTTGACGGCGATAAAAAAGTTTTGGAGGTCGGTAAATTTCCAACTTACACGTACAACTTGGCGATTGAGAGGTTGCAACAGCAAATAACTGATATACAGAGAACTGAAGGCTACAACGACAAATGCGATAAGTTAAATCATAGAATCCAGATGATTGCTAAAAACAAATGGGGCGAATTCATTAGCGACATCGAGAAGGTTTTACCCGTAGGCAGAAACGTTGTTTTCTGCGTTGAAGACCCTAAGAGGCTGTACAAGTTTCAGCTACCGAAAAACAAGAAGTTGCGTTCGATTCTGATGCAGAAGTGGCATATGGGCATGTTGCCTGCTATGCTCGCATCTAAAGGCTATAAAGTTATTGATGTGAATCCGTCGGGTACAAGTAAACGATGCCACATATGCGGAACCGTAAACAAAACGTTAGGCGGCAGCCGAAGCTTCACCTGCACGAGCAAGAAGCGTTGCTTAACCAACTATAACCGTGATTTAAATGCGGCATTAAACATCGCTTTCGGCGGCAAAGCCATGCATGATAAATGGGTTGAATCTATAAAAGCTGAGGCGTCTCAGCCGATTCAGCCAGCTCCACCGCTTTCTGTGGAGCCACCTAAGGTCGCTTAGGTCGATTATCTATATAAACGCCTACACGACGCATAGATAATCGTAAAAGAACAAAGGTAAACAACGCGCTTAACGTAGTCTCTAACGTTAAGCGACCACTGATGCAATGCGTATGAAGCTACCAAAGGGATTGAAAGGC
>CAZEPB010000029.1:0-9888 GCA_964514055.1 uncultured Candidatus Bathyarchaeia archaeon | reverse complement strand
AGATGCAATGCGTATGAAGCTACCAAAGGGATTGAAAGGAGAGATTGAAAGCGCGATCACTAAGCAAGGTCAAGGCATAATACCCTTCAAGATGCAACGCAATAAGCGCTATTAGCGGGATTGAAAGATAATAGATACCTCGCGCTGACTTTTGATTTTTCCTTAAACTGAAAATCTTTTAAGCTCAAAATACCTATTCTATTTTGGTGGTTGAAAAAAATTTGAATGAGAAAAAAGTCTTTTTGGACATTAATGACATCGGCGTTCTTCATGCAATCACTAAGCAAGGCCAAGGCATCATACCCTTTAAGGTCATTGACAAAATGGTGCGCCCCTTTGAATACGGCAAACTCGGCGTTCAGATTGCTCCCGCAGGAAACAGCGGCACAGTACGGCTATCAGGAACCTTCGGCGGTGTAACCCTTAACGACATGTTTTACTATGATGATGATGACTATTTGATTGAGGTTAACCTTGAGAGCTTCCCTGCGACTTGGATTTATCCGTCGTGGATCAGCGGTTATGTGCAGTCAGACTACCATGACTTGCTTCCGGGAACGATTGGTCAACCCTACGGTTTCATGTGGCCTCCCGTTGATGTGATGGCTATTCCAAAAGTGCATTTGGACTGGGTATTCTACAATCAGTACGGCTCAGAAACGATTGACCCCTACATCCGCTTCAACTACGGCGTTTACAACATCAAGTACATAACTGACGTGGACGTTATCATGGCGATTTTAGCGAAGAAGTATCGGCCTGAACCAAAGTGGTACACGGTTTACGGTAGAAAAACGTTTGACTATAACTTTAAGGCTAACATGAAGATTTCGCAGCCGATACCGGTTGACGCCACAAAAGCGCAGGTGCAAGCCCTCGTCGATGCTTGGCGAGGACTAGGAAAGTGGACGTGAACAACATGAGCGAATATACTTTAAGAGGTTCTCCCAAACCCTTCAACATAATTGCGGTGCATCCTGGCGCAACATCGGAAACCACAATCACGGGCATGGTTATCGATGGCGTTTCCAGCACCGTAGGCTACTACAAGGTCAAGGCGGGCAGCAAAGCCAAAATCTACGAGGTCGACGCCGCAGTCAAAGACGAAACCATAGTGAACATCGAACAGTGCAAGAACGTCACAACCTCACCTTTAACATGGGTCAAAGTTAAGAAGATTGAAGTTTCCGCTATGGGACACGTCGGCAGATCATGGCGCTATCCACTGATTCTGGAGGCATACGAATACGACATGGGCATCAAAATATCGTTCCAGCAAACCTCGGGCGCGCAAGTCAACCTAAGCATGCATGGGGAAGTTTCGCCTCTCACTTAAAAAGTGACGCTTTATACACGAAGCTTTTTAGCTTACAATCTCCCTATTTTTCTTTATAGGTAAAATTTGACTCCCAAAGGGTTTTTGTCGTTGTAACTAGAAAAGAACTGCCCGATTACATCAAAAAAAGTTGGGGGTCTTGCAATTGGTAATTTCTCGTTTTTGTCGTTGTAACGCAGATGTCAAGCGCATAGGTTGACATAAGTCTTCATGGCTTGCAATTGGTATTGTTTCGTTTTTGTCGTTGTAACTAAGCAAAGACACAGACCCCGTTATGGTGGTACTTGACCTTGCAATTGGTATTGTTTCGTTTTTGTCGTTGTAACCGAGTTGCACCAAATGGTTCGGTTCCATGCTTTCACTTCAATTTTCATGTTTTTCTCGATTATCCGCATGTCGCATGTAGCTTTAAAGGGGTAATCGAGGTTCGCCCACTGCAAGTATGTTGTGGGTTGCACATTAGCATGTAGCGATGTGCAATATTCCTAGCGCCGTTCAAATCACGGTCTAACCCTTTCGGGTAACATTCTGGGCAAATTATTTTTCGTTGCTTGCCGTTGTCTTTAACTGGTTTTTGGCATTTCCAGCATGTATGCGTTGTTCCTCTTGGGTTTACTTTTATGAGTTTGTAGCCATTCCATTCTATCTGGCTTGCGAATATTCCGTTAGCTAGTTCTTGATGTGCCCATGTACGTAGTGCCTTGTTGAGTTCTGCGCGTGGTAAAGAATCTAAGTCTTCTATGGCAAAGACTGCGTTGTAGCCTGTGGGGATATGGCGTAAAATTCTATTCCGTAGAGTACCGTAGTATTGTCGGAGAACCGCTTTTCTCTTAGCGTATAACGGTTTCAGTTTTCGTGATAGTTGCCTGCGAGTGCCCTCAAAGTTTGCCTGAGCCTTAGCTATGTCCTGTTGTAGGCGCATCATGGCTTTATGCAGTGTTCCACAACTGTCAAATGCACGGTAAACTTCCTTGCCACCTATCCAAACTGAGTAGCATGTATGAAACTTACCTAAGTCTATACCTATAACGGCTTCGGGTCTGCCTACAACATAGTGATTTTCCACTTCAACCTGCACGTCAGCTATCCACTTATCGCCTTTCATCCAAACAACAGCACTGTTATAATGGTTCAGCAGTAAATCATCAAGTTTGTTAACGGCTTTAATGCGAAAGGGAATAAGCTCAGTCTGAATCTTCAGGAACAGTACACCTTTTTGCTTCACTATGTTGAAACTTTGCTTGTCGAGGGGAATCTGTTTTGTTTGTCGGCAGGTGCGCCACATTTTTTGTATAGCATTGTGTATGATGCGTGTGCAACCTTCGGAGTAAGTGCCCTTCTGGTACGTTGGCAGTAGCTCTTTAGGAATAGCGTGTGCTTTTCGCAGTAGCCAATATTTCTGTCGGCGAAGCGGTCGAAGAATAACGCGCACGTTCTTCAGTTGCTTTTGAGCAGATCTTCGATTACCGCGTTCAGGCTCTTCTTGTTGGCTTCTAATTTGCGTAATTGTAGTTGTTTCCATATTTTATCCGTAACCTTAACGGTTTTCATAAGTGAACAAGTGGAAAAGAGTACTAATAAACGTTGTTAACAGAAAAATAGCAAAAAACACATAGTGGGTCTCCTCGGAGTCTTTAGATGAAAAGAACAAAACTTAAACGGAGAAACACACTCTATAAACTAATATGATGATGAGCTATGAGCGACAACACAAAAATTCCCCCGCCAACTTTTTTTGATGTTATTGGACAGTTTTTCTCTAGACGCGACAAGCTTCTGGAGTACATAGCGGCGACAGACCGGCAAATGGCGGACGCGATTATAGCTTGGTTGGAGTCACAAGGAATACCTGTTCCGCCTTCTTTCACGGTCACTGTTGAACCTATTCCTTCCGCTCCTGTACCCCCAACTCCTGCACCCACAGTGGCTACTCCTGGAGTCCGCGTAACTCCCACACCTACAGGACCCATCGTTGTACCAGGCACAATAGTTGCGCCCACCGAGTCATACGCGGTCTTGGCATCTTACGTGCCTACAACGGGCAAGCGGTTTCAAATAGCCAAAATCACGGCGTCATGCTCCGAAGACATAATCATACAACTGTTTTGGGCCGGTCAAGCACTGAGCATACCCTATTACGTGATGGCTAAGCTGCCCTTCACCGACTGGTTCCCGCTGAACTACTATCTGACATCGCATGAAGAGTATTTGAAGGGCAATGGCACCACTAAGCTTGAGATGAAAGCGAAGCTGCCTTCGGGTGGCACGGCGGCGCAGGTTGACGGCGAAATAGCCGGAGAAGAAACAGATCAAACTTCTTAAATGGGGCATTTAAGTGTTAAAGAATGTTGCTGGAAGGCAAGTGCCCTTTAACCCTTTGAGACTTTCACGGCGCGTCGGATTAAGAAGCATGAGTGCTGTAGGCGGACAAGCAGCAGCAGTTCCTCCTCCTCCATCAATTCCGTATCTGTACGCGGGGATATACTCCCCTTGTAAACTTATCAAAAATGATCTTACAACATTTACGGAAGTTGATTCGCTAGCGCTTCTGGCAGGCAATAATTATATTAATGGTTTGGCTATTTCAGGAAGTTATCTCTACGCAGGGTTATACCTGTATCCAAACAGCAAAATCGTTAAGATTGACCTTTCAACCTTCGCGGTTGTTGATACCTTAACATTATCTACGTATGAATCCTATGTGTTAGCTGTTTCTGGCGGCTATTTGTATGTAGGGTTTGATGAGCAAAGGGTAATCGTCAAGGTTGACCTTTCCACATTTACGGAAGTGGGTACACTGACGTTTTCAGAAGCCGATTATTATGTTTATGGCTTAGCTATTTCCAGTGGTTATCTATACGCAGGAACATACTCTAATAGCGCAGTTGTTAAGGTTGACCTATCAACCTTTACAGAAGTAGCTGCACTAGGTTTAAGCGACACATCTTGCCAGGCTATAGTTATTTCAGGTAGCTTTTTGTACGCAGGGCTATATCTGTCACCAGCCAGAATTAAAAAGATTAACCTCTCCACGTTCACAGAAGTCGATTCGTTAACACTTGCCGCAAATGAAAACCAAATTAACGCTTTAGCCGTTTCTGGCGGCTATTTGTATGCGGGATTAAGCACATCACCCGGTAAGGTTGCGAAGATTGACCTCTCCACGTTTACTGAGGTTGGCACACTCACATTTGCTACAGGAGAAGACCAAGTATACTCTTTGGCTGTTTCCGGTAACTATCTGTATGTGGGGCTATATACCTCACCAGGCAAGGTAGTTAAGGTTGACCTATCCACGTTCACTAAAGTCGGTACGCTGACGTTTAGTGCAGCCGAAAAATACATAAGCAATAATGGTTTGGTTGCGGGGTGAAAACTCTTCAAGTTAATATATTAAAAATTACTGCAAAAGTTTTTATCTTCTCCGCGCTCTCTTACTCTGTAAGGTCGCGTTGTCTCCTATGTCCAGTAAAAAAATTGATGAGGATTGTTATGTTAGCAAATCCGAGTGTGAAAACATGATGACTGGAGTAAAAGAGGATTTAAAAACCATCAAGGTCGCGCTGATAGGCGACGATATGAGCCACGGCATAGTCAAAGACGTGCACGACTTGAAAAAAGAAAAATCGCTGACGTTTAGTTTCCTTAAATCCCTGGTTGCGCCCGTGATAGTCGCTATTATAGTTGCTTTCATAGTCACAGGCGGACACTTTTAGCACGTAGAGAGAAAAATTTAAAGCAAGAGAGCACCACTATTATGTTTGGGTAAGCATTTGGCAGAAGATAACACGGCTTTAGTTTTCGTAGTGTTCTTGGCAGGCATAGGCATTGGTGTGCCCCTCGGCTTTGTGCTTGCACAGTTCATCAAACCCAAAGGCAGCATAATCGCGTTTGACCGTGACGACAAAGGAAGAATAACCGCGATAGTGGAGAAATAGCGTGCTGAAAATGGAGGCGTAACACTTGGAAGATAGAGATTGGATAGCTATTGGGTTTTTGATAGCTTTTCCTTTTGGCATGGTCGTAGGCTACCTTGTGTCTCAGCTTATTCCCGCTAACCCCGCGTCGTCTAAACCCGTGGTCGTAGAGAAGGTCGGCGACAAATACGTGATCCGCGAGGGGTAGCGCAGTGTCACGAGTTTTTGACGCTGCAATGAAAATTGTTCAAGCCGAAATAATAGCTGAAAGAGCTGAAGAAGCGGCGAAAGAGGAGCCCACGCCACAATCTACGGTTGCAACTGACATCGTCAACTTAGTGAATATTCCCGTTTCAGACAAGCAAACTTTTCTTGACGTGCAGGGAGCTGGCTACATAGAAAAATTTTTGGTGAGATCACCCAGCTCCAACTTCGGTGTAGTGTTAAAAACGGAAAAAACCGATTTGGAAGGTTCTTACTCCGACTTTACAGATGTATGCGCCTTCGAGGAAAGCGGCACCTACGTCTTTGAATTAACAAACATACGTTTCCAAAAGAAATGTCTCCTAATCTTGCGCGTGGGCGAACCGATAAACTTCAGCAAAATATTCCTACGTTACGCGGTAGCCTAACCTTTTATCTGCTTAAACCCACTAATATGTACGTAGTAAAGCTAATGGAGTGATGAAAAACTGACTGAAGAGATACTTCGCGCCCTCAAGGAAATTACGATTTACGGCGTGGACTCTAACGGCGTGCGCAGACAGGTGTTAGTAACAACTGATGGAAAGCTAGTCTGGAAATAGGCAAGCCCATAAAAGTTGTTATATCCCCAACACCTGCCAGCATCTTCTCAGACAAGATTCCCACTACACCCGTCTCTGAAAATGTAGCTTCGGCTGCCGCAACCAACCTCACCTCAGGCTCAGTCACTCCCACTTTTCCAACAGGAGCCACTAGACAGCGCGCTATTCTTCTCGCAATGCTTCATGTTTCTAATCAGGCAGCCAACACTCACAATATCGGGCTGAAAGTGCAGAAGCAAAAGGCTGGGGGAGGCTACTCAGATGCGCTGAACTTGACATCCGTAGTTCCCACAAGCCTGGTGAACGTGGCAGGCGCAGTAGCCACATTTGCCGTTCCGATAGATGTAACTTCAACTGTTGATACGTCAGGAGTACAGTATGATTTCCGCTTTGTGGTGGACTCTGATAACGCGGGAAGCGTAAACTACACCTCAAGTTTTGTCTTAATAATCATCTACTCGGTGTGATGAGCAATGGGTTGGCTATCAGGTTGGTCGTTTCGAAAATCGCACGTTATTAATCCAGCTACGGGCGCAGGAACAAACTATCAAGTCAAAGTAACTGTTCATTACGGTTCAGGGTCGGACTCAGCAGGAGATGTATATTTAAACGGGAAATGCAAAACCGATTTTGGAGACATACGCTTTACTGATAATGATGGCTCAACGCTTCTGGATTATTGGATGAAAAGCGAGGTTGATTCGGATAACGCTGTATTCTGGGTTGAAGTTGCAGATGACTTAAGCAGTTCTAATGTAACCATTTACATTTACTACGGTAATGCAACTGCAACAACGACAAGTAACGGAGATAATACGTTTCTATTCTTTGACAATTTCAACAGTACGCTGGATACTTCTAAATGGGTTACAAGACAGGGCTCTATTAGTACGAATGCTGGAAACTTGGAGCTTGTACCTACATCTGGAACAAGAGGTTTAATTGACGGCTTAGTGTCGATTCCTGTTAATTCCGCTATTTACGTATCGGTTAAGTTAGGGGCAAGTGATACTAACCAGCATTTTCTGACTCTGAGGGCACCAAACGATTGGAATAACCGTGCGGTAGATTTGTTCACTACTTTAAATCTTGGAAACGTAGTCGAATACCAAACGTGGAGTAGCGGTGTATATACAAACACATCTAATATCACAGTAACGACACCAACATCTTTCCACGAATATGAAGGAACATGGAAAAGCGGGCAGTCAACGGTTTATCAAGATGGTTCACAGATAGTTCAACATACAACTAATATCCCAACTTCAAACATGGTAGTTGCTTTTTATGAGGGAGATACTGGAGGCACTGCATATATTGATTGGGTTTTTGTTACGAAATGGGTTTCCCCAGAGCCTTCTAATGGAGCATGGGGAAGCGAAGAAACACCACCAGCAGGCATAGGAGGCGGAAGCGTAATCCCAGTTCTCATGTCAACAATAATGGACTAATTACCCAAAATTTTTATTTACCTAAAAACACCTATAATCTCCTGTGTATTGTGATGAGCTCTGATGTCTGCGAGATTGATGGGTTCCCCCTCAAAGTGATTATCCCCGGACAGTTGCTTAAATGCCCGGCTTGTGGACTCTACAAGCGCATACGTCTCCAGGAGCAAACTCAAGCCCGAACAGGCGAATATGCAGAGGCGCAAGCAGAAGCTAGACCTGCCGCGAAACGGTCTTTTTCTGCCATCGGCGAGGACCTGGAGATTTTCATAACGCGGGTTACGGAGAAGCTTATTCCCATATTTGAGGCGTACCCTGCGAAGACAAAGAAAATTCTGTTAAGAAACCGGGAAAAGATGAAGAAAAGCCTCATTGATGTCATAGATGGGAAGCTGACCTTCCAAAAATGGTTCAACAATGTTCACAGAGACTATGGGAAGCACCCCGTAGACTTAGCGCAGATTCTCATGGAAAGCACCCAAGGCTTAAACAGCCCCGAAGCTAGAGAACTTAGAAAAGGATGCGAGCAGTACCTTCAATACATAACCACAATGTATAACCCACAGCTCGCCGCAGGTGTAAGACTTTGACCGCTAACGAAGAAAAACCTGCCAAACCTGCTCAGCCAACTAAAAACAGGTATCTTGACGGCGCAGAAATCCTAACTCTTCTCAAAAACATAAACAAGCAGATTCCACACGAAGAGCCAAGCCAAGCTAGCTCTGCTCCTCAACCATAAACAGGTATCCTTCCATCTTTCCTTTATTATCCGTTTCCATAATACCCTTCACGGCAACAACCTTCTTCTCCAACATTCGACTAAGCTTCTTCGCAGCCTTCCATATAGTCTGCCGCTTCAAAGGCTGCTCCCTCGTATCCTCAAAAAAAGCAGTATCTCCCGACTTCAATATCTCAACAATCTCCGCATACGGCAAAATATTATAATACCGTGTGACTCTTGACTTATCCTTAACCCGATGAACCCCTTTAGACATAGTTCACAATGGTTGACAATGGTTATAAAAGTTTACGCTACCCTTATACCCCGAAACAACATAAACCGTACCAAAGGAGCATTAAAAAATGGCAAAAGCAAAATGGATGCGCTTGAATCCCGTTCAACTAATGATGCCGGGAACAGGCAAATTCGCCGTGATGGTTATGGCGACCGCTGCCAAATTTCAGCTTGGTTAACTAAGCTGGATGGCTTAAGCACGTCACCGTCTTCTCACGTAGCCGCACAGCAGTAGGCGCAGGATCACAGGAAATCAAAAACATATTCATCCAAGCCGCGCACGGAACGGTGGGGATCTTTGAGAGGTCCGAACGCAACGCCAGAATCAGAGAGGCAATGGACAGATCAGGCATAACAGGCAGAGTTGGACCACACTACAGACGAAGCCGATCTCAAGAGCACATGGGACAACGCCTCCAGATAGGCGTAAAAAGCTACGCAGGCGCAGCACCAGCGACACGCAAGAAATAAACTACTTCCCCTTTCTATTTTTTTTCAAAAACATTAAAAGTTTAAATTTTCAAAGCTCCTATTAGTCTCTGGTGTGGCAAATGGCACAAATGGATCGAATGAGATGTCCTTTTGGCTGCGGCTGGGAAGGACCACCCGAAGAATACCCAAAGCACCGTACTGAAAACCATACGATAGAAATTCACACTGAATGCGTAACCCGCAAACCCGAAGATGGCAAGATTCCACTTTGCTTCTCGGGGCTACATGACAGAATACAAAATGCGTTCGATAAAGAAGACGACGTTATTGATGATTATGCTGAACTTGAGAACATGCTGAGAAAAGATGGTTTCACCGAAGACGCCGACATAGTAAACGAGATCAGAGATGACGAGGTCGACCACAGAGGCAAATTCATAGTCATGCTAGACAAGCACTCATCCCCAAGCAGCCCTGCTTCAACTTCTGCAATGGGCCTTTTTGAAAGGTGGCTGACGGACAGAAGCATAACCCTTCCAGATTTTAAAGCAATGATCCAACCAAGAAAAGACGTGCTATACAACCTTTTCAAGGCTGAAGAGAGAAAAGAATGGAGCACCCCAAGCCACAGCAGTAATCCAGGGGTCTTTAACTTAAACAGGTTTAGAAACTGGCGACAAAAAACAGAGTACACGGTCCTACTGGACAAGGGGCTTCCCCGAGAGTTAACCTTAACAGTTCCCGCGTTCCACAAAGCCGAGGCGTCATGGCTAGCAAGAAAAGAGTTTACACGCCTACAGAAAGTTCTACCTCAAACACTCGAGTTTCTGTTTCCAAAGTGAGCTTACAAAGAAAAGTCAGCAAGAAAGCTCCTGACTTAGTCATGGAGATGAATTGCGTCAAAACAGTTAAATAGTTTGTGGTTGTATGTTGG
>CAZEPB010000028.1:0-22219 GCA_964514055.1 uncultured Candidatus Bathyarchaeia archaeon | reverse complement strand
AAAAGCGTTGAGATACCTCAAACGGTAATTCTCTTCATGAAGTCCCCATTCTTGCGCGTGCACATGAAAAAAGCGGTACGCGTGCGTACATGTGATGTGAAAAAAATTGTTTTGTTAGCTTTTGTATTGGTGCTCTTGTCAACGACAGCGGGTGTAGTTTTTATAAAACCAGTTGTATCAGACCCAGCAGAACCAGTCCACAACCTTGACACTGGCATAAACTACACAACGATTCAAGAAGCGATAAACTCTGATGAAACCCTAGATGGGCACACGAATAACAACGGGTTATATGATGTTGGAGTCGACGGGACCAACTCCGTGGCTGAAGTCGGTTTCGTTGCTGAAGAAACACAAGCTACAGAATTCAAAGCGGGTTTTTTCACACTCGGCGATATTATCCTCTTTTCGTACCAAGATAGTTTAACGGTGAGCATTTATGACTCCAGTGAAACCTTGCTTACCACTCAATTGTTAGACGAGGGTGAATACTACTTACACCACGTTGACACTGGGGTATACTCTGCAGTTGGCAACAAGCCGTTTTCTGTATTGATTGGCGATCCGATTACTCATGGCGCCTTAGGCTACTTTGCAGCTAACGACTCTTATCATGGTGTTGCAAACGAGTTCTACACATACGTCAGCTCAGACCAAGATGTGATAACTTTTGCCTACAAAAGTGGAACCACAAGCGTCACCGTAGAAGAGTTGGACGGCGACATGTGGATTCCTCTTTCAACGTTTTCATTGACGGGACCAGGAGACCACTACCGAGTTCAAGCTACAGAGTGGTCCAACAAGTGGCTTCACTTCACAAGCGACCAATCAATTTCCGTTCAATGTTACAGCGACCGATGTTTCTTTGTACCTGACGAATCAGGACTATGGTCAGGAACACACTTCTACTTGTTCGCAGGCTGGTATGATGATACTGGTGACAACCTTCACGTCCACTCCTATACAGATGGCAACATTGTCACAGTTAAGTACATAGGCGGAAGCACGATTTGGACTGGTACGCTGAACGATGGTCAATGGCTCAACATCGACAGATCCACGATAGGTATTAACCAGTACATCGAAGTTATCAGCACGGACACCGTAACTGTCAGCGATGAGCCATCGGCTACCTATGACTACCATGGACTTTTAGCCGTTCCAGACCAAAGCGGAACAGGAGTAGGTACAAAATTCTACACCTACGCTCGTCGATCACCTCCAGATGGCGTGGGAAGCATGTGGGTCTTTGCATACAACGATGGTACAAATGTTGAGATTAAGGACATAAGTACTGGCGGAACTATTCTATGGACAGGAACCCTGAACAGCAACGAATATTACCAATTCATCCCATCAAGTGGAAGGGGTGGCCACTTATTTGGCGTTTTCAGCGACAACGTCGTTTCAGTAGTTGAAGGTTCAGGCATGTGGGGCGCCGAATTTGTTCCTTTATATTCCGCGGCTGAAGTTGTACTGCCAAAAGTCATCATAGACACACCGACAGACGGCGAAATCATACCAACAAGTGACGTAACTATGACCTATCACAGTCCCGACCCTAATATAGCTTATTTTGAGGTTCGAGTTGATGGAAGCCCATGGGTCAATAATAGCCTTGCGACTGAGTTTACCTTCACTGGATTGGCGGATGGTCCACACACGCTTGAAGTTCGAGCGATAAATACCGTCGGCATTGTCGGAATCCCAGACACAGTGACTATCACAATTACAGTTGAATATGAGCCTCCAGTAGCTTCATTCACCTACTCGCCCTCAGTTCCATACACTGGCGAAACCGTGACTTTCAACGCTTCTGCAAGTTATGACCCTGACGGTTCTATTGTCAGTTACGATTGGGATTTTGGTGAACCTGACGCTACTGGTTCAGGCGAAATTGTTTCTTATTCTTACGCTGATGATGGCGTTTACACCGTGACTCTTACTGTTACCGACGACGATTTTGAAACCGCGGTTACGAGTGTCGATATAACTGTCTTGAGCGGTTCAGTTCATAATCTTGACACTGGCATAAGCTACCCAACGATTCAAGAAGCGATAAACTCTGACGAAACCCTAGATGGGCACACGATTTCAGTCGATGCTGGAACATATTATGAAAATGTAGTTGTAAACAAGTCTGTTTCGCTTATAGGCGAAGACAGAAGTAACACAATCATCAATGGCAGTGGATTATATTATACCGGAGCCCTTGTCAGAATAGAGGCAGACAACGTGGACATGAGCGGATTCACAGTAACAAATGCTGGACTCGGGGGCATAAACGTCGCGGATTCACGATACTGTGAAGTTCACGAAAACATTGTGTGTTTCACCGGTGAAAGAGGAATCGTGTTCGCCAATGGAGGGCATAACAGTGCCTATGATAACATTGTATACAACAGCAGCGCTTACGGTGCTATTGAAGCCATTGGGAGTAACAACAACACGATATACAACAATTTAGCATACTTCAATCAATGGGGTATCGCTACCAACCATGGCTCCTACAACCGTATTTACAACAACACGGTTTATTCCAATAGAGGGTCTGGCATTCATATAGACTGGCCTTCAACAGGTAACATGGTCTACAATAACAATATTAGTTTAAATAACAACGTTGGTATTTCCTTCATGAACCAAGCCAGTGAAAACATAATAAGCAACAACGAAATAACCGGAAACAACCATCGTGGCATCTCGTTCGATGATTCTTCAAACAACATCATTTATGAAAACAACGTAACAAACAACGACGTTGGCATCTACTTCTACGCGTCTTCAAACAACGTTATTTACCATAATAACTTCGTGGATAACACTAAACAAGTGTATAGTGAAGTCTCAACGAATGTTTGGGATGATGGTTATCCTTCTGGCGGGAACTACTGGATTGATTATACTGGTGTAGATGCGGACAGCGATGGAATAGGCGATACACCATACATTATTGATGCCTCTAACCAAGATAACTATCCTCTAATGTCCACTTTTCAAGAAGAATATGTTTTGACGGTTAATGTTGTTGGCTCTGGCTCTGTGTCTTTGAATGTTTCTGGTCCTTACGCTTTTGGGGATGTGGTTGAGTTGACTGCTGTTCCTGATGCTGGCTGGACTTTTTCAGGTTGGAGTGGTGATTTGTCGGGTTCTGTTAATCCAGAAACTATTGTTATGAATGGCGACAAGATTGTCACTGCAACTTTCATTGTTGCAACCACTCCACCATACCAACCTCAGTTATCGATTACGCCAGACCTTGCCGTAGAGGACAATGACGACCTGATCGTCACAGTAACTGGACCGACACCAGCAGACCCAGATGGTGACTCAGTCACATACACATACAGATGGTTAGTAAAAGTTGGAACCGGAGGATTCGTTGACGATGAAGTTGCAGGTAGGGGCGACCACACTGGAAACATGGTTCCAGCGGCAGACACCGCTGTAGGCGACATCTGGAGAGTAGAAGTAACACCACAAGACGAACACGGAGCCGCAGGTCCAAACGCCACAGCAACATGGCAGATAGTTGTTGACGCCACAAATCCCGTGGCTGACGCAGGTCCAGACCAAACAGTCGACGAAGACACGCTAGTAACCTTCGACGGCTCAGGCTCAACAGACAACGTAGGCATCGTAAGCTACACATGGACCTTCACGGATGTAACACTACAAACCCTAACCGGCGTAAACCCCACCTACACCTTCGCAACTATAGGCACATACGCAGTCACATTAAACGTTACAGACGCTGCTGGAAACTGGGCTACAGATACGGTCGTCATAACAGTTTCAGAGGTCACCACGCCATCAGATGACACCGGGCAAGATGGCGCTGAAACAGAGGCTGCTAAGCCAGACGTCGCCAAGCCCGTAGCTAACGCAGGTTCAGACAAACTGGTAGTTGAAGGCGTGCTCGTGAGTTTCGACGCTGGTGGCTCCAGCGACAACATGGGTATCATTAGCTATGAGTGGGATTTCGGAGATGAAACCACTGGAACAGGCAAAACCGTAACCCACACCTATACGGAATCAGGCACCTACACCGTTACGCTAATGGTGAAGGACGCAGCTGGAAACAGTAACACTAACTCAATTACCGTCACAGTTCAAAAAGATACAGATGGAGATGGTGTCCCCGACGTAACAGATACGGATGACGACGGTGATGGCATGCCTGACACGTGGGAAACAGACAATGGACTTGACCCTCTTGACGCCCAAGACGCTTCTCTAGATTTCGACAATGACGGATTGACAAGCTTCCAAGAATATGAGCAAGGTAAAAACCCCAACGTTTATGATGCTGAATCCACACAACTTCGAACCCTGTCTGTTCTTGCCGTAGTGGTGGGAGCATTTACCGCGGTTACAGCCGCAATTTTGGCTAACTTGGCTGGTTTGGTCACGTCCTTTGATGCAGCTATCTCAAAACTACCAATCCCTGACGAACTTAAAGAGTTCCTACAGCTTTATGGTGAAAAACTGTTTGAAACTGTCGACAAAGCGAAGTTGGAAGCCCTAGAAAAAGCGCCTTTCATTACAGGAGGAGAAGTGGTAGCCCTTGGGATTTCAGCTTTGATTGCGACTATTGTTTTTGGCGCGGAGGAAGCAAATGGCATACTAAACTTTCTAACCTTCTCAGGATTTGCCAATTTTATTCCTTCAGCGTTGGTTTCTGTGTGCGTAGTGATTCTTTTCGCGGAGCTTTTCGAGGCTTTATGCGCGCGAACCTGCAGGGTCCATAAGCAATTCAAGCTTTGGATGTATGGCATAATAATGTTTCTCGTCTCTGGTCTCGTGTTCCTTTTTCCCCTCGGGTCTCCTGGAATTACAAGATACCGAAGCGGAGAGCTTTCTAAGAAAGCGAAGGGGCTGTTTGTTCTGTCAAAAATGCTCTTACTTCTAACTCTTATGATTCCCTTCGCAGGATTATTTATGCTAGGCTTCAATACGATAGGTGAAATCGGGTTGTGGTTCACCTTGATAACCGTGTTTTCCTCTCTCATACCGTTAAGACCTCTTGTAGGAAAAGCGCTTTTTGACTACAGTAAAGAAAGTTCGTTAGCAGCCCTAGCCGCATCTGGAATCCTTCTTTTCGGTTTTACCTACAGCCTTCAGGCTCGTGTAACATTTCTGCCTCATGTAACATACTTAGCAATAGGAGCGGTTTCAGCGGTTCTGGCAGCAATCACTCTGAATCAAATGAGAAAAGCGCGTTCGACGTAATTGAGAGCTATTCTCAGCGGACCCGCCCATTTCACCGATAAACGAAATATAAAAAAGGCGTTTTCCACACTCTATAGAGAATGTAATATCAGCCAGACGGTGCTTTTGATGAAACGGAAGGATTACCCGCCGAATTCAGTGGAGCACATAAAAAATAAACGGCGCACTGACGGTGGACGAGTTGATTCACAAGTTTCAGGGTTCAGGCTCTTTCGGGGCTGGAAGGCTCGCCCGAGCATGCAACGCTAAAGTTATTACGTTGAATCCGTGTTTTGATTGCATAGGCTGGAGCCCGGTGGTGTAGCGGTCAAGCATAGGGGCCTCTGGAGCCCTCGACGAGAGTTCGAATCTCTCCCGGGCTACCATAGTTGCAAATTTGTACTGCACTTGTTTTTGAAGCGTTTTCAGTTTAGGCTTCGGGTAATGTTTCTGTGCTTCTTACGCCTTCGATGCCGTTTATTTTGGTGGTGGCCGCTCGTAACTGTTTGTAGTCTTCTACTTCAACGAAAACTGCTATGTCGAATCTTCCGTATGTAGGATATGTTTTTCTTACGCCGTTAATCGCTCTGACCGCTGATAGAATGGCGTGCGCCTTGGTGGGCACGATTTTTAGCAGTATGCACGCGTTCAACATTTTTCTTCCGCCTCTTGTTGCTGTATCTCTACGAGGGTTTCGGTGAAGACTACGCCCGCGAATTTTCCCATTCGTAACACTGTGGCGTCTAAAGCTTTAAGGTCGGAAGCTTCAAGGTCCACGACAACGTCGTATCTTCCTAGAGTGGGAAAGATTCGTTTAACGCCTTTTAGTTGACTTAAGAACTCGACAACGTCTTCAAATCTGCCATGAGTGGTTCTTATTAAAATGCATGCGGATAACATGGAATCAACCTCAAGAGTATATAGCGCGGTGATTATTTATAAATAAAAACTAGTCAGCGCGTGTTTTTTCTCCGTTCTGGAACACGTACACGTCGCCCATGAAGGACAGGTCGCCATCGTCGTAAACCAGCGCTGAACGTTCGGGTATGGCGTATATCTTCTCTTGTTTTGAAAGCGTTTTCAGTGCGGCGTCTTTGGAAGGTTTGTAATGGGCTTTGACGCTGAAGTCCACAAGTCCGATGCCGCTTATCATCTTGGATGTGGGGTGGCGTCGGTTTTTTGTAACTACACATTTTTTGCCCAGCGCTAAGGCACCTGCGCTTCTTCCAACGACAACGCCTTCGTACTTGCGTAGCAGCCTGTCCACGTTCTTGTTTTGCAGTCTTTCAACCAGAACGCTTGCGAGTCCGCCTGGCAAGTAAATAAGGTCGGAGTGCTCGATTTTTCTGGTGATTTCTTCTAATGTGTCGGAGTAGTTTGCGAAGTTAACGGTGCATGCGCCGAGGCTTCTGAAGTAGTCGAAAAGTCGTTTCCTGCGTTTGTACTTGTTGTCGAACGAGGCGCGAGCCCAGGGAAAGACCACAACGGCTGGTGCTCCGCCTGCATCGTCGAAGGCGGCTTCGTTGATTTCTCTGGAGTCGCGTTTGGCTACGTTTTCTCCGCCTAACAAGTACAGTTTCATAACAGAAGTAATATGGGAACCAGAATACTTTAAGGCACCTGTTCTCTTCACGGATTTTCCTGTACAAGCGCCATGTGCTGCCTCAGCAGCGGTGCCGAAGCCTCGTCTATCGAGTAAATCGTTCTTAAGCCCTCGTTTGCCTGCGTGATGAACTCTGTTTTTCCAAGGCGTTTCATCTGCCACGTCAGCGCCTGCGACGTTATCGAGACCTCACCTGCTAATTCGCCGTGCGACAGTTGCTTCTTGTTTAACAGCGCTTCCAAGATTCGCTTAGCCGTTTCATGTCGCAGCAGGCAAATCGTCAGCATCTGTTTCCGCGAGAACTTCTTAGAGAGGAAAAATCGTTTGTAGCGTCCGTCACGAATGAACGACACCAGCCCTGATTTGATGAGAACTCCTAAGTGGTATTGTGCCAAGCCAACTGGAAGGCTCAGAGCCGCGCATATGCCCCTGAACTGGACGCCAGGGTTGCTCTGGATGTAACTGTAGATTTGGGTGCGCGTGCCGTTGTTAAACGACGTCTGGTTGTTAGCACCGCGGTTGATGCTGAAGGAAGCGGGAAGCGCCAACAAGCAATGTGGGTTAGTTGTGACTGCCCCGAGGCTCTTCTGCTGCTGTAACAACCCCGCGAAAGAAACTAAAATGATAGAGGCTAACACGAACGCGATGATAGTTCTTTTCAGCGCTGGCTGCATCATTCCTTCGCCTGCAACAGCCTTTTAGTGCTTCTAGTTTTTAACAGTATTCGTAAACAAATGTACTAACAGCACTATTCCCAGCGATGTGAGCAGTCCTTTACCAAAGATCACTAACTATGAAAAAAGGCTCCGTCAGATGGAGAATATTGGCTAATAAGCCGTCAATGAAGCAGAGCTTCACCAAAATTCCAACTTGTCTTTTATATTATTTCTTTATCCCCAAACCCAAACCACGCTAATAGGAAAAGTCTTGATATTGTTTTTAAATTCACAAACTTTAGATTAACGTGCAAACAAAAGCTAAAACGACTCAGTGGTAACGATGTCACAAAAACTCAGAAAGATAATGGTCGAGAAGGTTAGAACCGCAGCGTTGGACGATTCTGCACGAGATGTAGCAATGCTCATGAATAGGTATCAGATTGGGTGTGTTATTATTGTAGATGAATGCAAACCTGTGGGCATAATAACTGAAAGGGATATGTTAAAACGGGTTATATGTAAGGGAATAGTTCCAGAAAAGGTAAGCGTCGCTGACATTATGACGAAAACTTTGGTGAATGCTTCTCCAAATATGCGGGCTGGAGATGCTGCTAAAATAATGCTGGAGTGGAACATCAAAAAGTTGCCAGTTGTTGAAGAAGGCAAACTTGTGGGTTTAGTTACGTTAACAGATCTCTTGCGCAGTGAGGGTGTAATTGAGACTCTTAATGGGCGTGCTCTCAACGGAGTTTCAAGACGTCTGAAGAAAACTATTGATATCTATTTTGATGATTCGAAGCAGCAAAGGAGAAGATGTCCACTGATGTTTAAAGATGGTTATGCCATGGGCTGTTCACTTAAGAAGTGCATGTGGTGGGCAGGCGACGAATGTGCGATTACAAAATTATCTCGACAAACAGATCTTGAACACATTGACAAGGAAGAAGACGAAGTCAGCAGCAGCATTAAAATTTAATGCATTTTTCAAAAACCAATCTGCAACGTCGGGTATCTATATATAAGGGGGTATAAGTTTTGCCGAGCACTTGTACCATACAGTCTATATGAATTTTTGCATTTCTGAATACGGCAAAGCTAATATTAGAAGTGCTCTTTAGGGAAATGCTATGGGTTTCAAAGAGTGGATTCTGCCTCAAGACAAGGTCTTTTTCAATCTTCTTGAGGAACAAGCCGATCTAGCTGTGACAGTAGCCGAGTTATTCCAGACTATGCTTCGGGAATACGACAGTTTTAACGTGTTAATCAAGAGAATGAGAGTTATGGAGCATGAGGGAGATGAAATTGTCCACAAAATTTTTCAAAAGCTGAACAAATCTTTCATTACGCCGATAGATCAAGAGGACATTTCCAAGCTCGCTTCTTTGTATGATGACGTTCTTGACTTAATTGACGCAACAGCTAACAAGATTTATCTTTTCAAAATAGAAAAACCAGATGACATAATAAAAGAGTTCGCCGCCATCATAATCCGCCAAGTCAAAGAAATTAACGCCGCTACAAAACACATAAGAAAAATTAACCAAGCGGAAATAGAAAAAAGCTTCAAAGCCGTCAACAGTTTAGAAAACGAAGCAGATGATCTATACGATTTCTCAATCGTAGAGCTCTTCAAGGAAAAAGACCCCATCAAAATCATGATAATGAAAGACATATACGAACTCCTTGAGCAGATAACTGACAAGTGCGAAGACGTCTGCCTAGTTCTCCAAGATATAGTTATAAAGAACGCTTGATCCCATGATTGACCTACTTCTGCTTTTTGCACTGGCGTTAGCGCTCATATTTGGCTTCTGGACAGGCTTCACAGACGCAGCCTACGCAACCGCAGGCATCATAGCAACAAGAGCCGTGAAAACCAACCAAGCCATAGCCTTATCCGCCATCGGCTCTTTCATAGGCATGGTATTTTTCGGCTCCGCAGTAGCAATAACCATAGGAACTGGAATAATCACAGAAGGCTTCGCTTCAGGAGAAGTAATTGTCGCAGCATTGCTAGGGTCTTTAATTTTTGACTTCGTATTCTCATGGATCTACGCTTTGCCCATATCAGAAACCCACGTCCTGATTGGTGGCTTGGTAGGTGCAGGAGTAGCAGCTGGAGGTTTTGAAATTATTGAGCTAGGTGGAATAGTCGAAAAAGTCCTCATTCCATTGCTTGCCTCCCCATTCGTAGCAATTCTAATAGCTTATATAGTCACTATAGTAATAATCAGGATCTTCAGAAATCACCCAGCAAAAAAGATGAACCGAAACTTCAAACGCCTACAGATAGCATCAACCTTTCTGTTCTCAATCACAGACGCAACCAACGACGCACAGAAAATAATGGGCATCATCACCATGCTCCTGCTTTACTACGGTTTCATCTCTGAATTTGCTGTTCCCTTCTGGGTTATAATAGCCTCCTATATCGTACTAACAACAGGAGTAGTGTTCGGAGGTTGGCGCATAGTAAAAACAATGGCTACAAAAATAACTCGGATGCAGCCATACCAAGGTTTTTCGCGTGATTTATCAAGCTCACTAATACTTGGGACTGCAGCATTATGGGGAATGCCTGTGAGCTCAACCCACGCTGCCAATGGAACCCTCATAGGAGCAGGATTAATCAGAGGCTCTAAATCGGTAAAATGGGGAACAATACGAAACATAATCTGGGCTTGGATACTTTCCGCACCAGTATCAGCAGTCTTCTCTTATACAATATACCACATACTAATAGCAATCCTCTAAGGATGGTTTGGTAGCGCTTGCCAGTTACGCCTTTCCATTATCCTGTGGCTTACATCCTCTACAAGCTTAGAGTCAAGCTGAGTCTTCCAGCGCTGATTGTGGGTTCGATGGTGCCAGACCTTGAAATCCCGTTCATAGTCTTGTTGATTGGAACAGAGGTTCCACATAGGTTGGTGCTGCACAGCCTGCTTGGCGCCATGACGGCTGGAACAATCCTTGCTATAGCGATTACGGTTTCAGTTTATCCAAGGTTAACAAGCGCTGTTTTTCCAATCGACAAGCAGAAAGTAAAAGAAAAATGCACGTTCTCGCTTGGACTTGCCATTTCCTGCCTTCTAGGCGCTATTTCCCACGTGCTGTTGGACGTCACAAATCATCCCTACAATCCACTTTTTTGGCCTTTCCTTACCTCAAACGAAACCCCAAGCCCAATTGTCCCACTCCTAGGTGGTGAGGCAACTGCGTCTCTGCTGATACACGGACTTATGGTTGTCCTTTTCATAGGCTTGTTTGCCAACAAACGTAAGAATTTCTGGGAACAACTGATAGTGGGATAACGGTGGCACACGCACCGAAATTAACAACGCTTATTAGCTTTGAGCCAAAAGTAGCACAGCGATGAAAAATGTCTTTAGAAGGCTTTACCGAGTACAAGCGCAGAGAATTCTGCAACGATGTGAAGTGTCCCGTGCAGATGGAACTAAACCATTGGGCGGAAAAATCAGAAGAGTACGAGCGCATAAGAAAAACGTGCAGCATCGCCTGCGTGTTCACCACGTGGCAGTTTCACCACTGGCTTATAGAGAAAGGTTATTTAATTCTTAGACCAAAAAGTTCTGCGGAGAAGTAAACGATGGAATGGGGAATGAAGAATAGGCTTTCACGCCTAATCCAAGCTGACGGCAAAGCACTGTTTTTGCCGATAGACCACGGATATTTTCAGGGACCAACGCACAAACTGGAGAAACCAGGCGAAACCATCAAGCCCTTAGTCCAATATGCAGACGCTTTGATGCTAACGCGTGGAGTGCTGAGAAACTGCGTAAACCCCGCAATACCTAAACCCGTAATCCTGCGAGTTTCAGGCGGAACAAGCGTTGTAGGCGAAGACTTAGCCAACGAAGCCATAACAACATCCATCGAAGAGATCATCAGGCTCAACGCAAGCGCCGTATCCATGTCCGTCTTCATAGGCAGCAAATACGAACACCAAAGCCTCACCAACCTGGCAAAACTCGTGGACATATGCGAAGACTACGGAATCCCGGTGATGGCTGTTACGGCTGTTGGCAGAGAACTTGAGAAACGTACAGCGCGTTATTTGGCGTTGTGCTGTCGAATAGCCGCTGAAATTGGCGCCAGAGTGGTTAAGACGTATTACTGCGAAGAAAACTTCGAAAAGGTCGTTGAAGGCTGCCCAGTGCCAGTGGTAATCGCTGGCGGACCAAAAACCGAAACCCAACGCGAAGTGTTCGACTTCGTCTATGACGGCATGCAAAAAGGCGCCATAGGCGTAAACCTTGGAAGAAACATTTGGCAAACCGACCATCCAGTAGCCGCAATACGCGCAATCAGAGCCATAATCCACGAAAACTGCACGCCTCAAGAAGCGCAGAACCTGTTCGAACAGGTAAAAGCAGGAAAAGCCTAAGTGCGCTCAGCTTTTTTCTGGTGAACCATGATGCTTGCAGCTGTATATTACAACAATAAGGATGTGCGAATCGAAGAGATGCCTACGCCAGAAATCGCAGATGACGAAATACTCCTGAAAGTCATGGCAAGTGGCATATGCGGAAGCGACGTCACAGAATGGTACAGAGTTCCGAAAGCGCCGAGAGTTCTCGGGCACGAAGCGACAGGCGTAATTGAGAAGGCTGGCGCGAACGTGACACGGTACAAAGTGGGCGACAGAGTCTTCGTATCACATCACGTGCCGTGCAACAAGTGCCGGTACTGCCTAAGGGGGCATCACACGGCATGCGAAACTTTACACACGACCAATTTTTATCCTGGTGGTTTCGCCCAGTACGTGCGCGTGCCCAAAATCAACGTTGAACAAGGCGTTTACAAGCTTCCTGACGACATGTCTTTTGAGGAAGGCACGTTCATCGAACCCTTGGCTTGCGTGGTTCGCGGGCAAAGGCTTGCAGCACTCGAGAAAGACGACACGCTGCTTATCATCGGTGGCGGATTAGCTGGGAACCTGCACGCGCAGCTCGCGAAAGCGAAAGGTGTCCGAAATATCATCGTGGCTGGTATGAACCAGTATAGGCTGAGATTGACTAAAAAATTCGGAGCCCACCACACCATAGACGCAAGGCTCAATGTTCCGCAGGAGCTGAAGAAACTAAACGATGGGCGACTGGCGGACCAAGTTTTCATCTGTAAAGGTGGTGTATCTGCAGCTTTGACAGCGATGGAGTGCGTGGACAAGGGAGGAACCATCCTGTTCTTCGCCGTGTCCGAGCCAACGGTGAAAATTCCCGTGCCTATGACTGAGTTCTGGAGAAACGAGATAACGCTGAAGACCAGTTATGGCGCTGCACCGCGGGATTTGGAAGAATCTTTGTCGGTTCTGGCTCAGAAAAAACTGAATGTTGTGGACATGATTACGCATCGGTTTGGCATTCAGCAGGCAGCGGAAGGCTTCAGGCTGATGGCGGCTGCTGGCGAGTCGTTAAAGGTGATAATTGAGCCTAACAGAGATTAGCGTGCTGGCTGTTGTGTGATTTTTGTCTATAGCCCCCCCTTTATATAGAAACTATTTATAGTTCTGGAAGAGACCACTGCTGGTTTCTGCGTTGATTGGCTATTAGGCGCCAGATGGGCTAGTTTCTTCGGTGATAAAAATTGTTGGGGATTTTATGATTTTATCATTGCGAGGAGCATTTTGAATTTTGTAACTGCTGACAGCGCGTGGGGCTCGTTGGCTGGCATTATGGTGACTTCGTCTTTCTTCAGCCTGATGGGCTTGCCTGATATGGTTACTTCGGCTTCGCCGTCGAGAATGTAGACCAAGGCGTCGTAGGGTGTGGTGTGCTCGCTTAATCCTTCACCCTTGTCGAAAGCGAAAACGGTTATTGTTCCTGCTTTTTTGTCGATTATGGTGCGGCTTACCACAGAGCCTTCTTGATAAGCGATTAGACTGTTCAAGTTGGCGGGTTGGGCAACAAGTTTTGCATTTTCTGCCATATTCATCATCCCTCAGTTCGTAAATCTCAGTGAAGGTCGTTATAAAGTTTCAAAGGCAAATATAAGTTTGTCCAAGCGGATAGGTTACTTTTCTTTATCTGGAATGAAATCCATCGAAATAGAATTCACACAGTGGCGAACGTTCTTCTTCGTGAAACCCTCACCCTCAAATACGTGACCCAAATGCGCGCCACAGTTGGCACAGGTAATCTCCGTGCGAACCCCATCCGCATCAGTAGTTCGCTTCACTGCACCTGGAATCTCATCGTCAAAGCTTGGCCAGCCACAGTCAGCCTCGAACTTGCTTTCAGAACGATAAAGCGGAGCGCCACAGCGCTTGCACACGTAAGTGCCCTTCTCCCAAAACGCGTAGTACTTGCCTATGAAAGGCATCTCCGTGCCCTTGTGGACGATAACGCTTTCCTCTTCTCTGCTTAGCTTTTTGAACTTCGCTTCTTTCTCCGACAATCTTCACCAACCCAGATGACTATGTCACTATCGGGGGTAAAAAGCATTCGACTGAAAAGCCTGCGAGAGCCTAAAAGCTGGGGAAAGTTTTTATTAGCGTCTGAAACTTAACTTTGAACCGTCAAGAAAGGATGATTTACGATGACCCTGGAAAAAGGAGATTTCATACTAATTAATTACACAGCCAAGGTTAAAGAAACCAACGAGGTCTTCGACACAACCATCGAAGAAACCTCCAAGAAAGAGCATATCCACAAAGAAGGCGAGATATACGAGCCAAAACTCGTAGTCATAGGCGAAGGCTGGGTGCTAAAAGCCTTAGACGAAAGCCTAACAACCATGAAACTAAACAAGGCACAATCCGTAGAGATTCCGCCAGACAAAGCCTTCGGACCAAGAGACCCAGAAAAAATAAAACGAATTCCTCTGAAACAGCTCTTAGCCAAAGACGTCCACAATCCCACCATCGGAATGCGCATCAACTACAACGGAAAAATGGCTACCATACGCTCAATCGGCGCTGGACGCGTACTACTCGACTTTAACCCACCGCTAGCGGGAAAAACCCTCATCTACGACGTCACGGTAGGCAAAAAACTCGGAACCAACGAAGAGAAAATCACTGCGCTTATCCACCGAAGAATCCCCGTTGTAGAAGCTGCAAAATTCAAATTCACCATCAAAGAAAAAGCTCTAGCCATAGACATGCCCGAAGAAACCTTCTATGTTGAAGGCGTTCAAATCGCAAAAAGAGGCATGGCCATGGACCTGCAAAAGTTTCTACCAGAGTTCACAGAAATCAAGTTCGTTGAAACTTTCCGAAGCGAGCCTAAACCTGAGCTTGAGCCAGAACCTAAAAAGGAAACGAAGCAGAAGCCAAAGCCGAAGACAAAGACAAAAACCAAGACAAAAGCCAAGAAAAAACCGAAACCAAAACCGAAACAAAAAACAAAAAGCCAAGCCAAAACCCAAAAAACTTAACTCCATCTTTCAAGTTTCCAGTAGTACCGTCATTACTTTTCCTTCAATAAGTGAACACGAAAAGAATGGAGGTGAAAGAACCGAATGGACCACACCATAATCCACTTTGAAATTCCAGCCGCAGACGCTGAGACGCTGAAGAAATTTTACACGGGACTCTTCGGATGGAAAATCGAAAAGTATCCTGGACCCATGGAATACTGGATGATACAAACAGTCCCCACAGACGACAAAGGCATGCTGCTCAGACCAGGAGTAAACGGCGGCATGACCAAGAAGGAACGTCCAGAACAGAAGCCCGTAAACTACATCTCAGTCGAATCCATAGACGAGGCTATAGAGAAGGTCACCAAGCTCGGCGGAAAAATAGTTACGCCAAAACAGGAAGTTCCCAACGTTGGGTGGATAGCAACAGCTGCGGACCCAGAGGGGAACCAAATCGCCCTGCTACAGCCACACCGCATGTAAACCTTTTTGCCAGCTCAACTAATGACTCCCGTTGTTTTTGCCACTTTTTCACACGCTTCACGGTCAAGTTTCAGCTTGTGAAGAATAGTGTACCTTTCCGGTCGTATGGTCGCCGCCATTTCTAAGGCTTTAACCAAATCTTCGTCTTTTATACCCAGTTCCCTCGCGGTTGTTGGCGCGCCAATGTGCTGAAGCGTGTTTCTGATTCGCTTCCAATTTGTCTTGTGAAGATAAGCCGCCAACACCGAGCCCACGCCGCATTGTTCTCCGTGCATAGCATGAGGGCAGTTGATCATGTCGAGAGCGTGGCTGAACAGGTGTTCTGAACCGCTACAAGGACGACTGCTTCCAGCGATGCTCATGGCAACCCCGCAGCTTATTAACGCTTCTAGAAGCACTCGTAGCCCCTCGTCGTTTCCGGGCTGGATAAGCTTGGAGTTTTGTATTACCAGCTTTGTGCTCATTAAAGCGAGGCTCGCTGCGTATTCGCCGTAATACTCGTCCTTTTCCGCGTGCGCCAGCCTCCAATCCTTCACCGCCGTGAACTTTGAGATTACGTCGCCACATCCGCTTATGACCGAGCGCCATGGCGCTTGCGCTATTACGTTGGTATCCGCGATTATAGCCAAAGGCGCCTGCGCCATTATAGAATAGGGTTTGGCGAGTCCTTTGACGGAAGCCAGTGGGCTTGCTATGCCATCATGAGATAACGTTGTGGGCACGCTGATGAACGGGATGCCTTGACGGGCAGAACTCAGTTTTGCCGCGTCTATTTTGGTTCCGCCGCCAACGCCGATGAGCACGCGTGGTTTCCACGCCTTTATTCTTTCTTCAACTTTCAGAATGTCCTTGATTGTTACTGCTTCAACGAGAAGAGTGTCCACGGTTATGCCTGTTTGCTCGAGAAGGTTGCGAACCTTTTTTCCTGCAATCTCGCCGCTTTTTTGCCCTGCGATTATCATGGCTGAGCCGCTTAGTCCCAGCCTTTGCGCGACTTCGGTAACGCGTGCTAAGGTTCCTTTTCCAACAATGACCTCTCTTGGAAGTTGCATGTAATGGGAGGGCGAAGACAAAGTGACCACTTTTCAAGTTGCGCAGTCATAAATCGTGACAGAACACTTAAAACCTTTTTGACTTTAGCGGTTATCTTTTTGTGTTCTCTAGTGCTCTCGAATAGCTACCCCCTCCTTTATTTAAAGGCTGAAGGCTGAGTGCACGAGTGCTTGTCAAGAAATCTTGACTAAACAACTGGCGTTTGGTCAAGAAACCTTGACAAAAATGTTTTTACCACAGAAACAACCTAATATAAAATGGACTCAAGAAGAGAACTGCCATGTATACTCGGGCAAATATGAAAAAAAACTTCCCTATAATAGCTTTCATTTTGTTATTTCTGTTCTCAGCAGTGGCTGTAACTCGGTTCGTTAACTTGGCAAAGGCAAATCCCTATATGTATCTGGGGAATGTACCTCCAGACAGTAGCACTAAACCACCCGAAATCTCAATACTGTCCCCAGAGAACAACACAATATTTCCCAACAACAGTTTTTTTCTCAACTTCACCATAAGCGTTGGACACTCAACCACTGGTTCTTACCTGAATATTTATGACGCTGGCTACAAAGCAGACTGGAAGCATCACGACCAGTGGATTAACCCTGAATTAACTGAGTTCTCCTTTAATTTGACTGAAGTACCTGAAGGAGATCACAGCATAATAGTCCACGCGGCAGAAGAGGGGTCGTACATTCCTGCCCGTAACAGTTCAAATCCGATGACTAGAAATGATTTTTACATCAATGGTTCCTCATTAGTTTTCTTTATCATAGACACTACGCCTCCAAATGTTACACTCTTATCGATGGACAACAAAACGTACTACGATTCTAATATTCCGTTAGATTTCACGGTCAACGAGTCAGTTGTGCAAATAACATACAGTCTTGATGGACTAGATAATGTGACGGTTGCTGGAAACGCAACCTTGACAAGAGTGCCCATTGGAGAGCACACCTTGACAGTTTATGCAACTGACGGAGCGGGTCATGTTGGGACCTCGGAGACAATAACCTTTACTGTGACTGAACCAGAGCCTTTCCCAACTGCACCAGTCGCGACTGCGTCTATAGCCACAATAGCCGTGGTGGGCGTGGGTCTGCTGGTGTACTTCAAGAAACGCCAGCATTAGAAAGAAAACAAGGATTCACCCCTCCAACTCCTCCGACGTATGGTGTTTTATTCAGAATTTTCAAACCGCAATATTAATAAATCCCACGTGAAGATTACATCATGCTACTTCCTAGCAGTGGAAATTGCGTACATCCAAGTTTTAGGGAGACAGAAAAATTTGGCACAGAACAATGCAGCTAGCAAACTAGTCCTCAAAGGAACAACCACAATCGGCGTCGTCTGCAAAGACGGCATAATCTTAGCATCAGACACCCGCGTAACCATGGGTTACTACGTAGCCCACAAAGCAGGGAAAAAAGTCTACAAAATAGACAACCATCTAGGCATGACCATAGCCGGAACAGTTGCCGACGCACAGAAAGTCGTCGACATACTCACCGCCAACGCGAAGCTCTACAAAATAAGCATGAACAGACCCATGCCAGTGAGTTCTGCAGCGAGGCTTATTGCGAACCTGCTTTTCTCCGTACGTTACATTCCGCTGGCGACGCAGGTTTTAATCGGCGGCGTAGACGAGACAGGCGCACATGTTTTCAATTTAGACCCCTTTGGAAGCTTGACAGAGGAGAAATTCGTCTCAACCGGTTCTGGATCACCCATAGCATACGGTGTCTTGGAAGACAAGTACCGCGAGGGCATGTCTGTTAAAGAATTGTTGCCGACTATTGTTAACGCTGTTAACGCAGCTATGAAACGCGATATTGCAAGCGGAAACAGTTACAACGTCACAGTAATAGACGAGAACGGCTACAAAGAGTTGACAGACGAGGAGAAAAGCCAGCTTCTGACAAGTTCAGGAAGTTAAGGATCGTGGCGCGAACTTCAGAGAAAGACAAAATTGAAATGAGCCAGTACATACTCGAGCAGGTTCCACGAGAAGCAGAAGTCACAAGAATAGAATACGAAGGACCAATGCTTGCCGTTTACACTAAAAGACCAGAAATTTTGGTTGACCAGAGCAACATAGTGGCAGAAATCGTAGGCGTAATACGAAAAAGAATTGTTGTACGCCCTGACCCATCAGTTAGACTTAAAGAAACAGAAGCCGAAAAGATAGCCCGAGACCTCATCGCTCCAGAAGCAGAGATAACAGACATAAACTTTGATCCCAGCTTAGGCGAAATGATTATCGAAACAAAGAAGCCGGGCTTGGTTATCGGACGAAACGGCACGGTGCTGCAAGAAATTATTAAGAAAACGAAGTGGCGCCCTCGTGTCTTAAGGAGTCCTCCGATAAAGTCTAAAATTGTTACGCACATGCGCCATTACCTTCATTCAGAAAGCAGAGAACGCGAGAGAATACTTCGCACCATAGGCGAAAGAATTTTCAGACCGAAAACTTACGAGGTGGGCGACATCAGAATGACCGTGCTTGGAGGCGCTCAAGAAGTAGGTCGCTCCGCATTCCTAATCAAAACCAGAGAAAGCAGCGTCCTATTGGACTGCGGCATCAACCCGGGTTCACAAAGACCTTTTGAGGCTTTTCCACGGTTTGACTCGCCCGAGTTCCAAATAGACCAGTTGGACGCGGTGGTTATAAGCCACGCTCACCTTGACCACTGCGGCTTAATACCGTTTCTGTATAAATACGGTTACGACGGTCCTGTTTACTGTTCTGCGCCGACTTCGAATTTGATGACTATGCTTCAGCTGGATTACTTGGATGTAGCTAACAAGCAAGGTACCACAGCGCATTATGACCAGAAGGATGTTCGCGAGTGTGTTTTGCACACTATTCCTCTTCGATTCGGCGTCGTCACCGACATAGCGCCAGATGTTCGTTTGACCCTGCACAATTCGGGTCATATACTCGGTGCTTCCATGGCGCACTTGCACATCGGCGAGGGCTTGCACAACATTGTCTACACCAGCGACTACAAGTTCGCGCGGACGATGCTGTTGGAAGCGGCGGCAACGGAGTTTCCGCGGGTTGAAACTGTGATCACCGAAAGCACTTACGGCGGACAAGAGGATTTTATGCCTTCCCGAGTTGAAGCCGAGGAAAAGTTAACTTATATTATAAATGAGGCTTTGGAGCGAAAAGGCAAAGTGCTTATTCCAGTGCCGGCGGTGGGCAGAGCGCAGGAGATAATGCTCATCATTGACGGTTACATGAAGCGCGGGTTGATGAAGGAAGCGCCCGTGTTCATTGAGGGCATGATTTCAGAAGCCACGGCCATACACACTGCTTACCCTGAGTATTTGAGCAGAGAAGTTCGCCACAGCATTCTCCACGAAGAGGTTAACCCGTTCCAGTCGGACTATTTCACGATCGTGGAGCATCCAAGCGTTAGGCAAACCATAATCGAGGGCGAACCCTGCATCGTTCTGGCGACTTCTGGAATGCTTGAAGGCGGACCTGTGATAGAATACTTCAAAAACTGGGCTGACGACGAAAAGAACACCATAATATTCGTTAGCTATCAGATTGAGGGCACCATGGGCAAGAGGGTGCAGAAAGGAGTAAGCGAAGTCACCATGATGGACAACGAGGGCAAAATGGCGGTTGTGCAGGTTAAAATGCAAACGGAGTCCATAGAAGGCTTTTCAGGGCACTCTGACAGACGACAGCTAATCAACTATTTGACTCATCTTAAACCCAAGCCAGAAAGAATCTTCGTGTGCCACGGAGAAAAAAGTAAAATCATGAATATGGCAGGCTTCCTCGACCGCAAAGCTGGCATCAACACCATTGTGCCAGCAATTTTAGAAACTTTTAGGCTGCTGTAGGCAGAGGCTTGTTTGAAACTTGCCTTTTCTCTCGCCAGATTCTTATGTTCTGGGGGCAGATGACAACTCGTTCTTCGCCTAGGCGGGCGATGTCTCCGCCGATGGATTCGGCGAATTCGTACAGTTCGTTCACTGCACGTTTCACGTCTTCTATGCTTTTGCTTGCGAGGGGGGTTATGCGGAGAATAAGCACGTTTCCGTTTTTAACTTCGCTTTTGATGGCTTCCAAGTCTGACAAGTCGCGGAGAGGCATGGCTTTTAAGTATGTTTTGCCCGAGACCTCTTTGTTTTCTGAGGAAGCCGAGGCTTTTTTTTCGTCTTCTTCTTTCTTTGATTTGCGGAATAGTCCAAGAGTTGGCAAGTTTTCTCCTCTCTGTTTGTTATTTAATACCTTTCAACAGTTAAGCGTTTCTTTATTTCAAGTCTGAATTTTGAAGCTAGTATGCATTGAATTAATAAGTAGCTTATGAATTCACGATAAAGATTACGACTTTATGTTTGCTCGGCTTGGGGTTGGGCACTGGTGCTCACGAGTGACTACCCCCTCCCTTATATAAAGACAGAATTCCCAGTGGAACCAATGCGTGACTGTTCAAGATTATGGGGAAGGGACTGTTTGTCAAGGGATTGGCTGGTTCAAATCCAACTCCGTTTGCTGTGCTGATTATTATTCCGAATGTGGCTGAGTAACGGTCCGTATTTGAATTTCCTAAATTTTTTATGTCAGTTATCCGAAAAGGGAGGCAAAGGCAGCCAGATTGGACACGCGGAACCTGCTGCATAAGGCGAACCTGAAAAGTTTCACACCAATGAACCGCCAAAAGCCCACCCCTCATAATAGCCTATGAAAAGTTTGGAACCATCGGGCGAAGTTGACAAGCGGTAAAGCCGTCAAGCATACGCCTCCAGTGTCGCTCATGCGCCGCCGTCAACTTTCGCCCAACCTTTTTTTGTTTGGTCTAAGCAGGTTTGTGCTTTTGGAAATGCTAAAATGTTGCCGCGTACCTCCTACTGTGTCAGGAGCTTAACGCCATGGTTTACAACGAGCTGAGAAAAGATTATTTGTTGAACCGTTGGGTCGTAATCGCCACCGAACGCAGCAGAAGACCCACAGACTTCGCCAAACAAAGAGCTGAATCAGCCCAAAACGGCGTCTGCCCTCTATGTGTGGGAAATGAGCACATGACCCCGCCCGCCGTGATGCTCTACCTGAAACAGAACGGAGAAATAAAGAAAGATAAAGACCGTGACGGCACGCGCCCCAAGAATTGGCTTGTCCGTGTAATTCCAAACCTTTACCCCGCCTTCGGTCCATATAAACACGCGGATTATCGAGAGGAAATAATGAAAAGCGAAAGTTTCGGCTACGCCATCGGACACCACGAGGTTTTAGTTGAATCGCCAAACCACGATGAAGACCCCGCAGACGCTGACCTATCACAGTTAAAGCTCTTGGTCAACGCGTACATTGACAGGCTCCGCGAGCTATCCGCAAAACCCTACGTAAAGTACGTTTCAATCTTCCGCAACTACGGTCGAGAAGCAGGAGCCTCGCTCTCGCACGCCCACAGCCAAATAATCGCCACGCCCTTCGTTCCCAGAATCCCCGCGGAAGAGATGGCGGCAAGCAAAAACTTCTACGTCAAACACCAAAAATGCGTTTTCTGCGACATAATCGAGAAGGAAACAAAAAGCCCGCGCTTGGTTCTTGAAAACTCGCATTTCGTGGTTTTCGCTCCTTATGCCAGCGTGCACCCTCTGGAATTTTGGATACTGCCCAAAAAGCACGGCGCGAACCTGCTTGGCTTAGGCAAAGTCGAAAAAGAAGCGTTCGCTGAAACATTGAAGATAAGCCTGAAAGCGCTGAAAGCCCTTGTGAACGACCCGCCCTACAATTACGGTTTTCACTTATCCATAAACAGCGAGGCAGAAGACTATTACCACTGGCACCTTGAAGTCTATC
>CAZEPB010000027.1:0-22305 GCA_964514055.1 uncultured Candidatus Bathyarchaeia archaeon | reverse complement strand
GGTGCATCTGCAGGAGTACGCGTTGGGCGTGAACGTTTACCCCAGCTACTTCAGCTCGATAATCAAGGATGACGTGGAGTTGTTGGCGGTGGATAGACGCTACGAATCCGCGGTGGACGCCATAGGCAAAATTCCTGCCAACGAGCAGCTTGAGATAGGAGTGAATCCCACTTACACCATCGTGGGCAATTTCCCCATAGTGCTCCGCGAATCCCTGCTTCCTGAACTCATGCGGATGGGCGACAGCGTCCACAAAAAAGCACGGGAACTCGCGCCGCCAGGAATCATTGGACCGTTCTGTTTGGAAACGGTGATAACGGATGACCTGAAGATTTTCACGTTTGAGATTTCAGCGCGCATCGTGGCAGGAACAAACGTTGGCATCGGCACTTCACCTTACGCTTACTTGAAGTACGGCGCAGACATGTACATGGGAAGGCGCATAGCCCTCGAAATAAAAGAAGCCCGAGAACAAGGTAAACTTCAAGAAGTGCTAGCTTAAAACTGGAAAATCAACTGTGAAGTTATAGAAGTTTCCTCTAGTACTTTTCTCCATAGAAAATAAAAGGACACACCATCCTTTTCTCTTTGGGGAGAAGGCTTGGCATCAAAAGAAGAACTCTACAGTTGGTTATTCGTGAACACAATTCCATTACTGTATGAAGAGAAAAAAATTGAGCGCCAGAGTAAAATAGAAACCTGGCTGAACCTCTACCAGATAGCCCGAGAACTAAACATCCAAAAACCAGAAAACCAAAACAGCGCAAACGCATCCATGAACTACGTCATCTAACCGAGGCAAACCTGCAACACACCATCAAAATTCTCGCGGTTTTTCTCATTCTTGTAAAGCCTTAAAGCGTTAATGACTTCTGCTCGGTTTATTTCGCCGACCACATCAGCCACAGCTCTCGCCACCGCGCCGCCGCTTGTGAAAAGAAACTGGCAACCAGAAGTCACATTTGCAGGTTTTCTGTCGACGCTGGCGGTTTCAAAATCAACAATCCACGGCTTCCGATGCTTGTCCACGATTAGGTGCTTGGGAGCCTTGCTGAGTTCCCCGTGGTCTAAGCCAATGTTGTCCAACCGCCAACACTGCTCCAGCACCTCGTTCAAGACACCACGTACATGCTCCTTCTCCTCGTGCGCGCCAAGCCATTCAGGCAGCAAAGCACCATCAATAAGCTGCATAAGCAGAAAGTTCTTGCTCACACCCATGAGCTTCGGTCCCACCTGCACGGAGTTAGCTTTGGCAAGCATCCGCGCCTCATGTTGCAGTCCCAGCCTGTCAGCGTCTACTCTGCGGATTTTCAACGCTACCCTCTTACCATCCAAATAAGCGGTTACAACTATGCCCACGAAGCCTTTGCCCAGCACAGGCACGTTAAAAGCGCTTGTGTCACCAGCGAACTCCACTGCCTTAACGCCGTGTTCACGCAGTTCCATGAGGCGCATTTGCAGTTCGGCTTCGCTTGCTTTCGGATAGCAAAGAACTGATGCGTAAGGCTCCATTTTGAGGTTGCCAGTGAGCACTTTTAGTGGCGTTTTCAATCGTCTCGTCCTTCTTTTTTAAGCGCCACAGAGTAAATGGTGGCGGATTATAATAGTATACGGATATATCACGTCCTTTTTCTAGCATACAGGTGAAAAAAGGGTATAGTGTTAATCAAGAGTAAAAATAGTAAACAGATATTCACTTTTGTTATTTTCTTTTGACAAGGTAGATTAGCATGACTAAGCCAGCGACGATTACTGCCGCTGCTATAGCTGCGCCTATTAGTATTTCTCGCTGTTCTGTTTGTTGTGGTTCTTGATAGGGAGTTGGTGTGGGCGTTATTGCAGGTGGAGGAGTTTGTGTCGGTGTTGTTTCAGGTGAAGGCGTCGGCGTCTGACTCTCGCTAATATTTATTGTTTGTGTGTCACTATAACCACTTTCTTGTCCATAAAAATCGTAGCCAAGTATTACGACGCCTCGTCCATATGGAACATAATATCCAATGAGTGCTTGAACTCGAAAGTCTAATACAGCGTCGTTAGGATAGTCGTCTGCTTCAATTGTGATAACAGTGTTTTCTGAATCTAATTGAGCGTTAGATTGGGGGCCTTCTGGAAATGAGGAGATGCTTCCAACAGATGTCCAATCACTTCCAAAGTGACCTTTGACGCCGATATTGTAGTAAAGGTTAACGGTGCTGTTACGGTCATAAGTGTGGCTTTCTCCAGTTTCGTGATTGTAGCTTGTGTGTGTGGTAAGAGTGTAAGGCGTGAAGGGTTGGTTTTTTATTATGATTTCTATTGATTTGTTTTCGACGTGGTAGCCTGGTTTAGTGGTTGTGGTTTCTTTTCCAGTATATTGGTCAATTGTGGTGGTAGTTTTGGGTGGTACATCATAAGGGTAGGCCACAATTCTCACTGAAAATTCGGGGACGGATGGTTTACTTATTGAATCCACAGTATAAGCTTGAACTGCTCCAAAACGCATGGCATTTGCTGAAACTAATCCGCCAATCAGGATAACTGTCAAGAATGCACTCAAGAGTGATTTGGTGTTCACTATGCATTCCTTCAACTAGAAATACTCCATGCTCACGGTAAAAAGGGTTTTTGTAAAGAAAACTTGACACAAGGTTTATTGACTAAGAACCAACAGGTCAGTAGCTGGATAAGGTTAAAATGGCTGTTTGCGTCATTGTTTTGTTGAAGGTGACGTTTTTGGAAAACAGGGCAGCAGTCATAGTTATCGATATGCTCAACGATTTTGTCACTGGAAAACTGGAAGCCAAAAGAGCCCAGCACATAATCCCGAACCTTAAGCGGTTAGTGGAAGCCGCACGCGAAAATAACGTGCCAGTCATCTACAGCAACGACGCTCATTATCCTCAGGACGTGGAGGTTACTCGTAAATGGGGCAACCACGCCATAAAAGGCACCAAGGGCGCCGAAGTTATCCCCGAACTCAAGCCCGCCAATAAGGATTATGTTGTGGAGAAACGCACTTACAGCGGCTTCTACGAAACAGGCTTAGACCCGCTTCTGCGAAGCTTATACAAAGGCGAAGGCGCGAAAACAGTCATACTCGGCGGTTTGCACACGAACATGTGCGTTAGGCACACGGCTGCCGACGCTTTCTTCAGGGGCTACAACATAATAATCGCCAGTGACGGCGCAGAGGCTTTCACGCAGAAAGACCAGGAAGAAGGCCTGAAGTATCTGGAGTACGTTTACAACGCGAAGATAATGACGGTTGACGAAATAATCAGCGAATTCAAGTAAATCTTAATCCAGTTCAGATTCTAAGTTTGAGATAAGATTTAACTTGACACAAGAACGCATTACATTTTACCTGAGGAGAATGGACTCTCCCAGCGCCCACCGCCTCCTTCTCCCCTCTAACATTCGAGACACTCATCCATTCTCCTCAAACAAACCTGAAAACCAATAGTTTCTACTCACATTATAACAGGCTAATGGTGGGCCCGGCCGGATTTGAACCAGCGACCGACAGGTTATGAGCCTGGCGCTCCAACCGAGCTGAGCTACGGGCCCATGCGTGCTTTCCTTTACTATTGCTGTTTTCGACCGAATTTAAACGTTTTCCGCTGCGCCAACCGCGTGCTTGCTTAAGTCTTCATCCGCTCATAGTGATACAGGTACTCCTGAGCGTAACCCGCGTATTCCCCGAAATATTCTCTGCCGAAAACATTGAGCTTGGCGTATTCGGAGTTGGTGAGTCCCACTCGCTTTTTGAGCTTTTGTGCCAGTTCAGGTGTAAGCTTTTCGACGTAGTGGTTCAAGATGACACGTTCAATCCACCTGTCCACGGGAAACGCCTCGGTTTTTCCCAGTGAAAACAGCAGGACGCAGTCAGCCACTTTGGGACCGACACCAGCTAAGCGGCAGAGTTGTTTCTTGGCTTGCTCGTAAGGCAACTGTCTTAGGCTTTCAAGTTCGAAATAGTTTTCGAAAATTCGCTTCGAAGTGTCCTGCACGTACTTGGCGCGGTAGCCTAAGCCGCACGTTGCCAAGCTCGCTTCCGTGGTGCCTGCCAGTTTTTCAGGAGTGGGGAAAGTGAACAGTTTCAAGCCGTCCAGCGTCGTTTTCTCTCCGAACTTGCTCGAAAGTTTCAGCAGCATGTGCCTTATTGCTGGGATATTCTTGTACGTTGCGCAGATGTATGAGATGAGGCACTCCCACGGGTCTTGCCTGATTATGCGCAAACCCCAAAACTCTCGAAGTGCTCGTCTGATGTGCTCGTCCCTGCCGATTTTTCCGCTGATTTCCTGCAAGTCATCATCTAAACCGAAATAGTGCACAATTAGCGCTTCGTTGGCTCCGTCAAATTCCAACTCCGCGTGGGTCTGCCGCACTTTGAGGGCTTGGTCTCCGACGACACCGTACCACCAGTCACCCTTCTTTTCCCACCTGAACACCTGCCCGCAACAAAGCGTAACGTCCAAGTTGAAGGCATCTGCATCAAGCTTCACTGGTTTTCCTCCAAAAACTGCTCTGGTTTAGGAACTTCCGAGGGCAAGCCTTTCCTTTTCCGAATTTCCTTGATGATTTTTGCTTCTAGTTTTTCAGGCACTTTTTCCCAGCGGGCAAACAGCGATTGCCATAAAGCTCGACCGGAAGTTGTTGACCGCAGTTCCGCGGATAAACCAAAGGTCTCTGCAACTGGAATGTAGCCCGTGAGCACGGTGGAAACGCCTTTCTGTTCAAAGGCAGAGATTTTTCCGCGTCTGCTGCTTATAATCCGCGAACATTCTCCAGCCAGTTCTGCAGGGGCAGATATTACGGTTTTGTAGACAGGTTCAAACAGCACGGGTTTAGCGGTTAAGAAGGAACCGAAAATCGCTTTGCCCACACCGTGCATAATCTCAACGGGACTGCGATGCTCCACGTTCTCACTAAGCTGGATTTCCATCAAATTGATTTTGACGCCTCTCAAAGGCTCTCCGCACAACGGACCCGCTCTGCAAGCGAACGTGAACCCTGAAATCATAAAATCCAACGCCTCTCGAAATTGCTCAGCGTTATCTGTGCGGTCCACAAGCACGTTTTTGTATTCGTCAACCGCAAGCATGATCTCCTCGTTTTTTGCGTTGCGCCCTTCAAAGTCTTCGTCTAAGGGTTCCACTTGCACCGCAAACCTGTTCTGTCGGTTAGGACTCCAAGCGCTGGCTACGGCGCCTTTTCTTGTGACGTTTTCTCTGTAAACAACCCTTGGCAAAGAAACTGTGATTTCCATGTCGTTGAGATAATCTCTCAAATGTTTCACGACGATTTCAAGGTGCAGCTCACCCATACCGCTCAGCAGGTATTCCCCTGTTTCCCTGTTCACCGTAGTGGCAAGGTTCGGATCTTCTGTTGCAAGCCTATCCATTGCCGCCAGAAGCCTAGGCAAGTCCTTAGGGTTTTTAGGCTCAACTGCCACGGTGACCACGGGCTCTGAAACATAACGTATACGCTCGAACGGAACTATGCCTTCTTTGTGTTCCACGTCAACTATGGTTTCGCCAGCCTTCGCCAGCTCCAGTCCAGCCAGAGCAACCAAGTTGCCAGTCGCAATTTGATTCACAGGTTCCCTGAAAGCGCCCATATAAAACGAAACCTGCTGAATTTCGCTTTCCGTCTGGGCGTTAACGAGGAAGACTGTGTCTCCAGTTTTGATGGTGCCCGAGAAAAGTCGTCCAGTCGCGATTAAGCCCGAGTTCGGGTCTGTTTGAACGTTTGTTATGCACACTACGGTCGGTCCATGGTCATCGCAACCTGCCATGGCTTTTCCTGCTTCTGAGGTCATGTCTCCTTTCCATATTTTTTCCACGCGGTACCCCTGAGCTTCCAGAGGGTTTGGAATATGCTTGGCAGCCATGTCCAGTATTGCACTGTGAAGCGGAAGCGTCTTCTGAAGTTTTTCGTATTCACCATTTTTGTACGCGCCTATGATTTCGCTGAATTTCACGCCTTTTTGTTGAGCCGTGCTTAGGGTGAAGCCCCACCTGTGCAGAGCTGACCCAAACGCCACGCTGCCAGCTGCGGGGTTAATTTTCCACTTGTTCTTGAATGGTTTTTCTCCGTAGATTTCGATTAGGTCGTTAAAGTTGCCGATTATGCGGGTGAATTTTTCCTGAATTTGTTCCGCATTTAATTTCAGTTCGGTGATTAGGCGGTCTACTTTGTTTATGAAGAGCGTTGGGCGCACTCTTTCTTCAAGAGCTTGGCGAATCACGATTTCTGTCTGGGCCATTATCTCCTCTACCGCGTCAACCACCACAACCGCGCCGTCTATGCTGCGCAGGGCTCGGGTGACTTTGCCTGTGAAGTCCACGTGTCCAGGCGTGTCCACCAAGTTAACGATGAAGGAGCGCTCCGCGGTTTTGTACAGCAGGGATATGTTGGCGGTTTTCAGGGTGATGCCGCGTTTCTGCTCTTCTTCAAGGTAGTCGAGGACTCTGGCGGAACCTGCCACTTGCGGCGACAGAAGTCCCGTGCCCGCTAGCAGTGAGTCGGTTAACGTGGTTTTTCCATGGTCGATGTGGGCGATTATCCCCATGTTCCTGATAGACTCTTTTTTGTCCATCAGCCTTAGAATATCGGTGGTATGTCTGAACCTTGGCATATCTTAACCCGCTTAAGTCAGATTCTACTGAATGAACAGCACCTATTAAATTTATAATGCCAAGCAAGTTGCGAAATCACAAGGCAACTGGGGTTTAGTCAATAAATCTTGTGTCAAGTTTTCTTTACAAAAACCCTTTTTATTGTGGGTATGGGTTATTTCTAGTTAGAGGAATGCATAGTGAACAACAAGTCACTCTCAAGTGCATTCTTAATAAACATAATGATAATCGGGTTGATTTTAGTTGGCATTGTACAGTTCAGCACTGTGCAAGCTTCTACAGAAGTCACGGGCGTAATCAATTCAGACACAACGTGGACACAAACAAACAGCCCATACATACTCACAGGACCCGTACTTGTAAACAGTAGCATAACTTTAACAATCGAACCTGGAGTCACCGTGTACCTAAATGACACCTACCTGAGAGTGGACGGCACACTAAACGCCCAGGGTACCAGCACAAATAAAATATCACTAATCCGAAATGACACCTCATTAGTTTTTTCACCTACTGATAGGTCAGCAATTCAATTTACGAGCGAAAGTGCTGGTTGGAATGAAACGAGCAAAACTGGCTCCATAATTGAAAATGCGCTTGTTAGTAGCGCACAACGTGGTAGTCATACAATTTCCATAACTCATTCTTCGCCAAAAATTAACAATTGTACCATAATTCATGGTGGCGACCAACGTTCAATCGCTATAGAAGGGGAGACACCAATTATTTCCAACAACACCATTACGGGTACTTTCGCGGGAATTACGGTTTCGAGTTCCATGTCTAGTTCAGGTGGTGGTCATATTACAGGCAACATTATATCAGGTTGCGAAATAGGGATTGAAGTATATAGTGGTAGCCCAATTATTGAACGCAATTTAATAATAAACAATAATGGTAACATAATGGGTGGAAGCGGCGGAATAAGAGTCGATTGGTCAGGAACAACACCAATAATTCGAAATAACACCATTGTGAAAAACTCTTTAGCAATTAATATAATAAATTCCGCTTCGCCAATAATTGAGTTTAATAACATTTATGACAATAACGGGTATAGCGTCTACTTGTATTCTGGCTCTGGTTCGGATGTTAATGCCACTTACAATTGGTGGGGTACAACTGACGCGTCAGCGATTAACCAAACAATCTATGATTTCAAGAATGATTTCAATTTAGGTGTTGTCGATTTTGTTCCCTTTTTGGCTGAGATAAACCCTGAAGCACCAGTAGTTCCAGCTTTCACCATTACTGCTTCTGCTGGAGATGGCGGTTCAATCAGCCCAAGCGGAAGCGTCACCGTCACCTACGGCGACAACCAAACCTTCACCGTAACCCCAGACGCAGGCTACCAAATAGCCACAGTCCTAATGGACGGAGCCCCAGCCACCGCACCATACACCTTCACCAACGTAATCGCCGATGGGCACACGATTTCTGCCACGTTTGAACTCATCCCCACACCAACGCCTACACCCACACCTAGTCCTTCACCGAGCCCAACGCCGACCCCAACACCTACGCCCGCATCAACCCAGATGTCCATCTCAGTGGACGCATCATCAACCGCCGTAGGCTCAGCAGTCAACATAAACGGAAAACTCTCAGACTCAAAGGGAAACCCCCTCCAAGACAAAACCGTAACCCTATCATACGCCATCGAGGGCGACACCTCATGGGTTCCCATAGGCTCAGGCACCACAAACACCGCTGGAGAATACAGCATTCAATGGGTCAACACAGCCTCGGGCACGTTTACACTGAAAGCAGAATGGAACGGAAACGACGAGTACCTCGGAGCCAACGCAACCACAACACTGAGCTTTCTGCCTTATGAGAAACAGCAGCTTTTCCTACTTGAGTCAAACAGCACGGTCTCAGCGCTTGCTTTCAACAGCACAAGCTCAGAGTTAAGCTTCACCGTCAACGGAACAGCAGAAACCGCAGGCTACGTGAAGGTCACGATAGCGAAAAGCCTCGTCTCGAACGCTGAAAACATCAAAGTGTACATGGACGGAAAACAACTAAACTACGAAATAACATCCAACGCAGACTCATGGCTGCTCAGCTTCACTTACAAGCACAGCACGCACCATGTGACGATTAGTTTGGCAGCAAACGAGTCTGGAAGTACGCTCTTGAGTATTGAATCCTTGGCACTGATTGTGGTGGTAATTATTATTGCTGTTGCAGGGGCTGTCGGCTTTGTTGTCTGGCGAAAAAAGAAAAAGACTTAGACCGCTCTGAAACCCTTAATTTCGTAAACTATTCTTTGCCTAGAGCATAAAGTCCGTTAGTGAGTTTTTCCGCGCCGTTTTTCTGCACCAGCATGGTGTCTTCTATGCGGACTCCGCCGTAGCCGACAAGGTAGATACCAGGCTCAGCCGTCACCACGTTGCCAACCGCCAACACATCTTTGCTTTCTGGGCTTAAGGTGGGCGGTTCATGCACTTCCAATCCGACGCCGTGACCAAGATTGTGCACGAAATACTCGCCGTAACCCGCATCCGCAATTACTTTTCTAGCAGCAGCGTCAACATCCTTCGCTTTAACGTTCGGCTTCAACGCCTCAAACGCCTTCTCCTGCGCTGCCTTCACAATCTGGTAAAGTTTCTTCTGTTTATCCGAAGGCTTCCCCGCCACCAAAGTCCTCGTCATGTCAGAACGATAAAACTTGTACGTGGCACCCACATCCACAACCACAAGGTCGCCGTCCCGAATTATCTTGTCAGAGCAGCCGCCGTGAGGAAACGCCGAACAAGCACCAGACGCCACAATCGTTTCGAAAGCAGTGCCAGAGGAACCCTGCTTCCGCATGGCGTACTCGATTTCCGCTGCCACCTCGTACTCTCTCACGCCAGCAGTCACAGTTTCGTAAGCAACGCGCATGCCTTCGCTCGTTAACTCGGCAGCCTTGCGCATCAGCTCGATTTCCGTTTGGTCTTTAACTTTGCGAAGCTCCCGAACGAAACTGTTGCCAACCTCAAGGGTTTTTTCGCCTCCTAAAGCCTTGGCTAGGGCGCGCCAGCTTTCGATGTTTAAAGCGTCCACTGCAAGCTTCCCTATTTCGGAGGCTTTAGCCTGCTTCGCGATTTTACTCATCAAGTTTTCGCCGCGTTTCACCAGTTCCACCGTGAACTCGCTCAGTTCTGCCTCCGCCTGCGCATAGTTGACGCCGTAAACGTAAACCCTGCTTTCGCCGTTCTTCGGAATCAACAGCGCGCTTGCGCCTGAAAAACCAGTGAGGTACGTTAGGTTGGCGCTATTAAAAATTAGGAACCCGTCGAACCTCCCTTCTTTAAAACCTGTCTGCTTTAAAGCGTCTATCCTCTTCAAAGTGCTCGCCATTAAATAAAATTGCTTGCTGCTAGGTTTAACGCTTTCGCTTCTATCCGCCGCTGACAACAGGCATCAAAACTACGCGGTCGCCGTCTTTAAGTTTGGTTTCCATGTCGTTCAGCTGGTTTGTCAGTAAACCGTTTATGGATAGTATGTAGTATGGCTTTAAGTCGGGGTCGTTAGGTTCGTAAACGGATTTTTTGAAGGGTTCGCCGTGTTTTTCAGCGAGCAAAGACAGCAGGTCACATACCGAGGCGTCGGCTTTAAGTTCGATTTGCTCTGATCGGTTCAAGCCTAAGGTTTGCCTGATGCTGCCCAAATAGTCGATTGTTATCTTCAAGACGTGAAACCCCGGGACACGCCAAATATTACAGTGCAAAGACGTTATATATCCGTTTCTTAGTTGAAATCCCTTTTTTGTTGAGGCTTAAGCCGTCTGAACTCATTTTTCTGTTAGTGTTGCTGCAAAATCAAGTTGAGAGTTTAAACATCAATTTCTAATGTGAGAATCCATTAAGTTAATATACCTTCTGTATCGATTTATACGACAACAAAACCTGTAAGGAGAATATAAATAATGTATGCTTATGCAGGTAAAATTTTACGCGTTAATCTTACAACTGGAAAAGTTTCCACTGAACCTTTGAGTGAGGAAATGGCTAAGAACTACATCGGTGGCATAGGCCTCGGCATCCGCCTGTTAATGGATAACTCAAAACCGGGTGTAGACGCCTTTGACCCAGACAACCCGATAATCTACTTAACCGGTCCGCTCAGCGGAACCTTGGGTCCAACAGGCGGAAACAGCTACGCCGTCGTGTCTAAATCTCCCGCCACTGGCGGTGTCGCCAATGCTGAAGCTCACGGCTTCTTTGGTCCAGACCTGAAACGTGCAGGATACGACGCCGTCATAATCACAGGCAAAGCACCCAAACTGTCTTATCTCTGGATTGACGATGACAAAGTTGAAATCCGAAACGCTGAGCATCTGCAGTATAAAACTGTTAACGAAACCGACCATATGATTCGGGAGGAACTCGGCGACTTCTACATCCGCGTCTCAGCCATCGGCGAAGCTGGGGAGAGGCTGTGCAGGTTTGCAGCCATCATAAATGACGAGTTTCGCGCCATCGGAAGGGCTGGCTTGGGCGGCGTCATGGGGTCAAAGAACCTTAAGGCGGTCGCTGTGCGTGGAACGCATGATGTTAACGTCGCAGACATGGAGGGCTTCAAAGAATTTATCAAAATGATTTATGAACGCATGAAGGGTCCAGCGACCAAGAAGTATAAGACTTTGGGGACGCCTCAGAACGTTTTGGTTTTGAATTCTTTAAATGCGTTGGCGACGAGGAATTTCAGTAACTCTCAGTTTGAGGGTGCTGAGAAGGTGAGCGGCGAATGGTTGAATGAGCATTATGTGAAGAAGATTGTGGGCTGTGCCACTTGTGGGATGCGTTGTGACCACATTGCGGTGGTGCCTGAGGGTCCTTATCAGGGTTCTACGTCGCGTTTGGAGTTTGAGTGTTTGTGGTCTATGGGTCCGTTGTGTGGTATTGACCGTTTGGACGCGATTATTGAGGCGATGCGTGTTGTGAACGAGTATGGCATGGACGGCATTTCCATCGGCGTGGTGGTCGCGTTTGCCATGGACTGCTATGAGCATGGTGTGATAACAAAGGAGCAGACGGACGGTATAGACCTCAGCTTTGGTAATGCTGAAGCTCTCATACAGATCATTCACAAAATCGGGAAACGGGAAGGATGGCTTGGTAACGCGTTGGCTGAAGGCGTGGCGAAAGCTGCTGAAATCATCGGTGGTGACGCGTACAAGTATGCTTGTCACATTAAGGGTTTGGAGTTGCCGGGTTATGATTTGCGGACGTTGAAGACCGCAGCGTTGGGCTTCAGTGTTTCGTTCCGTGGTGCTTGTCACTTGCGGAATGGTGCTTACTCGCCTGACGTGAAGGGTAAAGTAAACCGCTTCAAGATTGAGGCGGGCAGGGGTAAGATGATTGTGCCTGATGGGCATGTTTACAATGTGATTGATTCGTTGATTGTGTGTAAGTTTTCGAGGGGCACGTATTATGATGGTTTGAAGGATTTGGCGAACTATTACACGTTGGCTACGGGTATCCCGATGACTGCGGAGGAGCTTGATAAGGCTGGTGAGAGGATAGAGAATCTTGCGAGGCTTTTTAACATTCGTGAGGGCAAGGGTACAAGGGAGTTTGATACATTGCCTTGGAAGATTAAGAACACTCCTGTGCCTGAGGATGGACCAGCGAAGGGCGCGTGCGTCAGCGATGAGGAGCATCAGATTGGATTGGATGATTATTATGAGGCGCGGGGATGGACGATGGAAGGTGTGCCCACTGTGGAGAAGCTTGAGGAGTTGAATCTTGGTCAGTACGCTTCGATTGTTAAGGGAGGTGCTTAAGGATGGTGCGGGCTCAAGACCGAAAGTTCGTGTCGGCTGACCCTGACAAGTGTATTGGCTGCTGTGTTTGCGAGTACGTCTGTTCGATGACTAATGAGGGCACGTTTAATCCGACGAAGTCGAGGATTCGGGCGTTGCGGTTGGGTCCGCTTAACAATTTGGCGGTTACCTGTCGGCACTGTGAGGACCCTGCGTGCGTGGCGGCTTGCCCCAGAGACGCGTTGTCTCAGGAGGAGGACACGGGGATAATCATGGTTGACGAGGATGCGTGCAACGGCTGTGCTTGGTGCGTCAGCGCGTGCCAGTTCGGAGCCATGATGATGCATCCTGAGAAGAAAGTGGTGTTCACATGCAACAGCTGCCAAGATCAGGAGGACGGTCCGCAATGCGTCAAATGGTGTCCAGAAGAAGCCATAACTTTCGTCAACGCACAGCAACTTGCTCAGAAATCCAGAATATCAGCCGTGAAGAACCTGTTCCAAGAATCCAAAGAGAAAAAAGCAACAGTAAAAGCCAAATAACAAACACAACAAACGGGGGTCCGCGCATTTTTTAGCGCAGACACCTGTCTACTTTTTGCGATTTGGCGTTTTGAAATTATTGCTTTCTAAACTTAATGCACTAGCTTACAAATCGGGTTCCTTGCTTGTTTTTTCAACTCATCTCTGAATTGCTTGTGACTTCTTTTAGCCCTTTCAATTAAGTCGTGCCAAGGTGTGAAAGTAACCCATCCTTGGTTTTGGTAAGCGATTTTTATGCCTGTTGCGTCATGGTGCAATTCAGAAGCTATAAGCTGGCTCTGAACAATATTGTATTTGATTGCTTCAGGGTCGCTAATCTCTTCGAAGCGCTTTAAGACATATTGTCGATATTTGTCAGCCTGAAGGAAATCTTTTTCTTTAGCTATATGGCCACCACGTTTAATTTCAACTATGTGAAGGACACCACCAACAGCAACACAGAAGAAATCAACGCGGTCATCGTCATGTCCTGTGTCCTCAAATTTTGTTGTTGGAAATTGTTCTTGTATCCATGTTAAGACTCTTGCTTCTTTTTTGTTCAATATCCATGTTGGATGTATGAGCCAAGGGTTCTTTTCCAAATGTTTTGCTATAATTCGTCTTTCGCTTGCGTCCTCTAAATGCATCTTTTCAAGAGTATCTATCGCTGCCAAGTTACTCTCAACTATTTGGAGAAGACATACGGCGGGAACCCAAAAAAGGAATGACAGCGAAAGGCAAGACAGAAAATTGACACTTCTCTGTTGTGCTCGGCAAAGACTATAGCCCCCTTATATATAGGTTCTCTTCAACGTAGAAGCTTGGTTTGAATTCTAAAAGCTTCTGGAACGCATGCTTCTATAAACTCAGAAAACACTGAATTCGAAATTGTGGTGCGGAGGGTGGGACTTGAACCCACGAAGGCCTTCGCCAGAGGATCTTAAGCGCCAATCTCCCCGAAAAATGCCCGAAATCAATTATAAGCCGCAAAAAGAGGTCTTCCTGAGGTGGCTGCGGGAGATCAAGGGGCTCAGCCCGCTGACGATCAAGCAGAGGAGGCGCTACCTCGACAAGTACGCGAAGCCGATATCGTCGCCAGCCGACGTTCTGGAGGTCTTCAGCGGGGTGGGCAGCAGGTCGCAGAAGCGGCACCTCGCCGACGGCTACCGCAGCCTGTTCCGGTTCTACGAGGCTCAGGGTCTCGCCAGCAGGGAGCGGCTTGATGTCTTGCGGGCAAACCTGCCGAGGATAAAGAACGGCATCGACCTCAACGTACCGCTTGAAGAAGACATTATCAATTCGCTGAGGAGATTGAAGAGCATAGAGCGGGGAAAGCGGGTTTTTGCCCTCTACAACCTGCTGCTCGACTCTGGGCTGAGACTGGTCGAGGGCGTAAAGCTATTTGACAATTTGTGTTCCGGGAGCGCCGAACTCGAAAAGCACGACAGCTTCTACGTGACCCCACTCGCCGATTTCAGAGGGCCGAAGTCGGCATACTACGCCTTTGTGTCTGGATACTCCCTCGGGCTTGCGAAGGGGTGCGTCGGCGAAACTGGCCGCAAGAGGACGACCGACGGCGTCGGGCACCATCTGGGCGTCGTGAGCTGGAAGTACCTCCGCAAGTTCACCTTCGACACCATGACCTCCGAGGCGCTGAATATCCCCGAGTCCGTGGCGGACTTCATAGAGGGCAGGGTGCCCAAGACCGTCGGGGCGAGGCACTACATGAGGCTGAAGCGCAAGGCGGTGCAGTTCTACCCCAGATACTCAAAATATTTGAGGGGAGTGAGGGAGAAGGCCGCCCTCTTCTGACACATGTGAGATAGGATGTGGCCAACTTTGCAGTTCTCACTTTTGAAAAATGGGCCAGAAAGCGAAAAACCCGATTCGGCCCCCAAACCCGAAAAGGGTCAAAAATCTCTTCACACATGTAACACGGTTTTGGGGTATGTTTTCAAAAACCCAGAATTGAAAATGAGGGCGGAAACCGTGTTATATGCGTGAAGCAAATACGCAGGGTGGTTTCGCTCCACGCATCCTTCACGGTTTTGGGCAGTGTTTTTCAATTTCCACTTTTGAATTTACCCTCCAAATCTGTGTTGTATGCGTGAAGCGAGGATTTCTCCTCTGAGGGCGCTTATGTTCGACGCGGAGTGAGCACGCAGATAACTAAATACCGCCTTTTCAAGCCCCTTTGTCGAAAAGGAAGCCAAACAGAGGAGTTTATATTTGGGGTTTGCATTTAACATAATGGGTGAATTGTTCAATGGAGCTTCCAACCAAGAGTTGCCCGAAGTGCGGGCACAGGTGGATTCCGAGGACTCCCGACCCCAAGAAGTGCCCACGGTGCGGATGCTTCCTGCCTTGGAAGGAGGAAAAGCCGGCATGACCAAGGGCAACGTCATATCCCACAATCCCAAGCGATGGGGCGAAGACCCGGAGGAAAGGGAGGCGAGGCTGGAGAGAGAGCGGGAGAAACGGGAAGCGGAGAGCGCCACATTGTTCCCCGAACCCGACCCGTCGCTCTTCAGGAAAATCTCCTTGAAGCTGTGGCTGGCGAAGAAAAGAATCATATGGTTTTTCGAAGGAAAGTTACAAAAAATGAGGAGGAATCAAGAAGAATGAAATGGGGAAATAAAAAGCTCGGAAAGGACTTCACCGTTAGATTGACCCTGAACGGCAGCCTGCTGACCGAGGAGAAGAAGGAGCACCGCTGCGGGCACGTCATAAACTACCCGGAGCTTGCTGATGTCGAGTTCGGCGTGAGAATCCTGAACAGGCTCAAGCCGATGGCGGACAGGCTGGACGAGAGGCGGAAGTTCGCCAAGCTCGCCGAGAGGGCGCAGTCAGGCGGGGTTTACCTCGACGACATCTTCCGAGAGTACATCAGGATATACAAGAAGCACGACGCGGAGATGGACGCCCCGATAGAGTTCACGGAGGGCGAGGTAGTCCATTGTCCTCATTGCCAGCTTTCATTGGGTCGGCTCGCCGTGACCGTCTCCTACGCCGAGGAGCTGCCGGTCGCCGAGATTGCGAAGAACGACCTCATAAAATTGAAGCTGTCGCCTAAGATGGAGGCTGTGGCGTCGAAAAGAATGGGGTTCGGCAGCATCGAGGAGCTGAAGTATTGGCTGGACGACGAGGAAAGAGAGAAAGCGAAGAAAATCCTCGCCGACGCAATAGGAAAATTGAAGGAGTTGGCTCTGGACTACGACAATTCAGCGATAATCGGGGCGATAGAGAGGCAGATAGACGAAATCGACACGGAGACGAAGAGGCGGAAGGTCGGTCTCGTAGACGCTGTCGAAATCATCGTGAAGGAGCAAACACCAGTAATCCGCTGACTCGGAGGTGGTAAGGAAGAATGATTGACGAGAAAAAACTCAGAGAAAAGTTGGTGTGGCTTCTTGGCAGGGCGCGTTATTCACACATATCGACCACTGCGCAAGAGACCCTTCCAGACGAAATCATCGAGATAGTGACGGAGTGCGAAGTTCCTGAGAAGCCGAAAAAATCTCGCAACACTTTGAAAACAGTGAAAGCCGAGGAAATTCCTGAAGCCGAAGAAAAGCAAGAAGAGGACTGGCTTAGGGACTGAGGGCGAAAGCCGATGCTGGAAGCCGTCAAGGCGACGATGCCCGACCCGCATAGGTTCGCACCACTGTCCATAATCCGAAAGGCCGAAGGCATACTCTGGTGCAAGGGCGTGACGCAGCTGAACCCGTGGACCTTCATCGTGGAGAGCAACACCGGCACCCACCTCGTAAAGGAGCAGTCAAACGGGGAAATCAGGTGCGACTGCCTCGGCTACCAGAAGCATGGGGTATGCTCGCACTCGGTCGCCGTCGCAATAACCATCGAAAAAGGAAGAATATGAAATGGAGGTGGAAGATTGGGAGAACTCAGGATGGGGGGAAAGTTAGTCAAATTCAATGAAGGTTCCTGTGCCGAAGAAGAATCGCAAATCAGGAAAAAGATAAGCGAGCTGAAGGCTGCCGAGGCTGCCGGGAGAAAGCAGATTTCGACCGCCACGCCCCAAAAAAGAGAGTGCTGAAACGTACTCTGCGTGGATGTTCCGTGGGCTATTTCACCTGCGGAGAATTGGATAAATTTTTCCCGAAAGCGACTTCGCAAGCCTGAGGCGTCAGGAAAAGTTTTAAAGTAACGGAATTGTACCCTGAGGCACAATATATGGGAGGTGTGAAATTGAATAGACTGTTCTTCAGGCGGTATGCCGTGCCGAAGGAACTCGAAGACGGGAGGCTGTTCTATTTGGTAAGGTACAGCCTCAAGACCTTAGGCCTACGGGGCAAGAAGCTGGCAGAAGCGCCACCCGGGAAAAAGGAGCTTTACCGCAAGCAAGAGTTAGAAAGGAGCGAGTTTTACAAAGAATTGGAAGCAATGTTCCAGAAAATCGAGAGCAATCACCCCAGAGAGCGCAGACTTGCCAAAGCAACAATTTGGACAAAAGACTACAACTTGGCGATGGCGATCAAAGAATGCGCAATCAAGCACGGCGGCGACGCGTTAATCTGGGAAGCGAAGATGATAGACTGAAACAACAAACCTTCGCTTCACGCATATAACACGATTTTCACCCTCATTTTCATTTTTGGATTTTTGAAAACATACCCCAAAACCGTGTTACATGTGTAAAGAGATTTTTGACCCTTTTCGGGTTTGGGACCCAAATCGGGGTTTTCACTTTTTGGATCCAAAACTGAAACTTGGTCCCAAAGTTTTAGCCTGAGCGTCCTGAGAAGAAAAAGCAACGAGCAATCACCCGATTTTTTGCTGAAAAAGTATCGCGTCGTCGCGAGAGGGGGAGAACTGACGCGCCATGTCCAGCCTCGGAACGCCGAAATTTTTCCGTTTGCGGACAAACGTCCAATGTATAAGAGTATTGCGACATTGCCGCCTATGAAGCCTCATCGAATGTCATAGAACAAATAACCTAATGGTAATAATCCAAGGATCGCGAGTAGCAAGGTCAGTTGAGTGGCGAAGAATTGATACTGATATTCTAATCCTTGTAAGACAACAAAAGCGCTCAGGAAAGCAAGCCCCAATTCAAATAAGAAGTACACAGTGAATACGATAAAAGACCGATTGGAGAAAACTGTTTTCTGATTTTGCGCCACTTGGTTCTTAAGTTGAATGAGTTCTTCTTTTTCTTTTTGCTCAATCGACCAAAGGGTGATAAGCCTCTTGACATCATCTGTACTTAGGTCTGGGACTTCTTTTTCCCGCTCAGACCGGTATATATCAATCGCAGTAATTACTTCTTCAACATTCTCAAAATCTGCTCTTATTATAGGTGAATCCTTGTATGCTGGAGAAATTTCCCTGTTTATGAATCCTACGAGAGTCTCCGATTTGGTCCTAAGCCGTGTTTTTAGGTCACGATAATAATCAGCTTTTCTTTGCCTCATAAAGACCAAGTACATACCGACAATTCCGAGTATTGAGGCGTAAGCCTGAATGATTGTCCCCAATATTGAAATGAAGTCAGATCCAAGCATTTGCGGTTCACTATTTCTTATTTATCGCCTTTTCCACAGCATCTTGAAAATCTGCCTTTTTGTATACGAGCTTTCCTTTCGAGGCTGGCTTCTCGACGCTTAAATCTGTTCGGGAAATAACGCTCATCCACTTAGGTATAGTTCTGAATGGAATCTGGTCATAGTAATCCGTCCCTCTGTAACAATCATAATAGTAAAACTCGTTGAGAACATCCACGAAGTTACAAAACCTGTGGGGCAAGAAAAGATTTTGCAGGTCATCCAATACTTTGCTGATTTCCTTCTCCTGTGGTCTTTGTCTTTTCAACCTCAGATGCTGATGCGTAAGAAGCGCTTTTCGGTTTCGGTCTGCCTCTCGCGCCCACTTCGCTATCAGCTCAAGTTCTTTCTGCCTTCTGGGCGGGAACTTATTCTTCACATCTTGATGAATGGCCACATTTACTGAAAATGGAATGTCGGCCAAATCAAACCTTCTGAGAGAATTTCGCAAGTCTTCAAGCTTTTTAATTTGAGCGTGTAGCCAGTAGGTGTTCTTTTCGTCCCCTATCGCCTCCACTTGGCGATCCCGCCTCACAAGATCTTTTAATACATGCTCGGCTTCAAAACTGTCGAGGGCAACCTCAAATTTGAATTTAAACTCCTTAGCGCTTCCTGTGAGTTTTTTAGAGTCGAATATTAGCCCTTTTGCTAAATCACCCTCAATCTTGGACACAGAATCAGTTTCTTCGAGAAATCCGGGTGAGGAAATAATCGAGATTCTTCTCAAGTTAAGACCTTTGAAAGCGATTTTGCGCTGGGGGGCACTGGCCACTTTTGGCAGGGCAATAACCGAATATTCGACTGTTTCTTCCAAACCTTTCAATGCGAATTCTTTTGTTTCAATTGTGAAGGCCCCTGAATCCAGCAATATCTTGTCAATCTTCTCCGTAATCTTGAAGACTTTCGAAATAGAATTTAAGCTCATGGCTCTCCCCACTGGAATATTTTGAAAAGAGGAATTTCGCTGTCTTTTGTCCCCACGATTTTTATGTCGGTCACCGGTATCGGCTCGCAAACCTGTTTCAACATATCTACACATTTGAGATTCATGCTAATGGTTTTGGGCTCTTTGCTTACTTTTATAACATTGAACGGGTCTCTTACGAGCATTTTTTCTTTGCCTATCGAATTGATGTAGTCCAGAACGAATTGATAGACGTTTACAAATTCCCTGCTTCTCAGAAAAACCTCAGCCAAAGTTTCCACAAATGCCTTCGCGAACTCCTCGTTCTCTTCCATAGCGCTACCCATTTCGTCCTCGAATTTCTTAAATTCACCTATAGGTTTTTTGCTGAATTTGACGGGATTTGTTAAATAAGCCTCAACTTTGCTAAGTAACTCTTCATAAACTTTGAAGTCTTTTTTGAGTATCGAGATGCTTGACTTTACGCCTTTTTCGAAATCTTTGATGAAAACATCAACAAACTTCGGTCTGTTTTTCTTGATTTCACTTCCGGGTTTCATTTCTATATCGATATATGCTGTGCCTTCCCCGAAATTCCTCAGAAGTATTTTCGGCTTGACCTCGCCAGTTTCGGGGTTGACCTGAATTTCTTGTGGCGCATCCTTCACCACTACGTCAGGTCTAAACAAATAGAAATCCGTTTTTAAGTTCTGTATGGACTTGCCTTCGCTTAGGAAAAAATATTCGATCTTATCCTTTTGAGCTTTTTCAGGGAGAATTTCTGTCCCGTAAACCAGACCCAAATATCCGTTAACTTGAACTTTGGAAATCTCAATAAGACCCGCCTTGACAACAACGTCCTTGTCAGCTACATTGTAAATTTCTTTCAACGAAATGAATTTCGGATGAACAATCTGTATCTTGTCAAATTTGAGTTCTTTCCAAGTAATATGCGAAGGCAAATCTTCTCCTTGCAAAGCCTCTTTTGGAAAGAAATAGGATGTGACGCTCATATTCACTATTCTGTATGCTAAGTATTTAGGCTTTGTCTTTGCGTTGAACTCAAGGAGACCCTTTTAATGTTTGCAAATGAGCCAAAACCTAACAGAACAAGGAGTGAAAGCTTTGAGTGAGTATTAAACGCAGAACCTTATCGTGAAAACAGCAATAAATTTATCATTAAACTCCTTCTATATTGTATAAGCGGGGTATAGAATGCCAAGTGATTTGTATTCAAGAATCGACTTGGAAGAAAAAAAGAGAGTGAAAAAGGCAACAGAGACTTTTCAAAAAGAGAAGAAAATCTCATTATCTGAGATTGTGGGAAACAAAACAATAGAGAAAGAATTGATACAAGGGCCCAGACTTTGGGCATCCAGTTTCCCAGAAGCTAATGCAAGTCTGCCTTTGAACAGTTTAATGTATTCAAAAATATTAATTTCAATTTGTCCTATTTGTACTTGCTCCACTAACCCTTCCCTGATTAAGCCATATTTGGAGAGGGGCATCATTATGCCTGTGCTTTTAAATTCACTTAAGGACTATCCCACTGATTTTGCCAATTTAGTAATTCAGTATCCATACATTGGACGAGAAACTTTCGGCTTTCTCAGATATCTTCGATACCAAAGTTCTGATGAAAAAGGAGGTATGTGTGACAACTGTTACGCTAAAAAGTGGGTTGAAATCTCCAAAGATTTTGCTAATTTGGCCATTAACGAGAAAGCCAAAGAAGCCTTGAAAAATAATTTGGGATTAGTGTCAGGTTGGTTGTATCCAGCTCAATCACCTGAGGTGACCCTTCTCGAATCAGTTTCAGAAAGCGTGAAGAAAAAGGAAAACCTAAAAGCGGTTATTCCTTTAGCTGAGAGTGCATGGACAGTCTCAAATTTACGAAATTCTCAGATCTTCCGTTCTGTTCTCCAAGTCAGCTTGTCCGATCTTCAAAACATTGATCAAGTATTAAGAAAAAAATATTCTGGCGCTGGGGATGTCACATTTCAAGATAAAAAGCACGCTTTAGAAGCGCTAAATCTCGATTATAATCCGTCGATGCCTATAGAAGATTATCTCGATATAGTTCTCCCCAGAAAGAAAAAAATTAACTCATTAGTTGAAGACCTTTTAGCATCTAAGGGGAAACAAACCTTTTCAAGAATTGAAGACGAAATTTGGAAAATTAATAAAGAAATTTCCACATCAAAAACCTTGGAAACACTGACTTTTGCAACAAGCTTTGTTTTTGACAACGCAAAAATCATATCTTCAATGCTTATAGGTGCCCTATTAGGTTACTCCTCGGGAAGTTTTGCAGCATGTGGTTTAGGTGGCGGGGCAGGACTGTTAGTTGGAGGCGTAACTCAGATACTTTCTGACAAGCTCAAATTCAAGATACATAACTATCCGAAGAAAACTTCAGAATGGCTACAATCAAGACTCGAAGGTGCAGAAGACCAAATGTTAGCAACTATTCTATCTAAAGACATAAAAACAATACAAGTGTGGTCTTTGCGGAAAAAATTGAAAAAATAAAGTTACGAAAATTACACCAATGCAGCTAATCTTTTCTTTGATCTTTCAGCACTTTTTTCCAATCCTGTTTTTGGAAAAGTGATTATTATAGCCAGTCATCTATATGAAAGCCGGGGGGGGAGCGTTTATTTTCCATCAATGTATATACATCGATATACAGGTGAGGATGTTGGGAAAAAGGAGGATGACGACAATCCGCGTCAAGCCAGAACTTCTCAGAAAGGCCCACGATCTGGGTCTCAATGTGTCGAAGGTCTCCGAGAACGCCCTGAAAGAGGCGATAGGACGACTTGAAGGATTGAATTCTGAAAACGGATGCCATAACGGAGCCGATTGCGGCCAAGAACGGGGCTCATGGTGCGGGGGGTGGGATTCGAACCCACGGAGGCCTTCGCCAGAGGATCTTAAG
>CAZEPB010000026.1:0-22990 GCA_964514055.1 uncultured Candidatus Bathyarchaeia archaeon | reverse complement strand
TGCGTTTACGAGTCCTTTCACTTGTTCTATCGTCTGGTTTGGGTTTAAGCCGACCCTCTGCGCGAAAGTGTTCATGTCTATGCGGCTGGTAATCTCGTTCATCACCTTTAAAACTTTTAGTTGTTCTTCTATCAAGCGGTGTTCACCTCACGCGCACATCTACTATATCTCGCGGAACCTTAAATGTGTTGATGTGTCCCAAACCAAACTAGAAAACAGTACTCTACATCTTCTTTTCAGAACGCATGCGTTGCTCAGCAAAATTTTTTTAGCAAAGACCTCTTCCTAATCAATTGCGGTGTTCTATTGCAAAACGCGTACGTCATCGTACTGGTCACAACAGCCAGCAAACAAGAAGCCGAAAAGATAGCACAGCACCTCCTCAAGCAGAGGTTGATTGCCTGCGCCAACATAATTGGTCCGGTTTCCTCACATTTTCGCTGGTCTGGAAAGCTGGAGAAGGCTGAGGAATATTTGGTTTTGATGAAGTCGCGCAGGGACTTGTTTGACAAACTGGCGGAAACCGTGAAGGCTTTGCACAGTTATGAGGTGCCAGAGATTCTTGTTCTTCCGGTTGTTGGCGGCTCGAAGGATTATCTGTCGTGGCTGGGCAGCTGTTTGGAATAGATAATGTATGTAATGTAAGTTTTTGTACGCGCAAGCCTTAAATAATGCATTGCGGTATGGTTCAGAACTTAAGGTGTGTTACAACATGGGGTATCGTATTTGGCTCCGAACAAGCTCAGGCTCAACTTGAAGCCCCCAAACTAAACTATCAAAAATTACCTTTTGACCAATCACCCCTCGAAGTTTTTTCCAAACTCCACAAACATTATGAAACAGCCTACATCCTCGAATCCATCGAAGGTCCACGGAAACTGGCGCAGTACTCGTTCATAGGCTTCGACCCAAGATTAACTATAGAAATAAAAAATGGAGAAGCCCGAATCAGCAACGAGCTAACTGGCGAAGTAGACAGAGAAAAAACAAGCGACCCGCTCAATTTTCTTGAAAACCTCGCTAAAGGCACAGCAGTTCCCGCGGGCGAATTTAGATTTGTTGGGGGCGCCGTCGGCTACATTTCTTATGACGCAGTTCGCTACTGGGAAAAACTTCCGCAAAAAACCCGCGACGACCTGAACTTTCCTGATGTGCAACTGGGCGTTTTCGACGACGGAATCGTGTTTGACCACAGGCAAAGACGCGTGTTCTACTATTACTCAAACGACAATCGCCTGTCGGAAATTGAGAAATTGATGAAGCAGCCCACCAATCATGAGACTCTATCGTACAGTAAACCGAAAGTAAACGTTACAAAGGAACAGTTTGAGAAAGCTGTGGAAAAAGCCAAAGAATACGTTGCCGCAGGCGACATTTTCCAAGTTGTCCTCTCTAAACGCTATGAGTTCCGCGTTAACGGCGACCTGATAGCGTTTTACCGTTCTCTGCGCGAGATAAACCCGTCCCCGTACATGTACTTCTTGAAAGCAGGCGGCAGGCAAATCGTCGGGTCCAGCCCAGAGATGCTCGTCAGAGTTGACAACAGAGTGGTGGAAACCTTTCCGATAGCTGGAACCAGACCATGCGTGGAAGAGCCCAGCGAGAACCGCAGATTAGCCAAAGAGTTGCTCGCGGACCCTAAAGAACGGGCTGAACACGTGATGCTGGTTGACTTGGCTAGAAACGACATCGGAAGAATAGCCAAGTTCGGAAGCGTGCACGTTCCAGAGTTCATGAAAGTTCACCGATACAGCCACGTGCAACACATAGTTTCGCAGGTGGTAGGCGACCTCAAAGACGACCTCAAATCTTATGACGCGTTAAAAGCCGTTTTCCCCGCGGGCACCGTTTCAGGAGCACCAAAAATCCGCGCGATGGAAATAATCGAAGAACTTGAATCCACGCGGAGAGGACCTTACGCGGGCGCTGTCGGCTACTTCTCCTATAACGGCAACGCGGATTTCGCCATAACCATCAGAACCCTGTTTGCAGACAAAGACAAGGCGTACATTCAAGCGGGCGCTGGCATAGTAGCTGATTCCGTTCCAGAAAGAGAATGGTTTGAAACCGACCATAAAGCCGAGGCGCTAATGAAAGCGCTTAAAAAAGCTGGAGGCGAAACAACTTGAAAGTTTTGGTAATCGACAACTACGATTCCTTCGTTTACAACCTTGTCCAGTACATCGGAGAACTCGGAGCAGAGGTCATCGTCTACAGAAACGACCAAGTAAGCTTAGAGCAGGTTAAGAAGCTTAAACCTGACAGAATCGTACTCTCTCCAGGTCCAGGCACTCCTGAAGAAACACGGTATTTCGGCGTCTGCACCGCAATTCTGCAGGATGTGAGCCGTAAGGTTCCCACCTTGGGCGTCTGCCTTGGCCATCAGGGGATAATTCATGCTTTCGGCGGAAAAATTGTCGCTGCGAAACGGCTGATGCATGGAAAAACCTGCGCGATTAAACATGATGGAAAAGGCATTTTCAACGGTGTCCACAATCCTTTCACCGCCACGCGATATCACTCGCTTGCAGGTGACAAATGCTCGATTCCGTCGTGCCTCGAAGTGACCGCGGTGGCAATAGATGACGGCGAAATCATGGGCGTCCGCCACGCTAAATACCCTATCGAAGGTGTGCAGTTTCACCCTGAATCCATACTGTGCGAGGATGGAAAACTCGTTATGAAAAACTTCTTGGAAGGCAGATGACGGAGAATGATTAGACAAGGCATCCAGAAGCTAATTGACGGCGCAAACCTCAGCTTTGAGGAAGCGCAGGGCATAATGCGGGAAGTGATGTCTGGAGAAGCAACAAACGCGCAAATCGCCGCGTTCTTGGCAGCTTTGCGGATTAAAGGCGAGACGGTTGAAGAGCTCATAGCTTTCGCCGCGGTTATGAGAGAACACTGCCGCCGAATTCAACCCCAAGTTCAGGGACGTCTCGTCGACACTTGCGGCACAGGCGGCGACAAAATAAAAACGTTTAACATTAGCACAGCCGCGGCTTTTGTGGTTGCTGGCGCTGGCGTCGCCATAGCTAAGCATGGAAACCGTTCAGTGACCAGCAAGAGCGGCAGCGCCGATGTGTTGGAGAAGCTGGGGCTCAACCTTAAAATGGAGCCTGAGGCAGTGCAAGCCACCATTGAGCAGGTTGGAGTGGGCTTCATGTTTGCGCCTGCTTTTCACCCAGCCATGAAGTACGCTGTTCAACCGCGAAGAGAGATAGGCATCCGCACAGTATTCAATGTTCTCGGTCCCCTGACGAACCCCGCTTCTGCCAACGCGCAGCTGCTCGGCGTTTACGACCAACAGCTAACAGAGCCGATGGCTTATGCTCTTAAGAAGCTTGGATGCGAAGAAGCCATGGTTGTTCACGGACTGGATGGACTAGACGAAATATCCACGATAGGCACAACAGCCATTGCGTGGCTAAAAGAGGGAGAGGTCGCAACCATGGAGATTGCGCCGAGGGACTTCGGAGTCAAACAAGCTCGAATCGCAGACATAAAAGGGACAACGCCAGACGAAAGCGCCGAAATCCTCTACACGATTTTAAGTGGACAATTCTCACCTGACGGCCCGAAAACGGAGATAGTGCTTGTCAACAGTGCCGCTGGAATCATTGTTGGCGGGAAAGCTGAAGACTTCGATTACGGCATGGCAGTAGCCCGCAAATCGATTGAAAGCGGAGCCGCCTACAAAAAACTGAAAGCGTTAATCACCGCTTCTGGTGGAGACCTTTCAAAACTTGAGGAGTTAGAGTCAAAGTATGGCTGACTTTCTCGACACTTTAGCGCAAAGTGCAAGAGCAACAATCGATAGCGGCTACTATGACACGCTAAATGAGATAGCCACTTCTAAAATCAGCTTGAAAGAGGCAATTCTGAAAACCAAAAATGCTCCAGTCATCACCGAAATCAAAGCAGCTTCACCGTCCGCAGGCACTATTAGGAAAAACGTGAACGCAAGCCTTATTGCAGAAAGCATGGAAAAAGGCGGGGCTGTTGGCTTGTCCGTTCTTACCGAACCGAAACATTTCAAGGGTTCTTTGCGCTCGCTCGTTGAGGCGCGGAAAGCAGTGCAGCTTCCAATTTTAATGAAAGACATAATCCTAAGCGCTGTCCAGCTAGAAGCCGCGGCAAAGGCAGGCGCCAACGTTGTATTGCTGATAGAAGCTCTCTTTGACAGAGGATACTGCGAGTATAGATTACATGAAATGATTGCGAGAGCCCATTCGGAAGGTCTTGAGGTTTTGCTGGAAGCGCATACTGCGGATGAGTTTCGTTCTGCCGTTAGAACCCATGCTGATTTGGTAGGCATTAACAACCGCGATTTGGCAACGTTAAAGGTGGATTTGAACGTGACAAAGGGAATTCTGGAAAGGAATGATGCGGAAGGCAAGGTTGTCGTGAGCGAAAGCGGAATTAACACGGCTGCTGACCTGCGTTTTCTGCGTGAATGTGGCGCTCACGCGTTTCTCATCGGGTCAGCCGTCATGTTAGCCGACAACGTTGAAGAGAAGGTTAAGGAGTTTGTGTCAGCCTTATGAATGCGGTTAGGGTGAAAATCTGCGGGATAACCCGAAAAGAGGATTTGGAGGCTGCTGCGGCTGCGGGAGCGGATGCTGTGGGGTTCGTGGTTGGCGTAGCCTCTTCACCAAGGAATATCTTACTTGCAGACGCTGAAAACCTGATACGGCAAGTTCCGCCCTTTGTGAAAAGCGTTCTAGTCATGGTTCCAGCAAGCCTTGAAGACCTCGTGAAAGCTTGCAAAGCGCTGAATCCAGATGCCGTGCAGATTCATGGAGAAAACCTGCAGGACGTTGGCGCCGTCCGAGACAAGCTTCCAAATACGCTCTTAATTGGAGCGGTCAAAGCCAATCCTATAGGCGCGGTTGACAACGCTGCAAAGGTGGCAAAAATGTTCGACGCGGTTATCCTTGACTCCTTTGTTCAGGGAAAACACGGTGGCACAGGGGTCGTTCACGACTGGAACGTGAGCAAGCGCATCAAGCAAGTTATCCATCCGAAACCGTTAATTCTGGCGGGAGGACTGAACCCTGAGAACGTCGCTGAAGCGGTGCGCACTGTCGAACCCTACGCGGTGGATGTGTCCAGCGGCGTGGAACGGCAACCGGGAATTAAGGATCATCAGAAAATGGTTGAGTTTGTTAAAAACGCAAAGGGATGTTAAGGCATGAAAAAGCTAAGCAATTATCCAGTTGACGGAAAATTCGGAAAATATGGCGGTCGTTTCGTCCCAGAAGTCTTGATGGCGGCAATCACCGAGTTGGAGGAAGCCTACGAACAAGCCAAAAAAGACGCCGAATTCAACAAGGAACTGCGGTACTACCTGTCAGAGTACGCTGGAAGACCGACACCGCTGTACTACGCGGAAAATCTAACCAAAAAAACTGGCGGAGCCAAAATCTACCTGAAAAGAGAAGACCTTGCGCACGGAGGCGCTCACAAGATCAACAATACGCTGGGGCAGGCGTTGCTGGCGAAAAGGATGGGAAAGAAACGCATAATCGCGGAGACAGGTGCGGGTCAGCACGGAGTGGCTACGGCTATCGCTTGCGCCGCCTTAGGCTTGAAGGCTGAGGTGTACATGGGCACTGAAGACATGAAACGGCAACGGCTCAACGTTTTCAGAATGAAACTTTTAGGCGCAGAAGTGCATCCTGTGGAATCCGGCTCTAAAACTTTGAAGGACGCCATTAACGAAGCGTTCAGGGATTGGGTTACCAACCTTGAAAGCACCTATTACCTGATAGGCTCGGTGGTGGGTCCTCACCCGTACCCGATGCTTGTCAGAGATTTCCAAAGCGTCATTGGCACCGAGTTGAAAGAGCAGTTCTTGGAGAAAGAGAAGCGTTTTCCAGACGCTTTGGTTGCGTGCGTCGGCGGAGGCAGCAACGCTATAGGCACGTTTTACCCGTTTGAGGATAATCCAGAAGTGAAGCTGTACGGCGTTGAAGCGGCAGGGGAAGGCATCGAGTCCAACAAGCATGCGGCTGCTTTGGGCGCAGGAGCTGAAGGCGTTTTTCACGGCATGTTAACTTACATTCTTCAAGACGGTGAAGGGCAGATACAGACCACTCACAGCATCTCTGCAGGCTTGGACTACCCTGGCGTCGGACCTGAACATTCTTTCCTGAAAACTCTGCGGAGAGCTGAATACGGCACGGCGACAGACGCGGAAACAGTGGACGCTTTCTGTGCCCTGTCAAAGGAGGAGGGCATTGTTCCAGCGTTGGAGTCTTCACATGCCGTGGCGTTTGCCATGAAGTTGGCTCGGAAAATGAAGCGGGAGGAAACGGTTGTGGTCACGTTGTCGGGGCGCGGGGACAAGGATGTTGAAGTGGTAGCTGATTTTCTGGGAGTGACAATATGAGCGACTTAGCCAAGGTTTTCCAGAAGCTGAAGGCGCAGGGCGACGGCGCGCTTATAGGCTACGTGACCGCGGGAGACCCTAAACCCGAGTTTACGCCTCTGGTTGCTGAGGCGCTTGTTAAGGGCGGCGTGGATATCCTTGAGTTGGGGGTGCCGTTTTCTGATCCGATTGCGGATGGACCTACGATTCAGGCTGCCAGCGTACGCGCGTTGCGGGCTGGGGCGACGCCGAAGATGGTGTTGGGCATGGCTGGGGAAATCAAGAGACGGCTGGGCGTGCCCGTGGTGATTTTGACGTATTATAATCCTGTTTTCCATATGGGACTGGAGAATTTTTTCAGGTTGGCAAGCAACTTCGGAGTTGACGGTGTGGTGGTTCCTGACCTGCCAGTGGAGGAGGCAGAAGCATACAGCGAAGCCGCTGGGAGCTGTGGGGTGGACACGATTTTTCTTGCGGCGCCCTCCACTTCGAACGAGCGTTTAGGCAGGATTGTGGGGGGCACTTCGGGTTTTCTGTATGTTGTCTCTCATTTTGGGGTGACGGGCGCGCGTGAAGCGTTGGAGGATTCCACGGTCAGGCTGGTGAAGAGGGTTTTGCCCTTCACGAGGGGGAGGGTGCCGTTGGCTGTTGGGTTTGGGGTTTCGAAGCCTGAGCATGCGAAGCGGATAATTCAGAGCGGGGCGGACGGGGTTATCGTGGGGAGTGCCTTCGTAAACATTATTCAAAAACATCAGCGCGAGGTTGGCAGAATGCTTAAGGAGCTTGAAGTGGCGGCGCGTAAGCTGAAAAACGCTACTAAAAGACAATAGAAAAAGGGGTTGTTGTGTGTTTAGCGGGGTTTTCTTCGGGCTATGAGCGCTGCTGCGGTTAAGCCGACGGCGACGATGATTACGGCGATTATGATTATTCCTGCTGCGCCTGCGGGTGCTTGGTTTGGTGCTGCGTCTGAGGGTGCTGCTATGTACGCGGTGAAGGTTGGGTCGTGCTCAACCCTGTAGCCGCTGTATTCTGGGTAGGCGATTATGTAGAAGTAGTTGGCTCGGCTCATGTTGGCGATGGTTGAGGCGGCTTTGGCGAAGAGCGCTGGGTACATGTGCACGACGACGGCTGGCAGGAACTTCATTAAGCCTATGTGGAGTGCGAAGAGTCCGCCGTTGCCTGCGAAGCCTGCTATTTTGGCTGTGCGTGCCGTTGACTCATACGTGTCGTATGTGCTTTCTGTTGGGTCTGCCGTGTAATTGTAGAGGTTGTAGTCTTCTTTGGTGCCGAAGTCAGCGTTGAAGATTTTTTCGCCGTCATCCGCATAAGTGTCTATGGAGGTGTCGGTGACTGGGACTTCCTCGTCTGTCACGTTTTGTCCAGATGCCGTTTCACTGTAGGTTTCGTGGTCAGCCATGACGCTGGTTTGGAAGTTTATGATGCTCATTTTGAGACCGTTGTTCTGGATGTAGTCGTGGATGGTTTCGTTGCTGATTTTTCTGCCGAGCATGCCGTAGTTTCCTGTGCTGTTGTAATACTCCCATAGGAGGGGCAGTATGCCGACGAAGAGGTGGCGCATTCTTCCGATTACATGGTTTTCCTGTAGCGTGGCGGTGCCTGCGTCTGGGTCGATTGTAAGCTTGTACGTGAACGTTAGCTCATCGTAGACGGTTAGTCCGACTGGCCAGCCGTTTTGGAAGTGGGGGTTGCCTGGGTTTATCCATGTTTGCCACCAGAGTGCTGTGAGGTTGGTGTATTTCATGCCCCATGTCCATTCGAGTTTGTCTTCGGAGCTGGTGAGGGGGATGGTTTCTGTTTTGCTGTTGAGCACTGGCAGGGTTTTGCCTAGGTTGCTAAGGTCGAAGCCTAAGCTGAAGGAAGCGAAGAGTATGTCGTTCCTGTCAGGGGAGTCGGGGTAAAGGGAGGTGGAAGTATCGTTGAACGCCATAAGCATTAGGAACGTTGATGCTAAGATTACGTCGCGGTTGTTTTCGTTGGTCTTATAGTGCATAATGAAGGATTGCATGGGAATGCGCAGATAGGCGGATTCGTCTGTGGTTATGTCTTCCAGTCCTGCGTAGAGAAGTTTTAAGCCGCTGGTGTTCACGTAGGTCATGTACATGTTGGCGTGCCACTTGTCGAAGTTGGCTGGCTGCGGGATGCCGTGGAGGGTGGCGTAGGCGCGGACGTATTCCATGTAATCGACTGTTTTTGCGAAGCTTTCCTGTTCAAAATCGTCTCTGACGAGGGTGTCGGCTTTTGCGAGGGGCGCCGTTAAGCCCAGTAAGATTATGGCGGCGAGTACGGTTCCAAGTGTTGTCTTGGTTTTCATAGAAGTGTACCTTCTTGTTATTTGCCTTGAACGACTTGTGTATTAAGAATTATGAATCCAGAATACAAACCTTTCTATCCGCAGATACTGCCAACTTGCCCTCTCTTCATGAGACTGTAGAACTTCTCTCTATTTTCCAAGATTACTTCACCGGAAACGAGTAAAAAAGAAAGGCGACTTCACGGGAGAAATGTGTTTAGTCGGTTATCCATACGCGGACTCGCACGTAGTTCCAGTAGATGTCATTTCCGCCCCTGTACAGCGTTACGCTGTTGGCTGTGGAATCCGTCCACGCTAAGCCAGACTCACCATCAACATCTGTCTTGACCAGCCAAACATCAGCGCCGCCAGCACCATGAGATTCCGTGTAACCTGCTATTACGTAGCCTCCATCGGCCGTCTGCAGCAAAGACCGCCCCATATCATAGCCTGCTCCGCCGTACGTCTGTGTCCATTGCTGGTTTCCAGCCGAGTCGGTCTTAATCAGCCAGACATCATAGCTTCCAGCGCCATAGGAAGCCGTGTAGCCTGCTATCGCATATCCTCCGTTGCTCGTCTGCATCACAGAATAACCCTCATCCCAGCCTGTTCCGCCGTATGTTTGGCTCCACTGCATGCTTCCGCTTGCGTTGGTCTTTATCAGCCAAAAATCATAGCTTCCAGCACCATAAGAATTTGTGCCTCCCGCTATGGCGTATCCTCCGTTACTAGTCTCCACAACAGAATAACCCCACTCACGACTTGTTCCGCCGTACGTTTGGTTCCATTGGGCGGTTCCAGATGCATCTGTTTTTATCAGCCAGACGTCAGCGAGTCCAGCGCCATAAGAGTAGGTGTAGCCTGTAACTACGTATCCTCCGTCGCTTGTCTGTACCACCGAATAGCCCTGATCGTTGTTTGCGCCTCCGTACGTTTGATTCCACTGCATGATTCCACTAGCGTCTGTCTTGACTAGCCAGACATCATTGCCTCCAGCGCCATAAGAAGCCGTGTAGCCTCCTATTGCGTATCCCCCATCAATAGTCTCGACCAGAGACCACCCATAATCACCGCCCGCTCCGCCGTACGTCTGTGTCCATTGCTGGTTTCCAGCCGAGTCGGTCTTAATAAGCCAAACATCCCAGTTTCCAGCACCAAAGGACGAGGTGATTCCTGCTATTGCGTATCCTCCATCAGTGGTCTGAACCACTGAAAAGCCGGCGTCATCCATTACGTCTCCGTACGTCTGGTTCCATTGCTCATTTCCGCCTGCATCTGTTTTTATCAGCCAAGCATCAGCGAGTCCAGCGCCATAAGAGTAGGTGTACCCTGTCACTGCATATCCTCCATCGTTCGTCTCCACAACAGAATGCCCATAATCACTGTTTGCTCCTCCGTACGTTTCTTTAAAGCCAAGTGTGTAGCCTGTTAACCCCAGATGCTGCTGGTGTACTTCGCCGTCTACCGCTGTCTTCCCAGCGATTCTAACGATAACGTCTGTACTGTCCAAATCATGAGTTAGAGTGAAGTATTCACCAGCTTTATCCGTTATATCTACCCATCCGCTGTCATAATCAGCCGCGTAAGGCCACTGCTCACCCTGTGACCCTTGCGGTCCGGTTCCGCCTGTTGCACCTGCTGCCCCAGCGGGTCCAGTTGCTCCTGCGGGTCCTGTAGACCCTGTTGCACCTGCTTCGCCTTGCGGTCCTTGGGGTCCCTGTGGTCCTTCTGGTCCCTGCGAACCAGTTATTAGCATGGTGGAAACTCCAATTGAGATTGCACTCGAAGCTAAAATCGCAATGACAATTCCAACAACAAACTTGCCAGTTGTGAATCCCAATTGCGCCATCTTCCTCACTCAATTTTCCATATGCGAACACGTACGTACTTCCAATAGGTGTCTGTTAGGCCTCTGTACAACGTTACGGTGTTGGCTGTGGAACCAGTCCATGCTAAGCCAGACTCAACATCTGTCTTGACTAGCCATACGTCATTGCCTCCGGCGCCATAGGAAGCGGTGTAGCCTGCTATGACATATCCTCCATCACCCGTCTCAACCACAGACCACCCAATATCATCGTTTGTTCCTCCGTATGTTTGGTTCCATTGGGCGGTTCCGCTTCCATCCGTCTTTACAAGCCAAAAATCATAATTTCCAGCGCCATAAGAATTTGTGATTCCTGCTATTGCGTATCCTCCATCAGTAGTCTCGACCACTGAAAACCCGGCGTCATCCATTACGTCTCCGTATGTTTGGTTCCACTGCGCCGCCCCCGTTGAATCCGTCTTCACCAGCCAAGAATCTTCAGACCCAGCACCATAAGAAAGAGTAGTTCCTGCAACTGCGTATCCTCCATCGCTAGTTTGAACAACAGAATATCCAAAATCACTGGATGCCCCACCATACGTTTGGTTCCATTGGGCGGTTCCGGTTCCATCTGTCTTTACCAGCCAAACATCGATGCCGCCCGCGCCATAAGACTCTGTGTAGCCTGCTATGGCGTATCCTCCATCAATGGTCTGAACCAAAGAGAAACCTTGATCTACGTTTGTTCCTCCGTATGTTTGGTTCCACTGCGCTATGCCAGTTGAATCTGTCTTTATCAGCCAAACATCGCCGCTTCCAGCGCCATAAGACTGTGTCCAGCCTGTTATTGCGTATCCTCCGTCGCTGGTTTGAACAACCGACCGTCCATAATCATCGTTTGTTCCGCCGTATGTTTGGTTCCATTGGGCGGTTCCGGTTCCATCCGTCTTTACCAGCCAAACATCAATGCCGCCAGCACCATAAGAAAGTGTTTCACCAGCGATGGCGTATCCTCCGTCGCTAGTCTGCACCACAGAATACCCAATATCATCGTTTGTTCCTCCGTACGTTTGATTCCACTGCACCGTTCCAGCTGAATCAGTTTTAATCAACCAAAAATTGGCGCCTGCAACGCCATAGGAAGCGGTGTAGCCTGTTATTGCGTATCCTCCATCAGTGGTCTGAACCACAGAAAAGCCAAAATCATCGTCTATTCCGCCGTACATTTCTTCAAATCCTTGTTTGAAGCTAGTTGAACCCAGATGCCTCTGGTGTGCTCCACCGTCTACCGCTGTCTTTCCGGTGATATCAACGATGACGTTTGTGCTGTCCAAATTATGGGTTAGCGTGAAATACTCGCCGTTCTTGTCGCTTATGTCTACCCATCCGCTGTCGTAGTCGGGCGCAGACGGTCCCGGCTCACCCTGTAGCCCTTGCGGTCCAGTTGCTCCTGTTGTACCTGTTGCCCCAGCGGGTCCAGTTGCTCCTGCGGGTCCTGTAGACCCTGTTGCACCTGCTTCGCCTTGCGGTCCTTGGGGTCCCTGTGGTCCTTCTGGTCCCTGCGAACCAGTTATTAGCATGGTGGAAACTCCAATTGAGATTGCGCTTGAAGCTAAAATCGCAATGATAATTCCGGCGATGAACTTTTTATCAGTAAAAAAAGTTGTTGTCTTGGTTTTCATAGGAACATATTCCTTTGTTTCTTGTTATTTGCCTTGAGCGAGGCGTGTTTTAAGAATTATGAATCCAGAATACAAACTTTTCTATTTGAAGATGCTGTAAAAAATTATTTGTGGGTAACCTAAAGCAGAGATAGCCACTTGCGAGAAGTGTTGAAGAGAATAAGTGTAGGCATAACCAAGTTTTCTAAATATCTCAGGGCTTACGCAGGCTTTCAAAGGAACTAAAGGGTTTGCTGAAGGATTAAAGACTGACAAAGGACAGTGGAAAGACCAGCCAAAGAGCGTTGCTCAAGCAGTAGGAAGGCGTGTCGGTTCGGATATACGGAAACACGCAAAGACCGCGAGAGGTATCGCCGCACGGACAATCGAGCACGGGAAAGCAGTGTACAATATTCTCGACGGTAAGGGGACTGTGGTAAAGGGTCAAAAGGGTGGCGGGGATTTAGTCATGCCGAGCAAGAAGTGGGTTCAAACGCAATTAGCTAACGGTACTCCCATTGGACACAGACCTTGCGTTGTTGAGAAAAAGGTTAAAGGGAAAGTACTGAGGACATACGGCACTCTTTTAGACCCAAGGATTAACCCCAGATACCTTCAGAAACACGGATACACAGACGTGGAATAACATCTTCCAATCCTTTTTTATTTGAATTAAACCGTACTCAGCAATAGCGTTCATAAGTCCCCGATTCTTAAAGCTATATTATTCCCAAGCCGTGCAGAATATGTACAAGTATTATCAGGTAGAATGTCACGGTTGCACTTGTGTGTATGAATCTTAACGTTTTTCGCACTGTGTTGCCTATTTGGAAACGCATGGAAAATCCAGTTGCAACCAGTAAAAGCACGGTTGCGTAAAGCACTATTCCCGTTCCTAAGTCAGGATAGAACTGGGCAGGTCTGCTTATTTGCTGAGTGAAGTGAATTGAAATAAACATGAATGCGAGCAGGTTTCCGAAAACATGCACACCAAGAAGAGTCTTTATCCTTTGCGGGTTCCTTCGCTTAAGTGAGTAGTAGATTGGCGTAAACAAAGCGATGAATGTGGCTCCAGTCCAGCTTAGCCAATGATGGATGTAGTATGGTCCGACGTAAACGTGTAATTGGAGTATGTCAAAATAGACTGCATACATAAGAATTGGTGTAATTATTATGAGCAACAAAGCTATCCAGAAAGAGGGATTCTTCAAAAGACTACTTCCCATAAGAATTTCCTCTCACAATTGTTAGACTAAAACAAGTTAAAAGCTTTGTCATTTTCTAACTGAATATACTCCAAAACCCCTTGCAGACCCCTTTTTTCGCTATTTTTTAGCTTTTTTACGGTGCAGAGCACGAAAAAAGAGGTAACTAATTAGTTACCCTATTATTACTACTACTATTCATATTACTATTACTAATACGTGCCTTCAAGCCTTCAGACACGCCTTTTTTCATGCCATCAGGCAAAAAACTACTCGAACCATTACCCAATTCTTCCAATTTCACGTGCCTTTCAGCCTGAGCGGGGCAAGCCATAAGTCAAGCTTCAAGCCTCTGAAAGTGATTATTTTTTTTTGATTAAAATTTAATTCAACCAAACCTCTAATCCAAAGAAGGAGACCGCTCAGTTAATTTTTCTTTATATAAGGGGGCTATAGACAATTTTCACGCGCTAGAGTGCAGGCAACCGTTCAAAATACCGCTTTTTTGATATAAAAATCGTTTTTGTGACCATTAACCATAATAGCTGGGTTGTACATGTTTCTTGTGAGGTTTAGAGTGGCTTAAGGCTGAGAGATGTGGTTTACGGCTTGATTCTTGACGAGAACTGAGTCAGCTGTGAGAACTGTGGTTTTTGCAGTTTTGAGCTGTAAGGCTCGCAACAGGAAAAAGTCGCAAGCAAACCCCCTCAAAAACAAGGAAACCTCCACACAGAAAAACAAGGAAAAACACAAGATGCGGAGCAAGCTTTACCCCAGCGAATACTTAGCGCTTATCACGATAAAGTATGACGTTGACGTGGACAAGTTTTTCAACGCCTTGGTCTCAGCCGAGAAAAACCGCAAATCCGAATGCGGAAACCTCTCCATCGAATGCCGAAAAAAACAGAACCACAAAGTGATCTTCCTAATAACGCAAGGCTCAAAAGTCGTAGCCCAATTCAAAATCCCCGAAGAATTCCTCTCCAAAAAGAAAAACCCCATAAAAGAAATCAGAAACGCCTACTTACGCGACAAATACGCAGCCAAAAAAACCAGCACATCACAAACACTTCACATCAAAGACCTGCGAGTAGGCATGAAAAAAGTAAACCTCAAAGCCAAAGTCCTAGAAATCTCAAAACCCAAACACGTAGTCACAAGATTCGGAAACCACGCCAGCGTAGCCAACGCCACCATCACAGACAACACCGGAAAAATCAAACTATGCCTCTGGAACGACCAAATAAACACCATAACACCAGGCGACACAATCCACATCAAAAACGCACGCATCTCAGCCTACAAAAACGAACGCCAAATGCGAGTCGGCAAAAACGGCACACTCCACACCACCCAAACACAAAACCCCCACTAAAGTTTATAATTTCGTATCAACTTCTAATTCTTGGCGGTGGGTCTTAGGCGGGGGGGCAGGGGTCCCTTGCACCGTAAACCCTCTATACGACGGGCTGACAGCTGAGGCTGAGGCGTCAAAGGCCGCTTGGACCTTCCTTTCCGAAACATTGACTATCCGTCCCTTGAGGCTGGCGGTCAATGAGCAGCTTCCGTAGGGAAGCCGATTTCATGGTTCACCAGGCGAACCCGGCCAGGCTCGGGAGAGAGCAACCTAAGTCTGGACGTTCAGCGCTCAAGGGGGCGCGGGTAAGAGCGTAGGGCTTGAAGGCGCCAAGCGGAGTCTAGGCGTCGAACCACAGTGACCCACCGCTACTTCTAAGCAGCTTCATTTTGAAGCGTGTTTTTTGACGCCGTAGTACGCTGCGCCTGCGATTAGGCATATAACGCCGATTATCCATGCTTGTGTTGCAGCGAAGAGAATAAAAGCTAACAGCACCATGCACGTGCCTAATCCCACGGCGGGAACTAGCCTGTGGTATCGCCTTTTTTCGGGTTTTAACTTGAGAGCAGCCGCGTTCGTGAAGGCATAATAGAAAAGAGCGCCAAAAGTGCTGACAGCCACAACTCCTGTCAAGTCAAAAAACAAAACCAGCACCGCCATCAAAATTCCTACCGCCCAAATCGAATAGTAAGGCGTGCAAAACTTCCCGTGAAGCTTCGCCAAAACCTGTGGCATGTCTTTTCTTCTTGCCATGGAATACGCCATACGTGAAACACCTAGAATCGCCGTCAGCAGCACGCTCGCCGTGGCTAATAAACCTCCAAAAGCCACAACTTGCACTGCAAGCGGACTTCCAGCGGCGCTTATGGCTTGTGCCAAAGGCGAGTTTGAAGCCGCAAGTTCGGCTGACCCCACCAGCCCCACAGCAACTATGCCCACCAGAACATAGACTATGGTGGAAATAGCCAGCGACAAAAGCAGAGCCTTGGGCACGTTGTGTTTTGCGTCTTTAACCTCTTCTGCCACAACCGCTGCTCTCCCGAATCCAGTGTAAGCAAAGAAAATGAAATATGCACCATAGAATACTCCTTCCTTAAATGGTTCAAACGGCGCGAAATTCGCGGTGCTGGTGCTTAAAGCCCCAAAAACCACAAAAAACCCTAAAATAAGCAGCTTCGCAACCACAAGAACGGTGTTTAACCGAGCAGATTTACGTGCACCAAAGAAATTCAGTGCCGTAAACGCTAAACATAAAATCGCAGCCACCACGTTAGCTGGCAAACCTGGAAACGACGCAGTTAAGTAGTAGGCGAATCCGAGAGAAACAGCGGCTCCCGTGAAGGTGTTAGCGACAATCCACATCCAGCCTGCCAAGAAGCCTGAAAAAGGCGAAATGACCTGACGAGTATACTCGTAAACGCTTCCTTCTACAGGCTGCCACGCTGCAAGTTCCGCAAAACTCAGTGCCGTGAAAAACGCGATTGCAGCCGCGAGAACCATGGAAACCACCAAGGCTGAACCGGCCAAGCCTGCTACGATGCCTGTTACGACGAAAATGCCGCCGCCGATTATGGCGCCTACGCTTATCGCTGTAGCATCCAGCAGGCTCAACGAACGGCTCAACTCGTTTTGCGGTTTCTTTCGCGTCATTTACCTCACATTCAAAACCATGTTAACCAGTCAAACACTATAAAGTTAAGCGTTAACGCCAAGTCGCTCAGTCTTTCCAGAATTCTCTTGTGCGCAAAAACTGAATCTTCGCCTTAAGCAGGTCCAAGTAAAATTCGTCTTCGTTTGGATGCATCTTACCTAGAACTCTTGAAGCCGTTTCTGGACCCACACCTTTTACCTCCAACGCTCTTATGGCGTTTTTGCCGTAGCTCAGAATCAAGTCGGCTTTGCGCCTTGCCTGCGATAGTTCTTTAAGCTCTTCTTCTGATAGCTCTTGGCGTTCACGTCTTCTCCGCAAGACATCTTTCAGATGGTCCACGTCTTGGTTTCGATACAACAACGCTAAGAGCCGGGAACAACATTTTCCGCATTCTGGCTCCTCTGGCAAATTCTTGATTCTAGCTTGACTGGTCCATTCTCCGCACTTCATGCACAAAAGCGTCGCGGTTCTGGCTTCAATCGCCATCTTCATCTTGTCAATGTTGCTCAACAGAACTCGTTCTGGAGCCATCAGCTCAGAGATGTCCGCGTACTTCGTAAGTATGTGATACGCCATGGGCGTTGGTTTCTCAGAACGGTAAAGCGCGCTAACCTTAATTTTCCCCTTTTGAACTGCGCGCATTATCTGTTTGACTTTTTTCAAGTCCACTTTTTCCATCATCGCTTCCCGGAGGGTTTCGTCGTAAATCGGTGTTCCTTCTAACTGTGCTTTAAGCTGGCTTTGCCTTTCATAGCTCATGGTTTTTCCGCGAGGTAGCACCCCGAATCTTTCAGCCACAAACTTCATTTTGGCAGCAAAAGGAAACTTGGCGTTAACGTACTTCTTGAACGCCTCGTCCACGGCGTCATCAGTCAAGTGGAAAAGTTTAGCAGGCAGTTTTTCAACTTCCCGTGGCATCAGCTTTCGTGGAGCTTCTATGAGTATGCGGTAGCCATCGGTCCACCAGCCACTGATAACCTCTTCTTCCGCGAGTATCGAGTCGAAAACTCCTCCCAGAGTACGGTTAACTATTTCTCCAAAGCACGCGTGAACTATGAGATACTTATCGAAGGCTTCGATGAGGACATGGTTCTGCGTGGGCAATGGTGCCCCTTCCTTCAGGTGGTCATCGATTTCCTTCACGGTGTCCAGCATGCTGGCTTTGTCCGTAGCCATTTTCTTCGCAAGTTTCTTCGCAACTACCTCAACATCGCTTGTTTTTTTGAGCATTTCTCCTATTTTTTCCCGCGTTTTTCCGGTTTGCTGCGCCAAGTCGAACGGCACGGGTAAGATTTCTCCGTCCCAGCCTGGAACCGCGGCGAACGGGTCTTCGGAGGGAACAACATGTACTCTGCCTGTTTCCTCTTCGATTTGGACGATGCGCCAGACTTTTCCTCGCATTATGAAGTTTAAGCCCACACGAGCATCCAGCGCCATGAACTCGTCGCCTAAAGTGCCGATTTTCCTGTCGGAGAGCACGTTTATCACTGGGTAGCGTCTTTCGTCTGGAATCATCGACAAGTTCTTGTAGTAGTATTCTCTGGATTTTCGTGTTCTTCTCAAAACGTTGCCTTCTTCGTAGAATCTTAATTGGTTGAGGCTGTCTAAAAAGCGTATCACATCCAAAAGCTGGCTTTTACCGAGTTTACGGTAAGGATACGCTCTGCGCACTACCGCTGCAACCTCGGTTACAGTAGCGTCTTCTCTATCCATTAAAATTCCAACGATCTGATGAGCAAGCACGTCCAAGGCATTTTCATGGAAAAGCACAGGTTCTATTCTGCTGTCGCGGGCGTTTTTCACGGATGCCATGGCTTCAAGCGTGTCATCTGGAAAGACGGTGATTACCACGCCTTCAGAGAGCATGTCCAAGCGGTGACCGCTTCTACCAACGCGTTGGATTAACGTGTTCACCTGCCTCGGCGACATGTACTGCACAGTTAGGTCCACGTTGCCTATGTCAATGCCAAGTTCCAGCGTGCTCGTGCAGATTATCGCTTTCAACGCTCCAGCCTTAAACTCGTCTTCAATTCTGACACGTTCTTCCTTGGAAAGCGAACCGTGATGCACTGCAACATCTGCTCTGCCAAGCTGGCTGAATTTGTGCCCAAGCATTTCCGCTATTGTTCTGCTGTTAACGAAGATTAGTGTCGACTTGTGGTTGTCAACCAGTTCGGCTAGCCGCCTTATTCTAGCAGCGGCTTCTGGCGCGGTTTCCAGTTTTCCCGCTAGCTCATAATCCGCTTCGGTTGCCGTTGGACTTTCCACGTGATAAAGGAAATCCTTGGCGAGCGTCGCACATATTACGTCGATGGGTCTGCTTGTTCCAGCGATAAACTTTGCCACGGCGGTTGGGTTGCCCACTGTGGCTGACAAGCCTATTCTCTGAAAGTCCCTGCCCGTAACTTCGCGAAGCCGCTCCAACGCCAAGGTTAGCTGCACGCCACGCTTGCTTTCTGCCAACTCGTGCACTTCGTCGACGATAACGTGTTGCACATGGCTCAGGTGTTTCCTCATTAGTGAGCCTGGAAGAATAGCTTGGAGCGTTTCTGGCGTTGTCACCAGCATCTGCGGCGGAGAACGCGCTTGTTTTCTGCGAATTTTCACCTCTGTGTCGCCGTGCCTAACCTCAACCGAAACGCCTAACCGTTCAGACCAGAACGTTAACCGCTTCAGCATGTCGCGGTTCAACGCTCTCAAAGGCGTTATGTACACCACCGCTATGCCTGTCCTCTCCTTCTTTTCTTGCTGAATAAGCTGGGAGAACACTGGAAGCAGCACCGCCTCGGTTTTTCCGCTGCCTGTGGGCGCTATCAAAAGTACGTTTTTGCCTGCAAGCACTGGTGGAAAAGCCATAACCTGCGGTAGTGTTGGCTCTGAAAACCCAAGCTCAGCTAAAGCCTTGCGAACGGGTTTGGCAAGTAGCTCGAAAACTGAGTCAGGCTTTACATTCTGCATAGCAACAAGACTACACACGAAGCAAGCTTTATCCTTTTATCTGCTGTTTGCGGTGGATGAAAGCAGAAGCGACACAACGCTTTCCTGTTCCACCAGTCCAAACGCGCCTTTCTTAGCGGAGAATTCGTCAAATTTCTGAACGTCATCAGGCTCTAGAAGAGGCGATTGAATAGCGAAAGGCACTGGGTCTTTTGTATGTGTTCCAATTCTAATCGGTGTCGGATGGTCTGGCAAGACGGCGATGGCACACGGTTCTTTTAAGCCGTTAAGAATCCTGCCAAGCAACCTCTTATCGAAGTCTTCTATCGTTTTGACTTTCAGCCTGTAATCCTTGGCGTGAGCTGCTTCATCTGGTGCCTCAACGTGGACGAAAACCAAGTCGTTGTCTTCGAGAGCTTTTAGTGCGTAGTCTGCTTTGCCCTCATAATTTGTGTCCTCTCTGCCTGTAGCCCCAGGAACATTAACAACCTTCATGCCAGTGTAAATTCCAATTCCTTTCACTAAGTCCACAGCGGATATGACTGCTGCTTTCAACCCGTATTTTTTCTTGAACGAAGGCATGGACGGTTTTTTGCCGCCACTCCAAGGCCAAATCATGTTTCCAGGTTTTTTGCCAGCTTTCTCTCGGGCGATGTTGACTGGGTGGGATTCTAAAATTTCCTTGGATTTGAGTATTGCTTCTTTCAGCAGGTTGGCTGTTTTTTCTGCTTCTGGAGACTTGGTTTTTGGCAAAACCGTCGAGATTTCAGCTCCAACAGCGTCGTGGGGTGGAGTGCACTCAACTTGAAGCGAGAGAGGAGAATTTCTTAAGATGAGGAAGTGTCGGTAGTCTAAGCCTGAATAAAATTCGATTTCACCTGGTTTTTCACAAGCTTTTTTTACGGCTTCTATCAGCTGTGAGGCTTCTTTGCTTGTTATGTGCCCCGCAGAATAATCAGCCAAGATTCCATCTTTTTCTGTTATCAAGTTGCATCTGAATGCGACATCGTTTTCTTTTAACTGGATGCCTCTGGCAGCTGCCTCAAAGGCTCCTCTGCCCGTGTAATACTGTTTAGGGTCAAAACCCAGCACTGAAAGGATTGCCACGTCTGAGCCCGGTTTCAAGGCGTCAGGTACTGTTCTGAGAAGACCGTTTCTGCCTTTGGCTGCTATCGTATCCATGTTTGGCTTATGGGCTGCTTGGAGAGGTGTTCTGTTATTCAGTTCTGGAATGGGGTAATCTGCCATTCCGTCCCCGACAACGAGTAAATACTTCATTTGCTTACCTTCCTTTTCTCGTGGACACCTAAGTGGATTCTTAGGTGGCTATGGCACTTCTGGAGCTAAATGCTAGCTTCTTTTTGTTTCAAAAGGTATTTGCCACCCGCTTATCTACTTTTTCTAAGTGTTTTTCAATCCTCGAGATGGAAACAACATTTTTTTATACGCGCCAGTTCTGGGCTTCTTGAACTTGTAGTTTAATCTATATAAAGGGGGGCTATAGACAAAAATCACACAACAGACCAAACGGGACTTTACCTTAGTTTATTCTTCTGTTAAGCGTATTTCGTTTCTCAAATATTTCTGATTGCCCATACGCTTGATTTTGAGGTATCTTTTCAATTCTTCCTCTGTTTCTCTTTCGAAGATGTTTATCTCGCCTTCGAAGAGTCCTAGAATAGCATTAATATCTTCTGAAGCATGCATCTGCGAGTTTATCACCGCCAAAATTGTGAATCCCTCCGAATTCAATGCGGCAATAAGCTCAGACAGCCACTTTCGGGTAACGACCGAACCATGCCGTAACAGCGCATCAGAAAGTATGTTTAAGCAAATTCTTCTGGGACCTTTTTTAGCCACATCTAGTTTACGAAATGCCTGAGTCAACGCAATGTTAATGTCAGTAAGGTTTTCTACCCCTTTCAAAATAAACACGTTAGAGCCTTTTTTTAGGAAAGCATCCGCTTGCGGATTACATATGAACAAATAGAAGTTTGAAGCAAATTTTTCTGCCAAGTCTCTTGCGAAGCTAGGGTCAATAGTGACATAAAATGTAACCTCATCGTTTTTCACTCCAGTTTCTATGAAGCTTCTGATTAAGGAGTTTTCCTCAACGCTAGGAGGTGAAGTTAACACCACTGTAAAATTTGGCGGTATCCCACCGTATAATAGCTTATCAAGATTTGCATATCCAGTAGCAACCCGCCCTTTGATATTATACGTTTCAATCTGGCTCAGTACGTCCGTGTCTCTTTTTGCCTTTTTGGGAAGTGTAACGGTTTGGTCATTGAAGGTTTTGCTTCTTTCAGGTGGCATCGTTTTCTTTGAAAAAACAAAATAGAGAACCAATCCTACGGCAACGACGACAGCAGCCCCGATTAAAATCACTGAAATTACCCAAGAATTTGTTACTGAATCACCATCCATCATTCCCCCCATTGTGCTTTGAGAATTTGGCAAACTTGCAAAATATACGCCAACCGCAATGAGTATGAGAATACAGCTCAACGAAGCTGTTAGAATGAGAATTTGATTTTTTTGCACACCAATATCGTGCTGCAAACTTTAAATTAAAGCTTACTAAAGGCAAGTTTGAGCATTTATCGAAATCCAAGTTTTCTAGCTATTCCGAAAACGTAAATAAGTGGGTAGATTTCCCTAGACTTTGGACGATGAGGAAATCGAGGTACGAAGACGCATTTGCGGATGAAAACTTTTTCCGCTTCTGAGTCCACTCAAAAACTTTGGCAAGTTAGAAGAAACACGGGAAATTCTGTTGCAATCTTTTCTCTTTGTCGCCCTAATAACAAATGTGAAATTGACTACTATTCAGCGCCTACAGGTGCATTTGTGGACAAAAGAAAGAGGCTGGAGATTTGTTACTTGTTTTTCTTTGTCACATACGCCCATGCGGTTACCAACACGAGCGTTAGGCAAGCACCAGCGAGTCCTGAGACCACCCATTTAATGTTGATGAGCGCTGGCAATACTGTCATAAGCCATGGAATTGCGTAGTCTGCTGTCAGCTGCGCTATCACTCCTGCCATGAATCCTAAAAGCGCTACTATTCCGAATACTTTTAATCTGTCACCCATTCATTTCACCTTTTTGTTTAAGCATTGGATTACGCTTCTTTTTAGTCTAACTTACATTTTTTTGTCTAATATCTGAATAGTACTTACCTTGTCTTTTAATTTTCTAATTAAAGCCTAAAACAAGTTTTTCTAACGTGTATATCTCCACATATATACGTGCATATTTCCACCATATTAACAATGTATAAGATATTTCAAAGGCATCTTTTGTTTTGGAGGTATTAATTTGTCAGAAAGATTTGCAAAAAAATGGGAAACTAAACGGGGTGAACAACCTTTCACAGACCGCATAAAAGAAGCTGTAAATCCGCCAGGACCACTGAAGCCACGACTCGACTTCGCTGTCAGACGAATAGAACTACAAGTGCAGAAACTCGACCAAGCCACAGACAGGTTCAGCCAAAGAGACAAAGCAATCTTCGCGAGAATAGTTGATGCTTACACCAAACACGACACCGCACGAGCCAACGTCTTCGCCAACGAGCTTGCAGAAGTCCGCAAGATGGAGAAGCTAATAATAAACGCCAGACTCGCCCTTGAACAGATAGTGTTAAGGTTACGAACCGTATCCGAACTTGGAGACGTAGTGTCCA
>CAZEPB010000025.1:0-23808 GCA_964514055.1 uncultured Candidatus Bathyarchaeia archaeon | reverse complement strand
ATTAGCCGAATGCCACAGTCAACAAAAGGCGGGTTACGTCCAACACACCAGCCCAAATTTACTGCATCTTAAAAGCATAATCGTGAGCTAATTAAATGAGGACTTGTAAATGAAAGAATATGAAATTCTTTTTGACACTGGAACCTGTCGAAAACTGGTCGCGCAGCTTAATCGTATGGCAAAGGAAGGTTGGGAGGCTAAATCGATAGGCGGTTTAGGTGCTCCTACGGGCGTATCTGGTGTTTATGTGTTGATGGAACGAGAAATCACAAAACCCGCATGAACTAGCCGAAGTCTGAAGCTTGACATTACCCTAACCTTTTTTTCTTCCTTTTTTAACTAAACAGCGCGCGGAGATTTAAATTAGATTAAAGTGTTGCCTAAAGCAAATCAGCATTTTAAAGAAAGATTCACAATTCACAAATGATTTAATGAAAAAGTAACAACGAGACAGCAGATTGAGCAAAAATGTCGAAATCCAAACTCGAACTCTACGAAGAAGTCCTCTCAGCGTTAGTCGACAAAAACCTCAGCGTTGACAACCTTGCATTCCTATGCAACATTGACCTCGCAACCGCTACAAAGCTAATAGGCTTCCTAGAGAAAAATCGCCTCGTCGAAAACAACCACAGCTACACAAAAATACTTTATTCTCTTACACCAAGAGGCGAAGCAGTATACAAATCGCTTAGCAAAACCAAACGCATAAACAAACTGAAAAAATCAATAAAAACCATCAAAGAACCTAAACACCCGCTCCCAGCCGTCACAGAATAGAACGAATGAACCCAGCCGAATGCTTCACTGTACACCACTTTTCCAGAACTCAAACCAACCAACCGAAATTTTTTCAGAGATGAAGTCTGAAATCGCTCATTCGGAATTTTCTCAAGATTTGACAGCACATCTAAATAGGGCAATTAAAATGATGATTGTTATAGGCGTAGTCTATTGTCAAAGCAGAAAACTAAGAAGCAAAAGCAGGAACTTGTACAGAAAGAGAAAACGGCGGAAACCAAGAACGTCGAGAAACTGATGGAAAGACTAGATGAGTTGAGAAAAAAAGGCAAGTATTGTGATGTGGCGGTTTGTCCAAGATGCAAGAGCGTGAACTTGCGAAGGGTTAGGTCTATGCTAGGTGATGCAACTGGTCATTTGGGCTGGCTACCCGTTATTTATGAATGTTTAGATTGTGGATGGAGAGGAAGATTGGAAATCTTTGCTACCAATAAGAAACAGAGTTGGAGAGAAGTTGCAGTAATTGCTGAAGCAAGAGACATCGAAAAGGAAGAAGAGGCAAAAAACAAAAAGGATTGATGCGCTACGTTTCCACCCAAAAAGTAATTTTCTCAAGATATGACAGTATATCTAATTCACTGTGCTTGCGAATGGTTCTTAACTGCTGCAATCAAGATGGCGATTCCACCTATTAAAGAAGCCAAAACCAAGGAAAACATCAACATAAACCACGCAAAAGCTCTCAAATTTGCTAACAGATTAACCTTGAAAGCGATGTAGATAGGCAGAATCAGTTCAAGACCGCCTAAGACCACAAATAATGCTCCAACGAGAATTCTGTAGCGAGCTGCTCCTGAATAATTTAAAACAGCCAATACTCCGAAGCAGGTCAATGTTATGAACCCGATGAACATTCCATCCAACCAAAAGAAGAGGAATGAGAGCAGACTTTCCCAGTATCCAAGAAAAAACATGCAGATGAGCACATTCTTTCTCGACAATTTGCGCTTAACAAACAACACTATACTAATTACCAGAGCAGCTATCATTAGCGGTGCAAAAAAGAAGGTAAGGACGGGATTTACATAAATGTCCGAAAGCAGTGACATTTCTGCATCATTAAAAAATATGTCAAAGTTTATAAAAGATTTTATGAAGCAGCGCACGTTGCTTTCTTTATTGAAAAGGACACCAAACCCTAATTAGAATCGAAATGCATTATAATAATTGAGGGCTCAGCGTGAGCGCAACCAAAAAAATAAAGAAATATGGCTGCATCAAATGCGGAACCCCTTTTGAGGTTCATCCTCCAGACGACTTGCATACGACAGCTTCAAGAAATGAGAAGGAATGTGAGACACGCGGGGTAGTCAAAATGGAATATGCGTGTAAGAATTGCGGGGCAATCAATAACATATACTGGTGCCGTCGACGTAAATATCCCGATTGGTATGCTTAGTAGGAACCAAAGCTCCCACGTTCCAATTTTTTCTCGAAATTGCATGCGGATTGTTGAGAATTATTTATGTCGATTTCTTGCTCAAGATTGCTTTAGCTGGAACCACTATACCGATTGCAAAGAGTATTGCTCCAACAATAAAGGTCATGCTACTCATGGTCGGCTGGAAATAGCCGATTGCCACCTTGTAGCCTATCAAGCTTCCCCACAGAATGCAACCAGTCACCAGAAGAGCATACCAAGACCATTTCTCACCTTTTGAATAGCTCTTTGCAGTTATGAATATCGCCATAAGGCTTATTGCGATTAATTCAACGCCCCACAGCCTTTTCGTAGTGAGCCACAACTCTGCTGCTTCAGACCCCGCAGCCAAGGCATCAGAAAGACTTTGACCAGTATATGCCAGAAAGTCACTTACAAACATCACCTCGGTTATGGAAACCCAAAGAATAGAAATGACCAAAGCGAAAACCGCCATAGCCATCATAAATGAAGAGCCAATCTTAACAGACGAATTTGGCAATCCCGCACCTCCCACAAATTTAGTCTTAAAGAATAATGCTCTTTTTCTTCGGTTAGAATTTAAATAAATTTTGGTAAGCATAACAAAGCGCAAATACAGAAATAGCGTGCGCTCTAAAACTACCTCAACACACGAAGCTAGAACATATTAGAGTTACCGTCTCCCTAACGAAAGGAATCGCACGCAGATCATGAAAAACGAACTTGTCAAGTGCTTCTATCGATTGGAAATCAACCTGAATAAACAAATCATATATGCCATAAGTTGCGCATGCATGCTCTACACCTTTTAAAATCTTTGCCTTCTCAAGTGCTTCCTTGTCTTTCCCCGCATCTACTTTAGCCAAAATTACAGCGTTTACCATGCCAAATCTCCCTCCCAACTACTCTATTTATAGCTTAGCTATTTATAGCTAATTGAATTTCACTATAGCTTTTGCGCTATAAGACTACTCGAGCTTCTATAGCAGTTTCTTGGGTTTGGAGACTAATTTTTAGTCCAATCAACCAAATATTGAAAGCGAAAAAGGCGCGCGCAGGTTGGTTTGGGTTTTTTCTTTACGGAGCACCACATGTAGGGCATCGCTCTCCCATTTTGCGGACGTTGTCACAATATTCACACTTCACTAATCCCTTCAATCGCAGATCCTGCTCTTCTGTAAGCTTAAAAAAACATTCTTCACAGACACGTAAATTTCCAACAGGTATTGTAATTTCTTGGTCATGTAATCCTTTTCTGAGACCCCATGTCGTAATTTTGCGTTTTTCAATTCGGATGAAATTGACAAGCTCGTTCTTTGCAAATTTTCTCTTGCATGACCTACATGTTTTCTTAAACTTGAAGAGCTGCAAATTATTTCACCCACTTAGCGCACAAATTCACCTTAACCTGAATCAAGTTTATTCTTTGTACTAGTTAATTGATGCGGCTTCAGGATCAAGTTTTCTAATCAAGAAGAAAAACACATAACATTGACATCGTGGCGTTCCGATAGAATGCCCGACGACACCATCGGTCCACCAGAATGGCAGCACACGCACGTTTAATAAATTAGTCTAACTAAAGTTTAAGAAAAGGGCACACCATTTGGGAGACGGAGCTGTTGAAGTCAAAGGAAGTTGAGAAGTTCAGGTACGACAAAACCGTGTATATAGCGGCAGCAGGAAAGTGCGGTACGTGTTACTACTGCGTGAACGCCTGCCCAGAAAACGCCATAAAAGAGTGGAACCCCCCAACTATCAACCACGCTCTATGTACACGGTGCATGAAATGTGTGGAAGCCTGCCCACGAGACGTACTAACCGTAATACGTTAAACACAAAATGGGCTGCCACGGATTAAAATTTTATTCACACACATCAGACGTTTGCGCTAAAAGAACATGTCCACTAACTTTTAGATGGTTTTATATCGTTTTCTACCCATTATATTGAATTAGATAACTGCTTTAAAGCGGTGAGAACTACGACAAACGAGTCAGGTTCAAGATCGCTTTTAATCCGATTAAAGGCAGGAATAAACAAGTGGCGACTAATTTTTTTAGCTTTCGCGTTAATTTACGCGGTTTTAGTTCTGCTGGACATCACGAAGACAGCTATTCAATGGGATGAAGCGGTTCATCTGAATAACGGGTCACTGCTGCTTCGCGGAGAAAAAGGGTTAAACGCTTTCTATCCACCGCTTTTCGATGTCGCAACTTTGGCTTTCTTCAAGGTTTTAGGGGTAACCGTTCTTTCCGGCAGGCTGGTTTCAGTAACATTTTCCCTTCTTTCACTTTGGGTCGTTTTCGAACTTGCCTACCGCCTGTACGGAGCAAAAACTGCACTAGTCGCAAGCATTCTGCTAGGGCTATTCCCAGGTTTCTTTTGGCTTTCACGCCTAGCCATGATGGAAACAATGCTGGTTTTCTTCTTTACTGCATCGCTGTTTTTCTTTTTCAGTTGGCTACGTAACCGCCAGAACAAAATGCTGGTTTTAAGCGGTCTAACGTTAGGCTTAGGGTTCCTGACAAAGTACCAGACGCTGATTGTGGCAGTGGTGATGGTTGCAAGCATGCTGCTCTTAACTCGAGACCAGCTCAAACTAAGATTTTCCAAATTTACACTGTTAATCATAACCGCCGTAGCTGTAGCTATCCCATGGATTCTCATAGCGTACCATACATACGCCTCGGAAACGCTGAACGAATGGGCATACGCGCTGCAAATGGGCAACCCTGAAAAGTCATTGTACAGCGCACGTTTCCCGCTTCCAATCTTTTATTTCATTGAGCTGACTTGGCCTTACAGCGATGTACACCCGATTTCGCTTTTTCTCTTCAGTATAAGCCTGATTGGTTTAGGCTTGTTCGCGTGGCGTAGAAAAAAAGAAGACAAAATGCTTCTCGCATGGTTTGTAGTGGTTTTTGTTTTCTTTACGTTAATACCGAACAAGCATTGGAGGTACGTTTTGCCGCTGTTTCCAGCTTTGGCAATTTCGGCGGCGAGTTTCATTCTCTTCTTTTACGAAAAGGCTGAGAGCACATGGAAAAGGCACATCACCATAAACAGGAAACGCGCCGCGAAAGTTGCAGCTGGATTATTCACAGTATTCCTAGCGGCAGGGTTAGTTTTCAGTGCCAAAGACGCTTACGACGGGGTTGCCAAATACCACATTCACATTGATATCGAAGGAGCAACAAACTACGCTTGCAGCGGTCTCAACCAGAACGAGTCAATTATGCTTCTTTGCCCATTCAACCTTTTCAATCAAGACATGGTAAGGTTTTATCTGTGGGCTGACGGCACCCGAAAAAATCCTGTGTACCAGTACCCAGAGTTGCCAGTTGACACTTACACGCCTAACTTTAACATCACTGAGCTCATAGGTTTATGCAAACAGAACAATGTGAAGTACGTATTCACCTACGAGTTCGGAGGTGTCGTGCCTTACTTCAACACAACGCTGAACCTGCAGAAAATCTACATGATGCTTTACGATTCAGGCAACTTTACTCACATATCGGATGACGCTACGTTTGGGTCAAACCCTCGCCGAATCTTCATTTTAACCTTTTTGGGCTAGCTCAGAAAGCCTAAGCAGCAATTTCCTTCTTTCGCTGCTGCCTCCGATGCAGGAACATAAGAAACACGGATATAAGAGCCAAACTCCCCAAGAACACAAGCCGTTCATAATTAAGGGCAGGCACAAGGAACCTCATCAGGAAATACCCTATTAACGCGAAAATAGCGATAAGTGTAGCTGCAAGATTCAGATACATGTTTTACCTTTCTCTTTGCCTTTTTTGCCGTCGCATTTTTTTACACGCTTGTTTTGTTCATGATTACTTTTAATCCGTCTTTCGCTATTACTTGCATTGCTTTCTTGAAATACTTGTTAGCTTTGCGTTCAATCGTTTTTTCTTTAGAGTAAGGATGTAGAATCTGCAGATACGCGCGCATTAGGGCATAGATTAGTATGAAGAAGCCCATTCCCATGTTAGCCCTGTTATTCAGCTCCTTCTCAAAAGCCTTTTTTGAAACGAGGATTAGCCTTTTTCGCTTATTCGAATGGGCTATCCACTTCAAGTTTTCGCAGTTGCTGCATTTGCAAAAGCTGAATTTTAAGGGTTCTTTTTTACGTTTTTTCTCTTGCTTGTTTGACCGCTTTGACTGCTCAATCATATCTACGTAGAGTATGCTAGTGTTGAGGAGTGCTCTCAAGAAATCCGCGTCTCTCATGACTGTTCTCCACGGTAATCATTTAACTCTTTTCCCTTAAAAATTCTCGGCTTCACGGTTGTCTATAACTGCGACTAGCTAGGCAATTTCAACCAGAACTAGCGCTCCCTATTTTGAATATAGACAGGATTATACCTAACATTATTAAGTTTGAGGAGATAAGTTATCTGGTAAGCCTGAATGCGGTTTAAGTATTGTAAGGCAGGCATCCTGCTCATCAGCATTTTGCTACTAGTTCTCATTACACCTTACTCTTTTGCAGGAAATTACGACCGAACCTTCAACTCTCAAGTTCAGTTTGGACTTGTCAGTCACGACTTGTATGTTTCAGTGCCATCTTCCCTCTACGATTATTACAGTGGCAAAACCCACAGCATTCGCGGCGACGACCAATACGCTGCATTTGTAACTCCTGGCGCTTTCCAAGCTATCGCGGAGAATATTTGGGACATTACTCGCGATAAGCCCCACAGCTATGAAGAGTTCGCCAACACGGTGTTGCAGCTGGTTCATCAGATTCCATACGCTGACGGGGACCTGAGGTATCCTGTTGAAACTCTTGTAGAAAATTCGGGAAAATGCGATACGCTATCACTGCTTGCAGCTTCAATTATGAAAGCTGGAGGCTTAGATGTTGTCTTACTTTACCACAAAGAGGTACACCACATCAATGTCGGAGTTTACCTGCCTTACGAGCCACACGGTTCATGGTGGTGGCTACCCCCCACTGGCTACGAGTTCAACGGTAAGAAATACTGGATAGCTGAATGTACCCCCGCAACGGAATGGAAAGTCGGCGACGTTCCACCCCTACTAGGGGACACAAAACCGTGGATTATCTCTCTAGAAAACAGTGAAAAATCGTCACCAGCACAGGTTTCAGCAAAATTGGATAGCCCATTAACCCCATCTTCCATATCTATAAATCTGTCTTCTGAACCTTTAGAAATCACCAGTCTAAAGCGTACGCTTACAATTTCGGGTTCAATTTCACCTGCGTGCCCGAACGAAAATGTTACCGTATACTTTAGCCAAGACCTAATTTCCTACAATGCCTCCAGAACAGAAACAGATGACCAAGGGAACTATTCTTTTAGCTGGGACCTCACCTCACCAGGCACATACTACATCAAAACAAGCTGGAGCGGCACTTCAGATTACGCTGGCGCAGACAGCGAAACATTGACTGTCTTCGTCGGATTCCCCAAATCTATAATCCAGTTTGAGGGACCCACCTATTACTATGATTTCGGTCACGCAGCCTTTGCTCTCCATGAACTTCGGATAAGACAAGGTATCAAAGACTTTCTTGACTTGAACCTGTCAGGAACGGGTGTCGTGCTTTCAGGCGATTTCATTATACTGCAAAGTGGCCAATCAGTAACCATACCGAGAGCAGGTCCACTACCAATACCCGTAGAAGAAATTGTAATAGAGAAGGGCGAACAGCCGCTACGATTACCGGACAACATGGAGCAGACAACAAATAACAAGTTCGGGTTTGTGCTGCGAAACAGCGGGGGAAGCAATTATAGTGTAGCGGTTAAAGGAATGAACGATTATGACATGCGGCAAATAAATAAACAAAGTGAAAACACGACGACTTTCATGAACGCGTCTGCGGGCATAAAAGAAAACACATGGTATAAGGTTGTAGCAAAAATATCTGAAAACGAAATAACCGCGGAAGTACATGATGCTAATGGTACTCTTCTAGAAAGCGTAGCAGCCACAGACGACCCGGTAAGAACCAATGAACTAGTAATGCTTATAGCAAACAACACGGACAGAGCCGTAGCCTTCAAAAATCTGAAAGTTGAAACGCTTGACGAACCAGCTCAACCATCACCACTACCTGAGGACAATGAAAAAACAGCGGATGAACCTGATTGGCTAACACCATACCTTACCGCTACAATTCTTTTAGCTACAATCTTTGCAGCCGTGGTCTACATAAAGAAAAGGAAAAAGTCTTTTGCAGCAAAAAACATAGAAATTCAAACTTATACTACAATTAACATTTCGACTCCATAACTTCAAGTGAAGTTGCAGCCTTTATACAAGTGGGCTATAGTCTGTTCCAAGCGCTAGTAATTCCCAAAATCGAAGCGCGACCAACCACACTTTCAAAGCTGCTATATTCTTTTTGCCGTGACACCATCAAGCACTAAAACTTTTTCTTCGCCAGTGTTTACGTTCCTGAACAAAAGCTTGTATCTAGGAGTGTAGATTACGGAGCGCTCGGTTACCTCAAAAATTTCTTCAACAATTCTGCACAGGTCTTTTGGACGCTTAGCTATCCTGCCCCTGATGAAGTTCACATCAGCATTTTCAGGAAGCTCTTCTATCCCAAACTCTTCAATTACTTTTTCAGGTTTCTTCTCTGAAGGTGCAGATGGCACATTGGCAGCATCAGAATCTTGACCATTTTTGTCCAGAATCAAGAACGCTTTTGCCTCGTTAATCAGCCGCTCTTCTCCATGTAGCTTGACAATTTTGTTTGACTTGGAAGTTTCAGGCACGAATTTATTGTCCAGCAGAACAACTTCCCTGACTGCAGGGTCAACTTTGAATATGTAAGTACACTTGCGGAAGTAATCGAGAAAGTATTTCCCACTTATCACTATGTACGGTTCATAATACTTTTCCAACGAAACAAACTGGACCTCTTCCGATTTGGGCTTCAAAAACCAAAATTTGGTGAAAAGGTCTTTCTTGAGTTTTTCCCCAGAAACCCGTATCACCGTTGGGTCAATGTGTGCTTCATAAACAATTGTTTTTCTCTTAACAATGTTCTCTTGAGTGGAAGGAGCTTCAACTGCTATAACTGCGGGTTCAGCATTAACTGTTTCAGTCAATATCCACGCCTCTACATTTTTGTCAAGATTGATTCTAATAACTCTTATGAATCCGAAAAATGAATCATAATTAAATGTGCTCTAAGTTCAACAAAAAATACAAGCAATTGCGCCGTAAGGTTGCAGGAACACAGTAACAAAAGTGCGTTATGTTGCTCAGGAATCTTGAATTGTTTCCAGCCATTCTCTAAGCTGTTTTTCGCTTAATCCTCGACCAAACCTTCCGTCAAGTCTTCGACAAACCTTTCCCTCATAGAAAAGTATGACTGTGGGAACGACTTCTATCGAATAATCATCCCATAACGGATTGTCATAATCGTCCACCTTCACACGAAGAGCCAAGTTAAAGCCACCTTTTGCAGCATTCTTATCAAAAACTGCGAGAAAACTTCTGCAGTAGGGGCACCATGACGCGTAAAACAACGCGAGAACTCTTTTACTATTCCTCAGGTGACGCTCAAAGTCGGATTTGTCGCTGACTTCTATCATGCTGGGTCTTCAAAAAACGAGTTCACCGTATTCTTAAACGTGTCGCTTTTTTATGAAGAAGAAATAACATTAAAGACTGAGCTAACAAAATTGCGAAAAAGCTTGAAGAAAGGTTTGGCTATTTCTGAATAGGGATGTCTAGTGCTTTTGCTAGGAATTCGCAGCGCTGCTTCAGTTCGGGTATCTCGTGCTTCAAGTTTTCGATCCTATGTCTTTTGAATTCGACTTCTTCTCTGGCTCTTTGTGTCAGCGTTTCTTCCATGTTTACTAGTTGTGATCGTTCTGATAGTAACAGTCGTTCTTCTTCTCCCAGTGCTTTTAGCACGGATAGAATGTTTTCTTCTTGGTTTTGGTATGGCTCTTGAATAGTCGGTTCTTGGGTTGGTTTCTCTTCTGTGATGGGTTCTTCGACTGTGATTTTTTCTTCAATATTCTCGGATGGCTCTACGATATCGATCTCTTCGTTGTTTTGCTCTTCATCCAGTTTTTTAAATATGTCAAACATTAGTTTGCACCTCGCTACCGTCTACTGTAGTAAGATATAATATAATTACTATTCCCTAAATCGATATATCTCGAAAATCGAACAAAACCCAAAACCGCAAAAAGGAAAACCCAAAAACCACGCATCAGCCTATATAGCACAAATCACACTGAAACCCGCAAAAGAAGGGAAAGCGTTGAAAACGAAAAAAGGCTACAAACGCGGCTATCCAGTCGCCATACTCCTAGGGCTAGAAGAAGACAAAGCAGTCTTATGGAAAGTATTCAGCAAAGTTGTCAAACCCGAAACCACTCTCTCTATCAGTGGAACAAGAAACAACCCAAAAGCCCTATACAACTTCCACGAGGCAATCATCAACGGGCTTAGACCTACACTGAAAGCAGGAGTAAAAACCGTAATCCTCGCATCCCCCGCAAGAACCAACCACGCTCAAGAATTCATCAACCACGTTCGCGAACATCACAAATGGCTCATTCAAGGCCCAAACAAGGCAGCCTTCTCTAAGATAACAGGTGCCGCAAGCACGCTGTCCCAAGTAGCCGCGCTGACAAGGACGCCAGCGTTCCGCCAGCTAATCCGTGAAACCACTGCAGAAGAAACAGAAAACCTCATCGAAATTCTGGAAAAACGCCTCAACGCCTCTGACAAAAATAGTCCTGTGCTGTTTTCACTTGAGGAAGCAGAAAACCTGATTCTCAAACGGCAGAAGCCAGGCAGACCAAAACCTGAATATCTCATGCTCACCGACAAGTACCTTGCGGACACCCGCGAAAAAAACAGGCTAAACAGACTGATGCAGATTGCCAAAAACAAACACGTCAAAACACGAGTAATAAACGCTGAATCACCAGCAGGCAAGCGCCTTACGCAACTAGGCGGAATCGTCTGTTTAGCACAGGTAAAATAAGCGCCTCCGAACTCGCGCGTGTACTAAAGTAAACCCGCCTGTTTCAGCCCTTCAGGCGAGATTTTTCCCGAGTGCAAAGCCGTAGCCATCAAAACCCCAAAGACGCCTACGTCTTTCAACTTCACCAAATCCTTAACATCTCGCACTCCCCCACCAACCAGCACCTTAGCCGTGATATTCCTTAGCACCTCTCGCAGAAAAGGCACGTTAACTCCCTCTCTGCTGCCGACTTTTGCTAAATCCAGTACAATAACTTGGGAAACGCCCAACTCTTGAAACTCCCGCAAAAGCGCCACAGGGTCCTTAAGCGCGCCAAGCTCAAACCTGCTAAGCACTTTACCATCCATCAAGTCGAGGCTAACCATCACCTTCTCGCTTCCGAAAGACGCGATCGCCTCAGCCACAAAACTAGCGCTCGGCAAGGTTTCTGTCCCGATAATAACCTTTGAAACGCTGCTATCAAGCATTTCTTCGGCTGTTTTTAGGCTTGTTATACCCGCGTCAACCATCAATTCGAGACCAGTCTTGCCTGCGATCTGCTTAAACAGGGAAAGGTTTGGTTGCCCACCTGTGATTGCGTCCAAATCCGCTAAGTAGAGCTCGCCGAAACCAAGCGCCTTGAGCGCTGCTGCAACGTCCACGGGATCCGTAGACGCGCATAGTGTGCTCTTGAGCGGTTGGTATTCTTTTCTTCTGCCTCTTACAGCATGAACCACGATACCGTTGAGAACGTCGATGACAGGTATGATCTTCAATCTGTTCACCCGTGCTTTGCTATGCTTGTTAACTAAGAAATCTGCTTATTATTACATGATTCGCCTGTCAGAGATGCTTCAGATCAGTGCCTGTGCAAAAACTTTAAAGGTGTAGAAATTCCGCATCAATATGATCACAATTGAAACTACTAATCAGCCCAAAAAACGAAACCGAAGCCGCTGAAGCCATAGCTGGAGGCGCAGACATCATAGACGTAAAGAACCCAAAGGAAGGTCCGCTGGGCGCAAATTTTCCATGGATAATAAAGCGAATCAGGCAGATAACCCCAGAAAACATTGAAGTCAGCTGCACCTTGGGCGAAGTGCCCAACCTTCCCGGTTCCATGTCGCTGGCAGCTTTGGGCGCGGCAACAACAGGTGTCAACTACGTCAAAGCAGGACTCTATGGGTTAAAAACGCCTGAGGAAGCGGTGTACCTTATGCAAAGCGTCACCAAAGCCGCGAAAGACTACAACCCTTCGATAAAGGTGGTTGCCTCAGGATACGCTGACGCAGCCAGAATAAGCACAGTTAACCCCTTACTCCTTCCCGAAATAGCTCACAAAGCCAAAGCGGACATAGCCATGATCGACACCGCAATTAAAGACGGAAAAGGGCTCTTCGCCTTTCTTACACAGCCGCAGCTTCGCAGCTTCGTGGAAGCAACGCACGGTTACGGTTTGAAAGCCGCGTTGGCTGGTTCATTAAAGAAGGAAGATTTGCCTGTGGTTCATGCTTTAGGTGCTGACGTTGTAGGTCTGCGCGGTGCCGCTTGCACCCTCAGCGACAGAGTTAACGGCAGGGTCACCCGAGAAAAAGTGCGAGAACTCGTTGAAGTCGTTAGACGCGTAAAAAAGCTTTAAGGTAAAGGCTTTATCATCGTGGATTGTGAGGAGAGCGCTTGAGGCTTCTGGTTTACGAGCATGTTTCTGGAGGCGGATTTGCTGACGAGCCGATTCCGCCCAGCGTCTTGAGCGAAGGCTTCGGCATGCTGAGAACGGTGATTTCGGATTTTAAAGACGCTGGACACACCGTTACCACTTTGCTTGATGCAGGTATCGCAAGGTTGAATCCTCCCATAAACGCTGATTGCGTGGTACCTGTTTTCTCTCCACAAGAGGCTCATGAGAATATCCAGAAAGTTTCTGAACAAGGCGATGCGGCGTACATTATTGCGCCAGAAACGGATGGCTTATTGCGGTCGCTTGTGGAACTTGTAGACCAGACGGGTGCAGAGTCGCTTAACTGCTCAGCAAGGTCTATAGAAAAAGTGTCCGATAAAGCAGTATTCTATGACTTCGTGAAGAAAATGGGGTTACGTGTGCCTGAGACGATGACGTTTAGCGTAGATGATGACTTAAAGGAAATAAAGAAGGCGGTTCGAGGCGGTTTTCCTTTGATATTCAAACCTGCGAACGGTGTTAGTTGTGGTGGATTGAGCGTTGTCAGAAACGAAGACCAAGTAGCAGGTGCGGTTGGCAAGATTAGAAAGGAAACTTCAAGCAGGCAGTTTGTGGTTCAAGAATTAATCACGGGCGTTGCCGCGAGTGTCAGCTTGCTGTCAACAGCCGGTGAAGCGTTGGCTATCAGCCTGAACCTTCAGGACGTTAAGATTGGAACGCCAGAAACCAGCTCAAGTTATAGCGGTGGCTCGGTTCCTTTTGAAAATCCACTCAGAGCTGAAGCGTTTGAAGCAGCCGAAAAAATTGTTAAATCGTTTCGAGACCTCAGAGGATACGTTGGAGTCGATTTTGTTCTGACCGCGGATGAGGCTGTGGCGATAGAGGTTAACCCGAGATTAACCACATCCTATGTGGGGCTAAGAAGTGTCACCAGCTTCAACATTGCCCAAGCCATAGTAAACGCTGTTCTGAAACACGAACTTCCAGCGCATAATCAAAGCTGTGGCTACGCGTGTTTTTCAAAACTGGAGACACCTAACCCGCCCATTGAGGCTCTCCAAACAACTTACGGGATGGACGAGATGGTTTCTCCGCCTTTCCCCGTTTCAGCGACCAGCGCCGCCTCGGCGCTCATCATAGCTCACGGTGCCACATCAGAAGAAGCTGAGGGAAAATGCCGCGAAGCTAAAAAGCGCGTCCTCAACACTATAAGCAGAGGCAGATAGCGTTGGTAACGGTTATCGGCTGGGACATCGGCGGCGCCAACACAAAAGCAGCGTTTCTGCGCACCGAAAATGGCTATGTTGAAGAGTTTAGAACCGTAATTGAGTATTTTCCTGTGTGGAAGAACCCAGAAAAACTCGCGAGTGTGCTTTCTACGCTAAGGGAAAAAGTGAGTGGCGACGCGAAGCTCGACGGCGTAGGCTTGACCATGACCGCTGAGCTGTCTGATGCGTATCAAACGAAGCGTGAAGGCGTCAACCATATTCTAGAGTGCGCCGCGCAGGTTTTCGATGATCTGCCAGTTTATGTTTTAGATGTGGACGCATCGCTGATATCGATGGACAACGCCCGATCAGAACCGATTAGGGTTGCCGCGGCGAATTGGGTGGCAACAGGCTGGCTGGTGGCTCAGCTGATTAAGACCTGCGTGATAGTGGATGTTGGAAGCACAAGCACCAGCATCATACCGTTGGTTGATGGGCGTGTTTCAGCGGCTGGCAAAACTGATTTGGAGAAGCTTATGGTGGGTGAGCTTGTTTACACGGGTGGTTTGCGAACGAACGTGGCTGCAATCGTGAAGTCTGTTCCCCTGCGAGATGGCGTAGCGCATGTCCCATCAGAACTGTTTGCGCAGTCAGGTGATGTGCACTTGGTTTTAGGAAACATCACAGAAGGGGAGTATACGACGGAGACGGCGGATGGGCGCGGAAAAACGAAGCGCGAAGCGATGGCGCGGCTTGCCCGAGTTGTCTGCGCTGACATCGAAATGCTCACTGAAGAAGAAATCGTGCAAATCGCAAGGTACATTTACAGCAAGCAGGTTGACCAGGTCATTGAAGGACTAAGCCAAGTTTACTCTCGAGTTAAGTCGCTTACAACTGCAAAGGTTCCCGTGGTGGTCACGGGTCTCGGCAAAGATTTTCTTGCAAAAACTGCCGCACAAAGGCTCCGGGTTGAAAGAATTATTGACTTGAGCAAGTTAATTCCAAACGATGTAGTTACGGCGTCGCCTGCTGCGGGTGTCGCGTTGATGGCGGCGAGCAAGCTTGATGGGAGGATAGTGAAGTGGACGCAGTGATAAAAATAGGCGGCAGTCTAGCCGAGAACCCAGAACGGCTGAGAGCGTTATGCCGCAAGCTTGGTGAACTCGCAAAAAAATACAAGATAATTGTGGTGCCTGGAGGAGGCAGATTCGCTGACGCTGTGAGGGAATATGATCAGCGATTTAACTTGGCGAACGGCATTTCTCACAGGATGGCGATTTTGGGGATGGATCAGTTCGGGCTGTTGCTGTCCAATATCACGCCTAATTCCCGTGTTTTCCGTCAGCTTGAGAACGCAAAAGAGATTTCGGAAGCGGAGATTGTGCCGATTTTTTTGCCTTCGCATTGGATGTTTAAGGAAGATCCGCTGGAAATTTCGTGGGATGTCACCTCGGATTCCATCGCCGCCTCTGTTGCCGCGCGGGTACATGCGGAAAAAGGGGTTCTGGTCACTGACGTTGACGGCGTTTTTACGAGTGACCCTAAGAAGGATTCTGATGCTAAATTGATAGAGAGGCTGTCAGCCGAGAAGCTCTTAACGTTGCGTCAGCGAACGAGTGTTGACCGTTACTTGCCTAAACTGCTTTTGAAGTCGCAGATTGACTGTTACGTGGTTAATGGGAACTATCCTGACAGGGTTGAGGCTGTGTTGGCAGGGCAGCAGACTACTTGTACTTTTGTTTCCGCGGGAACCTGATAGACACGGTTATATGTAGAGTTTCGCTGGTATTCTTATGCAAGCAGGGTCTTCGGTTGTGGCTGTTGTTAAAGGCGAGAGAGGTCACGCGCCAGTTTTCAAAGCGCTGGACTTAATTGACTACAAGAACGCGCTTGCGGGTTACGATAAAGTGCTTATCAAGGTTAACTTCATCACGGACAAGACGTGGGACACGGGCGCAACCACAGACCCCATCGTAGTTGAAGCCATAATCAAGAAACTGGAGGATTTGCCCGTGAAAGTCTACGTTGTAGAGTCAGACGCGACAATTACGAACGCGGACAAAGCCTTCGAAGCAACAGGCATGAAAGACATGTGCAGCCGCAACGGCGTTGAATGGCTCAACCTTCGGCACGTTGAAGACCGCGTTAAGCTCGATGTGCCTAACGGTGAAGTGTTGAAGAGCATAACTGTGCCGCGTCTGGTCACCGAATCCGCGGTTATAAGCGCGGCGAAACTCAAAACGCACGTTAACACCACCGTAACTTTGGGAATGAAGAACATGTTCGGCTTGCTTCCTGACAAGTTCAAAGCCAAATATCATATGAAAGGCATAAGCAAAGTCGTGGTCGACATTAACACCGTGCTTAAGCAAGCGTTAACGGTCATAGACGGTTTCGTAGGCATGGAAGGAGAAGGCCCCATAGATGGCACACCAGTCCAGATGAACCTCATAATCGCAGGAACAGATGTGGTTGCCACGGACGCCACAGCCGCTCGAATTATGGGCTTCAACCCTTACGAGATAAAGCACATACGCAAAGCCTACGAAAAAGGCTTAGGAAGGAGCGACGCTGAAGTTCTAGGTGAAAAACTGGAAAAAGTCAAAAGAAACTTTAAACAGAAATAGCATGAAATCGGTTTCAATTATAGTATGTTCTAACTTCGTCTTAGTGTTGCGCTTTTCTGTCGCCTCGTTATTATCCATTGTTGTTTCAGAGAGAGGGGATTTCTTCAGCAGTGATTCTTGCTATCGTGAATTATCACAGATTGGGCTAGCTTCTAAACGATCAATGTATGTGTCTGTTGTAAGATCTGTAACTACATAGCCATAGACGGTGATTGTTTCATATCTTACAATAGAACCTTGATTGTTGGTTTCTCCTCTGAAGAGTTCTTCACCATTCGTTCCGTAAGCTACTACTTCAAAGCGAACATTCTCTGCTGTTTCCAAACCAGCATTTAATACGGAACCTGAAACCCAGATTCTCCAAAGAGAAATATCCTGTCCATATTCACCTGCTACAGGCTTGACACCCGTGGTTACTCCAATGTTAATCAGATAAGGTGCTTGGACTTCCTCAACTTCACTTTGAAGAACATCCTTTTCATGGTTTAAAATTTGGTTTTCATGGTTTAAAATTTGGATCTGTAAATACAATACACCTGTAATAACAGTCAAGCTTATGACTATTATTAAGAGAGCGATTATTGCCAAGTTTTTTTTCATCATCCAAATCACTTCCCGCTGATGGTCCATATGCCTCGCTTCGAATGAAGGCGGATACGTGTCTCTTCTTTAGAAGCTAAAAGCTTTTTCCAATTATTTTTATTTCCTTTGAAGAGGTTATAGACCAACTAAGAGACTTCTCCTAAAGACGTCTTATAGATATAACAGACATCTCAACTGATTTCATGTATTGCATGAAACGACCTAATAAGCTTTATTTTTTGATAAGCGCCGTGTATTCAAAGGGGAGGGGTAGCGTCTGTGAGCAACTATTCAAAGTTGCTATTTTTGATAAACACCATTTATTGGGAATCTGAGGAGTGCTGCGATTCCTGTTAGTGCTTGGAGTTGTTCGCCTGCTTCGTGTTCTGTGCTGACTACGGTTATGGTGCCTCTGCGTTGTTCGGCTTCTCGCATGAGCTTCTCCAAGTGTAAGCGTTGTTCTTCGTCTGCTTCCCGCAGCACCGTGTCTGCCACCACCAGTTTTTCAACGGCGCCCATAGCAACGGCGTTTTCAACCGCGTCCAACCCATAGGTGACTGTGCCTTCGCTTTTTCCCAGCCGCTTCATAACTTCCTCCATGACTTCGGTTTCATCAACAACGCGCATTTGCTTTGCTGCTCTCAGGAGCACTCCTGAACGTAGCGCTTCGTAAATGCCGCTTACGCCTCCGTTGTTGACGCTCTTTACGTCCACGACCGACTTAGCCATGTCTGCAGCCTCGTTTGTTAGGAATTTTGCGAAGTTGTTTTTCACGAAGTCCACGCCCACGATGACTATTGGGCTGTGCCTTGTGGACCAGAGCTGGTTTAGGCTGTTGACCGCACGTTTGAAGTATTCTTTTGTGGCAGCGGCGCGTTTGTCGGCTTCAAGTTTTCCAGGAAGTTTCATGCGCTCTTCCACTTTGATGTCCACGCCGTACTGTCTGGTCTCGGCTACAGCGAAGCCTTCGTCGTCTATGGCGAGAATTATCATTGGTTTTTCGGTTCTGCTCGCCCGTGTCAGCCTGTCAAGAAGATGCTTAGGCCATTCCTTCTTCACGATTGTTAAGGGCTGGTTTAATGCTATGCTCAAAGTGTGATGAGCGCCTGTTGGAATAATGTCGGGTGCGTGGATGATTAACCCGTGCACGCGTAGCTTGCCCAGAAACCTGTCCCACGCTACGGATTCAACAGTAACACCCATGAACGCGGAGACACGCTCACCGCTCTTTGGACGCGAATATTCTTGGTCAGACTTTATCGCTCTTGAAGAGTAAGCGTAAACCTCGTCGCCCTTGTAGATGACGTTGTACAGGTGCCAAAGGTCGTCATCAGAGGTGGGAACCACCTTAACGAAGCCTTGGCGGAGGTTTTTTCCAATAATCTTCATTTTCCGCCTCTAACATAGATTTGTTGAGTCTGTAAATAACTTTCACTTACTAAAAACTAGCGGATTCCGTCGAAAAGTCTATAATTCTGTTTGTCACTTTCAGGTTCCACAGTAAAATAGGTGAAATAATGGCATTAGTTGATTTTACATATTCCCCCAAGAAAATTGAAAGGGGCTACAACAACCGAACCTTGTACGTTAACCTTTCAGAAATGAAAGTTACAAGCAGACCAGTCTCGGAAAAAATGAAAGAAACCTTCACGGGCGGACGCGGCTTCGACATTCGGCTGCTCTGGAACGCGCTGCCTAAAGACCGAATAATAAAGTGGGATGACCCTGAAAACGAGGTGTGCTTAGCCGCAGGACCGTTAGGAGGCATTCCTGTTTACCCTGGCGCTGGGAAAAGCATCGCCGTGGCCATTTCACCTTTAACAGGCATAGTCGTGGACTCTAACGTAGGCGGCTATTTTGGTCCTTACCTGAAATTCGCGGGGTGGGACGCCCTCGAAGTGCAGGGCAAACCCAAGTCTGAAGTGGTCATATTCATCGACGGCGACGCGTGCCGAGTCCAAGTTGAAAATGCAACTGAGCTTCCTTCGGAGACGCATTTGGTCGTGGAAGCCATGGCGGAGAAGTACGGCGGCGGCAAGCCAATCAGCATTTCCGTGGTTTCAGCAGGTCCAGGTGCGGAGCACACTTTGATGGGGTGCCTTAACATTTCGTGGTATGACGCGGCGCGGCGCATTCACAGGCTTAAGCAGGCTGGCAGAGGCGGAATAGGCACGGTGCTGCGCAACAAGAAAATCAAGGCTATCGTGGTCAAGTATTCGGGGAAAATCACTGTTGAGAGTAATGGCCCGGCTGACGCCACGTTGGTAAGGGAAATTGGCACCGCGTATAACAGGGAAATAAGGGCGCTTGACCCGAAACAAAGCGAGATGTCGGTTGTTGGTTCTCCGCAGCTTGTGTCTGCAATGAACGATTTTGACCTGTTGCCAGTGAACAATTTCAGATATGGGTGCCATCCTGACGCGGAGAAGCTGGGCAGGGAAGTGCACCGAAAGAAGTTCGACGCGGGGTTTGACGGCTGCTGGATGGGCTGTTCCTTGTCATGTTCTCATGTGGTGAAGAATTTTGAGCTTAAGACTGGACCGTACAAAGGGCAGCGGGTTTTCGTTACTGGTCCTGAGTACGAAACAGCGGCAGGTGTGGGCAGCAACTGCGGAATTTTCGACGTGGACCACGTTATCGAGATGAATTATTACTGTGACATTTACGGCTTGGACACGATTAGCATAGGAACCGCAACCGCCTTCGCAATGGAATGCTACGAGATGAGCTTGATTGACAAAAAAGCCACAGGCGGCTTAGACCTGCGGTTTGGCAACAAGGACGCAGCGTTAGAGCTTGTGCACCAGATGGCTCGCGGCGAGGACTTCGGCACCGTGGTAGGACAGGGCATAAGGCGGATGAAGAAGCTGTTTGCCGAGAAGTACGGCGCAGACGCGGCGATTATGCAAGACATCGGCATGGAGTCCAAAGGGCTGGAATTCTCCGAGTACGTGACCAAGGAGTCTCTAGCGCAGCAGGGGGGTTACGGCTTGACGTTGAAAGGTCCGCAGCATGACGAGGCGTGGCTGATATTTCTTGACATGGTACATAACCTGATGCCCACTTTCAAGCAGAAAGCCGAGAATCTGCACTGGTTTCCGATGTGGCGCACGTGGTTCGGCTTGAACGGCTTGTGCAAGCTTCCGTGGAACGACGTTATACCAGAAGGCAACAAGCAAACGAAGGAACCCACAAAGGTCATGGCGCACGTTGAAAACTACGCTAAACTGTTCTACGCCGTCACAGGCAGAAAAGTCACGGGAGACGACCTGATACTGATGAGTGAAAAAGTTTACAATTTCCAGCGCATCTTCAACCTGCGCATGGGCTACGGAACACGAGAACACGACACGGTGCCGTACCGCGCAGTTGGTCCCGTGACAAAGAAGGAGTACGAAAGCCGCAGGGAACGCTACGACAAGCAACTCAAAGAAGAGCTCGGCATTGACCCTACGAGCAAGACGACAGAGGAGAAGATGGCTGCACTGAGGAAATACCGAGAGGCGGAATACGAGAAGCTGAAGGACGCGGTTTACAAGCGGCGCGGGTGGACGCCGAATGGAGTGCCGACAATAGAGAAGGCAAATGCGTTAGGCATAGACTTCCCAGATGTCATTGAACTCCTTCACCGCAAAACCTGAAAGGTTCACCTACGTGGGACCTCATAGCCATTCAATGCAGAAACCAGTAGAGGATCTTTACTTCTTCAGGTCAACATTTCCTTTGCTTTGCCCAAGTAGACTTCAAGCGCCCCTTCAGAAAACAAGACAAAAACCACTTCGTCCAAATTGTCCTCTTTTTCCAGAAACTCCTTCACCGCTTTCAAGGCTACACGGCACGCGTCCTCAACTGGATAGCCATAGGCACCCGTGCTTATAGACGGAAACGCCACACTGTTCAACCCCTCCGCCACGGCGAGCCTCAGCGAGTTCTGATAAGCCTGCGCCAGCAACTCGGGTTCACCGCGGCTTCCTCCGCGCCAAACTGGTCCGACCGTGTGAATCACGTGCTTAGCCTTGAGGTTGCCCGCGGAAGTTATGACGGCTTTTCCCGTTGGGAGACCTTGAGGCCATTCTGTAGCCCGTATTCTCTTGCACTCCTCGAGTATTTTTGGTCCGCCTCTGCGGTGGATTGCTCCGTCGACGCCTCCGCCGCCCATAAGTGAATGATTAGCCGCGTTCACTATGGCGTCGGTCTCCATTTCAGTTATGTCTGCTCTAACTAACCGCACGGTTGCTTTTCCAATTTTAAACTCATTTCGCACTTCTTTTTCACCATTCCTAAATTAACGTGCTGATTGCTGACCACAAGGCTGAACTGAAGAACCATACTCCGAAACACACCAAGACTGCGAAGCAGAAGAGGAAAATTGCTTGGTGCACTCTTGCCGTCCAGAACTGCCTTGACTTAAAAATTGCTAAGGATATACCAGTATACCAGAAGAAATCACAGAGCCAATGAACCAGTGCGAAAACCATGAATGCCAGCAGTCCAAAAACTCTAGCGGTTATTATAAGCGCAGTGCCAACCGTCAACCACCATAAAATGAAACCGGCATTGGCGGCTGTGGTCCAAATTCCCGCAATTAAAGATTCATGTTTTGGGCTTTCGTATTTCTCAACTGTTCTATTTCTGTTTCTGAACGTTTGAACGCCCATAACAATCATCAACAACCCTCCAACCAACCCAACGGTAATCTGCACTGTTTGCAAAATTTCAGAGGCAACAACTTGCTCAATTCCATAATAGATGAGAAACATTAGCGGAAACTCTACTATCCCGTGACCCACGGCAATAAGCAAACCAGCACTCTTGCGTTTAGCCGCTTTCTCAATTGTAACCGCGAATAAAGGTCCAGGCATCAAGACTCCTGTTAGAGAGATAAGCACCACAGACGCCAAGAACAGAAAAAACTCTGTCGTAAACGCCATATTTACTTCATTTCCATTTTTTCTCTAATAAACCATTCTCGCAAATGAACAGAAAATGAAGGAAAAACGGTTTTGTATACAAAAGCATCATCCAAACACATTTCAAACACGCTAAGACACGCTTGCCCCACGAGTGAAGCTACGTTGCATTTCTATTATTTCCGTACTGTCCTTTGCGGAAGCGTAGTTCTCAAGCAGCGCCTGATTTAACTCCAGAAAAGTGTGCCCCCATTTAAAAATCGAAAGCACTTTCTCTGCTTCATCCTTGAATCCTGCTATGTACAAAGCTCCAGCGAGAGCTTCAACCGTGGACAACTTAGTTGCCTTAGCATAATTAGTCGGGTTCCCAGCGAATAAAATGGGCAAGCAACGGCTTGTGCCTTTCACATGAGTCGAAAGGACTTTTTGCGCATGCTCCCAACTGCAATCCAACGCTGCCAGACCAAAATTCTGAATGCGTTGCCTATCAGCAGGCGAGAAAGCTATCTCCCCAAACGGGTTAAGGACAATAGCGCGCTTCGGCAGAAACCTGATGCTAGTAACAACCCTAGCAAGCCCGTGGCGTTTAAGCTTCAAGCCCGTGCAACGTTTCGGGTCACACTGTTTCGCGTGGTAAATGGTTAACCTAGGCGCCTTTTCCACCTGTTCTTCGCACCTTCAAGTGACTCATGGGGTCGTCTAAAACGCGGGGAATCTGGTCGAGAAGGTCAGTGGCTACCAAGTGATAGCCTTTTTCTCCTGCAACGAAGTCTCCTGCCGCTCCATTAACGAAAGCTCCAGCCACAGCCGCCTCAAAAGGGTCCGCCTTCTGCGCTAACAAAGCGCCAACTACGCCTGAAAGAACATCGCCCGTGCCGCCAACCGTCATGCCAGGATTACCAGTGAAGTTCAATTTAACCCGTTTCGCATCGCACACCACATCCACTTGCCCCTTCAACAGCACCACAGCCTTAAGTTCTGCAGCTGTCTTCTGCACCTCAGCAATGCCCTCTTTAACATTTTCAGGTAGCTTTCGACCTGTGAGTATGGCGTATTCGCCAGCGTGCGGCGTGAGAACAAGCGGCACTTTTAACGGGCGTTTGAATTGGGCGAAGGCTTTTAAGCCGTCAGCGTCCAGCAGCAGTGGTTTGCCCGCGCTTTCGATGGCAGACACACATGCTTGGACGAAGTCTCGGGTTTCAGCGTGCACGCCCAAGCCAGGTCCCATGACAACGGCGTCAACCGTTTCCAAGTACTGCTGTAACGCTGTGATGTTACTCGCGCTCAGATGGTTACCTTTAAGCTTCAGAGTTATCAAGTTGGGGGACACTGAAGAGACGGCGTACGCGGTTTTGGCGGGTGCGGCGAGATAAGCGATGTCCACGCCTGTTCGCAGGGCAGCCAACGAAACCAAGGCGGGTGCACCTGAAAAAACCTTACTGCCGCCGATAACCAGCAAACGACCAAAATCGCCCTTGTGCGCGCTTGCGGTTCGCGTTTTCTTCACCAGCAGAACGTCGCCGGGACCAGCAAACTTCTCCAGTTCATGGGGCAACCCGATGTCTCTTACAGTCAGTTCGCCCACGTACTTCTTGGCGGCACGTAATCCCATCTTAGCTTTGTGGA
>CAZEPB010000024.1:0-24458 GCA_964514055.1 uncultured Candidatus Bathyarchaeia archaeon | reverse complement strand
CGACGAGCGATGATGTCATAGCGAACATCAGAAATAAAGCAAAAGCAATCGATATCTTGTTTTTGATCATTTTTCTTTCCTTTTTAAGTTGTTTAAGCTTTTACGCTTAACGCTAAAGGGTACGCGCAAGAAGTATATAGGGTTTATGGAACTCAGGGGTGATTCACTTTGATGATTCTTGAGTGGAGGTGAACGCCGCACATCGGGCATTTCGGAGCCTCTGAATCATCCGGGCGGCGCCATCCGCAGCGGTGGCACTCGTACACGGTCTTGAAGAGTTTAGGCACGTACGGCTGCCCGTAGTATTCCCGGTATTTTTTGGCGCCACGCTGCCTAGACCCCATTTTTATTCATTCACCTTTTGAAAAGCCAACCTCGCTATCGGATGGTCCATCGACACTACCTTTCCAACTTTCATTTTTTTAACATGGTTCAGCGTCTTTCTCCACATAAACTGACACTGCATTTCCTCATCCGTCAACGTATCGCCCACTTTGTAGCTTCCGACCTTATAGACATCAATGTACTTCCACATGATTTTACAGCTCTCCCAATCGCTCTCGGAGTTCATCTATCAAGTTACGGTTCTTTTCAAAGAATTCGGCGATCTTCTTGCGACCTTTTTCTTCGGCTTCCTGGACCGCCTTGTATATCTCGCGGTCAAAGTGTTTTTCTACGGCGTCTCTGATGGTTTTATCGAAGTAGTCCGGAGCTTTCTTCCTGAGCGCTGCGGTTTCAACACGGTACAAGCCGTATGGCCAATCTTTAAAGCGTGGGTCCTTCTTGAGTTTCGCTATTTCGTTGGCGTCTTCAGGTCTGTGGGGTAGCTTGAACTGCTCGATCTGTTCTTTTGTGACGGCGACTTTAATCACATTTTCCTCGGGGATATCCGAACCGAGTTTGCGAAATGCCTTCAGCAGAAAACTAACTAGGTCTTTGCCAGTTGCTTTTGCTTTTTCTCCGCCGCTGGGGTCGAAGTCTGAGAGGGCTATAACTATGGGGATTTTGTCTTCGGCTTTGATTTTTTCTACTGCCTCAAACAGGGGGCGCCATCCAGAGTACCCTCTGGAATAGAAGGTGTCCACGTTTAGATCGCTGAGAATCGACTGAACTATAGGGTAATCGCCTTCTTTTTCGCAGACTACTATGACCTTTTTTGGTTGACCTAGCCACATCGGAAGATGGTATCGGCTGCCGCATTCTGTAAATTCCTTAAGCAAAACTCGAACGTATCCGCGAGGGTTCTTATTGATCCAATCGCCTTCCTCATATTCGCGTCCAGAACCGTCGCGCATGATTCGCCAGTCTACCTTTCCCTCCAGGCGCATAGCGACTAGCCATTTTGAAAGCGCTTTGTAAACAGATTTGGTGTTAGGCCACAACTCGTCAACGAAGGCGTAGAAGATGTCTCGGATAGAAGGGTACTCGCCGTAGCGCGCATAGGTTTCTTCGCAGTGCTTGATGACGGGTGCAGGGTTCAATTCCTTCCAGTTCACCATCATCTTTTCACCTTTTTCATTTGAAGCTTAAGCCATCTACGGAACAAAGGGAGACTAAGCAGCCGAATAGGTATTCCTTCATCCTCGATAATTCCATGCCGGTCTTTCAGATGTCTGCGAACTTTATCCCAATCTTCTTGGGAGGATATACCTCTTCCAAGGACAATTTCGTTACATTCAGAACATCTAAGACGGCGCCAAGTTAGTTTTTTCTTGAAAGGGTTGTTAGCATTCAAGAGTACTTCTTCAACTTTGATTTGTGGTACACTGCATTCTTTTTTTGCTGCCATTGTAATTCCTAAATTAGAAAAAAAGGACTTGTCCTATAAAAAGCTGAATAGAGGATTGTTCTATATAGAAAAAAGGAGAAGGGAATTGTTGCTATCCAGTGGCGGTGACAACATGTGGGTTTTCATTTTGCTCATATTTCTTGATCCAGTTGCAGTTTGAACAAAGCAATTGATAGGTTGATGTATCGCCATTTTTTACTGTTTCAGTAACATGTTTGAGGTACGTGGTATTGAAAGACTTGAATCTCTTGTAATCAACTTTCCCGTTACTATTGATATGATCAATTTGCAGGGCTCGCCAATCGGAAAAGCCGCATCGTTGACACTTTCCACCGAGTAACTCAATGATCTGATGCCTAACCTTGCGTCTGAATTCTCGCCCTTTCTGCCTTTTTTTCTTTCGAGTTTTGTCAAGATCAGTATAATAATTGCGCATATTTCTTGCATGAATCTCGTCTTTATGCTCCTTTCGGTATTTTTTATTATATCTTGAAATTTTAGCCTTGATTTGTGGCTTCTGACATCTTTCGCGTTCCTGTTTGTTTCTGCAGTCTCTGCAGATATTGCCCCATGAGCGATGAAATTCCTTAAGAGTATCGCCGCATTTTCTACAAACTCGTTCAGTCATACTTATGATAAAAAAGGGGAAGTTTATTTAAAGTTTAGTAGCATTCAGCCTAACCCGAAGCCGTAATAATGGTGTCGAAGCTGAATGTGCTGATGCCTACTGTTTGCGGTGAAGCCATGAGGGTGAAGTCAACTGTTATGGCTGAACCGGGTTGGATTGTTTGGTTGTTGTAGTTCCAGGCGAGTGACAGGTATGTTGGAGCGTTTGTTGGCTGCCAGTTTGTGGTTGAAAACGTCAGTGTCACGGGGGCTGTGCCGTTGTCTAGGAGATATAACGTTACCGTTGATGTGCCGCCCGGGGGGATTGTGCCCCAATCGAAGGCGCTTATTTGCTGTGTGAGCCCTGAGTCAGCGTATGGTACGATGCCGACTGTTTTTATTTTTCCTGTGCCGTGCAGCGTAAGAGTGTAGTATGCTAAAGCGCCGACGACGAGGGCTACTATTATCAGCCCGGCTAAGCCTACTACGACGCCTGCGTTAACCAAGGCTACGCACTTCCTTTCTGCTGAAGTTTTGTGGCTACATCGACAGTTATGTTGATGCCGTCGTTTATCGCGTAGCCAAGGGGAAACGTGGCGGCAAGAACCAGGACCCAGCTGGTTGCTGCGGGTATCGGCACCGCCGTGAAAGTGCCTACACCGGCGACAAACGACAGAATGACGCTTAGAATCATTGTGGCCCAGTATTTTGCGTTGAACGTGATTGTTCCTTCTGGAGCTGTAACGATCTTCGCCAAGTATGCAACTACCGTTCGGGTTATTGCGCCTGCAATGTAAAAAATGAAAGCAAGCAAGACTATATCCACTTTTTAACCTCCAAAGTTCTGTTAACTTATTGTGGGATACTATTATATAGTTGTTTTGCCAATTACAGAGATATGCAAGCCGTTAAAGCTGTGAAACAAACCTATTCGCCTTCTCAAGAGATGCTATTGCTACTTGAAGAGTTCAGAAAAATGGTGAACGACTGCGTTCGCATAGCCCTAACAGAGAAAGTTACTTCCTTGAAGGCGCTGTCAAAAAAAGCGTACCATCAACTCCACAGATACAACATGCCAACGTACTATCGCCTGACAGCCATAAGCAAAGCAGTCGGCATAATCCGCAACTACAGAAGAACCCTCAAGAAGCATCCAGACGCAAAGAAGCCTCACGCAACCAAGCTGATGTTAGTTGACTGTTACGCCTTCAAAATTGCTGCTGGAAAACTGAGGCTGCCGCTCAAACCAAGGGTTTTCGAGTACATCCCATTGAACAACCATGTGTTACGGGCTATTTCAGGCTACACCGTGAGGTCTGTCACTTTGACGGCTTGCAACTTGTCAATCGCTTTTTCGAAAGAAACGGCTGTGGCGGACGTAACGGGGCTAATTGGATTAGACCGCAATCTTAACGTTGTAGCGACTGCCACTGACAAAGGGGAAATCAAAAACTACGATTTGTCAGAAGCCACACGAATCAAAGCAGTCTATCGAGAAGTGAAGTCTCACTTCAAACGGAACGATGTGAAAATACGGAAAAGAATCTTCGGGAAGTACGGCTGGAAACAGCGCAACCGCGTGAATCAACGCTTGCATAGGGTCAGCAAGGCAATCGTAGAGCAAGCTAAAACGCATAAGCAGGGCATTGTCATGGAGAACTTGAAGGGCATACGGAAGCTCTACAGGAAAGGCAATGGACAAGGCAGAGAATACAGGTCTAGGCTTAATGGCTGGAGCTTTTACGAGTTGCAAAGGCAAATCGAGTACAAAGCCCGTTGGGAGGGAATTCCAGTTTTCTATGTTCGAGCGCATGGCACTAGCGCTAACTGTGCGATATGTGGGTGTAAAGTATCCGAATGCACAGAGCGCAAAGTGTACTGTCCACGATGCAACCGCGTTGTGGATAGGGATGAGAACGCGGCTTTGAACATTGTTATGGCAGGCGCACGGTTCGCGCTAAAGGGAGGGGCAGGTGAAGCGATGGTGCCAGTTCAAAGATGGTCAGTCGATGCCCTTCAGTTAACTCAGGGAGGTAAAAGCCATCCCACAAGAAGTTAACAGAACTACGGCTAAGCGGATTGCTTCTGCCCGGTTGGGATAAAACCTTTCCTCGACAAGCTGATCTAGCTCGCGGATGTAGCGTTCAGGAAGAGAAAAACTGACAAGCTTCATGTTTCATCGCACCTTACCGAATTCTATGTTTCGGGGGGTAAAACTGTGGACGATCCACGCATGACATCAAAGTTTCGCAGAGAAATACGGCGCTTCATGTCCTCTCTTCACCCTTTCCCGCACTCTCCTTTTTCAGTTTCAGATATTCTTCCCAGCTCCGAAAAGTAGTGCATTTTCCGCTTTCATCAATCACGGGGCTGCCTAAACAGGTGCCTTCAGGCTGCATTTGCTTGTTCAGAATTATCTTGCCCGTAGCAGTTTGCCGGTACTTGCCCCACGTGCGATATTGACAGGGCATCCTACATTTCGGCAGACCCATAGCTCTATTTTGCCTCCTGCGCCCCAACTTTCTTCCATACGATTATGACGTAGTCTTTTATTGTGCTCATCAGGATAGGTTCATAACCTTGTTTAACTCTTTCATAGAAAGGCACTAGGTTCCATTCTCGATACCATTCATCTGTACGAATTCTGTCTATTTGAAAAGGCGCGGTAGTGTCTGTTTTCATGTCGAGAACCACTTGTAAAGCAACAGCTAATTCATCGGCGTCTTTTCTTGACTTGCAGTGAACACTGATCGTTTTTTCACCTTTACGAGTAAGCCACACCATCTGCTTGTTCCTTCTTGAATTTCAAGCCTTGGTCTACAAGCGTTACCTCGTAGACCTGGTTCACAACAAAAGCCACGTCCAGGCTGTCGCACTCCTGCTCGGTCAAGAAAAGGATAATCCGGGGTATAGTGACCTTGGTTCTTTGTAACGTTGGAAGCATAACCTGCATCGTTTCGAACACGCCCCGGGTGATCTTGGCTTCCTCGGTTTTCGGCATAATTGCAAGCCGCGACATGGTTTCGCGTTCTTCAACAAGCTCGATTCTTTTTCCAAGGTTGCCGTCCAAGTCGCGGATCGCCTCGAGCTTCTGAACCTTCAACTTCACTTTAACTTACCTTTCCACGCTTATAAAGTCGCTTTCAAAGTATTTAAGCATTTAAGATTAAAGCTTTTCGGGTCTGCCGGGGCTCTATGAAGTGCTAAAGAGGGTAAAAACAAAACTGCAAAGAACTTACCCACCATGCCGTCGCCGAACATGGACACTTCCCAAAACCCTCTCAGCCCCGATGCATACATCTTCTTTCCTCTCCGTTACGGTTTGCTGGGGCTCTGGACGAGTTCAATATAGGAGAATAGAAAGATGTCTAAGAACATCTATTCGCCCAGGGCCCTCTCAGCCCGTTTTTACTTATGCAAACTAAAAAAGGGGAAATAGAGTGTCTTTTTGTTGATTGCTTAGTGTTTTCTGAGGATTACGGCACCGACTATTGCGACCGCGATTATCACGGCGATTGCTGAGCCTATGATGCTCATCGTGTAGTTTACTGGTACTGGATATGTTGGCGGTGGCGGTGTTGCTACTGGAGCTGCGGCGTAGAAGTGTGTTTCAGCGGAAGACCCATAGTACGATTCTGAACCTGCAAAGTTGGCGATGACGGTAAAGTTGCCTGAGATGCTGGGCGTCCATGTTAGGCTGTAGGTGCCGCTGGCATCGCTCGTAGCAGTGCCTATGCTGTACTGGTTGCCGTTAGAGTCGAGAACGCTTATGTCGACTGGAACTCCAGTTACATTCGCTGGGCATGGCTGCTGCTGATAAACGAATTCCATCCACTGACTCATGCTTTCATCAGATACGCACGGTAGACCATTGGGGAAGTTCATCGCTACCGCATTTTGCTGTGAGCCTGGAGAGATGTCGGTCACTGTGCCGCTTATCGTCACTGGTGTCTCGGTTGTAACGCCGACGCTAGGCGCGGTAACGGTAGTTTTGGTGGGTCCCAAGCCGTAGGCGTATATCTGGTTGTCATATGAACTGAACGCTATCATGACGCCATCTGAGACAGCCGGCGGACATGTAACGTCAAAGCCCATATTTTTCCATACCAGTTGCCCATTAGTGATGTTTATGGCCAGTTGGTTAGCTCCACGGAACATCGGCGGACTGTACTGGTGACCTACAGGAACGAATAGCATTCCGCCAGCAACAGATCCATCGGTAAAGGTCCACGTTGGCCACACGCCATAAGGAGTGTTAGACCCAGAGGGACCAAGCAGTTGGTTAGTGGTTGTCGCCCATATGATATGCCCGTTCGCCATGTTAATGGCGTATATGTCTCCTCCGAGACCCCACAAGTAAAGGGTGCCATTTGCAGGAACGTATTGATAGCCGCCGATGCTGTCGTAAGGATCATGGTTTGGAAGTACAAATGGACCCCACAGATGCTTTCCTGTAGTCATACTGTAACCGTTTATTGTAAAAGTGTTTATGCATACTTCAGCGTAGGCTCCAGCGGTAGCTGGACACATTGCTAGCCTTGTGTCGGGTGTTTCCGTTCTATTAACCATCCATAGCTGTGCTCCCGTGTTTGCGTCGTAGCCTGCTTCAATTTGCCACCCCGGTTGAAAACTACCGGCAAATCCATGGATTGCAGCGGCAGTCATTAGTATTACACCGTCCTCGATACAGTTGCCGTGGATACTAAGAGTTGAAGGCAGGGCGATACCTGAAAACGTCCCTCCTGATGAGCTGCTGATGTTGATAGCTAACGGCTTTGACCACACTATTCCATAACTAAACGGAATGATGTCGCCTTGAGTAGGTTCCCAATACCACTCTGAAGCTCCACTATACGCGTATCCAGGAGTCGCCGGGTTGAGTTCGTGGACTGCGCGCGTTGAGTTCCACATGTTCAGCGTAGGTGCATTGTACGCGTTTGCTGTACTGTAGTTTACGTAGTAGCCTATCAAGTTCCCGCCTTGGTCTTCCGTAAGCGTCATATGAGTGCCGTTGACTATGCTAAGTATGTATCTTCCTGTCGTGGCATCATACATGGTATATGTGGTTCCAGTGTTCGGTGGAGTGTTTGGGAAGATTGGAATTACGGCTCCATGAGGCAGCGCGGGTGATATACCCCATAGATATGCAAGGGCCCCATACTGGTTAGGCGTTACATAATCAAGCAGTTGACCGCATAATAAATCAGCATTAGGGTGTATAGTCCATAGTGTTTGTCCCGTCTTTAAGTTTATAGCAGTCCATCCTGTAGGAGTAGATGCAGATCCTGGAAATTCCTCGTGATACAGTATTCCGTTCATTATTATTGGGTCAAATTTTGGCTGGTACTGTGTGGGCGCGTTGAAATTGCTATACATGCCGCTGCCGAATTCTCCTCCAATCAGGCCTCCAGGCGCCGCGGACTTTGTCCACATGATGTGGGCAGTGGTTGGCGCTGTAGTGTATGGATTGTAGTTTCCACTGGCATTGTACGCACCGGTGGTGGAAAAAGTCGACGGAGCAAGCCCGAGCCATGCCCCGCTAATAGTGTACCATAATTTGTTTACCGATTCTATTGGGCGTGTCCAGTAGTTTGTTGGAAGCGGAGTTTCCGGAATAGGTGGTACTGGCTCCTGTTGCACTGTAAGTGTTGTTGACGCATTGCTAGGTTCAAAATAGTCGCCAATGAATTCGGGTTGGAAGGCGCCCAGTGGGGATGGGTTGGCGCCTGCTAATGTTTGTCCTGGAAAGCTGAAGAAGAAAGTGTAGTTGCCGACCATGTCGGGCGTGTAATCAGTATGTGTTCCTCCAGTGTCATCGGATGTAAATGGTCCCAGTGTTTCAGTGTTTCCGTTAGGCTTCGTAACTGTCACTTTAAAATTGTTCCATCGATCGCCATACTGGCGGTTCGCTGTGGGTGGAACCCTATTGATCCACATGCCAATGTTAACTGTTTGGCCGACGCCCGCAGGGTTAGGTGCAACATTAACGTAAGCGTACGTATGAATTTTCCATGGTGGTGTGTGTGCGTTGCTTGTTGGTATAGCGACGAGTGATGATATCATTGCGAACATCAGAAATAAAGCGAAAGCAATCGATATTTTGTTTTTGATCATTTTTCTTTCCTTCTTATTGTGTTTAAGCATTTCCGCTTAACGATAAAGGGGTACGCGTAAGAAGTATATAGGATTTGTGGAAGTTAGGGGTGTGCCTCTGCCTTGGCGACCTTTCGTATTCCCAGGATGCGCTTGTACGAGTTGGAAAAACCCGTGGTGTAGTGGACCCACCCGTCTTCGACGCTTTCGACAACCCGCTCTACAATAAAGTTTCCGTAGTTACCTCTAACCGTGACGCACACTCTGTCGCCCTTCTTGAGATCGCGCACTGCCTCATCAAAGTCCCGCCTTTTCACCTATACCCTCCAAGGATGCCCACTGGCTTTAGCTGTGGGAGGAATTGGAGAAACTTTAAATATTGAGAAATCATTTCAATAAAGTTATGAAGCAAACGCTCCTCGCCAAGCTCTTGCCAACACCTGAACAAGCTCAAGCGCTCTCCGAGACAATGAAGGCATTTAACGATGCCTGCAACGAAATCGCTGATGTAGCGTTCCGGCATAGAACAGCCAACAAATTCAGGCTTCAAAAGCTCGTCTACTATGGCATTCGACGCAAGCACGGTTTGTCCGCTCAATTGACGGTTAGAGCCATAAGCAAAGTCGCTGAAGCCTACAAGCGAGAGAAGAAAATCAAGCCTACTTTTAGAGATGATGGAGCCATAGTTTACGACCAGCGAATTCTCAGTTGGAAAGGCGTTGACCGAGTATCGATAACCACATTGAACGGAAGAGAAATAATCCCCGTTAAATTTGGTGCCTACCAGCAAGAGAAACTTGGCAGAATCCGAGGGCAAGCAGACCTCGTAGTCAGAAACGGCGTGTTCTATCTTGGCGTGGTTATGGATGTTTCCGAACCACCAGTTTACGATGCAAAAGAATGGCTTGGTGTTGACCTCGGCGTCAACAACATAGCTGTCGATAGTGACGGGCAAATATGGAGTGGAAAAAAACTCAACGGAATCCGCGCAAGGTACAGCGATCTCAGAAGTAAACTGCAATCCATCGGATCCAAGTCGGCTAAGCGTTTGCTCAAGAAACGTAGCAGAAAAGAAAGCGGTTTCGCCAGAAACATCAACCATTGTATCAGCAAATTGTTGGTTGCGAAAGCTAAAGACACTGAACGCGGAATAGCCCTTGAAGACCTCTCGGGTATCCGCAGTCGGACAACTGTTAGAAAGCGCCAACGTCGCACCTACAACAGTTGGAGTTTCCATCAGCTTCGCAGCTTCATTGAATACAAGGCAGTACTCGCTGGTGTTCCAGTTAAACTGATAAATCCGAGAAACACCAGTAGAACCTGTCTTAGCTGTGGGCGTGTAGCGAAGGAAAACAGGCATGGTGAACGCTTTGAATGTGTGGTTTGCGGGTTTGTTGGGCACGCTGACCACGTCGCTGCCGTAAACATCGGCAGGGCTGCTGTCAACCAGCCATACGCATCGAAGGATTTTCTTAGACATGTTGTTTCGTCTCCTTTAGGTGCAAGCCAACCCCTTTAGAGGTTGGTAGTTGACCATTTGACCCTTAACCACCTGCGGGTCCACACAGCAGCTACAGACTACGGGTATCTTGTGTTTTTCTGCGGCTTCCAGCAAAAAAGGGCTAAGGAAAACGGGAACATCGCACACTGCACAGTTAACGAGTTTTTCATCATTGAAAACCTGCAGGAAGCTGGCGACAATGTACGTGGGAGGTTTCCCTGCTTCAATCATTTTTTTCACCCTTTCTTCGCTGAAAGCCCTAAAATCTTCCGGAGACAAGCTCACTTTAACCTACCTCTTACCTAAGACTTCATCTTTTGCTTCCTTAATGAGACTGTCCTGCGCTGTTTCGAGGTTAAATGTTCCCAAGGATTTATGCAACATAACCAACTGAGGAATATTTTGGAATAACTTTTCCGTCGCTATCTTTATAAACTGTGCGCATTGTTCTACCGTCATGTTCATGGATTGAGCAAATTTCTCGATCACTTCATCAGGAATTTCTATTTCAATCTTCACTTTAACCGACCTCAATGCTTTTCTTGTCCAAGCACCGTCTAATCCATTTCCGAACGCAAGCATAAGTAACAGTGACGCCCTCAAACATTTTCAGATGCTCCGCAATCTTTCTTAGGCTTACCCCCTTGGAATACAGGTCTAACGTAGTGGTGAGGGCTTTTGGTGTTGCTTTCACTTTTTTAAAGTCCCCAGTAGATGTGAACTTGTGTCCACATTGCTTACAAAGGTATCTTTGAACATCGCCATGAAGAGTGTGTCTAACTCCGACTTTGACGAAATTGTTGGATTCCTTACAAAAAGGGCAACTCAGTTCATGTATGTCTAATTCTCGGAATCCAATTGTTTGAAGCAAAACGGGAACTAAGCTAAAGTCAATAATAGGACGGGTTTTTAACTGAATTGATTTTTCTAATTGACGATAGAACCGTCCAACATAACGCAGTGGTCTTAATGATTGAATGTACTCTTGTTTGGGAAATCTATGTGGCTTCGGTGTAATTACTCTGTCAACTGAGATTTTATGACCACACCCCTTGCATTTAAAATATTGTGCGCCACTGTAGGCATGTCCTGCTCTAATTGTATCCCCACCACAAACGTTGCATTTTGGGTATGAATAATCGTCTATTCTGCAGTATGATTTGTGTTTGTACGGCGGTTTCTGCTTTATTTTTCTTAAGTCATAGAGAGATACGTAAGAGCCTAAATGTGGCTTTCTCTGGAGCCAATTTATTCTCACGACTGGTTTCTCTGGTAATTTCTGTTCTATATTGAATTGAATGAATTTTGTTTTTAATCTCCAACAATTACACGCCGTTCCTTTTTTTGCTCCATCATAGGGCTTTTTGAATGGTAGGTCTTGGCAAGTGCCAAAATGCCCTTTTAACTGCTGAAAATAGGCGCAGACGAGACAATATTCGTCACTGATATATTCTGAGAGCTTAACAAGTTCGCGGTACTCTAGAAAGTCAGCCTGCAGACCCCGAAGGGGAGTGATTTTGAACCCACCACTCACGGGCTTTTTTTGAGATAGGCTGACTTGCATCATGTCCATCACTGTTTTATCTTTTGTGCTGAAACCTATTTTAGTCTTTGCCTTATTTAGGTTGAAGAGGCTTAACATTCAGTATTCGAACAAATTTAGGAATATCCTTCTTGACTTGGTTCAAATAATCGCGGCAATGCTTAACACTATACTTATGACTGCCATTTAATTCATTAACAACAAAACAAAGCAAACCGTAATATTGATACCAACGCACCAAGGGGTCTTTTTTGTGTGCTTTTTTATAAGCTTTTTCAGCTTTCTTATACAGCTCCCGCTCTACTTTCCACATACTTTTATGAAGGATATTGGAAAAAAAGCTTAATTCACTACAAACATCAAGAAGCCATTGGTACTCGATGTTATTTACGGCAAAAGTAACGCCGTCAACAGCACGTACATCAATGTTAGAATTCACTTTAACCGACCTCTCCCCTACGTGCATTGTTTTGTCTAAATTTCACTAATGGCGCCAATTTTAGAAGAGTCGTCTTTACTTCTTCAAGAGTGAATTCAGGCATGAAAGGCCAATACAGTTCTCTCACACCATTCAGAATTCCCACAACATGTTCTAAATTTGTATAATCTTGGTTGGACTCTTGAATATAAGCACCATCAGCATAAGCAATTAGCATTTCACGTATGCGGACTTGGTTCTTTTCCACATCTTCTTCAGCCATTGACGCTACCTTTCTTTGTTTTATCTTTTACGCTGAAACCTATTTTAGCCTTTGCCTTCGCCCGTTTTCACGTTGTACTTCAACAGGTTAACTTCCTTTACCCAATACAAAAGCGAAAGGTGCTGGGACAGTTCTCCTTTTACAGTAGCTAACCCGATTTTATGTGCTTGATCCCTATCATCAGCAAAACCGAATAATATGAAATCGTATTGAGGAAATTTCGAGTTTCCAATGTTCCAACCTGTCTCTGGATATTTTTCTTTCAATTTATTAACTATAGGAGCTATCTCTGCTAAGTGCTCTGCTTTAAAACCAATCATCACAACCCATCTACATTTTTTATACGGACTCATTCACAATCTCCTCGTATACTTTTATTATTTGACTTGAGTACTCCGACCCTGTTGTTCCAAGGATTTTTCCTGTTCCCTCCTCTTGGACAGGGCGTCTCCTTGCAAAATATCCTCGGCGTTCACCTTCCTTAATCCAAATTTCCAGTAACTTAAGCGTTAATTGTGCTCGCCTTCTCTTTATTATAAGGCATGGAGCAATAACTCGAAGAAACTTGTAACAGTTAAGCATTCCCTGAATTTGATAACTGTACTGAGGTTTCTTGCCTAACTTGCCGGTTAGACTCATATGATAAATCGCTCCAAAGCCAATTACGTTCTTGCAATACTCCAAGGCTTCCAAGCAAGTATTACCGATTGATATTTTAACACAAAACACCATATGCCCAGTCACGTTGCTTTTACCTTTCAGTATGCTTATGCTTCCCTCTCCATCAATCAATCCAGCTATATACCCTTTTTCCTTTAAGGGTAAGCCCCATTTCGAAATTTCGTCTAACGCTTTTTTCAATTTCTCTCTCTGTTTCTTACAGTAGCGCTCATGTCGAGCTTTGATTAATTCTCGTCTATGGGTCACATAGTACGCCTTTTGGTCAAACACCAATTTTTAATTGCCTCCTTTCAAGTAGATTACTTCACGTAAGAATGGTTCATGACTAAACTTCCTGCGTTTTTTAGATACCCGCAGGGTTGAATCTTGGACTAAACAGGTAAACCAGATGTGCCCGAAGTGGCTCATACTGGACCACATGACGCTTTCCATTTCCTCTTCGGTGAGGCTTGCCTGCGGAAATTTCAGGTGCCAGCCATTGTCTGAACGCTTTATCACGGCTATGTTGCCTATCGGGAACATGCCCGCCAGCCGTTTGGCTTCCATTCTGATGAGATCCAGCAGATCGTCCCACATGGGGTCGGTTCGCCATAGCCAGCCCACTCGAGAGTCGTAGTCAAGGAAAAGCCTATTTCGTTCCCAATTCATCTTTAACCCTCTTTATTATGTTTTCAGGCGGGTGCCATAGCCACTTGTTGCGTATGTCGTCCCAGCGGATTATGCCGTCTTCATCCACTACCATGAAGCGTTGAACGAAGACGCCCATGTTTTCGGCTGAAGGTTCCGTGTTAGGTTCAGGTGCTTTGCTTGATTCGCCAAGTATAAGGTCCTTAACTTTTAGGCGTTCAGCTTTAGATATGAAGTCGGCGGGAACATTTTTGGCGTATGGAACCCCCATTTTCGTGCGCTTGTAAGTGGCTGTCTCATCCTTTCCTGGTATGCCTTCTTCTTCATCAAAGTAGGCAAGTAACATGTCTTCAGGCGCGGTCCATTTAGCCATGCCCTTGAAGTAGCCGATCATGTGATATTTGGCGATGGTGATTTCTTCTTTGGTCAGCCACCACTCCCATTCAACCTCTCCGTTCTTGGGGTTGATTATGGCGTCGATGTCAAAGAATCCCTGGAACATGCCGCTTGGCGTCTCATCACGTGTTCTTTCCTCATTGTAGAGGCGAATCTTTACGCGGAACAGCCGAACGGGCAGCTCAGCGCGAATTTCGCGTATCCAGTAGCGTATTCGCGTGATCCTTCGACGTTTCGCTGCTATCCAGCTTAACATAGTTCCGTGCGGCACTGGATAACGGACTCGCCAGTGGCGTTCGCGCGCCAGCCGCTCGGTCTGCACCTCTTCGGTCAGAAGCACGGTTAAGCCTGCTTCCACGGTTTGAACGCTTTTTCGGATAACTTCCGCCCTGCTCATGCGCTCTTCAAAAGGCATTTTTGAAGTGGCAGGCTCGATGCGTGTTCGAACCTCGTGCTTCCAACGGTGAACTTCTATAAGCCAAAGCCTAGTAAGCCACATTCGGCGCCGTTCAGCATACCAAGCTTGCCAATATTGATAGAGGCGAGCTAGTCGAGGTCGTTCGCGAATCATTCGGCTGTGGTAGGCATATCTTCGTTCGCTGTACTCAACTTCGCGTCTTGCTCGTTCAATTTCCGCCGTCTCAGACATTTAGGTGCCTCTGGGAAGCGTTTTTAGTTTCTGATAAACTTGAAATGTTACTTTGCAGTCGTTATAGCAGTGTTCTTGTATGAGTTTAAGGGTTTTTTTGTCTCCTTGAGAGGCTTTCATGTAGAGGGAAGGCATGTCTGAGCCTTTGAGGTCGTTGTTTTTTGGGATGTTGAAGAAGTGAGCTAGGTCTTCAAGCGTGTTTTTTGGCAGTAACAGAAAATTTCGGGCGATCTCCCATGTGTCCACTATCCGTATTTTCAGAAATGGCTGAACGTCCAGTTCATGCAGAAGGCAGCGGCTTATCACCATTGGAACATCAAACCTTCGAATGTAATGACCGATTAGCGCATCGTATTTGCATACGTCTCCGCGTAGCTGAATCAGCAAGTTTTTTTCTTGTTCATCTACGTTTTTGCCGTCGAGAAAACAGTGCTTGAATGTTCCATCTTCGTCAAGAAGACCGTAACCAGTAACAAAGCCGAGAGCGTCAAGCGAGGTACTTTCAATATCGAGTACACCCATTTTTTCAGGTTCAGTCAATCAGGTTTCCTCCAAGAAAATGTGGGCGCATCTTTGACATTGGTAGCGTTGGACGCGCCCTTTCTGCGTTATTCTGGAGCCATATTTGACAACTTTGGGACTTTGGCATTTAGGGCATTTCAGCTTAGCGTTCGACATAGATAGTTGGTTGGTGGATTTGGTTTAAAAGCTTTGCGCTAAACAGCAGAAACTGCATTTTTCACATTGAAAAACCAAGTAATCACTTACCCCGTATTACTTTTCCATTCTTGATTATGACAAAAGGAGTCATCATTTCAATGATTTCTTTAACTTCTTTTTGGGTAAACTTTCTCATAAAGAACATTGTCTCATCTATATGACTGTTTAAAAGATCTGCAAGATACTCTACGCTAGGACAGTCAGCTTCTTTGCCGCGCGCGTTTGCTATAAATACTCCTGCAGCAAACATGACCATTCCAGCCCGAAATACATCTTCACTCTTAGCCATCAAGACCATCTTCCTTGAACGAAACGTGGAAGCCACCCAACTTGTTCGGTGGAGGATATCACCCACCTGCACAGATGAGAACCCAACGTCCTATTGGAACTGTCGCTGATGTAGAGTTCATGGCTCTCGAGTCGGGTATCCAGACATAGAGATTTCCTGCACTATCTCTTTTATATTGCGCCATTGAACTTTACTCCCTCACTAACCACCCTTGGACAAGAGATAGCTTTTCCTTGAGCGTCTTTTTTAGAGCAGAATTTCGGGTCAACATGAAAACAGAGCTTGTTATCAAACCACCAACACATGAAACGATACACTCCTATTGTCTATCGTTCGTTTTTCTCCAAAACTTCAAGAATTGTTTGATATCCAACACCCGCCATAATGTAGCCTTTTTTAGCTAACGCCTCAATTATTTTCTGGGTCAATTCTTCGTTTTTAGTCAATGAAACTATGCACTCCTTTCGTCCACTTCTATTTTTCTGACAAGCTCTCTCTGCTTTGCTGTTACCTTTCGAATAATCTTTAAGGCTTGAAGCATATGTTGTTGTGCCTTGTCTATCTGAGCTTCCAACTTCCAAAGGCAGGGTTGGCCGTCAATAGGTTCGTAATATTTGCATCCTACACATTGCCCTTTCTTTGTGCGTCTTACAGGGTCAAACTCTCGCCGTTTCGGTTTTAGTCTTTCCGTCATTGTGAACTATGGCTCCTTTTCGTTCTCTATCTCCATTGTATTTAAAAGGATTTGAGCTAACTCTTCGCCGCTTATGAAAAGTCTCTTCTTTGGATAGCCAAATTCTTCGATTTGTTTTTGCAGGCTTCCTAAGTTGAATTGTTGTTTCAGCTTGATAACAAAATACTTCATGACTAACTTTCTATCTTTTACCATACATCATTCCTCATGAACTATACTCCCTATTATCCGCTTTATAAAATTGAATCGTTGGGTAGAGTTTTCTTGGCAACCAACATAGCCAGCATTGACGCCCAATTCTGCAGCTCCTTCTTTTATCAAACGCACAATTTCCCATATGGACTATTCCCCGATATTGTCCTTTTGGTTTAGGAACTTGTAGATTGCTCTCATTTCCGAAATAGACATTATCCCAGGATTGATTTTATTCCATTCATGTTTCATTTGGAACTACACACTCCCAGTATCCACAGTGAATAACCTTGAATCTGCCTCTTTGAGGGCATGTCTTAACTGTGCAACTTTCACAATCCAATATAACGGTTGAATCCTCGTAAGGGCATCGGTTAGTTATGTTGCTTGCCATTTTACGTTACCCCTAAAATATTCTTCTAGGGCTTGGATTGCTTTTTCAGCATTCCACAGCTCAGTCTTACCATAAAAAACGGCGCGTTGATTTTCTTCAGAGACTCCTTGAAGTAGCCCTTTTGAAGCAAGAATACGAAGATAACCGCAGATTGTTTGCCGAGAAACAGAAAGCTTATCAGCGATACGGCACGGTCTTTCACTGCCTTTCTGTTTATTAAGATACTTAACCAGCAACACGTATTTTCTGGTTCTGTTAACTTCTCGTGGGATGGCTTTTTCCTCCTTGCGTGATAGTTAACTGGTTCACATCGACTTTCAGGATTAGGGTCTTCCGTTCCTGTCCCATTGCTTCATTTGCGAACCCACCTAGCTTGAACCTCAAGCCTTGCCTAACAATGTTCAAAGCCGCGTTCTCATCCCTCATCAATTTTCTTGTAGGCTTCACTTTTACTCAACTCTTTCGCCTCCTTAAGAAGGAACGAAAGTAATCCTTTGATTGTTTTTCCACATCAAAAAGGAATGAAAGGACCTCATTCAAATCTTTCAAGTTTTTTTCCTGCCGGAGTTTTTCAAGTTTCTGAATATTGTCCTCTGATAAATACAAAATTTTAACCTTGGGAACTTTGGTTTTTCCGAGAATTTGATCCAGTGGTTGAAGAGGGTTACGTCTAAATTCATCTAAAACTCTTTTTGTTTTAGGCCAAGGGAGAGGTGCTATTATTTTCGCTAGCTCGATTTTTTTATTATCTATTTCTTCCTCTGACAACCCAGCCGTGGGTAGTATGTGCCGTGTTCGTTGCGAGTCAAAGGCCGCACTTAATTTGTCGGCTTGTCTGTATGATAGAGCATTTTGCGTGGGTTTATCCCATCGTTCTTTACGTTTGACATGTAGCCCCCCTTTTTCAAGAACTTTTAGAATTCTTCCTTGATTTAGCCTAGTATAAACGGTATGTACTGTTACTCCGAAAAAATCAGCACATTTTTGGGCAACCGAGGCGCCATAAACGCTAATCTGACCTACCCTAACATTAGCGAGTGATTCTTTATTAAGTTCCTCTATAGCTAATTCGTATGCTTTTATTTCGTCTTCGGGTTGAAGATTTTGGCGCTCCTGATTTTCCTTATAGGAGAGTTGAAGAGCCTCTAAATCGGTCATTTCTACGATAATTACTGGAACTGTCTCTAATTCAAGCTCTTTCGCCGCAAGGAACCGCCTAGAGCCAGCAATCACTTCATATTTGTTGCCAACCTTTTTTACCGTCAAAGGATTAATTATTCCTCGTTTTTTGATGTCATCTTTAAGTGTAGTTAAATCGCCAGAAACAGCTCTAACGTTGTATTTTGCAATAACCAAGTCATTAAGTCTAAGAAAGTCTTTTTCTCTCATTTTATTTTGCACTTCTCCAGGTAGTTGTTGAGTGCATCAAAAAAACCAGCAACATAACTCCAATTCACAATCAAGCACCTTTTTTTAAGTATTCTCGTCCTTTTTCAGTAATTTCGTAAGGTACGCCTCGCTTGGACGCGGGTACGCGCTTGACTAAGCCAAGTCGCCCTATCAACGAGACGGTACTACGAACTGTTCCTAATGGAAGACTCAAAGTTGTGGCTATTTCTTGTGTGGAGTAGTTACCGTCTAAAAGAAGAGTTAAAATTTTTTCTATGGCAGTTCCAGTCATAATTGACAAACCTCTTTTGGTTTTATCTTTTACGCTTAAAAGTATTTTAGGCTTTTGGTGCGGGTAAGTTTTAAGAGTTTAGCCCGAGTATTAAGTGGTGGTGGCGAAGTTGGCTAAGAAGGAGTTGACGTTGGAGGAGATTTGGGATGCGTCTAATCCTGACAGCAGAAAAACCATGCTGGTAGATAGTGGAGTGTACCCTTACGCGGATATTGACATTACGGTTCAAAAAAGTTGGAAAGACCTTGAGCCTGCGGAGCGCAGGGCGATAAAGAAGGCGTGGAAAGCTTTGCCAGAAGGTGAGGAAGAGGATAAGCCGCCGTCAGCACCAGTTAAACCTTTGACAGAGGAAGCTGTGCTCAGCGTTCTGCCCTTTCGAGACGTAGGCATGGTAAGTTTTGACGAGATGGTTGCGGAGCTGAGACAGCAAAATTACGATGTGTCTGGAGCTGCTGAGCAGAAACTTCGAGACATTCTTAACGGGTTAATTAGGAACGGTGATGTGGTTGAGCCGAAGGCGGGCTTTTTTTCGTGGAGTGAACCTATACCCGAAGAGGAAGAAGAATTGCCGCCTGTTGCCGCAGTTAAAGAAGTACAGGAAGAAGTTAAAAAGGCGGCTACTGCATCTCCGTTGACGAGTGAAGAGATTAAGAGGCTGGAAGACCGTTGGAGCGATGTGTTCTTCCGCGCGTTAGGTAAGGTTCCGCATAACTCTATGGCTACGTTCCGGGTGGAACTGGAGAAAGTCAAAGACGAACCTTACGCTGAGGCAGAAAAGCATATCGTAGGAGTAGCGGAAGACTTGGCAACAGGGTTCATAGCACGCAAAGCAATAGAACCTACTAAACTACCTAAGGTCCTTCGTGGAGTCCCAACTAGAAGAGAAGTCCCTCCGGAAGAGATGATTCCGATGGCGCCAGTTGGTCGTGTGCCGCCAGCGACGTTTCCTTCTATTCCGCTGAGCCTTCTAAAGTTCCCGAGGGGACCAGTAAGCCAAGAGAAAATTCGGTTGTGGAACGCTTTTTGTTATCAGATGCAGCAGGAAGGCTATGATTGCAGTGTTTATCAGCGGTTGTTTGCGGACTACATCTGGAACAGCCAGTTTCTCAGTTGGGAGGACCTGCGCGAGAGGTATGACTTCTTCGTGAGGACCGTTATGATGGGTCAAGCGCTGCCGCCTTTGGCGACGTGGAGAGGCAAGCTAACTGTTCCCACCGGGTTGAGGGGGGAGATCCAGGAGCTTCAGCCGTTTGAGCAGGTAGGAAAGCTGATCGTGCACTACGTAGGAACGCTTATCATAAATTACCGTGGCATTGGCAAAGCGCCGACTTTGCAAGACTTATACAATGAGTTAATGGAGAGGGGAATTATACCGCCGGACACTCCTTTCGAAGAGTTCAAAATCGAAGTGAAAAACGTTGTCACCGCGGCATTCAAACGAAAAGACATAGACCTGTTCCGCGTAACAGAAGAAGAGATCAACGACTTCTTGGCAACCTAACGTCTTCTTAAAAGCCCCTTGTGAGGCCTTCCCAACCGCAGCCAAAAGGGCACTTCATTCTTTCCATTTGCACCACAGAGACTAAATAGGAGTTTTTAGAATTTAAACTTTTGATAGAGAATGAACCTCTTTAACATCATTACCATCATTATCGGCATAGGCATCATAATTGACGGCGTAGGCTCAGTGCTGATTAAAAACGGACAGTACCATAACATCTGGTTTGATGGGGAAAGATACCTTCGAGCAGCCGCGGGCGTTGCTTTAGTCATTATCGGAATTTTAGCCTAACAGAAATATATCGCAGGTATATCTTTAAAGAGTGTGCGGGCATATACCATTGTTTCTTGCTCTATGATTTTATGATATTATAATTTTGTGATATTGTGATTGTGTATCACTTTGTTACATTTGTAACATTGTTACGCTTGTAACAAAGTAGCTTTTCGCTACTTTCTCTACTTTTTCTACTTTCGCTACTTTGTCCACTTTGGGTACTACGTACACAGCGTATACGGCGTCAACGGCGTTAACAACGTCAACGCCGTAAACACTCGAGTTGCAGTTTCATGGGCTTTTTCCATGATAAAAAATGTTCTCGAGGAAAAAGAAAAAAGGGTTAAAGCGTGCTTTTCTTTAGTGGAACCATGATTTTTCCAGAAGCCGAATGCTCATGCTCTTCAAATGTTTCCTTCAACTTGTTAATCTTCTCTTGCAGTTCGGTCAAAGCTTTCCGTAAAACGCTAACTGTTTCGGTGAGCGCATCTATACGCCTGTCAAAATATGCGCGCAACTCTAAAAGATCGTCTTCAGTTACCTGTTTTACCATGTTTAAGGGCTTTTCTTCACTTGTTTTTTCCTTGGTTTCCGCAACGACTTTTCTAACCAAAGTCACCGGCTTACTGTAATACGTTTCTTCAATGCACTCATAATCCTCACCTAGCTGCGTCTCCCAGTCAGGGTTAAACTTGTCACCGGGAACGATTAAAACGAAGCCGTACTTTCGTAGTTTTCTGCCTCTGAACTTTGCAGCCAGCTTCTCATACGTGATATTCTCGGACATAAACAAAAGAAATAGGGCATTTAAAATTTAAGATTTGCTATTTTACAACAGCAAAGGTTTTAAGCATAACGCGCTAAATTAGGTTTCTGGCAGGGCGAACCCAATTTTTTGCACGCATGTACTCTCCCTTCTCCCCCTCAAGAACAGCCGCTCTGCCTACTTCTTTTTTTCAAGCTTTACGGTGGCAGATAACTTCTTATGTACGCGACTACGGCGGTTGACACTCTACATGGCTGAAGCCAGTAGATTCTTCTCTATTCTCAATCATCGGTTATGCACCTCAGCGAGAAGTTCAGGCATTGCCAAAGATGCCCCTGCACTCGATAGAGACTCATCACTGAGCTTACCAAGTGCCCGTTTCAGAATGTTTCTTGCGCCGTTAACGTCAGCGTTTAAATCACAGCCGCATTCAGGACACCTGAACAAACCACGCACACGAACTCCCCTGCATCCGCAACGGCTACACGTCACGCTTGTATATGCTTCGCTGACTTCCACAACACGGATACCCTGCCAAGCCGCTTTGTATTTTATGAACTGCGTTAGCTTATAAAACGGAAAACTCGCCACTTTACGTTTGCTTCGCCTACTCCGAAACCCTCTTGGTTTACGAATACCCTTCAACTTGCCAACAACAATAACGCTGTTTTTCTCTACAGCTTCCTCGACGATTGCTTTACTGATAACATGCAGTTCATGGTTAACTATGCGTCTTTCATGCTTCCCCACTTTTTTAACGGCTTTCCTATTAGGAAGATTCCGCCGTAGATGATAATAATGCCCTCTGATTGAACGAACAACTTTGCCGTAGAACCGCACTTGCTTATCGACTGAACTAACAGTTGTTGCAGCGTTATGAACGCCCAAATCCACAGCCAACACCGACGACGACTTGCGTTCTGGAACCTCTGCTTGAACGGTTAAGTACACGAACCATCCGCTTTCTCGCCTTAGAACCTTAGCTTCACGTAACGATGCATCTACAGGAATTTCCATATGCGCTTTTATCGGAATCCAAATTCCACCTTTAACTTTGCCTATTGGAACCCGAAGCCAATACTCAGTCAACTTGTTCTCTGTCCGTTCAAGCTTGTACACATCACGCCTAAGAATCAACGGATACTCTTTGTCTTCTTTCGGAGCGCCAATCCGTCTCAATGTTCGTTCTGCCTGTTGCCGAGTAGCTGAATACAAAAGCGTTGTTTTGTCGCCGTGTAGAAAACGTTGAAAATTCAAATATTCCCTTAAAAGAAGTTCTTGTTTGCCCTTGCGTAGTTCAAGAACCTTAGCTTTGATTGTTCTTTTAGCCAACATTTCTAAGCGACACGCTTCAACCAACATACAACCACAAACTATTTAACTGTTTTGACGCAATTCATCTCCATGACTGAAGTCAGGAGCTTTCTTGCTGACTTTTCTTGTAATCTTAAGCTATCGTTTAAGCTTAAGTTTGTTTATGTCGGCTAGGAGTTGTTTTCGTCTAAGTTTTCTGCGTCTTTTCTGATTCTTCAACGAGTTTTTCTCCTGCAGGCTTTAGTTGCCAACGCCCACCACTGCACATGATAAGACCGTCCCATTCTAGGCTTAACAAGTTAACATGCCTAAAGCGTCGTTCTCCAACCTTAGATTTAATCTCTTCAGCAGACAGCGGTTGGGTTTTCAGCAGCGCCAACGCTTCTTTCTGAACCCTGTTTAGCTTTATCATTTTTGTTCCTTGCCGTGTTTTCGTTTCAAAGCTTGATCTAGCTGCTCACGAATATCGTCGAGTGTTTTGTGGTAGATTTCTTCGGCGTCTAGGCTGCTTATTTCTTCCAGGAAGGTTTTGGCGTTGTATGTTAAGTCTCGAGTGGTTTCCCGGATCGTCTCCTGCACGAGTTTCCAGATTTCGGGTACGGCTAAGATGTCTTTGTTGTCTCCTTCTAACAGAAAGTTCTCCAAGGCTTCTTCTTGATAGTCAAAGTCGGTACGTTCCTTGGCTTCATCGTCCTTGCGCATGTCTTCTATTTCGGCTTGGACCTGGGGTAGCGCCAGCACTTTCTTGAGCAGGTCGTTGTAGAAGCTTGCGGGTTTAGGTTCTGTCATGCTTTTTAACTTACGGTAAGTTGGATTTAAGCTTTTCCGCTAAAACAGAAAAAAGGGGAAAAAGGGGAAGATTATTATGTTTATTCTTCTGGTTCGGGTTCGTGCCATTCTTCCACGAGGAGCTCCGGTTTCTTGGCGCCTATCTTGAAGCTGACTTTCACGAGTATGCTGTCTGAACCCGAGAAGGGAAATTGGCTGTCTTCGCACAGGTCCTTTGGCAGATAAATCAGAAATTTGCCGTCGCCTCGTCTGAAAAGTCGCCCTCTTCCTTCACTAACCATCCGTTTTACCTCCCATACCTTTTATTTCTGGAAGCTCTTTGAGCGCTTGTTCGGCTGCCTGCTCTGCTGCATGAAATAGTAGTTGCGCTTCCAAGGTCACGGTGCTGAAGTCTAAGACCGCCGCTGATCTCTGACCTGCTTCGACCATCATACCGCTTAGCGCGTTGCCGATCTCGCCTAGTTCGCTTTCTGCCTCGGGAAAAATGCTTATCAACTGTATTCTAACGGACCGCAAAGCGATAGCTGCTGTTGCTAATGCGGGTACGGCGTCATTTATCGTCTCTATTGCGTTTATTCGTTTGATTACTTGACCTATAGCGAAGTTGGCGGTGTAGATTATGTGTAGCACCTTGCGGATTTCGGTGAGCTCATTGGCGAAGACCCTGGCTCGTGGGGCATCATGTTTCGTGTAGGCGTCGACTATCCTGGCAAAGATTGCCTTGTCGCGTTGCTTGAACCTGTCCGTGGCTTGATCTAGTCTTTGGACCTGTAGCTCAAGGCGGCGTACTGCGAAAGCTATTCTTGGTTTCAGTGGTAATGTCTGCTTTTTTTGGTTTCTTCTACTCATTTAGGGTTTCACCCTAAAGTGTAATGGTGGGAAACAGTATTTAAGCGTTTTTGCTAAAAGCCTTGAGGGTTTGCTGGGGCTTGGGGAAGCGCTGAAAAGGCTGAAAATGAACAAACTAGCCTCCACGCCGTCGCCGAACATGGACACTTCCTAAAGCCCTCTCAGCCCGTACATTCTCACCTTGGTTTGCTGGGACTCCGAATGGTCATATAGGAGAATAAAGAAAACGTCTAAGATTTTCTTGTTCATCCAGAGCCCTTTCAGCCCTTTTGCCTATGCAGACTAAAAAAGGGGAAATTGGGTTTACGCGTTTTTGCTTTTGCCTATCGTTTTCTGAGCATCAGCACTATTACGGCGCCGACTATTGCGATTGCTATGATTATGGCGATGGTTGCGGGCAACAGGTA
>CAZEPB010000023.1:0-25872 GCA_964514055.1 uncultured Candidatus Bathyarchaeia archaeon | reverse complement strand
TCCAATCAGCCAAAGGCAGCTATCACCAGGTCACCTTGACTTATTGCCCGCGCTACTACGAGCAAGTCCTGAAAGTTGCTGGGTAGGTCAGGACAACACCATGTAATCCGCGGGCTTGTTGCCTAGTATTATCCTGTAGTACTCTTTTCCCGTTTTCATGTTGGTGACGCGTTCAACTTTTCCCTGTGCCGTTACCGCTTCGCCTTTTCTGGCTTGTTCACAGAACCTGCCGCGGAAAGACACAATTTTACTTATCGGCTCCAGCTTCGAGCCCTCAGCAACCGTGACGTTTTCGATTCTGTAAGTACACGGCGTGAACAGCGCCTCGGAGTCATCAGCGATTGTGGCGGTTATTTTTGCGTAGCCGCTGTTCCTGTAGCGGACATCGCCGTACTGCTGGCTTACTTGGCTCCAGTCTTTCACGAAGCGTATGAAGTAGTCAGTGCCCTCAAACATGCCTTGGAACGCCTTACGCTTTTCGACCCTGACGAAGTCTTCGAAGCTCATGATAGTGTCTTTCGAACGGAAATCGAACAGCGCCTGCAACTCCTCACGACTGTAAGGCTTAAACTTGGAAGCCTCATCCTTCAACAACGTTTCCAGTGCCGCGTACGCCCTGCGACAGTTCTCCACGCCGTAAACAACAGGGTCAATGTCAGACTTCGCCGTGTACAGTCCAACCAGCACAGACCCAGAAATTCCTATGGCGCTCCACGGAATGCCCGCTGCTTCCTTCAACGCTTCCGCAAGCTGCAAGGCTTTCCGCTCCAACTCTCCCAGCTCCTTAGATGTACGTAGTAACCTGAGCTTTTCAACGGGCTCATAACACTCCACAACAGTGCCGATAGGCACTTCACACAGGGTCTCGTCAAACACGGGGTCATGAACTATCAAGTCTGGCATGTTCTTTTCGAGAAACTGGAAGCGTTCACTGAAGCTGTAAATTTTGCCGTACAAGTCCTCTCGGCTTCGGCGCGTGCCCTGAGATGACGGGATGTACCGAGGAAACGCTATGAGCCTGTTCGGAGGATGCATTAAGCCTTTGACGTCGAAGATTACGTGGTTTTCTGTTTTAATCAGGTCGCCTTCTCGGGCTCGCATCGGGAATCATCTTGTAACGCTTTACAAAACGCTAATAAACCTTTTTTCTAACCTACCTTAAATCAGGTGCGCTTTCCCCGATGTCCAACCGTGAAAAAGCAAAAAACATCTCCAACTGCTTAGAGTTGGCTATGCTGCTTGAGGTCAGCGCCGCAAAACCTGGAAACGTGAATTTCACAACGGGCTTTGAAGGCACTCGTGTCGAACATTTTCTGGCTTCCGCAGTGGCTGCAACTGCTTCGTTTGAAGAGGCTGCACGCCGCGGAATCGCGGTGCACGACAAAAAGCTCAGCGTTAACGATGTTGGAATGGGTCAAATCATGAAAAGATGCGCCGCCGATATTAACGCTTGGCAGAAGGGCGGGAACACGCTGCTTGGCACAGTGATTCTGTTCGTGCCCATCGCGGTTGCCGCAGGCATGACTCCGACTGAAGAAAATTTTGATTTGGCGCGGTTGAAAGAAAACTTGAGGTTGACGGTTGAATCTACAACGGCTGAGGACGCTGTTCACCTTTACGAAGCCATAGACTTGGCGAAGCCGAGCGGTCTCGGCGGGGCTCCAGACCTCGACGTTAACGACCCAGCATCTAAAACGCGGATTCTTAAGAAGAATGTTTCACTTTATGAAGTTTTCAAAATAGCCGCGAGCTACGACGACATCTGCTCGGAATGGGTTAACAATTACTCGATAACCTTTGATTTGGCTTATCCTTACCTGATGCAGCAGCTTAAACGCGGAGATTTGAACACGGCGGTCGTTCACACTTTCCTGAAAATCCTCTCTGAACATCCAGACACTTTTATAGCCCGAAAAGTAGGCGTTGAAAAAGCACGGGAAGTTTCTTTAGACGCCAAAAAAATCTTGGAGTTAGGCGGCTTGGAAACCTCAGAAGGAAAGAAAAACATTTTCGAGTTTGATAGAAAACTCAGAGAATCTGGAAACCAGCTTAACCCAGGAACGACCGCTGACTTAACCGCAGCTGCCTTGGCTTTGTGCACACTCAGCGGATACCGACCTTGATGTTGAATTTTCATGTTTCTCAAGCTCCACTCTTAAATATCAGCCAAACATCAATAATGGATAAAGGGTTAAGCGCATGATGCAGCAGAAATTGAAGGTTACTCTTCTTACGGGGCGAACAATAGAGCAAGGCGTAGGCAAAGAGGCTGGAAAAGGCACAAAAGAATACTTTGAGAGCACGACAATGTGTTACATGGACGCTGGCGACATGAAGAAGCTTGGAATAAGGAACAACACGCATATTCAGGTGACGACTCCCAACGGCTCTGTGGTGCTTAGAGCCGTGAAGTATCCGAGAGGCGCCATGCCAGGCTTGATTTACATTCCCTATGGTCCTTGGGCTAACTCAATCGTCAGCAACGAGACAACAAGCATAGGGATGCCTTCTTTCAAAGGAACTCCCGCTGAAGTTGAGCCAGCTCCTGATAAGCCGGTCTTAACCTTGAAAGAACTGCTTAAAAAAGAATTTGGAAGGTAAAAGTTATGCCAATAGTTAACGCTGTAACTTGCCCAGTTTGCGGCTGTTTATGTGACGATATTGAATTAACCATCGCGGATGGCAAAGTAGCTCAGGTAAAAAACGGCTGTTCAATGAGTGAGTCCAAATTCCTAAACTACATCAGCGAACACAGAACTAAAACTCCCCTCATACGAAAAGAGGGCAAACTGGTTCCTGCTTCCTATGAAGAAGCCATACACAAATCCGCTGAGATTCTCGCCAACGCCAACTATCCAATATTGTACGGTTGGAGCTCCACAGACTGCGAAGCCCAACGGGCAGGCGTAGCGCTAGCGGAAGAGGTAGGCGGTGTCCTTGATAACACGGCGGTTGTTTGTCATGGGCCGTCAATTCTAAGTGTTCAAGAAGTGGGAATCCCAACAGCCACGCTGGGGCAGATTAGGCACCGTGCCGATTTAATCATTTATTGGGGATGCAACCCGTGGAGCGCGCATCCAAGACACTTAGAAAGATACACGTCCTTCACAGAAGGACGCTTTGAAGGCAGCGAATGGAAAAGTTACCTTAACAAGGTTAAGGCTTCAGCAGGCAGGAAAAAACTGTTAAGCCTCGAAAGAAAAGGGGTTCTCAAGCAGAGGTATGAACCACCCGTTCAAACTGTAAGCGACAATAAACCTCCTGCAACCCTAAGCAAAGAAGGACGCAAACTAATAGTAATTGACGTCAGAAAATCGATGACTGCCGAGATGGCTGACTATTTCATCCAAGTCGAACCAGGCAAAGACTATGAAATAATGCAGGCGATACGCGCGGTGGTTAAGGATCAAGAGCTTGATGTTGACGAGGTTGCCGGCGTTCCCGTGGAATACCTGCAAGAGTTAGTTGACGCCATGATAAACTGCGAGTTCGGCGTAATCTTTTTCGGTATGGGCTTAACGCAGAGCGCAGGTAAATTCAGAAACATAGATGTTGCGATTTCCCTCATACGCGATTTAAACATGAGAACAAAATTCATGATCATGCCGATGAGAGGACACTTCAACGTTACTGGCGCAAACACCGTTTTCACCTGGCAGAGCGGCTATCCCTACGCCGTTGATTTCTCCTTAGGATACCCAAGATACAACCCAGGCGAAACCACCGTCGTCGACATCCTGTTGCGGAAAGAGTCAGACGCCGCCCTTGTGATTGCTTCAGACCCAGCTAGCAACTTTCCGCGAAAAGCAGTTGACCACCTAGTCAAGAACCCGCTTATCGTAATCGACCCTCACATGAACGTTACAGCCCTAGTAGGCGACGTGGTCTTTCCCTCGGCGATCGTAGGTATAGAAAAGGCTGGCACCGCCTACCGCATGGATCATGTACCGCTTCCCCTCAAAAAAGTAGTGGAACCACCAAAAGGTTTACTCTCAGACGAGGAAATACTGCAAAGAATACTTGACGAAGTTCGGCGTATAAAATCGCAAAAGAAGGAGGTTGCGTGAAATGGAACTGCTCATAAAAAACGGTTTCGTCTACGATCCCATAAACGGAATTAAAGGCGAAAAAATGGATATCGCCATACAGAGCGGAAAAATCGTTAAGAGCGTGAATGAGCAAAAGGCAAAGAAAATTGATGCCTCAGGCTTAACAGTGATGCCTGGTGCCGTAGACATACACACTCACATTGCTGGCGGAGAAGTCAACACTGGGCGTCTGTTTAGACCTGAAGATCACGTTAAAGACATTGTAAGGAAGACTGGTTTAACAAGGTCGGGTGTTGGGTATTCTATTCCATCCACTTTTGTTACCGGCTATCGCTATTCACGAATGGGTTACACAACTGTAATGAATCCATCCATGGCGCCTCTGTCCGCTAAACACACCCACGAAGAATTAAACGATATTCCACTGCTTGACAAGGCTACTTATCCTCTGATCGGAGACTGGTGGTTTGTTCTCGAATATCTCCGAAAGGGCGACTTAGAAGGCTGTGCAAAACACGTCGCGTGGATGATGGAAACAACAAAAGGCTACGCCATAAAAATCGTAAACCCCGGCGGACTCGAATCTTGGGGTTTCGGACGCAACGTGCACAGCATTGATGACCAAGTCCCCAACTTCGGCATCACACCCAGAGAGATAATATGCGGTCTTGCCAAAGTAAACAAAATGCTGAATTTACCTCACACTATTCACCTTCACACTAACAACCTTGGAATACCAGGAAATTATGCCACTACTTTGGAGACCATGAAGGCGCTGGAAAGCGTGGCGACTGACGGCAAACCTGTATGTCACATAACTCACCTGCAGTTCAGCAGTTTCGGAGGAGACGATTGGAGGACCCTGCGGTCTGGTGCGGAACCAATCGTCAAGTACATAAACGCTCATAGTCACATGACTTTTGACATGGGTCAAGTCATTTTCACGGACACCACAACCATGACGGCTGACGGTCCATTCGAGTTCACGCTTTACCAGCTGAGCGGGCACAAGTGGGTCAACAGCGACGTGGAAACCGAAACAAGCGGGGGCATCATACCTATGCATTACAAACGCACAAGCGCAGTTAACGCTACCCAGTGGTCCATAGCTTTGGAGCTTGCACTCTTGGTTGATGACCCATGGAAAATGTTTATGACCACCGACCACCCTAACGGTGGTCCATTCACTGCTTATCCAAAAATTATTGCTTGGTTAACCAGCAAGAAAGCCCGCATGGCAACGTTGAAAAAGTGCAGTAAGAAAGCCCAGAAGCGAAGCCTTTTGCCCTCAATAAAACGCGAACTGAGCCTCTACGAATTAGCGATTGTCACACGCGCTGGACAAGCAAAAGCCTTAGGCCTCAAAAATAAGGGGCATTTGGGCGTAGGTGCCGACGCTGACGTAGCCATTTACAACTTGAACCCCGAAAAAATTGATATTGCAAAGAAGTACAAGACTGCGCGGAGAGCATTCAGCAACGCTGCGTACACAATTAAGGATGGAAAGGTCGTTGTTAAGGATGGTGAAGTTATCCAAAATGTTGACGGACGAACTATATGGCTTGACATGGAGACCTCTGAAGAGTTGAAGGTGGACGAGGAGATCAAAAGAAAGTTCAAAGAGTACTGGACCGTTGAATACGAAAACTATCCAGTTTCCAATCACTACTTGAAAGTTTCTGATCCAATAACCATAAAGGCGGATGTGTAAAATGATAACGCTGACTCCTCTGAGGGCAGTCCAATTTCCAGTGGTGGCTAGCTGCATAAACCCAGACGTTTTCCAAGGCAAATCCGTGCCTGAGGTCGCCGCGCTAACCGTTTGGGAAGGCAACAGGAAAAAGACGATAGGTGACCTCTTCAAAATTGAAGAAAACAAGGCGGAATCTCCAAACATAACTGTCAATGGTGATGCGAGTGAAATTCGGTGGGTGGGCTGGAACATGAAGAACGGGGAAATCGTGGTTAACGGCAACATCGGAATGCATTTAGGCGAGAAAATGACTGGCGGCAAAATAACGGTGCAAGGGGACGCTGCTGGCTGGGCTGGGTCTGGAATGAAAGGCGGGCTCATCGAGATTCATGGGAACGCGGGCGACTATTTAGCTTCGCCTTACCGAGGAAGCAGCGTTGGCATGAGTAAGGGAAAAATAATCGTCCACGGAAACGTCGGCAGTGACGTGGCAGTCTTCATGAAGGGCGGCGTAATCAAGGTTCAAGGTAACGCTGGACCGTTTCTGGGTTTTCGCATGCGCGGCGGCACTGTGCACATAGAGAAAAACATAGGAAACAGAGCTGGTGCCTGCATGACCGGCGGCAAAATCGTGGTGTCAGGGGTCTTGGAAGGAATGTTGCCTACGTTCACGATTGATGGTGTTAAAGCCAAAGTCAAAATTGAAGAAGGTGAAAAGGCTGCTGGTCCGTTCTACGTTTTTCTCGGAGACTTGGCTGAAATGGGGCATGGCAAGCTCTTCATCTCAAAAGTTAGCAATCCTCACTTAAAGAAGTATGAGCGGTTCCTTTAGGCAGAATAAGCAATTGGTTTTTCTTATACCTTCTTCATTAAGAAAATGTTGCCTTGAGCATCGCGAGCTCCAATGCCAATTGTCTCATTTGCGGGAATAACCATTTTTGAGGGAAAAAGTGATTGCAGGGTGCAAACGCCAGAATCACATGCCAAAGCTACCAACATGTCAGCTTGATAATTTGGTCTTTTAACGGCGTCAATGGCACAGCACATCGGAACCAACTCCGTATCCACTACTTCAAATCCATCCTTCTTCAGTCTCTCCGCCAACTCTTCCATTTTTTGTCTTCCTCCTGTTTCACAAACCCTAGCACAGGAATTGCAGGATACAATCCCGATTTTCTTCCATTTTTTAAGCATGCCTCTGACAACTCCGTACGGCTTAGCATTTGTAACAATCATCGTTATTCCTCTAACTTACCTATCGTTTCTCTGCTTAAAGTTTTTTCGATATAACCTTTTTTTACCACGTAATTCCAAAGTATGAACAGTTATGGTGAAAAAACGTGACATTCGGTCGAAGCCAGACTACCTTAAAAGTATCATTTAAAATCTTCGTTGTACAAATTTTTCAGCTTTTTGTAGGTATTAGCGCATTCTACTGAATCAAAGCTGTACTTCTTGCCTCCTATTACTTCAACATATGGTTCCCATTCGATAAGTTTTGAGCACATTAAACATCTGAGTTCAACGTTACTTTTCACGAGAATTCCTCTATTAGTTATCTCGAATGGTGTCCAAACTGTTTTGTGTTTGGCTCCTTTGAGTGAAAAAACCCTGAGTAACCTCTTGACTTCTTTGCCTGATTCATCTCCCTTCATTTCTAATGTGCCGTCAAACATTTGACGTAAGAAACTGAGGAATTGTTGATCATGTGCCTCGGGCGTTGCAGTGAAAATGGCATTACCATTCATCAACCTGATTCGTGCCACGACGATTTGTACGAATTTTGAGAAAACCGTAACGTTATGGTTGCAAATGGACGTTAACCCTGTTACGGAATCTAACACTAAACGGATTTTTTTCAATCCCTGCCTCGCTTTCTCTATGGCGATTGAGATAGCTGCTAGGTCGGCTGGATTATTAACTATGTATTCACTTGAAGATTCGCCTCCCAACTTCCAAGAGTAGCAGTCAATGATTCTAAGCATGCCGCTTTTCTTGTACGGTTCAATGTCGAACCCAAATCTTTTCATAGATTTACCTATTTCCTCAGGTGATTCATCCGTGGTCAAGTATATGCATGGTTCATTACTTATGAGGCCGTTGTAGAGAAATTGCTTGCAAAAAATGGTTTTCCCAATGCCGGATGGACCTAATAAGAGCAATGATTCGGAGGGCATTTCTCCTTCGACTAGTTTTGATGAACCGGGGAAAACGTCGACGGGTTTCATTAAATTCATCACATTATGTTGTAATTTATTGCCATAAATCTCTTTGCTTAAAAGAGCATAGAGCAGAGCTAGGTCTTTTACTTTTACCAAGCTTCTTTTTCGAAAATTGTTTTGTCATCAAACTCTCATAATGGCGCTAAATCCTTGATCTTTTCAGCTAGCGTGATCAGTTTTTTCGAAAAAGGATGGTCTGGCTGCTTCACTGCGAAGAGGAACTCGTGCCTACTAAACTGAATATCACAAAAGCATGGAATGGAACCGACTACCTGTGTTCCGACATCATTTTCAAGCTCAGCTTCCCAAGCTTTTTCGTCTGCACCCCATCGTTCTTCAAAGATTGGAGAGGCTCCTGGAACCTTGTTTAGGATTATGAAGTACTGTGATCCAAACTTTGCTAACGAGTCATAGATGTCGCTTACCATTTTCTTTGTGCCTTCAATGTCCATATCGCTATTCTTCATTATGAGAAATAACGTGTCAGCCGCTGCTAGAGTGTTTATGGACCAGTATCTAATGCCTGGGCTTGTGTCTAGAAAGAGATAGTCTATTTCGTATTCCTCAAATAGCTGATTCTTTGCCGCTAGAAATCTTCTAAGGGCAGTGAGTTGCCATTTCAGTTCGTGTTTGATCTCTATGTCGCGGACATCCTCTTTTCCGGGACTTGAGAAGCCTAAGAAAAGTTTTCCATCTAGCCCCAGCTCAGGGCTTAAATCGACAAGAACATCCGAGATTTCTGCTTCCCCATTCAAGAGATTGTTTAAATACACAGGGGGCGTTTTTCGGAAATAAGTGGTCAGGCTGGGAGCGTACAAGTCGAAATCAAGCAGGCATATCTTCATCCCAGTCATAGCGTAGAATGCGGCGAGATTTGCGATTAAAGTCGTTTTTCCCGTCCCGCCTTTATACGAGTGGAGAGCAAAGGTTTTTCCAGTGGTCATTTTTTCACGCATTCAGCCTAATGAGTTCCTAATAATAATATGTGAAGAGCTAATATTGCTTTTCTCTAATACCATTGGCTTAACGTCGGTTTTTCTTGTCTTTCCTTTTTACGAAGTATTTCAAACTCGTTTTCGTTATTAGATAATCGGGTTTGACAAAAATAGGTATTTATTCAAAGTTGAGATTAGTCAGCCTTGGACTCTGAAACGATTTTGCCCACTTCTCTAATATGTTTTCTAAATCTCCTTTCACGCATCTTACTTTCAGGCAACGTTTCTGATGCATATAGGATGGGTACTATAGAAAGAAAAAGTATAATGCTTAAGATTGGAGAAATGAAGTTTGCGGGGGCGCTGACACCGGACAATTCTGGTATCGAGGCTAAACTCATGTAAATGATCAAAGGCGTAACTGCGCCCAATGCGTAGAACTTCTCTTTAGACCCTGGAAATGCCAGATCGCCAAGAACAGCAAGGTAGACAGCCATCAAGCCGCCCCAAGCTATTCCTGAGAACATCTGATAGACAAGCACGCTCAATGGCGAAGTAGCTAACCCCAAGAAGGCGAAGCCGACCCCTAATAATATTAGTCCAATTATTATGGGCTGCTTCCGTCCGAAGCGATCAGCTACAACACCTGATGCTAAGCCGAAGATAGCTGTTCCTAGGAAACGTAGTGGGCTCCCGATTGTTAACGCCCATTGGTAATCTGGAGTTTGAGGAAGTCCCATAAAGGCGAATGCTACAAGACCACTGGCAGCGTTGAACATCATCCAAGGAAGAAGATAGAAAACAAAATCTCTATGGGAAAAAATGAAACGCCAAGATTTAGGTTTTTCTTTTATCTTAGTACAAAAATCAAGTCCCAATGCGAGATAGCTGGTTCCTCTCAGGATTGCAAGGAATAAAATAACACCTATTAACCCAAGATTGAGAAGGTTTATACCAATAAGTGCAAGAGATACCATAATAAAAGTCTCAAGAATTATTGTTCCGGCAACTCGAGCTCTTTCTTCAACCGCTGTACAGTCTGCTAGTAAAGCTGCACAAGAAGGGAAGCCCAACCCTAGAGATATGCCTAAGAATACGGTGGACAGTAGAGAGAAAATTATCCCTTGAAATACCGCCAATGACACTGTGGCTAATATTCCAATGGTTATCCATGACCACAAAAGTTTTCGCCTGTCAACTTTTTCGCTAATCATACTCCCGATTATCGCAAAAAAAGCGCCGAACCCAAAGAACATAGGCTCTCCAATATTGCCCCAAAACGGATCGCCAGTTAAACTAGTAAATATAGAGTCGAAGTAAGCTACTATCAGAAACAGCCATGAAAGAATGCCAGCAGTAATAAATGTAACCGCCGTGAATCTTCTTGGAGAAATTTGGATGTCCTCTGTCAGAAACCTAAAACTTAAGTAGCCCATAAATTTAAATTTTATACAAGTTTTAATATATATTAATTTATCTTGGAGGGGGTGACGGGAGTATGGAAGGTTTAAATAAGATTGAACGAGATCGTGTTTTTGCGCTTCAACGGGCTTTCTTGTTGACGCGACTTTTAGACGAGAGGTACTATCCAGACGTTTATAAAGCTGTAAACAGTAAAGACCAAAAACTTTTCTTTGCATCCTGCAAAAAGGCAGACATATCAGAAGAAATTGCAGAAAACTTGTGGAAACTTTTGCTGCAGGAAGGGATAACCTACGCTGATCTCTGGTGCATACCTATGCACAAATTACCGCCTAAAGGCAGAGATGAGCCACGTCTCTAAAGGACTTCCGAATAAGCAATGCAAGCACGTTCTGAGCACTACTATTTTTAAGTGTGCGTAGCCTGCTGAGCGCCTCCCTTTCATTTTGTTTCGCTATGCCACAAATGTAATCGAACGCTTCAGTTTCAAAACAGGACTTCAAAAGTGTTTTAACATCTAAAGGAGTAACAGGAGATTTGTCGATGATGGATTTGATTTTGAAATATTTTTCTTTTGAAGACTTGGCTGCGTAAAGTAGTGGCAAAGGCACACTCTCACACTCTACCCTATGGGGAAGACTTCCTCGTATGTTAAGACAGTCCTTCACATCATCCGCTAATCGGAACATGAACCCTAGCCGCTTGCCAAATTCTGCTAAAGCCTGAACTTCATCCTCTGATCCATCACCCAAAATGGCTCCAACCTTGGTACATGCCTCCAAGTCAGCATTGGCCATCCATAGGATTTTTTCGTAGTATTCTAGATCCGTGTCCAGTTGTTGTCTACACGAAAGTTCCATAATTTCAGCTTCACAAATCTTGACACACGTATTTCCATAAATTTCGATGATATTCGCGATTTTTGCTGGCTGAAAATTTTTCCTAATCATTTTCTGAACCACAGTCCATGCTTTTACTATTAGAAGGTCTCCAACAAGCAAAGCGTTATCTATACCATGGAGTCCTGGAACTGTCGATCTGAAGTGTTTTTCTGAAGACTTATCGATAATATCATCATGAATTCCGATGCCCGCTGCCGCAAGAGTAAACATGAGACTCGCATTGTCCGCGGTTTCTGGTCGACCCCCAACAGCTTCGCAGGAAAATGAAGTTAAAGCCGGCCTTAGCACATCTCTCCAGCAATCCTTCACTTCCTCTAAGATGGAAAGCAACTCGGGATTTCTAACGCCTGAAACCGCTACCTGTCTAAACCTTTCAAGGATTCTTTTACCTCTTTCTTCTATGACCGCGTCCAGCTCGCTGTAGTTAACGTCTTGGTTTTTTGACATCGCTTCAACCTCTGGTAATTTCTCAGTTTCCTCGTAGGTCTTAATAATTCTTTCAATAATTCATATCGAACCCCAATTTAACCAATGCAAAGATTAATGATATTCTTGAACTATTTTTTATATTTGCAAGATTCTATTGATATCTATGCAACAGGATGAAGTTGTGATAGTTGGTGGTGGACCCGCAGGGGCTTATTGCGCATTCGAACTCGCTAGACAAGGAATTTATGCCACAGTTTTCGACCATTCACATCCAAGGGAAAAACCTTGCGGTGGTGGAATTTCGCCATCAGTTATAGAAAAGTTCCCGTTCGTAGAACAGTTTCTTTCAAAAGGTGGTGTTTCTACCGATTTCAAAATAATATCATGCACAAACAGAGAAATTGTGGCAACGGGGTTTAAAAAAGGGTTCAATATATCGAGGCGGTGCTTCGATGAAGAAATTCTAAATATGGCGGCACAAAACGGGGCAAAACTAATTAAAGAAAAGGTCATTGGCGTTCAGAGGAAACAAAACTTCTGGACAATTAAAACTAACAAGCGGTTAGTGCGGGCAAAAATACTTGTTGGTGCTGACGGCGTGAACAGCTTAATCCGCCGCAAGACAATAGGTGCTATTCCAAAAGAGAATCTTGAATTAACCTATGGATATATTGCTACAGGAGTTGAAAAAACATTTTCGATAGTGAAATATCTAGACGTAATCCCTGGCTATATCTGGATTTTTCCAAGGCATAACCACTCAAGTATAGGCATAGGCAGCGAACTCAAGTATGGTAAGATGCTTAAGAAACTCCTCGATGATTTTATTCGTTCCTACTCTCCTCACATAAAGATTATTTCAAGATTTGCTGCCATGCTTCCATCCGCACAAGACCCCGAATTCTTTATGATTCCTTGCGCTGGCGAAGATTGGATTTTAGTTGGAGATGCGGCAGGGCATGTTGACCCCATAAGTGGCGAAGGAATTCTTTATGCGCTGTGGTCGGGCAAATTAGCCGCTGAGGTAATAAAGAAAAATAATCTGAAATTATACGACAATCTCTGGAGAGAACAATACGGTAACCACTTAAGAGAGCGTTGTATACAGAAAGATACTTTTTACAACCCACTTACAATAGAGCTATCGATTCTCCTGCGTTCCTTTCATAGCAAACCTTAATCTTGCAATAGGCTCAACAGCAGAGAACAAGGATGCAAATCTTTCCCATAGAGACATTTTCAAGAATTATAGAGATATCCGAAAGTATCTTCAATTCCAACTACCTAGCTGACGCAACGAAATCCCATATAGATGCGTGCTTTGCAATCTATTGATGAACGAATATAGAGATGGACGAGGGAATGTTGGTTCTATGATTTGAAATTAGGGGGCTTGTCCCTATTGGATTATTGCCCCTATTTTTCTCTGAACACGGACATTGCTGGAAAGACTTCGATTCCGTTCTTATCTATCGTGTATGGCACAAGGTTCGGGTTAACGTTGGCGCCTCGCATCTTTTCAACTTGCAGAGCCCTTGTTGTGGTTCCTCCCGAAAACAGCGTTTGCATCATGATGACTCCGTGAACAAGAAATTCTTCGTCCATGAGGTTTCGTTCGAGACCTAAGTAGCTCAGTTCTGTGGTAACGATGGTAGTAACGTTTATGTCTGACAGAGACTCAATCAGCTCCACGCTTGCGGTTCTCCGCTCGATAGGGTCTAAGAATCTGTAGAAAAGCGACGCGAGTGTATCCAACGCAACCCGTTTAGCACCAATCTGCTGGATCTTAGCCTGTAGTTCCTCAATAAGCCTGTCGATTTGCAGCTGCTTTCCTCGCAGGCTGCTTGTTTCTTCTTTCATCATCTTTTCTTTAAGCATAGCAACTCTTGATAATCTAGTGGCGTCCACAAAGAGAAATTTGCCTTCTTCCTCAGCCTTCTTGAAGTCCCATCCAAACTTAAGCATTTCAGAATAGAAGTGGTCCTTGCTTTCATCTAAGCTTACAAAGATTCCATTTTCGCCGTATTGAGAAATTCCTTTGTACAGGAATTGAGATGCAAGGATTGTCTTTCCAGTGCCTGGTCCTCCTAATATAAGGACGACTCTTCCTTGCGGGAAGCCTCCACTTATCAGCTCGTCTAATCCTTCAACTCCACTGGGCACATTTTCTGACAAATCATCACCTTTGGAAAATTATGGTTTTCAGTAGATATTTATAATTTGCGCAAGCTGCATCAGCTGTTTGCCGCGTTGTCATGTAGAACTTTCTGGAGAAAGTTCTATGTTATTCCGAGTGAGCCTTTCATAACCTCGATGTCCAAACTGCCAGCGCTATGGGTCTTGCCAGTTCTCATGTTGTTTATAGCCACGATTGCTGGAGCGAAAATGTCAGGGTCAATTTTGTAGAAGTCAAAGCCTGCTTCCTTGAAGAGTTCGAGAAAACGGGGGTTTTTCTCTGCAAGGCTTTTGGCTTTCTGAAGCATTTGCGACGCAGAAGAAGGTGCCTGTCTCACTATTTCCCCAAGTTTCTGTTCATCTTCGAAATTGAGAGAATAATTCGTTACTCCTCCATAAAGAATCGCATCATTTGTCCTCCCCATTGCCTCGCCAGAACTCGGATGAACAGGTACAATTGGCGCGTAGCCCCAAGCATGCTTCACGATTAGGGGGTCAAGACCTAACCTTTCAAGTTTGTGCAGTCCTGTTTCCACGATTCTTCCTGAAACTTGGGTGGCTCCTGCTAAACTCGTGGTGGAAAACATGATTAGGAACAGGTTTTTGGGTGTGACTTTGCATTTCTCAGCAATTTGCTTGATAACGGTTTCTGGCGGTTTTTTTTCTGTTTCGAGAACAAGCACCGCATTGTTTGCTTCGTCTTTGTACTTGAGTTTTTCGTAGAGGTGCTTGGGTTTAAGGGCTAACGCTCGTGCTGGACCAGATGCGATAGCCGAGAATCCGTCACCTTTAATTTGCCAACCTGCGAATTGAGATGCCAAAGTTGACAGCGCTGGGTGGTCTGTTATTACAAAAACCGAGGGCAATACCGTGTCTCCGTATTGTATCGGGGTAACTTTTGCTTTTCCATATCCCCCCAAGCATATCTCGGTAATTATTTCTCCCGCGAAGAAACCGCCGTCCGCGTTAATGCCCGCGTCTATTAAGGTTGCTCCCGACTCTGCTTCTTCCAAGGTAACATTGTACTTTTCTGCTTCATCGCATAGTTTCTGGACTAAGCCTAAAGCCGTGGTGTTCAAGCTAATCTTTGACAAGGCCATTCCAACCCTTAAGTCAATATTTAATAGACAATTAACAATTTGTTAGGATAGGATAAGTTTTTCCCCAGAATAAGCTGAATGCCTTCAGTTTATTAACTCTTAGGTTAACAGTTTTCTTACATTAAAATCTGGTTTTCAGCGAGCGCTTTTCTCTTTGAACCAGGTTCTGAAGCAAGTTTTGGGCTGAAGCGGCTTAGGATTTGGGGTACGCCTGCAATCATTCTATCCGATTTCTGTTTCGTAGAAAAAGTTATGTGAGTTTAGGTTTCTCTTTGCCCGCAGTCTTTTCCGCTTGGGTTTTGTGGTTTGTGAAGTGCGCTCTAACGAAACAACTGAAACCACCGTTTCCAATTAGGGCAGCCATCACGACACTCATTATGGCTATTTCTACCAATGCTTTTGCGAGGACAGTTAAGAACACGGACGTTCCCACTTCGAATTGAAGGAGAAATACGAAGTATCCCCAAGTGAATATGCTTTCAGGAATGTATGCAAGGAATGTTGCTGGGATAGCAAGCAGGGACGAGCGGGGCTTCTGTCCGAACTTAACGCCTTTCGATATGAATCCCGCCGTCATGCCCGTTAACGCCTTTCCAAATGGTAAGCCTATTAGACCGAATATGCCGCCTGTTCCTAGTGGACCGAACATTATTCCTGGCAGTATTCCAGAGAAGAGTCCTGTGACAAAACCTAACGTTGGTCCTCCGTAGAAGCCTGCGATTAGTACGCCGATAAGGGAGAAGTCAAGGGCTATTGACGGGGCGATTGGTGCTGCGTAGTAGGAAATTGCGAAGAGGGCGGTTCCTAGGGCGCCCATCATAAGTGCAAATGAAGTGTTTTTTGCGTTCATGGTTTTTCTCTCTCTCTCGTTTATTTGTTAAGTGTAATTATTTAAGCGTAGCTACTCAAGAAAGAGTATGTTGATTTGCCTGAAATTGATAAATATGCCCCCGCCAATAATATCCTTGAGGTGAACAGCTTGTCCGAAGTTATCCAGTTTTCTTCTAATGATCTAAAAAGCTGGCTCGAAGAAGAAACAAGCTCAATTCTCACCCCAGTACAGGCGCAAGCCAAGGAACTTCGAGACGACATGCGCGATGCAGTTGAAATCGTCACAGAGGTCAGCAAAATGCTTCTGGATAACAGCGCGAAAGAAATCGAAAAGAGAAATAAACGAGTTTATAACCGCGCCCGTGCCTTGAACAAGCTGGCTCGCCTGTTCATTGAAAGAATTAGAAAAGTTAACGTTCCCGACCAAGTTTCTTACGACAACTTGAACAAGTTCGCCCAAGAAACTCAAAAGGTGTTTATTGTAACAGACATTGACATCAAGAAGTGGTTTCCCAGAATCTCCCCCTTCTTTATTCTGGATAGAAGAAAATTCTCAGCAGTCCACGAAAAAGCCAAGGAGTCGCTGGCAACTCTCAACGACTTTCTGACGAAAGAGTACGTTAAAACCAAAACTTTGGAGGAAACGTTCCAGCTTATAGACGAGTTGCACAGTCTGGAAAAACAGTTATCAGACATCGAAGCGGAAAAAACAGGTATAAAGAACGAGCGTCTTCCCATCGAAAAAGAGATAGCTGAACTGGAACAAGAAATCGCCGGGTTACAAAGTAACGGTCCACTCGACGAGCTTTTTCTCTTAGAAGCAGAAATAGAAAAATTAAATAAAGAACTGAAACACGCGTTGCGGCATCTGCAAAAACCCTTCAAAAAAATGCAGGCTTTAGCTCTGTATAAAGGAGGCGCAGGTTTGACACCAGATGAACGCAACAAGCTTGACCAATATTTGCACAAGCCCTTCAAGGCGTTGTCAACTGAAGAAGCGGATTACCCCTTACTGAAGCAGATTCTGCAGAAAATGACTCGTTTGATGAATGAGGGAAAGCTGAAATTGAAATCGGATAAAAAACGCAAAGCCGAGCGGGATATAAAGGGGATACTTGACCGTAATTCTTTAGCGAAAATCTACACGCGATGCGCTGATGTAGCCATGCGAGAAAAGCAAATTTTGAACTCCCAAAAGATGGGCAAGATAAAGCAGAACCTAGCCGAGTATAAAGAGCAATCTCAGCGACTTAAAGTGAGAAAAACAAGAGTTGAAGCTCACGAGGCTGTTAAAGAACAAGCATACAACGAGATAGAAGGCAGAATCAACAGCATCAAAAAAGCAATCGAAAAGAACGTTTACAGCTCGCTGGGCAAAAAGATTCAAATCCTCTAGGCTTGCGGGGCCTTTTACCTTTGAAGTTTTCCTCGGTCGTCAAAGAATCCAAGGCTGTTCAGAGCGGTAGCTTCGTTAAAATTTTGGAAAAGGCCATCGACTTGCTGCGTGGGGAAAGCGGAAAAATTGGGAACTTGGACATCATAGAACGTTTGGTCAAACTTGAACCTTCAGGCGAGGCTTTGGTGATTGGAGATTTACACGGAGACCTAGAAAGCCTCATCAGCATCCTGCAAAGCAGCGGGTTCACGCGGAAAATGACCGAACGCAAAGACGCAACTCTGATTTTTTTAGGAGACTACGGCGACAGAGGTGCCCAGTCAGCGGAAGTCTACTACACGATTCTGAAGCTTAAGCTGGCTTTTCCAGAACAAGTCATTCTCCTGCGTGGAAACCACGAAGGACCCGAAGACCTGATGGCATCTCCTCACGACTTGCCCCTGCAATTCCAGTTCAGATTCAAGGAGGACGGGAGGGCTGTGTATTCTAAAGTTCGCGAACTGTTCCCGTATCTCTATAACGCCGTGCTTGTGGAAGAGCACTACCTGCTGGTTCACGGCGGCTTGTCTCCAGAAATCGCCACTGCCCAAGACCTGGCAAACGCCAACAAAACACATCCTGAACAAGATTTTCTCGAAGACCTGCTGTGGAGCGACCCAAACGACACGGTGCGCAACGTTTTGTATTCGCCGAGGGGCGCGGGAAAACTCTTCGGCAAAAGCGTCACAGAAAAAGTCCTGCGGAAACTGAATGTTAAAATTTTGATAAGAGGACATGAGCCATGCCAAGAAGGCTTTAAACTCAACCACGACGGCAAAGTGTTAACCTTGTTTTCCCGAAGAGGCGCGCCTTACTTTAACGCTTACGGCGCTTACTTGCAGCTGCAGCTTTCCAAGAAATTCGAGAACGCACAGCAGCTTATCCCATGGGTTCACAAGTTTTAGCCCTGATTTCCATGCCAGCGACCAACGAAGATTATATTAAGCGAAAGAATCGTATTCTGAAACCATGAAGCTGTGTGTACTGTACTTTTCAAGAACGGGAAACACCAGGCGCATGGCAGAAGCAATCTCCCAGTCAACGAAAGCTCCCGTTTTCGCCATGACTTCTTCTGAACCGGCAGTAGTTGAGGACTTCAATCTGCTGATTGTAGGCACACCCGTCGAAGGTTTTAGCCCCGCAAAGGAAACCACTGCATTCGTGGAGCGCTTGCCGAACGCCGAAGGCAAAAAGGCAATAGTGTTTTGCACGTGTGCGCTCTGGAAAGGCAGAACCTTCAGCGTTTTGAAGAAAAAGCTGTCAAGCAAGGGCTATGACACCGTCCTGACCATATCGAAAAAGATGAAGCAAGACCAACCAGCCGACTTTTCGGACAGCATAGACAAAATTAAAAAAGCACTCGAAAAGTAGCTGCACGGTTCACTCACGGCTTCAATCTATATAAAGGGGGGCTATAGACTGTTCCGAGCACCAGAGAACACGACCCGAGCCAAGGCTTTTTCTCACGGAAACTTTAAGAGCAAAAACAATCTGCATCTCTTGTAGAATAAACAGCCAAGGAAGGTTCGCTTTTGAAAATCGGAATCGCAACCCGCAACATGGAAGCTTGGAGCAGCACCCAACTGAGAGAAACGCTGACCAAACACGGCATCGCCTACGAATGTTTTACGTTTCCAAAACTGATTGCGCAGCTCGGGCAAAAACCCTACTTCAAAGTCAACGAAACACAACTGCTGGAAGAGCTAGACGCCCTCGTAATCCGCCCCATTGGACGAGGTTCCCTAGAAGAACTGGTTTTCAGAATGGATATGCTCTACAAGCTTGAACGCCAAGGCTTCCTCGTCATAAACCCAGCTGAAGCCATAGAACACTGCGTCGACAAATACGACATTCTCGCCATTCTGGAAGATAATGGCATGCCTGTGCCTCGCACGGTGGCAACAGAAAGCGTGAACGAAGCACTGAAGGCTTTCGCCGAGTTAGGTGGAGATGTGGTGGTTAAGCCCCTTTTCGGTTCAAGAGGCATAGGCGCAACCCGTGTTGTCGACTCAGAAATCGCGTCAACAGTTTTCAAAGCAATAACCTTCCACCACGGCGTAATCTACATCCAAGAATTCGTGCCCCACGGCTACTCTGATATCCGCGCATTCGTTGTCGACGACCGTGTGATAGCGGCAATGCGACGTGTCTCAGAAAGCTGGAAAACAAACTACAGCCAAGGCGCCAGACCAGCTCCTTTGGAGCTTAACAAGGAACTTGAGGATTTAGCCGTCAAATCCGTCAAGGCTGTTGGCTGCAAAATCGCAGGTGTCGACATCCTTGAAGGTCCGAAAGGTCCAGTGATAGTTGACGTGAACAGTCAACCTGGCTGGAAAGGCTTGCAGATGGTCACGAAAGTCAACGTCGCCGAAGAGATTGTGCGCTTTATCCTGTCCGAGCTAAAACGGTAAACGTGAATTGCCATGCGCAAAGTGAAAATAGACAAGATTGACCTCTCCGCGAAAACCTCAAAAAAAGTAGCTGACTACGTAGCCGAAGAAAAGCCGCTACACCTGTTTGTGAACACGACGTACTGGGCAACAATTCTGTGTTCGCCTTTAAATCTGAAGGAGATGGCAGTGGGACACCTGCTTTCAGAAGGCATTCTCAAATCAACCGCGGAAATAGAAGAAGTAAACCTGAAAGAAACCGAAGGCACCTGCTACGTAAAGCTGAAAGCCGAAGTCAACGTTGACGAACGGCTAAGCCTTTCGCGGCTTCACCAGCGCGTTGTCACCTCAGCCTGCGGTGAACAATCAATTTACCAGTATCAACGAAAACCCGCAAAAGTAACCTCAAACTTGAAAGTCAAAGCTGAAATCGTCTTCAACTCCGTCAACCAGCTGAACTTCAAAGCGGAAGTCTTTAGGAAAACTGGCGGAGTACACGCAGCCGCCATCTACACAGCTGATGGTTCTCTGGTGGCGTTGGCTGAGGATGTTGGTCGTCACAACGCCGTGGACAAAGTAATCGGCATGGCTGCGCTTAAACAAACCCGCTTCGGCGAATGTTTTCTGACTTCAACTGGAAGGTTATCAGGCGACATTATCTTTAAAGCCTCTAAGGTTGGTTTGCCGATTGTGGCTTCTTTGGGTGCCGCGTTGGATTCTGGTGTTGCCATGGCTGAAGCGGCGAACTTGACTTTGGCGGGTTTTGTGCGTGGAAAGCGTATGAATATTTACTGTTCCCCGGAAAGAATTGTTCTTTAATTTTCTATTTTTTTTCACGGTAAATAGAGCACAAAAAAAGAAGGGAGGTAAAGGGCGTTACATGTAGATGTTTAGCAGTTTTCTTTTGAGCAGTATGTATATGACGATTGTTGTGATGACAAATTCTGGAATAAGGTACGTTCCATTGTAGATTGCTGAAGCGGTTACGCCGTCGATGGAAAATGATGTGAAGAACACCATGCCTGCTGCGAACGAGCAGAGAAACCTTCCAACTATTCCTACTGCAATTCCAACCACCGGTATCTTTTTGACGGCACCTGCTAAACCTAAGGCAGCGAAAGCCAACGGATAGTCCAGCAAACCTTGCACTGGATGGATTATGTAGGACCCTGGAAGGAAAGCGTGAATCAATCCGTACACGACGCCTGCGAAAACTCCGTATTTTAAGCCTCTGCGCAATGCAAACCATAGAAGCGGCACTAACCCAGCGATTGTAACAGAACCTCCTTGGGGCATATGGTAGATTGGCGGCAAAACATCCTTCAGCACAATCGTCAAAGCAATGAAAATTGTTGCTTCTGCCAGAATCTTTACTCTTTGAGCACTAAGACTTGCTTCTGTCATTTTTTCCCTCCGCCAGTATTATCTGGTTCAGGTTCATTGGGTCGACAACGATTCAGTTGTCCTCTCAGCCGGGTCACGTTCCCAGCTCCCCGAAACCTTGAAGGGATAATGTTATTTAGTGGTATTTTAATTTTCCTAAAGCCTAGAAACGTGACGGAGAACGTTGATGCATGCAGCCTCTGCCAAAAAAATACAACTTCGTGGAAATCGAGCGGAAGTGGCAGCAGAAATGGGAAGAAATGGGCATATACCATTTCGACTGGAACGACACGCACAGACCCATGTACAGCATCGACACTCCACCGCCTTATCCGTCTGGCGAGTTTCACATGGGCAACATCTTGAACTGGACCTACTTCGACATCGTCGCGCGTTACAAGCGCATGCGCGGTTTCAACGTTCTTTTCCCGCAGGGTTGGGATTGCCACGGCTTAAGCATCGAAATACAAGTTGAAAAAGAGCATAACATCCGAAAGCGAGATGTGCCACCCGACCAGTTCCGCAGGTGGTGCGAGCAACTCATCGAAAAGTACATCGCCATAATGAAAGACGCCATCCTGAAACTGGGTTGCAGCATAGACTGGACAACCGAGTACCGCACCATGGACCCTGACTATTGGCGCAGGACGCAACTCAGCTTCATACTCTTGCATAAAAAAGGCTACATGTACCAAGGAACGCATCCAGTGAACTGGTGTCCACGCTGCGAAACGGCTATTGCAGACGCTGAGGTGGACTACGAAAAGCGGCAGGGTGCACTTCACTACATCCGTTTTCCGCTAGAAGGAAGTAGCGAATACTTGCTGATTGCCACAACAAGACCCGAGTTCATTCCTGCCTGCGTTGCGGTTGAAGTGAACCCTGAAGATGAACGTTTCAAGAAGTACATCGGCAAAAAAATAATCGTGCCCATAGTCAACCGCACCGTGACGATTATCGGCGATGAAGCAGTTGACCCCGGCTTCGGCACTGGCGTGGTTCAAATTTGCACGTACGGCGACAAGGAAGACGTGAAAACTGTGATCAAGCACAAGCTTTCCGTCATCAAGCTTCTAACCGAAAATGGCAGGATTAACGAGAACGGCGGCAAATACGCTGGCTTAACCATAAACCAAGCCAGAAAAGCCATAGTTGACGATCTTGCCGCTGCTGGGTTATTGGAGAAGTCTGAGCAGCTCGCCCATGAAGTCGGAGTTTGCGACCGCTGCAAGACACACGTTGAGATTCTTGAGCACAAGCAGTGGTTCATGAAAACACGCGCGTTAACCGATGAGGTGGAAAAAACCGCTAACGAAGTTGTTTGGTATCCTGATTACATGAAGACGCGCTTGATTGATTGGGCAAGGTCTCTGGATTGGGATTGGGTGATTAGTCGCCAACGCGTGTTTGCCACGCCCATACCTGTGTGGTACTGCAAGAGCTGCGGCGAAGTACTCCTAGCGGAGGAGAGCTGGGTTCCGATAGACCCGAAACTGGAAAATCCTCACATAGATAAATGTCCGAAATGCGGCAGCCAAGAGTTTGTTCCCGAGCGTGATGTGTTTGACACGTGGATGGATAGCTCAATCACGTGTGCGGTGCATGCTGGCTGGCCAGACCGTGAAGATTGGCACAGGCTTTTTCCCGCTGATGTGCATCCGTCAGGCATAGACATTATTCGGACTTGGGCGTATTACCTGATGGTTCGGCACTTGGCGCTGTTTGGCGAGACGCCTTACAAAAGCTGCCTCATAAACGGCATGGTTCTGGGTTCAGACGGCAGAAAAATGAGCAAGTCGCTTAAGAACTATGTTGCGGCACCTGAAGTTTTAGGCAAGTACGGGTCGGACGCCACGCGTCAGTGGGCTGCGGCAGGCGGCGCTACAGGCTCAGATATTCCTTTCAGGTGGCCAGACGTAGAGTATGGCAGGCGTTTTCTTGTTAAATTGTGGAACGTGTCAAAATTTGCCATTAAACTCTTGGAAGGCTATGCGCCCAGCGAAACGGTTGAGTTTGAGCTTCAGCCCTTGGACAAGTGGATTTTGAGCAAGGCGGAAAAGCTAACGCGGAAAGTGACTGAAGCTATGGAGAAGTGCCAATTCAACGTCGCTGTGGAGGAGATTCGCAATTTCACGTGGCACTTATTCTGTGACTATTATATAGAAGCTGTAAAGGATAAGTTATACAATCCTGACGTGTATGGTTCAGCAAAGAAGCTTGCGGCTCAGTATACACTTTATGAGGTTCTTTATCGCGTTCTGCAGTTGCTGGCACCAATGACTCCGCATTTGACTGAGGAAATTTACCAGTGTATGTATGCTAAAGACAAGGGATTCAAGAGCTTGCAGATTTCGCCTTGGCCCGAGTACAGTCCTGCACTAGAGAATGAGACTGTGGAAAAGAATGGAGACCTCATTATGGCAATCATGAGTGGGGTTCGACAAGACAAGGCGGAGAGGAAGTTGCCACTTAACGCATCCGTCAAAACTTTAGATATCTATTCTGGAAGCGCAGAGACCGCGAACGTAATCAATTCGGTCAGAGAAGACCTCACTGGAACTCTTAAAATTGCCAAAGTTAGAGTTCATCCAGAAAAGCGGAGTGACGGCAGACAAATCAGCCCGTATGACGTGTCCTTCCAAATTGAATACTGAAAAAGGGCGAGAATTATGAGAGAAAATCCTGAGTCAAAGAAAGTTGGCATAATAGGCTGCGGCGCCATCGGCACACTAATCGCTGAAGCCGCGGAGCGAAAACTAGTCGTGTGCGACGAGTTGATTCTTTACGATTATGCGGGAGAAAAAGCGGAGAAACTCAAAAATTCCCTGCGTTTTCCTGTGACTGTCGTGTCAAGCTTGGATGAGATGCTCAGGCTTAAGCCCAATGTCATAGTGGAAGCGGCGTCACAGCAGGCTGCCAGAGAATACGTGGAGCGCATCACCTCTGCGGGCATCGACTTGATTGTGATGAGCACAGGCGCCCTATTAGACTTGAACGTGCAGAGCAGCAAGGTTCACGTGCCCTCTGGCGCTATCGGCGGATTAGATGCGCTTTCCAGTGCGGCTTTAGCTGGAGTAGACGAGGTTGTTCTTACGTCGCGGAAAAATCCCCGCGCATTTGACCTGAATAACAAAGAACCAAAAGTCGTGTACGAAGGCAGTGCCGAAGAGGCAGCAAGGCTTTATCCACGGGAAATGAACGTTGCCGCTACTCTGGCTTTAACCGTTAAACCCACAAAAGTCAAGGTGCAAGTGGTTTCAGACCCCGCGGTGCAACGCAACACCCATGAGTTTCAGGTTAAGTGGCGATTCGGCGAGATGTTCCTGCGGTTCGCGAACGACCCACATCCCGAGAACCCACGAACCAGCGCGCTGGCTGCATGGTCAGCCATAAAACTGCTACAGAAACTACTGAAAACCTGATGATTGCCGATAATAGGGTGAATATAAAAAAAGCCTTGATTAATATGCGTCGTCAAGGTCTTTTTTCTAACAGGCTTAATTTTACTCAACTCGTCGCGCGACCACTGCACTAAAGAATAAAAGCGTTGCATTCCTCTGCAAGCGAGAAAAGCATAGGTATTATATTTTAACTCATATTCTACAGGCATAGGTAAGCATAAACAGTCTTAGTCAAGAAATCTTGACTAACTCTGAGCCGTTTTGTCAAGAAACCTTGATAAAAACGCTTTTACAGCAGAAACAACCCAATTTTAAGTGGGACAGCCAGTGAAAATTAAGCCATTACCAAAAGTAACTTTCATTTCATTGCTTCTATTGTCAGCAACGATTGGGTCACAGCTCGTCAACTCAGGAAGGGCAAATCCCTATATCTATTTGGGTAACGTACCTCCAGACAGCAACACTGAACCACCTGAAATCTCAATACTATCCCCAGAAAACAACACAATGTTTCCCAACAACAGTTTTTTTCTCAACTTCACTATAAGCGTTGGACACTCAACCACTGGTTCTTACCTGAATATTTATGACGCTGGATATAAAGCAGACTGGAAGCAATACGACCAGTGGATTAACCCTGAACTAACCGAGTTCTCCTTTAATCTGACGGACGTACCTGACGGAAATCATAGCATAATAGTCCACGCGGCAGAAGAAGGGTCATACATTCCTGCTTATAACAGTTCAAATCCGATGACAAGGAACGATTTTTACATCAATGATACTTCAACAGTTTTTTTCGTCGTTGATACTACTTCGCCAAAAGTATCAATACTATCTTTAGAGAATAGAACTTACAACACACCTGATGTTTCGTTAGATTTTGCAGTAAGCGAGTCATTTTCGCATGTCATATACAGTTTAGACGGGAAAAACAACGTGACCATAAGTGGGAACATGACTTTAGCAGGCTTGCCAAACGGAGACCATAATGTAACTATCTACGCAACTGATGTGGCTGGAAACACTGGAGGTTCCGAAATCACTTATTTCACCGTAGATGTACCAGAGCCTTTCCCAACAACGCTTGTCGTAGCTGCTTCTATAGCCACGGTTGCCGTGGTAGGCGTGGGTCTGCTGGTCTACTTCAAGAAACGCAAAAACTGATTTCCTTGTCTCTTAGTTTCTGCGTGATATGTGAGATATGTAAGTAGTTAAGAGAAAGAGGGTATGAGGATAAGAGTAAGAGGGGTTGGGATCAAAATTTAATCCTAAAATCTAAACTAAAAGTTAATGTGATTTTCAAAAACTGATTTCAAACGTCGGGTATCTATATATAAGGGGGGCTATAGATTGTTCAGAGCATATCAGTTGCTCTTAATCGTGTCGCAGCTTGTTAACGGTTGATTATTTTCGTGCGGTTTTCTTTCTTCGAGGTTTGGGAAAAAACTTTGGGACTTTCTTCTTGTATTCTTCGTATTGGTTTCCAAACCTCTCTGTTAATT
>CAZEPB010000022.1:0-26439 GCA_964514055.1 uncultured Candidatus Bathyarchaeia archaeon | reverse complement strand
TGTTCTCAGGCATTAGGATTGAAATGTTCTGCGGAACAGTGTCTACCCTGAAGTAGGCAGTTGCCTCAGATTCGGTGTGAATACCTCTGACGATGTATCCTTCTGAGGTTGGATTGTCGTAAACAAATACCACGCGCACGGTCAAATTGTGCAGTCCTTCTGTCAGTCCTGGCAAGCTCATTGAACCCTCAAAAAAGACATCGCCCCCGGGATTTCTCGCAACGCTAGCATTTGTTATGATGATGTTTTCGGGTTCTCCTCCGTCTAAAGCGTAGGTAAACAGCCTTGTTGCCTCAGAGGCAGGACCACCAGGGTATCCAGTTTTGTAAGTGCCAACGGTCACTTTCAGAGAAAGAGTGTTTGTTTCATAGGTTCTGTTGGCTGGAGATTCTATAGTGATTCCGGGGTTTGAAGGTGGAAACACAAAATTTGCTTTCACCAAAAAGTTTGTCTGCATTACAGCTACAGCTGAGAACAAAAGCGCTGAAATCAACGCTGCAGTTAACACCATCCTATCCTTCACAGGGCAACCCCTGATTAATGCTTGCCTTTTTCGCGGTAAAAGCGTTTTTATCAAGGTTTCTTGACCAAACAGGCTCAAGCGTTAGTCAAGGTTTCTTGACTAAACAACAGCAGTTCACTCTAAGCTTCAATCTATATAAAAGGGAGGGGGTAGACACACCGAGCACTAGATTAGCGCAGTTCTCTCCGAAAGAGTAAATAAGAGCTAAACAAAAGGTATAGCGCTTGAGGCAAAAAGTGTGTCAGCAATCATCGAAGACATCATCGCCAGAAAAATCTTCAACAGCAGGGGAGAAGACACCATCGAAGTTGATGTCATAACCACGTCTGGCTTCGGAAGAGCCTCAGCGCCAGCGGGAAAAAGCCGCGGAAAAGCCGAAGTTGCCTATTACCCGCAAGGCGGAGTTGACCAAGCGCTGAAAAAAATCGACGATTTGATAGCGCCTGAACTGGCTGGTTTGAACGCTGATTTCCAAGAAGAAATCGACAACACACTCCACGAGATTGATGGCACAAAAAACTTCAAAATCATAGGCGGAAACACCGCTTTCGCCGTCTCACTAGCCAACGTGGAAGCAGCCGCAAACTCCCACGGGCTTCTCCTATTCCAATTTCTAGGCGGAAACACCGCCAACACGCTTCCGTATCCGCTTGGAAACACCATAAGCGGAGGACAACACACCCGCGGCAAAGCTCCAGACATACAAGAGTACCTGGCACTTCCCCACGGCGCAGAAACATTCTTGGAAGCCGCAACGGCAAACGCGCAAATCCACAAAAAAATAGGTGAAGCCCTAAAAAAGAAGGATAAGCTCTTCGGCGGCGGAAAAAGCTCCGAAGGAGCATGGATAGCCAACGTCGGAAACGACGACGCTTTCGAAGTCATAGCCAAAGCCTGCGAAGAAGTGGGAAACGAGTTGGATTTTGAATGCGGTTTCGGCATTGACGTTGCCGCATCCTCGTTGTGGAAGGAAAAAGACGAGAAATACGTTTACCAGCGCGACGGAAAAAAACGAGACGCTGGCGAGCAATTAGAATATCTTTTAGACCTTATTGAAAAACATCATCTTGCTTATGTTGAAGACCCCTTCCACGAGGAAGACTTTGGAAGCACCGCGATGCTCACCAAGAAAGCTAAGAACTGTTTGATTTGCGGCGACGACCTTTTCACAACCAACAACGAAAGACTAAACCATGGAGTAACGCTTAACGCGGCAAACGCTATAATAATAAAGGTAAACCAGATTGGCACGCTCACGGACGCTGCGGAAACAATCGAAAACGCCCAAAGGCACGGATACACCACGGTGATGTCACACCGTTCTGGCGACACGTGCGACTGGCACATAGCCCAATTAGCTGTTGCGTTCAAGTGTCCAATAATAAAAACTGGAGTTGTTGAAGGAGCACGCATCGCGAAAATAAACGAGTTAGTGAGAATCGAGCATTTCTTAGGAAACAGAGCCAAAATGGCTGATTTAAGAATAGTCTAAGGAGAAAAGAAAATGGCAGAAGATGAAATAAAAGAAGACCAATTCGAAACAAAAGTTGAAACCAAAGAGGAAACAACAAAGACAGAGGAACTCTTACTCCCGCAAGACACCCTCCTGTCCGCTGGAATACACATCGGCACAAGAATGAAAACAAGAGACATGGAACCCTTCATATACCGTGTCAGACCAGACGGATTATTCGTTCTAGACGTCCAAAAAACTGACGAACGCATAAGAGTCGCCGCCAAATTCTTGGCACGCTTTGAACCCGGAAAAATAGCTGTGGCAGCAAGCAGACTCTACGCTCACGAGCCAGTTAGGCAGTTCTGCGCGTTAACAGGCGCCACACCAATAATAGGTCGTTTCATTCCAGGACTCTTATCCAACCCATCATACGCTGACCGCATCGACCCAGAAGTAATAGTGGTTTCCGACCCGAGAGCAGACTCCCAAGCCGTCAGAGAAGCCTCAAGAGTGGGCATACCCATAGTTGCGTTATGCAGCACCGACAACGAATTCGCCGGAGTAGACTTGGTCATACCAACAAACAACAAGGGCAGAAGAGCCTTGGCAGTTATCTTCTGGCTCCTCGCAAGACAGGTTCTGCGAGAAAGAGGCGAACTGTCAATCGACAAAGACCCGCCAACGCCAATTGAGGATTTCGAAGCTAAACTCTCAAGAGACGATGAAGGAGATTAGCTAAACCGATGGCGAAAATTCGGCGTCCAACCCAAGCTGGTGCTTTCTACGAGGGAGATGCCGAATCCCTGAAAACACAGATTGAAAATTGTTTTCTTCAAGAGTTTGGTCCAAAACAGCTTCCAAGAGTCAACGAAGCTGGTCCGAGAGAAATAATTGGCTTAATCTGTCCCCATGCAGGTTACATGTATTCTGGTCACGTGGCAGCCAACGCCTATTATGAATTGGCTCAGGACGGCAAACCCGACACCGTGGTGATTCTGGGACCCAACCACACGCCCTACGGCAGCGCCATAGCTTTAATGAACGAAGGTTTTTGGCGCACACCATTGGGCGACGTGGAGATTGACGGAGAAACCGCTAATCGCATAGTGCAAGAAACACGCCTTGTAGATGTGGATGAGCTCGCGCACCGTTTTGAACATTCAATCGAGGTTCAACTGCCTTTTTTGCAGTATCTGTACGGTGCTGATTTCAAATTCGTGCCGATATGCTTCCAGATGCAGGATTTGAGCTCCGTTGTTGAAGTTGGAAAAGCCTTAGTCGAAGTTTTAGCAGACAAAAACGCTGTGGTAGTAGCCTCTTCAGACATGACTCACTACGAACCACAAAGAAACGCAGCTGCAAAAGACCTGATGGCGCTCAAAGCAGTCGAAGCCATGGATGAAAAACGGTTCTACTCGATTATCGAAACCCAAAACGTAACCGCGTGCGGATACGGAGCAATAGCCGCTGTGATAGTAGCCGCGAAAGGATTGGGCGCAAAAGAAGCAAAACTACTATGCTACAAAAGCAGTGGTGACGTAACCGGCGACTACTCAAGCGTGGTTGGATACGCCGCTGTAAGCTTCAAAAAATAGTTGCGTTCTCTTGCTATTTGGGGAAAAGCTTCGTTTACAGTTGTTAACCGAATTTCGTGAGAAAGTCTTCAGCTGCCGTTTTTAAGGTTTTTCTTGGGCTATTGCTGTGTCTTTCAACGAAAGAGATTACCTCTTCCTTTTGTTCGATTTTGCTGAAAAAAACGGCAAAAGACTTGATAGCTTTTTCCGCGATAACCCTCTTACATTCCTCTGTCAGGTGGGGTGTTGTTGAGATGTTTTCGACTTTCAGAAGCTCCGTCGTAATCTTTTGAGTCAAGTGCGGTTTTGCCAGTGCGATTTTGGCGGAGTTGCCAACTACGTTAGCCACAGTAACCATATAAGCATCATTCAGAAAGCTGTAGTATTTATCAAATATTGCGTCAAACTTTTTGTTTTCGTCAACGTTTGCCAGGTTTGCTATGATAGCCATGGCGTTCCAAGTAATGATGCGGTATTTGCTGTCTAGAAGGTTTATGAAAGAATCCATATGCGGATAGAGTTGCTCTGGATGTTCTTCACTTAAATCCATTAACACCTTGGCGCATCCGTATCTGATTGTTGCTTTTGACGAGGAGACTCCGTTCAGAACCTCAGGCAGCAAGCTGAAGTCTTGCTTAACCATTTGGAGAAGCTCCTTTTTTGTTACTGATTTGTTTGCGAGTTTCTGCAGGAGTTCAGATTCCATAATTATCGCGCATCTCCTCAAGTGGAATACTTCTGTTATTTACTTTTAGACTCAAGCATATAAAGACCCGTAAAAACTTAGCTGGATTGCCCCGCAAGTGTTATCTTTTCCAGCTTGCAGTAGCACATGAAAAGGGTTGCGCGAATGTTAAAATAACCGCTTGTTCATGAGGGAATTGCGGAAAATATTTAACACAGTGGCGCAACCTCAAACAAGCGGAGAAGAAGGAGCGGGCGGTTCTAAAGTGCATAAAAAAGACAAAGCGCAAGCTGACCACAAGGGAAAGCTTATTTCCCGTTCTCCCGGCGCTTTAGCTATTGCACTTCCAGCTCTCTACGTTTTAGTGCTTGCCATTTTCTGTCTTACGTATAGTGTAATTCCTGGACCAGAGTTTCTAGTGCTGTGTTTTTTCATTTACGCGGCGTATAACAAGTGGAGCAAACGTTTCGTGAAGGACTGGATTCCATTCGTAACATTGTTCGTATCGTATCAGGCGATGTACGGTTTAGTGGGCGCGGTGACGAGTATCATTCATGTTTCCGAACCCATAACTGCGGAACTTCAAATGTTCGGGTCAATCCCTACGGTGATGCTTCAGCAACTCTACAGAATGCCCGTTCTCGATTACATTGGTGCTTTTTTCTATTCCATTCACTTTTTTGCGCCGACAATCTTCGCGTTTCTGTTGTGGAGAACTGCCCCAAGGGACTACTCCAAATACACGATTGCCCTGGTGATTTTAACTTATAGTGCGCTGATCACTTTTCTGGTTTATCCAGTGGCGCCTCCATGGTATGGGGTGCATGGTGTTACCCGCGTCCTTTTTGATGTTGACAAAAGTTTGGGTGTGCCCGTTTACCGTACCATTTATGACTTCATTGAGCCTAACCAGTTTGCGGCGTTTCCAAGTATGCACTCGGCTCTTCCATGGCTAATCAGCTTGTTTGCGTTGAAGATTGGAAAATGGAAGGCGTTGCCTATTCTGGTTTTTCCTTTTGGGGTTTGGTTCAGCGCCGTGTACCTTGGAGAACACTACATAGTAGACATACTAGGCGGAATAGCTTACGCAACTATCGCCTTCATCATCGCGGAAAAACTCATCCCATACATCAAATTTAAACGCTCGAAGGGATTAAAGCCACAGGAACTGGCAAATGACACTAAAGCCGTTAAAGGAAACGATTTCTAAATTTGTTCATGCCTATACTTGAAAAATGAGTGTTATGAATCGCACACACGAGATGAATGGCTAGTTCATAAATCAAATATATTGTGAGTTCTAAATAGCCGGAAATGCATGGGTGACTTGATTAATGCTTGGTCGTCGACGGCAAATACTGAGCATTGCTGCGATTCTATTTATGTTAACTACTGCCAGCCTCTGTGTTGAAGCGTACGCGTCCATAAACCCGCCTGCAGACCCGGTTCGCTTGATATTCATTCATCATTCATGCGGCTCTAACTGGTTAAGCGACGGCAACGGCGGTTTAGGCATTGCCTTACGAGACAACAATTACTTTGTAAGCGACACAAACTACGGGTGGGGTCCTGATAGCATCGGCAGCAGTACAGACATTGGACATTGGTGGCTCTGGTTCCGAGGTCCCGATAGCACAGAATACCTAAATGCGCTTTATACCGAAAACGGGCAGCACTCTTCTTACTCTCGTATGTCAACAGAGGTCAGCGGCGAAAACGAAGTCATAATGTTCAAGTCTTGCTATCCAAACTCTGCCTTGAAGGGTGATGTCAACGACCCAGTGCCGGCGATTGACGAAAACCATTTGCGCGGACAAAGCTGTGGTTCACAATATCATACTGTGGCGAACGCCAAGGGAATTTACATTGACTTACTAGAGTACTTTAAGACGCGTCCGGATAAGCTGTTTGTAGTTGTCACGGCACCGCCGTTAACAGACGCTGCGTACGCTGATAATGCACGTGCCTTCAACAATTGGCTTGTGAGCGAGTGGCTAACAGACTACAATGTTGGCAACGTTTTCGTGTTTGACTTTTATAACGTGTTAACCACGAATGGCGGAGACTCAGACACTAACGACGTAGGCTTAGAATTGGGCAATCACCATCGGTGGTGGAACGGCGCCGTCCAACATAAAACAGATGGAGACGACGACGCAAACTCGAACGTCTTGGAGTATCCAACTGGCGACAATCACCCGAGCAGAGCAGGAAACGAGAAAGCCACAACCGAGTTTGTGTCGCTTCTGAATAACGTTTACAGCGATTTTCAAGTAATTCCCGAGTTTTCCGAGCTTGCAGTTTTGTCTGTTCTCATAATCTCGACGTTAGCTATAGCCTTCCTCAGCAAAAGCAAGACCAGCGCCATTAAACCGGGGTGTTTGACCTGAATGGTGGGGTGGCTGGAATTTGAACTTGGGACAAATGGAGATGTCACCCGCACAACTCCCCTTTTTTCCTTTTTTGTCTATGTACAAACTCGCGTATTCACATTGTGGAACAAATATTAAATTTTTCTGGAATTATCTGTCTTTTCACTTTAAATTGAAGTAATATTGAATTCTACATAGTTGCTTTCTATTTTCGGTAATGAGGAGGTGAAACAATGAAAATAAAGACTTTAACCGTTTTGCTGTTGATAGGTTGTCTGATAATAAGTTTGGGCAGTGCAGTTGCAGTTTTCGCTAAAGAGCCTTCTGAACGCTTTAAGGGATACAACTCGCAACAAGGCAAATGGGTGGTCGGTAACTTGGGTAAGGACTACGCAGAAGGCGACTTCGTCTCATATCAACTTCGAATAGACAGCTCCAGTAAAATGTGGGGAGCAGACGTTTTCAGCATTAGCTATAACTTTTTCCAGCCCAGCTCAGGAGCCATTTACATAGATGGATTTGACACATCCGTGGCAACGGGATTTCAATGGTCAACTGGAGATTTTCTACCTAATGGAGTAGATATTCCTCCTGCAGGTTGGGGTACGCATATCGTAACACCTGAAGCTGGTGAAACTGCCGTCATTGGACAACCAAGTATCGTTAATTTCATGGACGCATGGCCAGCTGGAACAGGAGACGGCACAGGAGGGAGTTCTCCAGCTGTAGAACGCTATTTCTCTGTCCAAGATATGCAATGGACGGGAGACCACATAATCTTGTTCTTCAGGGCGCATTTAGCTCTGGACTATATATGGTCAGCCGGATTGGAAGCTACTTTACCAACATCGTTGGCCGGCGATGAGTTTGCGAGTTGGACAGCAGCATGGCATGGTGCATCATTCGCAACTGGCTCTTCAAGGCATTTCTACCTACAATATCCAGGGATCGGTGATAAGACTATACCTATTCCAATCGTGCAAGCTGCACCGATGACAACCGTAATCAGTGGTAAGAAATACGTTTGCGCTCAGCCTTCAGGTTGGACACCTGCTTCGGGTTGGGAGATTACTCTTACGTTACCAGATGGTTCCTTCGTTACACAGACTACAGATGTCAATGGTGACTATCAGTTCTCTAACGTTCCAATAATTTCGGGCACCTACACAGTACAGGAGAGTTTTCCGACGCCTCCGCCAGGATGGGAATGTTCTCAAATCCTGACAACTGGACCATTCAATGCACTAGTGATAGACTTGAGTCAAGGATTGGTGTCCTTTGAACTGACGCAAGAGGGACCATACGAAGTCGATTTCTACAACTCGATAACTTGGTGGTAGTTCCATACCAATTATTCCCCTTTTTTTGATTGCGGTCTCTGGGAACCTGGGACAAATGGAGGTGCCAACCGCACAACCCTCTTTTTTTGTATTGAAATAGTAATTTAAATCTTAATTGATAATTTTATTGATTTTTTTTCCATATATATTAAATTGTTAAAAGGAAAAAATTATTAAATATGATAAATAATTAATAATTATCAGTGGAATCTAAAGCAATTATGGGAATTTAGCAAAAAATTGCTTTTAATTGTAAAAAGATTGAAAAATCAGGAAGATTAAAATTGAAAGTCTTTCGAATTGGCACCTTTAACTTTGACAATCTTGATGACAAAGATCCAAATGAGTTCAACCGAAGAAAACCAGTTTTGAGATCGATGCTTGAACGCATGAACGCAGAATTACTATTTTTGCAGGAGGTTCATTCAATCTCTGCACTCCAAGATCTACTTCAGGGTACACGTTACGACCAAGAACATTTCAATATGGAATATACCAAGACTAAGTCTTCAGGACGAACCCAACCCTATGCTAAAAGAAACCTTGTAATATTAAGCAAGTATCCAATCCAAAATCTAACGCATTATCACCATGATTTAGTTGAAAAACCGAAATGGAAAATAATGACAAGAAATCCACCTGCCACCGTAGATACTGTAACTTGGGAACGACCTATTCTTTGTTGTGAAATTAAACTAGGGAACAACAAGGTTATTCATGCAATCAATTTGCATCTTAAATCAAAAATACCTGTGAAGATCGTGGGACAACAAAATCCAACAAAGTACTGGGAATGGAATACCATTTATGGTTGGTCCGAGGGCTTCTTCATATCTGCAATAAAGCGTGTTGGTCAAGCCCTTGAAACTCGAATGTTGGTCGATAATCTTTTCAATACTGATGCCCAAGCTTCTATTGTTGTAGCTGGGGATTTTAATGCTGAAATTGGTTCAGTTCCCTTTAGAACAATAGTTGGTTCAATGAGAGAGGTAAGTAACAGCGCCCTCGGGCCATTCATTATGGTTCCATGCGAATATAACATACCGTCAGATCAAAGATATTCTTTGTTGCACCATGGTAAAGGAAACATGCTTGATCATATAATTGCGTCTAAATCGTTATATCCTTACTGGAGAGGGACAGAAATATTCAATGAATTAATCCCAGACAAAAGTATTGCATACTCATATCCAGAGTATTATCCTGAATCAGATCATGCACCAGTAATCGCTGAATTTGAATTGCCAGACTCATGGTTCATTTAATGAAAGCGTACTGTGAACCCCAACGATGTAAAGCTATTCAGAAAACGCAAGTAGCAATACTCGCGAATGGTGCGCCTGGATTATCGTGGTGGGGTCGCTGGGATTTGAACCTTGAACCCTTACTGGTAAGGGGCAAGAGATATCTACATTCATGTTTAATTGATTATAGGTGTAATCTGGTGAATAAGGGTCCCATGTTTTGTTATCAATGTGAGCAAACCGCTCAGGGAAAAGGGTGTACGACTTTTGGTGTTTGTGGGAAAAATCCCGAAGTGGGTGCGCTTCAAGACTTGTTGATTTACATGCTTAGAGGCTTATCTCAGCTAGCAGTAGAAGGACGAAAAGTCGGAGTCAAAGATGAGCAATTAAACCTGTTTATTTGCGAGGCAGCTTTCGCTACATTAACTAATGTGAATTTCGACCCAGCTAAACTAATCGAATACATTAAAAAAGCGGTGAGGCTTCGTGATGTTCTCCGTGAAAATGTGCATTCAGCCGGAGGAAATGTTGAATTCCATGGTCCAGTTGATTTGCTGATCGAAAAGACGAAAGAAGGTTTGGTCAGCCAGGGAAAACAGGTGGGGGTTTACGCTGACCGCTCAGTAGACCCTGACTTGCATGGGCTTCGCTGGCTCTTAATTTTTGGGGTAAAAGGGGTGTCAGCTTACGCTTATCATGCTTATCGACTTGGAAAAAAGGATGACAAAGTTTTCGAGTTCATCCAGCAAGGTCTTGCGGCAACCTTGGACGATTCGTTAGGCGTTGAAGACTTTTTTGATCTCGCTTTGAAATGTGGGGAAATCAATATCAGAGCCATGGAACTCTTGGACGCTGGAAACACAGAAGCTTACGGTGATCCTGTTCCCACGCAGGTTCCTTTAGGTCATAAGAAAGGCAAAGCGATTCTGGTGTCAGGTCACGATCTAAAAGATTTAGATGAGGTTCTAAAGCAAAGCCAGGACAAAGGCATTTATGTTTACTCACATGGAGAGATGTTGCCTGCACACGCCTATCCCAACTTAAAGAAGTATACTCACTTTTTCGGCCACTATGGAACCGCATGGCAAAATCAGCAAAGAGAATTCTTGAATTTTCCAGGTGCAATCCTGATGACCACAAACTGTCTTCAGAGACCTGTAGACAGCTATAAAGGAAACATATTCACTTCTGGTCCAGTAGGCTGGTCAGATGTAACTCACATTGAATGTTCTGACAAGGTATGCGACGACTTTTCACCTGTCATAGAAAAAGCATTGGAAATGCCTGGGTTCAAAGAGGACAAGAAGGACAAAACTGTAACTGTTGGTTATGGCAGAAAATCGTTTCTTTCGTTAGTAGAAAATATAACTGAACTAGTGATGAAAGGGCAGGTTAACTCTTTCTTTCTTGTAGCTGGCTGCGACGGTGCTAAGCCTGGGCGTAATTACTACACTGAGTTTGTTGAGAAGACCCCCAGTGACTCTCTTGTTCTGACTTTGGCCTGCGGAAAATTCCGGTTCTTCGACAAAGATTTGGGTCAGGTCGGCGGCATCCCTAGACTGCTAGATGTAGGACAATGCAATGATGCTTACTCTGCTATTAAAGTAGCTGAAGCTTTTGAAGAAATATTCCAGTCTAAGATGAGTGAATTGCCATTGTTCTTTATACTGTCGTGGTATGAGCAAAAGGCTGTGGCTATTCTGCTGTCTCTTTTCCATCTAGGTATAAAAAATATTCGCTTAGGACCGAGTCTTCCAGCATTTATGACCCCAAAAATGCTTGAAAGGTTTCACATTAAGCCTATAAAAACTCCAGACGAGGACCTGAAAGCAATCCTCGATTATGTCTTTGGTGTTGCCCTATGAAACGTCAAAAGACCAGTTATTATTTGCCCTTCCTGTCAAGGGTTGCGGGCAAGTTAACAGCAACGTTAAAAGATTTTGATTATCAGTTATGAAGGAAATAGGAGTTTGATTTGAAATGTCTTGGTTAAAAGCTATGAGAGAGAAAGAGCCTCCAGAACCAGAGAACCCACTAGGCACCGTTGTCATAGGCAGTCTTAAGCCGGATCTAATGGACACTGCAAAACACATGGTTAGAAGATCGCTCAAACGAGCGCAGTTTAAAACTATTGATGTTGGGCGAAGCGTTTCTCCAGAAACTTTTGCTTCGAAGGCTAAAGAGGTAAACGCTGACATTGTTGTAGTGTCTGTTTTGCTTACAGCAGCTAAGCAGAATCTTCCAAAGCTAGTTTCTGCCTTAGAACTTGAAGGCATAAAGGACAAAGTTGTGATTATGGTTGGGGGCGCAGCAGTGACTAAAGAAGATGCAGACGAAATAGGCGCGCTGTATGGCAAAACAAGAGAAGAAGCAGTTGCTTTAGCAAAAAAAGCAATTGAGCAAAAACGGAACAAAACATAATTTTCCCAAAAGTTTTCTTTTCTTAAAAGAAAAGCGCACAATCTGAAATTCAAGAATATATTCTGGTGGGGTCGCTGGGATTTGAACCTGGGGCAAATGGAGATGTCACCCGCACAACCCCTTTTTTCTGTAATTATTTTCCTTAATCTTTAGAGTGGTTTACTGCTGATTTCAAGAATGTGTGTTCTCCCTCGCTGTGAGCCAAAGCACTTCAAAATAGTCTTCTGCAAGAGAAATCAAACTAGAATTGTTAGACCAAAGAGCAGGCGAGCCAGGCAAATCTCTCTTAGGGTCCACTATTATAAAAACCTCTTTTTTGTCGTATATTCCAAGAACGGTCTTGGGCTGATGTTGGATGAATCTGACGTGGCATGAAGGCTTTTCTCTGCAAAACTTGACCAACTCTTTTTCCGTCTTAGTCTCAGATGTTCTTTCTATGGCAAATCGAAATTTCACCTTTTTTTTACAGGCAATCTCTAAGCTTTCAGCAAAGGTACTCACTATCCCACGGGAGAACCTCTTCCAAGATAGAAGAAGGTCAATGCTCTGCGTCGTCTCCTCAATGGCCGTCCTTATTCTCTCAATAACAGTCTTTCCTTCAGGAATCCAAATGAACTGATCTTTGCTTGAATCAGACTTTTTTGACTTCTTTATTCGGGCTGTTTCAAGCAAAATTCTGGTTTTAGCTCTTAATTCTTCATATCGCCTTGTTTTTCTCTCTAACAGAAGCGTAAGCCCTTTGTCCATTGGAATCGCTTCATACTTAACTGGAATTTCGATTATTTTTTCCACTAATCCCAGCTTCTGGAGCTTTGAAAGAGTCCTATATACGTCTGGCCTAGCCACCTTAGAATTTCTAGCTATTTCAGATACCTTTGAGGACCCACAGTTGACGAGAGCCAAGTATACTCTTGCCATTATTAGCGTAAGCCCCAGGTCTCTCAGTGTTTGCAGTTCTTCTGAAAACTGTTGCTCCAATGCCTCTTCTCCTCTAGAGTAGCTAATAAATAATTATGGAATTTATTGGTTTAAGCTTTTAGACTGATGGTAGAACTGCTACAGACAAGCACATAATAACAGGGTTATAGAACTTGGTGATTGCGCAGCAATGTGCAAAATAATCTAAGGAGAAAAGAAAATGACAATTGTTAGAAGTAAAACTACGACTACTGCAATGACTTTATTTCTGATGCTAACAATTGTTGTCACACTTGCAGCCTCACCAGCAGCTAACGCGCATGACCCTATATGGACTATTGTTTCCTACGCTTATCTTCAAGCTGGACCCAACCCTGTAGGTGTCGGTCAAAGCGTACTCATCTTCATGTGGGTTGACGGTCCCATGCCAGCCGCAAATTTGAATAACGACGTTAGACGCCATGATTATACGCTTACTATTACAGCGCCTGATGAAACAAAAGAAACAAAGAATTGGGCTGAAGTTGCTGACCCGACGAGTTGTCAGTTTGTTAGATACACGCCTACTCAAGTCGGTACGTACACTCTCGAATTCAGCTACCCTGGACAAACATACACTTGGGATGACACTTCATCGCAGAGAACATGGACAAACGATACTTTTACAGCCGCCAACGCAACATTTCTTTTAACCGTACAAGACGAACAACTCCCTTCACCAACAAGTAGCTATCCGCTTCCTACGGAGTACTGGACACGCCCCATAGAAGGACAGAACACAGATTGGTATAGTGTCTCATCCAACTGGCTAGGCGAACCATTCATCTTATCTGGCGCCTCTATAGGAGGCGGCACTGCGGGTCTTTACATTGCTAGAGTACAGCCGGACGGCATCGCACCTAATAGCCCACACATTATGTGGAGCAGGCCTCTTCAGGACGGAGGAGTTGTCGGTGGAAACAACACTAGTATTCTAGGCGAAATGTACTACACAGGTGGTTCATACAATACCCGAATGAGCAACGCCCTAATCATGTATGGAAGGCTCTACTACGAGCTACCTTATGGTAATTCTGGCGGAGGCGGCGGATGGATTTGCGTGGATCTGCGTACCGGCGAAGAGATATGGTACAATCCGGATATAGGAAGGTCTGGTTCTGGACTGCCTGATTTAAACTTCGGTTTATTACCCTCTTTAGACACAGCAAACCAGCACGGAATCCTGCCGAACGGCATTTTGTTCTCAAGCAACTTTGCGAGGTCATATGACCCAACAACAGGGCAACCCACACCTTTAAACGTAAGCGGTGTTCCTAGAGTCGATACCAATCTTGCGGCGGTTCCTGGTCCAGGTGGAGAAGTAATACGCTATGATGTTGTTAACATCGGCAATGCCTCAAATCCTGACTGGCGTCTTCTTCGATGGAATTCTTCTAAAGCGGTCGGAACAGGCGGTTTTGGTGCAGGCGGTTGGTATTCAGGAGAAATAGACGCAAGCTTGCCATCTAGATATGACTACAACATATCAATAACATTGCCAAACTCTGATTCGTGGCGAGTTGATAGAGCTAGCCTCGACAACATTATGCTTTTGGTTCAAGGCAGTTTCGGAGGACATCCTACCGCTACTTTTGCAAATAAAGCCTTGGAGGGAGCGAACGTAACAGCCATAAGTCTCAAGCCAAACTCACGAGGGCAAGTGCTATGGACAAAACACTATCCACAAGCAGCAAACAACGTCACCCGAGGCCTTGCAAACTGGGATCCGGAACGTGGCATTTTCATACTATATGATAAAGAGACTAGGACAATGAATGGTTACAGTCTCGCCAACGGTGAACACGCATGGGGACCAGTTGAATCTATGAACGACTACATCTATTTCAGGAACTATCCAGCTGTTGCTTATGGCAAAGTATACATGACTGGTTATGGCGGAATACTATACTGTTACGACGTGACGAATGGAGACCTTCTATGGACTTATGGTAATGGTGGTCCTGGTAACAGCACTTTTGCTGGTCTTGAGACATCCTACGGGACTTATCCGTACAATATTGACGTTATTGCTGACGGAAAACTTTACTTGGGCACAACTGAACACTCACCTAACTCGCCATTATACAAGGATGCAAAATACCGCTGCATTAATGCCACTGATGGAACGGAAATTTGGACTTTGATGGGCTGGGCTACAGGCATGGACGCGACTTATGACCGTGTTGCAGATGGCTTCTTTGTGTTTCTCAATACCTATGACATGCAGATTTACAGTGTAGGCAAAGGACCAAGTGCTACTATGGTTGAAGCACCACTGACTGCAATCTCTCAAGGAGAGAGCTTAATGATCAGAGGCACAGTGATGGACATCGCGGCTGGCACAAAGCAAAAAGAGCAGGCTGCACGGTTCCCGAACGGTGTTCCGGCTGTTTCGGACGATAGCATGGGCGAGTGGATGGAGTACATTTACATGCAAAAGCCGAGACCAACGGATGTCACAGGAGTCAAAGTGACCCTAAGTGTGTTTGATCCTAACGGCAACGTGTATGACATTGGCACTGTTACGACTGATGCTGCTGGCATGTTCAAGCTGCTGTGGGAGCCATTGGTTCCAGGCGAGTACACGGTCATTGCCAGGTTCGCTGGCACTGAGAGCTACTGGCCTTCGTACGCGGAAACCGCTGTAGGCGTGACTGAAGCTCCTGTTGCTACTCCTCCGCCAACACCTACGCCGGCACCGATGACTGACATGTACCTGTTCGGAGCAACCACAGGCATTATAATCGCGATAGTCGTGGTTGGTCTCGTCATCGTGCTGATGCTCAGGAAACGCTGAACATCCAACAGAAACCAAACACACCTTCCCCCTTTCTTTTTCGGGGTTATAGTCTCATTGGCATAAGGAGAAAAACGGGGCTGAATGGGCTCTGGCTTTAAATTCACGATGGTTTAGTAGCCGTCGGAATTTTCATCTCTATTCTCCTATAGTTTGATGCCCAGAGCCCCAGCAAACCCCAAAACCCAAAAATTATGATTAGATAATTTCTTGTATACACTCCAGTACCATTCGGCTGTTGGTGGACTTGTGGTGGGGTCGCTGGGATTTGAACCCAGGATCGCACGCGCCCCGGGCGTGAATCTTAGACCAAGCTCGACTACGACCCCAACCTGACTGGACAACGGGCTTTAAACGGTAAAGTCATCAATACTCTGATTAAACTTAAATCTTCTGGGTTGATAGACAACACAGAAAAAACGTTTCTAACAACCTCACGTTCTAAGCCGAACAATTATAACTCCAATAATCCTGAGAGCCACTAACCACTAGCCAATCAACACAGAAAACAGCAAGCGAGTCACTTCCAGAACTATTTATACTTTAAATAAGGGGGCTATAGACTGTTCCGAGCATAACAGAGCATCATCATCGTTTCAACCTGGACCAGGCGAGAAACGCAGCCAGCGCAGCTATTATGATGATCACGCTTGCCGTTGCTGCTGTCACGATGTTTTGGTAGGTGCTTTGGTTAACGGCTATGCCAACCAGCGCCCAAACTAGGACAAGGCTGTAAGCGATGTCTTTTCTTGTGGCTATTACTGCAAGCGTGATTAGCAAGGCTACTGCAATCACAAGCACAGCCCAAGTTTCATTCGCCAAGCCAAATCCGTCCCACTGGATGGAAACCAGCGCCGCAGCAACATTGGCAATTGAGGCTACTGTAATCCAGCCCAAGTAGACGGTGAACGGCAGATGCACAAACACTTTCTCTTTCAGCGTGACACTGGTTTTGCCTATTCCAAGCCGCAGATAAACCGCGATTAACGTCGCCAACAACCCAAACATCAGCGCCACCGACAGCACAATCTGGTCATAGTGCCAGAGGAAAAGCCACGCCACGTTGAAGATACTGCTTAAAACAAAGAGAACGCTGATCTGCTGAAGAAACGGTTTTTCTCTCTGACTTGGCAGCGCTTGATACACCACAAAAAACAGCAGCAGCGTGTAAATTACGCCCCAGATCGAGAAAACGTACCCAGCAGGCGTTACCAATGTAGGGTACATATCTGAAACCTCAGCTGTGGTTCTGCCATTTAGCGCAAGTGAACTCGCCAGCGCATTAACTGTAACCGTTACTGCGAAAGCAAGAACGTTGAGGCTCTGCAACAAAACAGTTTTCCCAGAATTTGACATCAAAAACGTTTTCTGAAAATTTGCATATAAAATTTTGGTGCCATTTAACTTATGAAGTTATTCTTTTCATTCCCACAGCGTCATTATGTGAATGTGGCAATGGCGTTTTCGTCAGAAACCCGAATCATTCGCGTTACAGTCTGCTCAGCTGTCCGCATTGTTCTGAAAGAGTTGCTGACGCATAATTTTGATTTTGAATTCATAAATATTATCCACTAACTTTTCCTCAATCTATGCCATGCGTTTACGAAATGCACGAAAGGCTCTAAGTCCAGTCGTAGCCAGCGTGATTCTGCTAGCCGTAGTAATCGCCGTTTCTTTAGCCACTGTAGCGTGGATAAGCAACTTGTCCACCTCCTATATGCAGATTGAAGAACTGCACGCAACAAATCACCAATGGGGACCAAACGGCGCCTACGTTGACGTCACTCTACACAACACCGGAACGCAAAATGTAAAGCTAAGCAGCGTCACAGTAAACTCCCTACCTGTCTCCGTAGTCTACATCGTTGGATCAAGCCAAATAAACACTGGAGAATCCGCTGTAGTGCGAATATCAAACACTTTCGTTGTAGGAGCAACCTACCAATTCACGTTTAAGAGCGTTAAAGGCACCAGCTTCTTTTACATAGCCACGGCAGAATCGTCTTCTTCCATCTTCAGAATGGAATGGGGCACAGTCACGGCAAACGACACGTTCAAAACGGTTACTCTGCAACAAACCTATTCAAGCCCCATAATCGTGTGTTCTCCCGCATACACCTCTGGCTTGCCCAGAACTGTGCGCCTCACGGACGTTTTGCCAAACAGTTTCAAGGTAAGAGTACAGAATCCCTCAAACGATACTCTTCCAGAAACCACAGTCGATTACCTCGTGGTTGAAGAAGGCGAATGGACAGCGCCATTCAAAATCGAAGCCAAGAAGTACCAGACAAGCACTGTTGGACAAAACAATGATTGGAACTATGATTTGCGGAGTTATGGACAAAACTACTCGGGAAACATCATCGTTCTCCATCAAGTCATGAGCTACAACGACCCAACATGGATCACAACATACGTTTCAAAAGCTAACAGCAAATCAAACCCGCCAAGTTCAGCAGACTCAAACTTCCGAATAGCATTAAACGGTGCTGAAGCGGTGGACACGCACGAAACCGAAGACGTAGGTTACATAATTATCCAAGAAGGTTACGATGAGCTGAACGGGATAAAATGGGACGCAAAACAAACAGCAGACACCATACAAGGGCTCTTGAACTCACCACCCTATAACACTTCTTTCGACCAGACATTTTCTGAACCGCCAAACGTCGCGTTAGCTTTTCAGCAGGAGATGGATGGTGGCAACGGCGGTTGGGCGCTGGTGTATTCAACATCGAGTACGCAGCTTGGTTTAGCTTGTGACGAGGATCAGGTGAACGATTCTGAACGTTCGCACACATCAGAAGTTTGCGGGTTTATAGTTTTCGAGAGTGCTGGAAGTTACACCCAATAACTGTTACCAAACTGGGATGCTCTTTTGTAAAGGCAATTCTTAATTATCGCGTTCGCGTCACATACCACTGGTTTGAGGAATTGATATGGTGAAATTAGATTTCGGTGGCGTGAAAGAAAACGTCATCACAAGAAAAGAGTTCACAGTGGAAAAAGCTCAAGAAATTTTGAAAGACGAAGTTGTCGTTTCACTTGGGTACGGCATTCAAGGTCAAGCCCAATCATTAAACATGAGAGATAACGGAATTAATGTAATTATAGGCCAAGAAAACACTGGCATCTTTAAAAAAGAATGGGACAAAGCAGTAGCAGACGGCTGGAAACCAGGCGAGAACCTCTTCCCACTGGAAGAAGCAGCCAAAAAAGGAACAATCAAAATGTTCCTCCTAACAGACGCAGGACAAAAGGCAGTATGGCCGAAAATCAAAGAAACACTCAAACCTGGAGATGCGCTCTATTTCAGCCATGGATTCAGCATAGTTTACAAGGAGCAAACAGGCGTTATTCCACCAAAAGACATAGACGTCATTCTAGTCGCGCCTAAAGGTTCGGGCACCAGCGTGCGCAGAAATTTTGTTGACGGCAGCGGCATAAACTGCAGTTTCGCTGTTTTCCAAGATGCCACAGGCAAAGCACAAGACCGAGTGAAAGCCATGGGAATAGCAATCGGTTCAGGATACCTGTTCCCAACAACCTTCGAAAAAGAAGTCTACAGCGACCTAACTGGCGAACGCGGCGTTTTGATGGGTGCTTTGGCAGGGATAATGGAAGCACAGTACAACACTCTGCGGGAACATGGACATAGCCCAAGCGAAGCCTTCAACGAAACCGTGGAAGAACTCACGCAAAGCCTAATCAGGCTAGTTGACGAGAACGGCATGGACTGGATGTACTGCAACTGCAGCGAAACCGCACGCATAGGCGCGTTAAGGTGGAGGAATCGTTTCCGCGACGGCACAAAACCCTTGTTTGAATCGCTTTACGAGCTTGTGGCTACTGGAGAAGAAACACGGATTGTCCTTGAGAGAAGCAAAGAAACAGACTACAGGCAGAAGCTTGCTGACGAGCTGAAAGAAATGGGCGACTCTGAAATGTGGCGCGCAGGCGCAACAGTGCGGTCGCTAAGACCAGGACGACAAAAACATTAAATAAGCTTGCTTGAGACCCTGTGCGCTTCGAATGTTGATAACGTAGCTTATGTGCTCTGCGGAGCTACCCCCTCCCTTATTTATAGAATGAACTGGCAAGTGAATCACCGCTTCATCTATTGATGCTGTAGCTATCGCCTGAAATTTTTTCATGCCGTACCTGTTGCTAAGAATCAATTCCCGCGGGCTTATTAGGAACTTGTCGGGTTAATTATGTGTTGGGCATCTTTTGCGGGTGTCTCCGTGACGGTGGAGTTGGTTTAATTACCTGTTAATAGGCTATTGGAAAAGGCTAGAAGGCTTGTGGAAAGCCGCAGAGTCGAAGTTTTAGGTCAGGGAGTTTACAACGTCATCGGAGACCACGGGACGTACACTGTGGTTCAGGACTATACTGGAAAGTTGAGTTGTAGCTGTCCGGGTTTCCTGAAAAAGGCAAGATGCTCGCATGTAACAGCAGTAATGTTATTGACGAAGGTAAAAAGAAGGAAGAAGTCGAGCAAAGCTAAGTCTTAAACAGAAACTACGCTTAGAAAAAAATTATGGATTTCTGCTGTTCACTTTAACCTTCCTCTCTACTGTTCAGACCTGTCGTTTCTACACCTTTCTTTTATGCTCTAAGCGCCAATGCTGTTCTGGAGTTTGCGAGCCTTGCTTTCCCCAGAAAATGGTTTACACTTGCACATTCTCTTCGATTCCCCACCCGTTATCTGAGCGAAAACAAGGCATCCGCAACACTCTTTTTCTAAAACGGCGAGTCACCTTGAATAGATGATTTTGCTGGAAACCGAGGATGAAAATCTTGAAGGCTGTTTCAGTGTAGTGCACTTAACCTTCAGATATAACCCATAGGCTTGCAACAAACTACCCGACTACAATTCGTAATCTTATTTGTTGGAACAAGAAGCCACGTTCAGGCTGCTGGATGAGCGCGGTGACTAAGGCGTTTTTTAATTAGAAGTTCAGGGGTCAATATAAAAGAGGGTTATGGTGTTGTTGGCTGTATCAGCAGATTTTCACCTTCTACACCCACAATGAAATTCACGTTTTCATTTTCCGCCAGCGTCTCAAGCGTCTTTAGGTACACATACAGGTCCAAAAAATCCATGTAATCTTCATCAGCGATGCTATGCTCTGCTACCAAAACGTCTATTGCTTCTCTGATTCCCTGTCCATCTATTATCTTCTGTTCAGCGGTTGCGTTCGCGCCAATTAACAACGCTTGTGCATCGGCATTTGCGAGGATGATTTTCCTTTCCGCTTCGAATTCAGCTTGTATCTTTAACTGTTGCGCTGCCAATTTATCCTCTATTGAACTTGTGTACTTAGCTGGAAGACCTACGTTTCTGAGGTCTACTTCAATGTTTATTATTGCTCCTCTCAATGATTCTGCCTCATTTATTGCGTTCGTTAGTTCTTGCTCTATCTCCAGACCAATTTGATCTCGGAGTTCTATCGTTTGCACTGCCGTATACTTTTTCGTGATATAGCGAATGTGTTCCCTAACTAAAGATGCTACAGCTTTATCTTCCCAATTTAACGACGGATAACTTTGATAAAGATCTTTCAACTTGTTAGGATCAACAGACCAACGAATCAATATGTCCACCTCCATTTCCAACTGATCTTTTGAAAAACAATAGATTGAAGGATAATCTGCTAATTCATCAGTTCCGTCACCCCACATTCCGAGAGTTTCCCTAGCGTACGTAACTGTCGTTAACGAAGTCCAAGGCGCTTTTATGCCAAAGGTCGGACCTAATACCGGATCGCTGATTGATCCAGTAAGAGGATCAACTACCATTCCAGCTTCTCCAACGCCTACATTGAAAATCATTGTAAAAACCAGAAGACCTATTACCGCAATAGCGACGCCAATTATTATGATTATTCGCAAAAAAGTCTTATTTATTTGCGGTTTGTATTCATCCATTTAACAGTTCACCTCCATTCTGTTTTTTCGTTACAGTTCCCTCGTTCAGCTATAAACCTTCTGAACTCCATAAAGCTTTCATTGAACCCGCTCAGAGCCCAATGAGGCTGAACAGAAACGCACTTCACAGTATCTACTTTACCACAGAGAAATGATTTGCTAAAAATGGAAAAAGTAAACGGTTGTCCACGTATAATGCCCGTATCAGGGTAATAGTTAATGCCAAACTGCTTATTTTTACGTGTAGTTTCCACTTGTTTCCTCTTGGCTCCGTTTTTTCACATGATCCGAGCGTTTCTCTCGTAAGAAATACTCGCAAGACTACATAAACTTTGTCTCATTTTTTTTGAGATTAACTCTCAGAAATACTTATAAAAGTGAGAATATTTCTCACAATTGGGGAATGCAATGGATAAGAAGAACGAAGCTATACTAAGGATTTTAAGCAGAAAAGCAGGATTATCAAGTAGAACTCTCTCGAAAATGCTTAAAATACCCATATCCACCGTGCATAGACGCGTTAAGAAATTAGAACAGAAAGGAATAATCCAAGGCTATAAAGCAATAATCGATTTCGAAAAAACACCATGGCCCATAGGAACGCTGCTGATGATAAATTTGGCTGAAGTAATCCCAGGAAAAGGGCATATCCCAAAGAAGAATATTATTCAATCTTTAAGTCGTTTCAACGAGGTTGAGGAGGTAATTGAGGTTCAAGCGGTTGATTTCGACTTAATTGTGAAAGCCAGATTTGAAAGTCTCAAGGAGCAAGCTAATTTTGTCGAAGATTTGCGGTGTATAGATGGCATAGAGGAAATATCGTCCGCTATAATCATTGAAGAAAACATCCTGCCCGTTCCGCAAATATTCGGCTAGTTTCTCGTAGCCGCCATTTGTTTCTCCACCGCTGTGACGCTACGCGAAACATAAATAATCCGAAAGGGAAATAATTAACACGTCAGGTCAGTTAGTTTGGAGAGTAAGTCAAAGCATGAAAAAACTAACGTTCCTGTTCTTGACGGTCACGCTGGGATTTCTGATAACTGCATGCGCAACAATTACCCCTGTTTTCGCTCAGCAGGACTTTAACGCCTTTTTAGGCAACACAATAGACGATGCGGCAATTGACGGAACGATTGGAAGTGAATGGGACGACGCAGGCAACTATGCCAACGTTGCCGTTAACCCGCAGGGAACGGCTGAAGTCTGGACAAAACATGATGAAACCTACCTTTACATGGCAGTTAGGTTTACAGCCGACTCCAATAATCCATGGATGGCGCTTCTACTTGGGGGAACTACTTGCATGCAAGCAAACACGGATGGAGCTCTCTTTGGACACGACAATTACGCTGCAAACGGTTATCGAGACATTTCGTTCGTTACTTTGGGAGCTATTTCCATAGACGCCTCGCAAGAGGGCACAGGGGCAATCACAGTAGGCTCCTCAAATCTTGTAACCATCGAGTTGAAAAAACCGCTTAACAGCGGAGATTCCGATGGAAAAGACATGGCGTGGACGGAAGACAACACATACGCGCTGATAATCATGTGGGATTCAAATGGAGGCGGAAGCAGCGGCGGGAGTGCCAGCCATTCAAGCGGATCTATAACAGAAAGAGCAATCCTCATTAATTCAAACGTGATACCCGAGTTCCCAGGATTGATTTTCGCCGCAGTCTTAGTCGCCACAGCAATCTCTGCAATTTTGCTCAGAAGACGAATAGTCAAAAAGCCGACAGTAAACGTAATTTCCTAACTTCCTGCCTTTTTCTGTTGTCAAAACACAACATGAAAAATTGCGCTCACACCGCTCTTTCATTGTGGATATTAAAAATTAATTAGCAAGTTAAGAGTTAGCAGAGTGCGGTGTAAAAGAGTGACTGGAAAAGCCATAGTGCTAATGGGGTCAGAGAGAGACTTGGGGTTTTGCCGTGAAATCGCAAAATACCTGAAGCTCCTAGAAGTAGAATACGAGTTCCGCGTTGCTTCCGCTCATAAAACCCCTGAAAAAGTGCTTGAAATCCTGAAAGAGTTCAAGGAAGAAAAAGTAATTTACATAACAGTTGCTGGAAGGTCCAACGCCCTAAGCGCTTTCGTGGACGCCAACACCTCAAAACCTGTTATCGCGTGCCCACCGTACTCAGAAAAATATAGTGGAGCAGACATTTACTCATCGCTCAGAGTGCCAAGCGGCATAGGCTCGCTGGTGACTATTGAGGCTGAAGGCGCTGCCATCGCTGCGGCGAAAATTCTCGCGTTAGAAGACAAGGAACTGGAGAAACGCGTCATGTACTATCAGTCGGCGAAAAAGAAGGCAGTTGAAAAAGCTGATGACGCCGTGAAAAAGCTGAAATAGCTAGAATTCACAGTTGTGCATATGGTTCTCATGCAAGACATCAGAACGAACGGAAAAAAGGGTGTAACATTGATGGGTAGCGTAAAAGATTTAGAAACGATAAAAAAGCCAACACGGAACGAGATGGGCATAGGCAGGTTCCACTTTTCAGACCGCTACTCGGTTTTTGACTGGGGCGAAATGCCCGACCACATAGACGGAAAAGGCGAAGCCTTATGCCTCATGGGCGCCTACTGCTTCGAGCAGTTGGAAGCTAAGGGCGTCGAAACCCACTATAGAGGTTTAGTTGACAAAAATGGGAAAGTCGTCACTTTCGAAGAAATCGACGCGCCAACTGGCACCATGGAAGTTAACTTGGTTAACGTTTACACGCCAGAAACGCGCGAGACCGACGGAAAAATCGAGTACGACTACAGCCGTTACACGCCAAGCCTGAAAAACTGCTTGATCCCTCTCGAAATAATCTACAGAAACGGTTTGCCTGAAGGCTCCTCCGTGTTCAAGCGGCTTAAGCAGGGAAAAGTGACAATAGAAGACTTAGGGCTTGATCACTATCCGAGACCTGGAGAACGCTTCGCAAAACCCATATTTGACGTCAGCACCAAGCTGGAAGAGACTGACCGCTATGTGACATGGGAAGAAGCCAAAGAAATCGCTGGGCTGACCGCTCAAGAGGTAGCCGCGATAGAGATGGTTCTCTCAAAAGTGAACGACGCCATAAGCCGCATCGCTTCTCGCGCGGGATTGAAAAATGAAGATGGGAAAATCGAGTTAGCTTTTGACGATGAAAGAAGGCTCATGGTCGTGGACGTTGTCGGCACACTGGACGAGTGCAGGTTCACCTACAACGGCGTGCACGTAAGCAAAGAAGTCGCAAGGCAGTTCTACAAGAAAACCGATTGGTACCGCGATGTGGAAGAAGCCAAGAAAACCGCTGAGGTTCAAGGCGTCAAAGACTGGAAAGCCCTGTGCAAGTCGCAGCCGCCGAAACTTGCCCCACAATTGAAGGTTATTATCGGTGAAATGTACATGGCAGCCGCCAACGAGTTAACCGACCGCAAATTATTTGACGCGCCGCGACTTGCGGACGTGATTAAGAGATACCGAGAATATATGAGTGAAAAGAAATGATGGAAAACAAAATAAAAGAAGTAATACGCGAATACGACCCCCGAAAAATCCGAATAGGCGTTTTAGGCTCGCATTCGGCGCTGGAAATCGCTTCGGGCGCCAAGCAGGAAGGATTTGAAACCGTGGTGGTCTGCCAGAAGGGCAGAGACAAAACATACACCAAGTACTACAGCAATCTCTTCGACCACATCATGCTTCTGGACAAGTTCGTGGACATAACCAGCGAAAGCAACGTGAAAAAACTGAACGACCTATGCACCGTGTTCGTGCCCAACCGTTCCTTCTCGGTGTACGCGGGCTACGAGAACATCGAAGAAAAGTTTACCGTACCGCTTATTGGAAACAGGTACATGCTCAGAACGGAAGAGCGCAACACTCCCAGAAACCAGCAGTACCTCCTCCAGAAAGCGGGCATACACACCCCAAAAATTTTCAAGTCACCCAGCGAAATCGACTGCCTAGTAATCGCCAAGGTCCCAGAGAAACAACGCGCCATAGAACGCGCCTTTTTCTACGCTTCAACCCCCGCGGAATACGAAAAAACAGCGGCAGAACGCATAAAAAAAGGAATAATCACCGAAGAAGCATTGAAAGACTCCATCATAGAAGAATACGTCATAGGCGCCAAGTTCAACGCTAACCTTTTCTGGTCACCCCTAACCGACGGAATCGACCTTTTGGGCTTTGACCGGCGAATACAGACAGACCTTGACGGCGTGCTAGACCTTCCAGCCCCCGAACAACTCGAACTGAAAATACCCACCCAAAACATCGAGATAGGTCACATGGGCGCAACCATGCGCGAAAGCCAGATAGAAAAAATCTTCACAGCCGCAGAACGCTTCGTGGAAACCTGCAAAAAGGAATATCCGCCTGGCATGATAGGGCTTTTTGCACTTCAAGGCGCCGTGACGAAAGACTTGAAGTTCTACGTTTTCGACGTTAGCCCCCGTGTTCCTGGCTGCCCGTGCGTTGAGCCCACATCGCCTTACATGAAATACAAATACGGCGTAGAAGTGGGTCCAGGAAGACGCGTAGCCATGGAGATAAAACGCGCTGTTAAAGAGGATAGGCTTGCGGAAGTGGTGACGTGATAACGAGCAAGGACATCGGCGAAATTCTGGAAAAGTACGATTTGGATAAGCTGGCTGTAGGCACGTTGGGTTCGCATTCCGCCTTGAACATCTTTAAAGGCGCCAAGGAAGAAGGCTTCCGCACGGTGTGCGTGTGCACAGAGCAAAACGCCATACTTTACAGGAAATTCCCGTTGGCAGACGAGATAATCATCGTTAAAGACTTCACCGAGCTTCTAAGCGAAGCGCTTCAGGAGAAACTGCGCCGCCTAAACGTGGTGCTGATTCCCCACGGCTCCTTCACAGCGTACCTGAGCACCGAGCAGTTAACCAGCAGCCTCTACGTGCCAATGTTCGGAAACCGCCAATTGCTTCACTGGGAAGCCAACCGAGAGGAGCAGGCGGAATGGCTGCGTAAAGCTGGACTTCGTTTACCTGCAGTCTTCAAGACGCCAGATGAAATCGACCGCTTAATAATTGCCAAGTTGCCCGGAGCAAAAGGCGGCAGAGGCTACTTCCTCGCTAATTCGCCGTCGTCTTTCCGCAGGAAGTTCAAGGAGATGGTGGACCGCGGTC
>CAZEPB010000021.1:0-27317 GCA_964514055.1 uncultured Candidatus Bathyarchaeia archaeon | reverse complement strand
TTGTGTGCTACGGTAACCAAGCCAGGTCAAAGGTGAAGGACTCAAGATCGACGCTTTGACTTCAGGCGCCCGATGGGAAATCCTTTCCCGTAGGGGTTCGCAGGTTCGAATCCTGCCCGTAGCACCAAAAACCGTTTTTGAGTTTATTTTAGAAATGAGAAAAAGCGTTGTTTAAAGTTGCAGGTTCAGTTTTTCCAGCTGGTTTAAAACCCATTCTTTATCCGTTTTCAGCAACCTTTTCTTCTTGAGGTTCTGCTTCATAATCCAGATAACGTTTTTATCTTTGCTTCCGACCCATTTCTCGAAAAGTTTCTTGCCTTTTTCAGGACAAGCTGCAACTGCAACGCTCCAGCAGTAAGCCAGTCCCTTCTTCAACACCTCAAAAGCTTTACTTTTACTGTCTTCGAAGTTTATAATCGATGAAGTTACATCATCAAGAATATCCAGCACCGAACTTGATACTTCGCCTGAAGTTAGCAGTCGGGGTTCACAGAGCGCAGCGATTGCTGCTCTTTTTTCAAAAGGATTACCTGTGCTCCATTCTTTCATTTCTTTAAGAAGAAAACTGATGTCGGCATCGCCAATTCTTTGAAGTGCCATCGCAACTGCTTCTCTGATTCTCCAGCGCTGATCCGAAGCAAACTGTCTAAGTTGTTTCAAATAGTCTAATTTGCCCTTGTTGACCAAAGTCCCGAGTCCGACGACGCCGCAAAACGTCAAGAATAGCTTAGCAGAGTTTTCAGGAGCTTCGGCGGGTTTTATGGAAATGTAACTTTTGATTAGGCTTTCTTCAGCAATGTCTGCAAAGGCTTGAGCTAATTCAATATTTCCTCTGGGTCCAGGCAACCCCGACTCTTTCAAGAGAAAACTATCCCAATTCTTCAGCGACTTAAGTTTCTCAACGTAAAAAGACACTTTACTTCCCATTTAATGCACACACCGTTAAGTATTTCCTCTGTAATTTATTATTCCATTACATTCATAAACATGAAGGGTTTAATGATGTTACTTTTGCAGCCTGTGTGAAGTAAGACCTGCTAGTCGTGTTTTGACGTGGATGCTTTATTTGAGTTCTTTTTCCGTTTTTGGCTGTTTCTTAGACTTCCAACTGGGCTTGCGCTTCAAGTATATCAACTGTGGAACCATAACGACTCCTATCGTTCCAACGACCATTAGGGCTTCAAAGGCTACCAGACTAATCGACTCTACGCTTGCCTGAGTAGGTGGCAACAAAGCCAAAACAAAAATGATAATCATAGAAACTATCCCCCATCCGCCGATAGCCCACATCCCCACTTTTCCACCTGGGACGTTGAACGCTCTCTTCACGTGTGGCTGAGAATAACGTAGCTTTATCGCGGCTAGATACATGAGCACGTACATCACTATGTAAACGGTTGTGGTTAAAGCGAGGAGCATCCAGAAGGCGCTGTTTACTCCTCCAGGCAACAACACGAAGATTACGCCCCATATTGAGACAAACACTGCTTGAAGAATCAGCATGCTTACTGGCACGCCCGCCTTGTTGTGTTTCTGCAAAATAGGCGGCAGTAAACCTTCGCGAGCGGCTCTGCCGAGGCCACGCACAGGACCAAGCACCCATGTTGTTATCTTTCCAATTGAACCTATTGCGATTAGAATGGCGATTACGGGCAGCATCCAACTGAACCCGAACCAGCTAAATATGGTTTCATATGTCTGCATTAGACCCGCAGTGAGCACAAGATTTTGAACGGGAAGGATTAGCCCAACAACTAGAGAACCGACTATGGAACTTACAGCTGCTACGGCGCCAATAACAAATACGCCTAATGGATAGTCCCGATGCACATTTTTCATGTCCTCAGCGTGAGCTGAAGTTACTTCAATCCCCGTGTATGTGAATGCAAATGTCACCAACAACACTATGCTCCTGAAATCCGTCAAATTTGGTATGAGGTCGTTCCACGTCGGATGTAGCGTTAAACTGATTGGAGCGCCACTCGCGACGTACATTGCTCCTCCAACAATCAACGTCGTCATGGGGAGAAAAACGCCAAAGATGAGAAATATTGAGCTGATCCAGCTGGAAGTTTTTAATCCACGGAAGTCTACAAAAGTTACTCCCCACCAAACGAGGATAATGATCAAGAAAATGAAGAGTTTGTTATCCGCTAAGGCTGGGTTAAAGATGTACGCTAATACTCCTGCAATGAATGCCAATATTGTGACGAAGGCGATGGTCATTTGAAACCACTGCAACCAGCTGGCAGTAAAGCCCCAGTGTTCTCCAAAGGCTTCCTTAACCCATGTGTAAACGCCGCCTTCGCCTGGCCATCCTGTGGCGAGTTCAGCTGCCACGAGTGCACATGGAATTAGGAACATTATGACCGCTAAGAAGTTGAAAACTATTGTATTCCAACCTGTCACTGCCATGGTTGGGTAGTCTCTTGTTTGAAGCAGAGCTGCGCCCGTGATTAGTGTGAAAGTAACAAGGCTCAGCTTGTACCGATTTTTTGACTTTTTTAGGTCTTTCACCGTCATTTTGCGATTTCTCCTACTTGGGTCAATTTGCGTGGATTGCCAATGGGAATTTTGTGTTTCACTATCTTTGTGTTAGCACTAAATATGGCATGCGGCAAAACGCTTCTTATTATAGCATCAAGTGCTTATTAATCATAAACTGTGACTGAATTTGTAGAAAAGGGCATTTAATTGTGGAGAAGTCTTGTAACATATAAATTCACCGAGGGCAATGCTATTTTGAACTGAGTGTTTTGCGTAGTTTCTGGAGGTTGTCAAACATAACGCAGTGACCTTCTCCCTCAAAAACCTCTAAGCACGCGTTGGGAACAGCTTCAACAAGGCGGTAAGCGTTGTCAACCCTGCAAGTGGTGTCTTCGGTACCGTGCCAAACATAAACTTTGCTGGATGGAATAAGGGATATGGGCTCAGCCCACGGTTTTATGAAAAGCTGATGTTCCTGAAACACGGCTTTAACCCCGTCGTTTTCCTGCCTGAAAGCTTCAGCCATAGACGCGTACATCAACTTCAACCAAGACGGGTCCGCGAAGAACTTAGCATCCTCTTTAGGCCAAGATGCAACCATTTTTCGCCCATTTTTGGACTCCAAAAACGCGGTGATGCCCTTGTTTGCCTTTAAAACTTCGGCTCTGAACCGTTTCAAACCCCACATGCCCAAAGCGGGAATTTTCATAGCAAAGCGCGCAAGAGAGTTGTTGTGTGCGGTTGCCACGTCGAAGGGCAAAGCTGGAGAACCAACAATCACGGCTTTGGTCACGCGCTCGGGAAAAAGCGCAACGTAGGTAAGACCGAAAGGTCCGCCACCTGACCATGCGAGCAGCGCAAACTTTTTGATTCCCAAATGTGCCATTAGACCGTTCACGTCAGGAACGAAGTCTCTGAGGCGGCGTCTAGGCGCAAAAATTGACAAGCCATATCCCGGCCGGTCCACTCCAATTATTTGAAATTTACTAGTGTAAGCAAATTCCTTCAGAAGCAGGGTTTCCAACCTGCTGCTTGCGGTACCGTGAAAGTAGAGAACTGGCGTGCCTTCGCCAACAACTGAAAACCCCAGCTGTCTTCCATCAGGTAAAGAAATTTGCTGCTGAGTCTCCATTTCGGTTTCTCTCCACACAGGCAACTTGGATTTAGTTCTTTAAAGATGCTGTTTCAGAAAGTTTATTATTCTTTCTGGGTTGTCGCCAACGTAGTTGTAGGCGTCAAAGCGCCCCATTTCTTCGTCTATCATCCACAGCTCTTTAGGACCAGCGGTTTCAGCGTAGAACCCTTCGATGTCGCTCAGTTCTGTCCACGGGTCCGTCTTGGCTTGCACGTAAAGAACTGGCGCTTCAACGTCTCTGCAGTACTTTAGGGGTGACATTTCCTTTAAGGCGTATCCGCCTCGCCAATGGCACATCTTGTCAACCACGGGAACCAGCATCAAACTCGCGGAGGTGAAAACGTTCCGCATGAAGGAACAAACAAAAACCGACGCGGAAACAGGTTGGACAGCGACCACGCACTTAACGTCAGCTAATTCTTCTTTGGCTTTGCTTAACGCCACAAGGGTGGAGTTGGCGCCCATGCAGAAGCTGACGAAACCAACGTGAATTGGGCGTCTAAGACGTTTTTTGAGGTATTTCACGGCGCCGACTACATCTTGGTATTCGTTCAGTCCGACGCCAGTCACGCCGCTGTCGCTTTCACCGTGGTTTCGGAAGTCAAACATGAGCACCGAATACCCAGCTTGAGTCAACGCTTGAGCGGTCTTTAATAAATCCACGTCTGTCTTGAACAGCTTAAGTGGACTTTGGTTTTTGGCTATAAAACCGTGGCGGTTAAAGGGAAACGGGTGAGTTATAATTACTGTTTTCTCGGTTTTTCCAGAAATGAGCCAGCCCTTCAAGTTCAACCCATCTGTGCTTCTGAAATCCACGCGTTCAAAATCCAACCCGTAATCATCAGGCAACCGCACAATTGGCTGCCGATGGGAGTGGAGTATTAGGCTGGAAAAAACAAAACTAACCGCTAAAAAAACAACCGCCAAGAAGGCTAACAGAGCGAAAATTATGTAGACCAGCATTTGGACGCATGTATTTTTCTCAGACGCTTATATGCTTTCGCACGCTACGCGCCCTCAGAAAAACCACAACCCACCTCTCAGCAAGTCCTGAACACGGTCAACCTGCCTTTAAATAGTTTCTATATAAAGGAGGGCTATAGACTTTTCCACGCGTTAGAGTACACGGTATTTTTATCTGTTAAGGACATGCTTTTATTAGCGATCGTAGAAACTACAGTAGCAAAATCGTGTATCATATTTACGAAGGCATATGAGTATGGTGGATCTCAGGACGCATGAGCTAAAGGTGCTCTCCGCTTTGGAGACGCTCAACGGAAAAGCCTCAGTGGAACAGCTAATCAGCGAAGCGGAATTGTCTGACGCTGCTGTCATGCGTGCAGCATTAACTCTGCAGGAGAAAAAACTCGTCAAAATACACGCCGAACCACAAACAATAATTAAACTCGGCGCAGAAGGCGAAACCCACGCAGAAAACGGCTTACCAGAAAGACGACTCGTAAAAGCCCTAGCCAGACTAAACGGCGAAGCCACATTAGACAAAGCCACAGCGGAAGCAGGCTTAACCCCCAAGTTCAGGCAAATCGCGTTAGGCTGGATTCTACGGAAAAACTGGGCAATCTACAACTCCAAAACCAGCACGCTGAGAATCTCAGACCCTCTCCTCCACCAAGTCGCCGTTCCCGAAGGAAACGACGAAAAACTACTGCGCTACTTACACGGCAAAAACCAAGCACCCCTCAACGTGCTCAGCAAAGAACTGCAAACAGCCGTGCAAACCCTGAAGAAACGCAAACTCCTAACCACAGAAGACAAAACCCACAGAATCCTCGAAATCACAGAAGCAGGCAAACAAACCGCAAAAAACGCAGCAGCCACCGAGGAAGTGACACAGCTCACCCCAGAACTCATAATCACCGGCAAATGGCGAACCACCAAACTCCAAAAATACAACATCGAAGCGCCAGTTGCCAAAACCTGGCCTGGAAAAAAGAACCCCTACCTGAGATTCCTCGAAGAAGTCAGAGCCAAACTCGTCCAGTTAGGCTTCAAAGAGATGACAGGCACCAACGTTGAGCTCTCGTTCTTCAACTTCGACGCCTTGTACACGCCGCAAGACCACCCAGCCCGAGAAGAAGTCGGCATCTACTTCGTCAAAAAACCCGAATTCGGAGACCTAACCGCCTACAAAACCGCAGCAGCCAACGTCAAGGCAACCCACGAAAACGGATGGAAAACAGGCTCAACAGGATGGGGCTACACGTATTCCACGCAAGAAGCCAAACGCCTAATCCTCCGAGGACACGGAACCTGCCTCAGCGCAAGAACACTGCTGCACAAAGACTTGGAAATCCCGAGCAGACATTTCTCCATCGTCCGCTGCTACAGACCCGAAGTCGTGGACAAGACGCATCTTTCCGAGTTCAACCAGGTTGAAGGCATAGTGGTTGACGAGAAGCTCACGCTCAGAGATCTGCTAGGCGTTCTGGAAAAATTCGCGCTGGAAATCGCAGGCGCAGACAAAGTACGCTTCAAACCAGACTACTTCCCGTTCACCGAACCAAGCGTTGAGTTAAGCGCCTACAAAGAAGGCTACGGCTGGATAGAATTCGGCGGTTCAGGAATTTTCAGACCCGAAGTCACACTGCCCTTAGGCGTGAAAGTGCCTGTTATCGCTTGGGGCTTAGGCATAGACCGCTTGTTCATGATGCGAGCAGACGTTGACGACATCCGCGACATTTTCAGTCAGAGTCTCGATTGGCTGAGGAGGAAAGAGGTGACATAGTCATGCCGACAATTGACGTGGACCGTGCAGAGTTCGAGCGGCTGCTTGGAATTGATTTGCATGGAGACATGGCGAAATTTGATGAAGTCTTGTCCTGGGTCAAGAGTGAAGTGAAACTCTATAACGAGCAAGAAGACGTTTTAAGCATCGAAATTAAGGACACGAATCGCCCTGACCTGTGGGGAATTGAGGGTTTAGCTCGAGCGTTACACGGTTTCCTTAACCACAAAAAAGGACTAACGCAGTACAGCGCTGCCGAACCCATAATCGATGTTAATGTTGACATGCGGCTCAGGAGCATAAGACCGTTCATCTGCTGCTCCATCCTTAAGAACGTTAAGCTAACGGACACGATCATTCGTGGGCTTATGCACCTGCAGGACAAGCTTGACCAGACCTACGGAAGAAACAGGCAAAAAACCTCCATCGGAATCTACGACTACGATTTGATTTCTCCACCGCTGAACTACACCGTTACAAAGCCATCTGCCATCAGCTTTGTTCCGCTTGGCTTCGAGGAAAAACTGACGTTAGCGGAGATTCTGGAGCGCCACCCGAAAGGAGTCGAATACGGTCACATCGTTAAGAAGCATGAGGTTTATCCGATTCTGTTGGATTCGAAGCGGAAAGTGCTGTCGTTTCCTCCGATCATAAACTCAAACGACTTGGGCAGGGTCACGGAAGAAACGCGGAATTTGCTTGTGGAAGTCACGGGCACAGTGCACCAGACCGTGCTTAACACGCTGAACCTTGTAACGTTAGCGTTGATTGATCGAGGTGGCAAAGCGTACTCTTCAGCAGTGCGCTATCCTGATGATGCTTTTTACTCTTCGAAAAAAGTTGTGACTCCTGACTTTCGTAGTGCACGAGTAGATTTGAGCGTTGAGTACACTAATCGGATTTTAGGGTTGCCGCTTAAGGCTGAGCGGATTGCGGACCTGCTTTTGACAGCGGGTTTCGGCGTTGAAAACGTTAGCGAAAAAGCGGTGACGGTGCTGGTTCCGTGCTATCGCGTGGACGTGATGCATCAGGTTGACTTGGTGGAAGATGTTGCTATTGCTTACGGCTATAATGGCATTGAGCCGCTTTGGCGTGAACTGCCCACAACTGGCGGAGAAAGACCTGAACAGCGCATGATTGATGTTGCCCGTGAATTTATGGTGGGGTTGGGCTATCAGGAAATTTTAACGTACATGTTAACCAATCCAGACAGCCTTTTCGACAAGATGAACCGCAAAAAAACTTGCGTTGTAGAAATCGCCAATCCGAAAGTGGTGACCATGACTTGTTTGCGCAGCTGGCTTTTGCCGAGTTTAATGGAGTTCCTTGGCAACAACCAGTCGGTGGAGTTTCCCCAGAGAATCTTCGAGTTGGGTGAGGTTACGCTGTTGGACGAGACGAGGGAAACCAAGACGAGGGATGAGGAATGGCTTGCAGCCGCGACAACGCATCCAACCGCTAGTTTCAGCGAAATCAAATCCGCTTTGGACGCTTTCTTCATGAACTTAGGGGTGGAGTGGCAGATAAAAGTGACTTCGCATCCGAGCTTTGTTGAGGGCAGGGTTGGAGCGGCAATGGTTGGTGGCACCGCTGTAGGCGTTTTGGGCGAGGTGCATCCGCAGGTGCTGGAAGCGTGGAAACTTGAGAATCCTGTGGCTGCCTTCGAAATAAACATACACGAAATAATCAAAAGCAAGTTGAAGAAATAACCAGAATGTTACATCTAAGATTGTGGAGGGCTGTTAATTGCCTGTGGCTGATTCCAGTTTCGATGTAGAACCGAAGAATCCTTGCATCGAACAGAAAGACCATTGCATCAACTGTCACAGCCATTTCATGGCGGTTAGACCTCACATAACGAGCGTTGTTGTCACAAAACGGTTTTTCAAAGACCTGAAAAATGAAGAAAAAGCAAAAGCGATTGTGAGAGACATTCTGGACTGTGCTAACACTGACTTTAACGAGTTGCACAAGTTTGAAGAACATGTGAATGGCTGCATGATTTTCAGAGCAAAGAAAGACGGAATGCATATAGTTTACTGCGTGGACAAAAGCCTGCGAATAATCTTCATGCGCGTGTTCAAAAACTTCAAAGAATACGAAAAATTTCTCGACGACAAAAAAGAAATAAGCAAGCTTGCTTTGCACATGTGATACTGCAGTGGAGATGTGCCCTTTTGACAGAAAACAAGGATGCAAAAGCAATAAACGAAGCCGAAGAAGTTCAAGACGAAGCATTAGAAAAAGAAGAAGAAAAGAAAAAGGCGAAACACCGAAAAAGAGGACCTTACCGAAAAGCACATGCAGACTGGTAAACAGCTTGCGAGACTGTTGTGTGATTTTTGTCTATACCCCCCTTATATATAGCTTGAACTTTTAGGAGACTTTGGTTGGGAATCTGGAATCAAACGGGAAAGGGCTGGCTGAAAGGTGATTTAGGGGAAAGAACTTTCGGTTAGTACAAGCTTTAAAAAGAGACTGCCGTAACGTTATCATTGGGAGTGAAAGAAATGGCGGCAGTTTCTTTAACGATGGGAAAGTTGATTGCTGGAATCGTGATTGCAATTTTGGCTTCGAGTGCAATTTCTGTTAGTGCTTCGATGATGTTGGCGGTTGGACCAGTTGGACCCGAGGGACCTCAAGGCGAAACAGGACTACAAGGACCAAAAGGGGATACTGGTGATACTGGACCACAAGGACCTGCAGGAGCAACGGGACTTCAAGGTGAAAAAGGTGACAAGGGTGACACGGGAGAAACAGGCGCTACTGGACCCGAGGGACCGCCTGGCAACGCCACAAGGTACGTCATTGAAGGGTTCTTTAATGTAACACAAGATGGCGACCTAGTCCGTTATATTAACGAAACTAGCGGTGGCTATTATTCCTACAGCGAGGAACATTGGAAAAGAATTGCTGTTTCACAGTTAACGTTAGCTGATATGCCTTCAGTGCAAGTCTTCGTAAAAACCACCTTTGTGAGCATTGAGAATGTTACAGTGCCTGTTGAAATGTGGAAATGGTATGGTCCTGTCACAGGAGGAGGAGCACATGTGATGTATAACGAAGGATATGTCTATCTTCAATACAAAAACTACATGGAAGGCTACAATCCTTTGGTGCACGCGTATACGAATTCCACAAGCTACAGATTTGATGGCAATTACAAGATTGTGGTAGTGAAATAGCCCAGCAAAAACTAACCACAAAACACCCCCTCTTTGTTTCAGAAATTTTTTCTTGCACTCAGATTTTATAGATATGCACGGAGAACTGATTAAGTAAAGCTTCACACTTTTCTATGCCTGTTATATCAGTAAATGTTCGAGTAGGATTTTGATGCCGATGGCTATTAGGACTATGCCGCCTATGGCTTGCACTTTACGCTTGAAGAATTTTCCCAGTTTGTTGCCGAAGCTAAAACCTGTTAAGGATAAGAGAAATGTAACTATGCCAATAGCAATTATGGGAGTGGTTATTGATACTCTCAGCAAAGAAAAACTCAGCCCAACCGCAAGCGCGTCAATGCTTGTTGCAACTGAAAGAATCAACAGAACAGGAGCGGTCAGTTTTTTCTCTTTCTCTTCTTTTGATGCAGTTCTTGCGGCGTAAATCATTCTTCCGCCGATGAAGGCTAAGAGCCCAAACGCTAGCCAATGGTCGAAACCAGAGATTAATTCTATGAAGCTTAAACCCGCCAACCATCCTAAAACTGGCATGAAAGCCTGAAATGCGCCGAAAGAAACAGACATCGTTAGTCCAGTGGCAACTCTGCGTTTTTGAACGGTCATGCCGTGCGCCATTGAAACTGCAAAAGCATCCATCGCGAGACCTATCGCAATAAAGAGAACAGTAACAATATCCACAGTGCATCTAACTCTTTTTGCGACTTATGGGCAGTACACTTGTAGACCTTAAAGTTTTTCGGTTTTTCCTGCAAGAAACACTTGAAAAAGGTAATATTGCATGAAAGGAACAGTCCTTCCATAGATGCGTTTGGAGTTGATGGTCATTGAAGCTCAGCCTTTCTAACGGGATATTTTCAAGATACCCTTTAGACGAAAATTTAGCCGCTGTTAGACGATTGGGTTTTGAGAACTTGGAGTTTAACATGAAGAGCGTGAAAGTTGAAGACGACATTTCAGTTTACGCCGCGCAAAGCCTCATCGAAGCTTACGGGTTGAAGTGTCTCACGTTACATGCTGCTACGCTGCACGTTGAGGACGAAGTCGAGGTTCACAGAGCAGTCTATTACGGAAAGATTTCTCTGGAGTTCGCCCGACTCTTACAAGCACCCATTATGGTTGTCCACTCGAACGTTGCACGGAAACTGCCTGAACCGCCGCGCCACAGGGTGTTGGCGCTTGTCTTCAACGAGTTATCCGCGTACGCCAAACGCCTAAACGTGAAACTGGCTTTGGAGAATCTGTCCTATGCTTCAACCGGCTACGGCAAAAACGTGGCTGAGCTTGAAGAAATACTGAGCATCGTGGACGACGGAAGCATGGGCGTAACCCTTGATTTTTGCCACGCCGAAGCCACTGGACAAACGCAGAGTCTTCTTGAAAAATACAAGCATAAACTCTGCAACATTCACATTAGCAACCGAGCGCACAAACCTTTCGACGCTGAAACGGCGAAGCTGAAGGCTTTCCTAACGAAACTTCAGAAATACGGCTACAGCGGACCTTTAACCATGGAGCTGAACCGAAAATGCACGACTGAACAGGTTCTTGAAACAAAGACGATTATCGAAAAACTTTTGAGCCAAAACTGAGCAAAAAGCGCGAGGTGTAAGCTTTACACCCACGTTCAAATTTCACGCCAAAACCTCTTCCGAAAATTTCTAAAAAAGGAAGGATTTGAAGGCTTAAAGCGGTGAGAATACTCCGATGAAAACAAGCCATGCTAGTGCTGTTTTGGCTACGAAGCTTAATATGATGTAGGCTCTTTCGCCGTAAAGGTAGTCTCTCCAGCGTCCTACGCCTTTGTATTGCAGGATCATGTTGAGGGCAAAAACGTTGAACACAGCAAAGTAAACGAATAATATTGAGTACACGAATGCTGGCGGCTCAGCGCCCGTCGACATTACTGCTGCTATGAAATAGGCGAATAGCACTACCCATGGAACGCCTCCAGAAATGCAGCCTACTATGAATGCTGACCAAGAAGTTTTTTCGGTTTTCTGGTTCACCAGTTCCATGAAGTATCCAAACATAATCATCATTGCGTTCAACGTGAAAATCATCACGAGCGACCAGAAGTCCCAGACGCCTACGAACGTGGAAATCAGCACTATCATTATTGAGCTGGAGAAGGCGTATTCGTACCAGCGGTACGGGTTCATTCCTTTCTTTAGGTTTTCGTTGTAGTCTTTGTTTTTTGGGTACGCAATTAGGAAGTGCGCGAGAGCTGAAAGCAGCGGGAAAGAGGCAACGATTACGCCTAGATAGCTGAGGGTGAAAAAGACCTGTGGGTCCGGAGTGATGTTAAAAACTGGTGGGGGTCCAGGAGTTATGTCGAGTTTCAAGTAGAATGTGTATATTTCTTGTTCCCATGTTAGAAGTGTACCCAAAGCGAGCATTAGTATTCCCTGAGATAGGTGTAGGATTCCAGCGCCTATGTTGAACTTTTTCAAGTAGCTGAAGGAAATGGGTGATTTTGCTATTATTTCCTGTCTTTCTCTATAATTCAATCAATCACCTCCTATTAGATTTGAAAAATTTCACCAAAAAAAGAAAGAAAATAGAAACCGATTATTAATTATATTTGCAAAAATTCGCGTTTCTATTTCTTAACTGCCAATTTGGCACCACAAACCGAGCATTTTCCATCTGCAGTGATTTTTGGTTGTTCTTTGACTTCTGCACCACACAAGCCACATTTCAAGGCAGCCTCACCTCCTATTTGCTTATCTCAAAATAGTAAACCATAATGGGTTCTCGATACTTACTTCGTTCTGATATAATTTAAGAATTTGTGACTGCTTAGTGGCAACAACAAAAATACTGTTTTTAATGAAAGCGCCTGCAAATAGAGAATAGAACTAATCAGGTCTTAATTAGCAAAAGAGGCAAAGCGAGGGGGTTGGGATTTGAACGCGCAGCTTTTTCTTTTGCCAAAGTGCGCTGTTTGCCAAACCCGTGAATAATTTTATAAAACGTTCGCTTAATTATCTTCATGGTTAATGTTCCCAAAAAAGAAACAGTAGCCGCTGTCTTGCTGACAATCGGCATTTTCTACTTCTCTTTCATGGTCCTTGACAGAGTGCTTTCAATAATCTACGGTTTCAACTTCCAACCCTACGGACCTAACATGCCACCAGGTTTTACAATATGGGGGCACATCCTCAACGGCTCTGCGGCAGCACTTGGACTATTTCTTACCTTCAAGTTGTTTGACTACGGCGAAAAAAAGCGCATGTGGTTTCTACAGGTTTTGGCGCTTGGCATATTCTTTGCCGTCGGCGCCGTGATTCCATTCATGAACGACGCAGAACATCTTACCAAGAACGGACAGGCAGCTACCATTCCAATTTACGTTATCGCGAATGACCTGTACCTGTTTTTCTGGGGACTGGTAACGTATAGGCTAGCAAGGCCTATCAAGACCAAAGCAGTAGTGCTGGGCACGCTGTTTTTTGTGTTCTTGGTAGTGCATTTCGTCTTTTATGCGCCTATGTTCCCCGAATTCTACTGGAGCTAAGCGCGGACTTAAGGTTCCAGCGGATTTGAACTCAATATCCAATGGACATTTTCCCTGAATTAGGAACAAAAACTTTTATCCTAAAACCCACCAACAACAGCAGAGAAGTGTGTTCGAGCATGGACTGCGAATACTGCGGTAAACCCGTAAAAGCATTTGACGATTTCATTTTAGTTGGCAAATACCCCACACGAGGGCAAATGTGGAAATGGTCAGAAGCAAGTTACTACATTAAACCTGAAAACTATGGAAAAATCTATCATAAAAACTGCTTCATCGAAGCGGTGAAAAAAGAAAAAGCTAAGCCATGACTAATCTACGCTGAGCATTATTTTGGGATTTTCGAATTCTCCAACAAAAGTTGCTCAGGTATAATTATCTCCACCGTTTCAGCTTCGGCTTTCTTAGTTTCTTTTTTTCTTTTTTGCTCAAGTTCTGTAAGGTCACGCGTTGCGAAATTTGGTAAGATGCACATAACCGTACGCTTGGAATTTTATTTTATTAGATTTTATGAATTACTAATCCACTTTACACGCCGCACTCAGCGTGAACAAACCCCATCCAAGGGGGTTCACTCTAGAAACAGACCACTTATGCCCCCCATCGGACTATTAGTTCCGCTGGTTGTATTTTTTTATTAAATTTTCAATCCATAATCTAAAACATATGGATGGGTAGAATATGAGATAATTTATATGGTGATGTAATAATTCTTCAAATAAGGGAAATTGCTTTGATTATATTCTTACAAATTATCATACCGATAGCAGGATTTTTCTTGCTTCTCTATATCGGATTATTACTGTATAAGAATCATTTGAGAAATTCAACAAAAATAGAAACCGCTAATGGCATAAGTTCATTGGAGGAGATTGCACTCGGCAATTTGAAACAATGGATATTTATCAGAGGTGTAGATCAAAATAATCCAGTTTTGCTATTTTTGCATGGTGGTCCTGGTGCGCCTTTGTGGGGGATGTCAAGCTCACGCAAATATGATGCCGAGTTGATTAAGCATTTTACTGTAGTTCATTGGGATCAACGAGGGGCTGGCAAATCATTTAACAGTGATATCCAAGTTGATTCAATGACTTTAGATAGATTTGTTGAGGATTGCAATGAGTTAATTGACTTTTTACGAAATAGACTTCACACTCAAAAAGTCTTCATTGTTGGACACTCAGGAGGGACAGTGATAGGAATTAAAACTGCGTACAGATATCCGGAGAAAATCCATGCTTATGTCGGAGTGGCACAAATTATAAACGAGTATGAACAACAAAAAACATCATATAATTTTATAGTTGAAGAAGCCGAAAAATCTGGAGACATAAAAAAGCAAATAGCAATAAAAGCAATAGGTCCACCACCTTATGAATCACCGAAAAAGTTCCTAAAAATGGCTGCGTATATTGGTAAATACGGTGGATTCTTGCATAGTAAGTCTATGAAGGATCTGATAATCTTAACATTTGACTTTTTGACTTCGCCCGAATATTCATTAATAGAAGGAATTAGAACATTCAGAAACAAAGGATTTGATTTTACTTATAATGTAATGTGGGAGGAATTGAAAAATGTCAATCTTACGAAAGAAATTCAATCCATTAAAGTTCCCATATACTTCTTTGAAGGTAAATATGATATGACTACTCCTACAGTGGTTGTTGAGAAATTTTATAACAACTTGGATGCTGAAAAAGGTAAAAAGTTGTTCATTTTTGAAAATTCAGGGCATATGCCAATGATGGAAGAAAAAAAGAGATACGAAGAATTATTGATAAATGTTGTTTTGAAAGATAGCCTGAATAAATAATGAAGTGTATGCTATCCTTCTTGTTTAGACCCAATTCCATGCATACCAAATAGTCAGTGCGTTAATTGCAAGTCCTACAATTATCAAGAATTTGTCATAAGCTCCAGGGTAGCCTGGTAATCCAACGATGTTGAAAATGAATAGGGCTATAGCTACGATGATGTTTGCCCAGCGAATCGCAGGATATGGTATAGTTAGGGACAGTAAACTCATGGCAATCGGAAGCAGCATTATTATTGCCATTACCATTAGCATTGTCTGAGTTAATTGCGTACCTCCCACCTGTCCTGGTGTAAAGTCACCGGCATATATTCGCAAAACATCTCCTAAAAGATAGGTTAACATTAGAGCTACCCATATTGCTGAAAGGATTATTCTCACATCTTCCATAGTTTAATCAACTCTCCACACGTTATATTCCAATAACATCTGACATCAACTAACCCCTGGACGCACACTCTTTATTTGTTCATAGAGGTATTTAGCCATGGGCGTTATACATGGATTGTTAAATGGTTCCCCCATCTTGACAATTATCGGCTCATATTTTTCCCAAAATTCCAAAACCATATAACCGACTAAATTAGCTACCCACTCCCTATCCACCAGCTTTTCCTTCACGAAGAGTCCTATATTCTCCAAATGAGCAAGAGATGATCCAAATTTCCCAAAGTCATCAGGATGTTTTTCTGGACCGTACTTTTCAAAGAAGTCGTCAGGGTCCTTCCATTTCCAGACCTTAAGCACTTCAGTGAAATTTCGCAGTATTTCCTTTTCTGTTATCTTGTTAAATAGTTCGGTGTAGAGTTGGATCCGTCTCGTTTTTACCAGGTTTTTGAATTGAACTATGCCTATTACAACACCGAATGTAACACTTAGCATTGTGATAACGATTGATATGGTTTGTATGGAAGTTTGGATGTCGAGCATTAAACAACCACGGTATTTGAGTTAATTTGTTTTTAAAATAAGTTTTTCGATGGAAAAAATGGGGATTTGCGGGTGCGGACCAAAAAAAATATGTGGCGCATGATCGCGCGTACAAAAAACTAATATTCGTCGATGAACACCATCAATTATCTCTACACAGAAGTGAGAAAAAGAGAAATGCAAGTCTTAGTAGTTTACGCACACCCTAATCCACAATCGTTCAACCACGCTGTTTTGGAGTCATTTACTAAAGGACTTAAGGATGGAGGACATAGCTTTGAAGTAGTCGATCTACACGCCATTAGATTTGATCCTCGGTTGAAAACTCAGGATTTTGCTCAATTCGCTGGAGGACAAATGCCTCAAGACGTGTTGGATCAGCAAAAGAAAATAGCGGCAGCAGACGCGTTGGTTTTCATCCATCCAATGTTATTAGCGAGTTTCCCAGCCATTCTGAAAGGTTGGATGGAGCGAGTGTTTTCTCATGGATTCGCTTATGAGGGATTTGAGAACGGATATCAGGGGCTCTTAAAACACAAGAAGGCTCTGATTATTAATACAACAGGATTCCCAGAGGCTTGGTATAAAGAAACAGGTTTGGGAGATGCTTTTAGACTAGGTGGCAATGTATGGTTAAATTCGTTTGGTGTTCAAAACGTGGATTACGTTACCTTTTATGATTTATACGCAGTTGATGACGAAACTCGAAAGAAGTATCTAGAGAAAACATACCGTTTGGGTAAAGACTTCTAATGCAGACTTTGGTTGGAATCTTCTATAGTATAGTTGGATAGAAAGCTTATTTTGCAGTTTTTTACTTTGAATTCACAAAAATTTATGCCATCCACCTCTTTTTTACCAAAAACTATAATCTTGTGTAATTAAGCTGCCAACAACGTCATTTAATAAAAATACTAAAGGACCAAAAATACCACCATAAAAAAGAATTTTTTTATCCATTTTCATTCCTCAAATTTGAAATATGTTATTTGCATTTTGAATAAAAAAATTTATGATTACTTTTATTGCTAAATAATATATTATTAAAAGAACTTCAGCAACGAGATATGATAATCAAAAATGGAGAATAATACTCTTTGAGTACAGGCAATTTGCTTCTTGGAATGATGATTTTTTTAAGTACAGCAATTTTAATTTTTTTATTTAATGTTTTTAGAAAGTTTATGATACAGCGTTATGAAGTACTTAGTCGAATTCCTTCCCATATTTATAAGTCTCAATATGGGGATATTGAATATTTCCTGAGCGGTGAAGGCCCACCTGTTTTGGTTTCACATGGTATTACTGGTGGTGTGGATCAGGGAGTTGGGCTTTCCAAGGATTATCTTGGAGATGGATATCAATTTCTGTTTATTTCTAGGTTTGGCTATTTGCAATCTTCTAAACCTGATAATGCTTCTCCTAAACTGCAAGCACAAGTCTACAAAAAACTAGTTGACCATCTTAAACTTAAGAAAGTATTCGTGTTTGGAAATTCAGCAGGAAGCACTTCAGCTATTCATTTTGCTATTAATTATCCAGAAACTTGTAGTGGCCTCATTCTTGTTTCACCTAACGCGCCCATGGATACCCCTTCTGGTCACCCTCCAATATTTGTGTTCAAGTTTAATTTTTTATATTGGCTTATGATGAAACTCTTTGGTAAGACCATGTTAAAGATGTTCGTTCCAAAACCTGTGCTTAGAGATTTGTCAAGACACGAAATTAGCCAACTAATGGAGGGCATTTACTTTTCTGCTTTGCCTGTATCACAACGAACAGAAGGTATTATGTTTGATTTGTTTGTTTCTAACCCATCTATTAATGGTAATTTGTCCCTTGAAAAGATTGAATCACCTACTCTGATAATTAACGCTGTTGATGACCCTGCTACTCTTATTGAGGGGGCAAAAACGCTGACAAGAAGAATAAAAAACAGTGAACTTCAAACTTTTAGCACTGGTGGACATTTATTGTTAGGCCATAAAGAGGAGATCAAACAGAAAATCAGCGAGTTTATTCTTAACCATAACAAAACCTAGTGTTGTGTTACCAATGAAGGCTCTATTGATTGTGTTTTCGTATCATCACAAGAATACTGAGAAAATCGCTAAGGTTTTCACAAAAGTTCTTGATGCCCAAATTAAAACGCCACAGCAAATAAACCTTGAAGAGCTTCGAGAGTATAGTCTAGTAGGCTTTGGCTCAGGGATATATAGTGCAAAACACCATGAATCTCTGCTTGTGCTTGCCGATAAACTACCACCAGTCACCAACAAGCAAGCATTCATCTTCTCAACTAGTGCATTGACAAATGAAGCCAAAGTCGTTAAAGATCACTTATCGCTTAGGGAGAAACTGCAATCAAAAGGTTACATAATTGTTGACGAGTTTCAATGTAAAGGTTTTAACACTAATAGTTTTATGAAATTTTTTGGGGGAATGAATAAGGGTAGGCCTAATGCTGAAGACCTCAAAAATGCGGAAGATTTTGCCCAGAACCTGAAACAAAACCTACAAGCTTAAATCATGAAAAATCGAAATGTTAAGAACAAGCATTCGTCAAGGATGAAACCATTTTGAATGAGACAGAAACTGTTGATAACTGGTTTTCTAGGGCTAAAGCAGAAGCGGACAAAGGTATCCCACCTAACGAGCGTGTCGTAGGCATTGCTATTGTTGTGGTTAGTATCCTGATGATGTTATACTGCGTTGCCCATCAGATGTGGTCAACCGGCTTTTTCACTGCAGCATTTGGCACATTGGAGATGATTATGCTTTATGGGAATCTTATTGCTTGGGCTATTACAGGTGCCTTGGAAGGGGTGCTTGGTCAAAGACTCCTTTCTCGCCTCTTTGATGTTTTCGGTGGAATTATTTTCATCACTATTAGTTTCGCTTGGCTCTTAGTGGTATTTCCCTTTGAACTTACTTATTTTGCGGACGTGTTGCCCAATTTTCTCAGATTTTTGGTGCAGTGGATATCCAATGACATCGCTCGAGTAGTAATGGTTATTGGAATCATCCTGCTTGTTGTTGCGGCAGTTTATTCTCCGATAGCATATAAGTTCGTAAGCATAAAACGTTTCAAACGTGAACAAAAATAGAGCAAAAGTGCAGAGGGTGGGATTCGAACCCACGAACCCCTACGGGATAGGCTCCTGAAGCCTACGCCTTTGACCTGGCTCGGCGACCTCTGCGCTGAAACATCATTTGCAGCCATTGAAAATAACTCTTACTGATAAATACGTTGCCACTAAGTATTTCCATGCCAGCGGGCTATAGTCTTTTCCACGCGCTAGTGCCGCAAAACTCAGGGTAAAAGTTTAAGAGCTACAGTTATGTTTTATCTGATTTAGGTGCATAGAACATGCCAACACACGGCTCACTATCCAAAGCTGGAAAAGTAAGAGCGCAAACGCCTAAGATCGAGGCTAAAGAAAAAGCCAAGCCCAGCCCAAAGGCTAGAAGCAGGCGAAACTATGAGAAGCGTATAGTTTTGCAGAGGAAGACTGGGCAAAACTGGCTGTAACCGATTAACCCAGCGTTTTTTGATTCAATTTTCTGTCTCGCGCCAGCGTAGTTTATCTATCACCTAGCTGAAACCTTAATACGGTATCCAATCTTGAACGCGGACAACCCAGCACGAGAAGTCATAACCGCCCTACTACTTTTGCCACAGCCCACTCGCGACGACGTGCACCGCGTTAAAACCCAAATAGCCGCCAAACACCAGCTTAAACGCATGCTCTCAAACGCCGAAATAATAACCGCCCTAAAACCAAAAGAAAGACCCAAGCTTCTGCCCGTTCTGCGAAGAAAAACCACACGAACCATCTCAGGCGTCACCGTGATAGCCGTCATGACCAAACCGCAGCCATGCCCGCAACCTGAACCATGCGCCTACTGCCCAGGAGGTCCCACACAAGGCGTTCCGCAAAGCTACACGGGTCACGAGCCAGCAGCCATGCGGGGAAGCCAAAACAGCTACGACCCTTACAGGCAAGTGCAAAGCCGCATCCATCAGCTCACAGCCATTGGGCATCGCGTGGACAAAGTGGAGCTCATCGTCATGGGCGGAACCTTCCCAGCCACACCGCATGAGTATCAAACATGGTTCATTCAACGCTGCTTAGACGCGATAACAGGCAAAACGTCAACAAGCCTTGAAGAGGCAAAGAAACAGGCGGAAACGAGCAGAATCCGCAACGTCGGCATAACCGTGGAGACAAGACCCGACTGGTGCAAGGAACCTCACGTTGATGCCATGCTCGACATGGGTGTGACCCGCGTGGAAATCGGCGTCCAAAACCCAGACAATGCACTCTACCGTTACGCAGGCAGAACACACACAGTCGCCGATGTCACCGAAGCCACGCGCGTTGCCAAGGACGCAGGCTTAAAAATCGTTTATCACCTCATGCCTGGAATGCCAGGCTCAAACCCGTCAAAGGATTTGGAAGCTTTCAAACGGGTTTTCACGGACCCCGCCTTCAAGCCAGACATGATAAAGATTTACCCTTGCCTCGTCACAGAAGGCACAAAGGCATACGACTGGTACCGTGAAGGCGCTTACACGCCTTACTCAACCGAGGAAGCCGTGGAACTTATCGCCGAAATCAAAAAGCAGCTTCCGCTTTGGGTGCGCGTGATGCGCGTGCAACGGGACATTCCAGCTGGGCTTATAGTGGCTGGCGTGGACAAAAGTAACTTGCGCCAGCTTGTCCAACAAAAATTAGCTGAACAAGGCGACAGGTGCATGTGTATCCGTTGCAGGGAAGTAGGTCACCGCTTGGCAGTTGACAACGTGACGCCAGACCCAAATCAAGTGAAAATTTTAGCAACACCCTACGAGGCTTCTGAGGGCGAAGAAATCTTTCTTTCAGCCGAAGACCCAGAAAACAACGTGTTAATCGGTTACTTGCGCCTGCGAATTCCTTCCGCGAAGGCTCACAGACCCGAAATCAGCATTGTGCCTTCCGCCATAGTGCGGGAACTCCACGTTTACGGACCTTTAGTGCCTGTGGGCAAGCATTTAGCACGAGCGTGGCAGCACAAGGGCTACGGCTCAATCCTGCTAAGCGAGGCGGAACGTGTGGCAAGAGAGAGTTATGATTTGAAAAAGCTTTTAGTTATCAGCGCGTTGGGCACGAAGCAGTATTACATGCGGTTCGGCTACAAGCGCGACGGAGTGTACGTTTCAAAAATATTGAAGAATTAAGGTTGCCCGTGTAGGCGCTGAGAGACAAATTGATACTCTTGGGTGCTCTGCGAGAACTCAAGTTACTAGCATCGTCAAGTAGAGATTGATGGCGTTCCGTACTAGTGCTCACAGAAGACTACCCCCTCCCTTTTATATAGTTTAAATTAGCTTGCATGGGCAGCTTGTGTATCGTGCTTGTGCTTTGTTTCTGCAGCTTAGCTGACCAATTATTGTGCGATAAAGTTAAAGCCCTAAACCGCCTTCTTTCCAATGAAATGTTGGAGAACCAGAAATGAGCGAAAAGGCTGAAAGTTCAGGTTATAAGGGCGAAGCGTTAAGCGCCCTCAAAAAAGCAGGATGCACGGTTGGCGACGTCATACGCGTCACCAGCGACGAGAAAACTTACGAGGGTATACTTATTCCCCGCTCAGAAACAGGCGACAGCGAACATGTGGTGGTTAAGCTGAAAAGCGGCTACAACGTAGGCGTGCACATAACGCCAGACGTTAAAATCGAAAAAATAGGCAAAGGCGCAAAGCCCTCATTCGCCTCGCCTCCTCTTCCAGAGCAAAAGCCAGAACTGCCAAAAGCCGTCATCCTCAGCACTGGCGGAACCATAGCCAGCCGCGTGGACTATCGTACAGGAGCTGTGCGTTCAGCGCTTTCGGCAAGCGAACTTTACGGAGTTGTTCCAGAGCTGGCTGATATTGCAAGGGTGAAAACGGAGATCGTGTTCAGCATCTACAGCGAAAACCTAACACAGAAACATTATAGCCAGCTAGCCCAAAAAGTCGCCGAGCATATAGCTAAGGGCGCAGACGGAGTGGTGATAGCCCACGGCACAGACACCATGGCTTACACCGCAGCCGCACTCAGCTTCGCGCTGCAAAACCTGCCCGTGCCCGTAATTCTCGTTGGTGCGCAGCGCTCTTCGGACCGTCCAAGCTCTGACGCCGCAACCAACCTCATAGCCGCGGTTCAAGCCGCAACCCGCGGACCATTCGCGGAAGTTGGCTTAGCCATGCACGAATCGCTTTCCGACACAGCTATCGCGGTTAACAGGGGCACAAAAGTGAGGAAGTGCCACACCAGCCGACGGGACACGTTCAAACCCGTAAACGCCACGCCAATCGCCAGAGTAAAGAACAACAAAATAATCATGCTGACAGATGACTACCAAAGGCGCGACGCCTCGAAAAAGCTGGTTCTGAAGCCCGAGTTCAGCGACGAGGTTGCGCTGGTGAAGTTTTATCCAGGACTCGACCCTTCGGTCATCGAGTGGTATGTTGAAAAAGGCTGCAAGGGCATACTTCTTGAAGGCAGCGGCTTGGGACATGTAAGCAAATACTGCTTTGGCGCCATCCAAAACGCAATTGAACACGGCGTGGTGGTTGCGTTGGCTTCTCAGTGTATTTGGGGACGCGTGAACATGAACGTGTATGACACAGGACGCGACCTGCTGAATTTAGGCGTGATTCCCTTGGAAGACATGTTTCCTGAAACCGCGTTGGTCAAGTTCATGTGGGTTCTAGGTCAAACCAGCGATTCGGAGGAAGCCAAAAAGCTTCTGAAGACTAACATTGCGGGCGAGTTTTCGCCGCGAACGCTGCCACAGGAAATCGGCGTTAAAGGAGAAGACGAAAATGGAAATTGACTATGCCAAAGCGGGGTTAAAGGTTGGCTTGGAAATCCACCAGCAGCTTAACACTCAGGCGAAGCTGTTCTGTGGTTGTCCACCTGCGCTGTTCAAGGAAGAACCTGAAATAACCTTTCTTCGCAGGCTTAGGCCCACACAAAGCGAGCTAGGTCAAGTGGACCCCGCGGCTTTTTTTGAGTTTCAGAAAGGAGTGAAAGTTCTGTACGAAGCGAACAGGGCTACGTCCTGCCTTGTGGAGATGGATGAGGAGCCGCCGCACCCGTTGAACATGGAGGCTGTGGAAGTGGTTTTAACCGCCGCGTTGATGATGAATATGCAGCCTATTGATGAAGTGCATGTTATGCGCAAAACCGTCATTGACGGCTCAAACACCACTGGGTTCCAGCGAACCTGCATCATTGCCTCTGACGGGGGGATTAAGGTTGGAGAAAAAATCATTCCGATGCAGGCTGCAAGCTTGGAAGAGGATGCGGCACGCAAAACAGGAACCAAAGACGACGGCAAAACAATTTGCTACCGCATCGACCGCCTAGGAATACCGCTCATTGAAGTTGCCACTGCACCAGTGATTTATTCGCCGATGGAAGCGCAGGAAGTTGCGTTCGCTATTGGCAGAATCCTACGTGACACAGGCAAGGTTATGCGCGGTTTAGGCACGATACGGCAGGACTTGAATGTGTCTTTGCCAAACGGCGCTTTAATTGAGATTAAGGGTGTTCAGGAGCTTGAGTTGATTTCGAAGGTTGTTGAGTATGAGGTTCAGCGCCAGCTTGGGCTTATCCAAGTTAAGAAGGAACTGCGAAACAGAGGCATCAAAGCCGAAGAGCTGAAAGAGGAATTCATTGACGTTTCAGATGTTTTCAGACAGACCAAGTGCAAAGTCATCCGCAAAGCCTTAGGCAAGGACCAGAAGGTTTTAGCTGTCAAGCTCCCAAAGTTCGGCGGCATTTTGAAACGCGAGCTCATGCCTGACTTCCGCGTAGGCACCGAGATGTCTGACCGCGCGAAGTTCTGGGGCAGAGTAGGGGGAATCTTCCACACTGACGAGTTGCCTGCTTACGGTGTGACCGCTGAAGAGGTTGAAGCGCTACGCAAAGCAGCAGGCGCCAGCGAGAAAGACGCGGTGGTTTTCGTGGCTGACATCCCAGAAAACGCGACAGACGCTTTGAGGGCAGTAGTTGAACGCGCTCAAGAAGCCATAAACGGCGTGCCTGCAGAAACCAGAGCGGCAAACGCGGATGGCACAACACGTTACATGCGGCCTCGACCTGGCGCGGCTAGGATGTATCCTGAGACGGACATTCCGCCGTCGCTGATAACAAGCGCTTTCGTGGAGAAAATCCGCTTGAACCTGCCTGAGCGTGCGGAGAAGAAGCTTGAGCGTTTAATGAAGCAGTACCGCCTGAACGAGAAGTTATCTCGGCAGATTGTTGATTCAGAATACGGCGAGTTGTTTGAGGCTATTGTGAAGGAAAGCGGTGTGGCAGCCACAACGGTTGCGGTGTTTCTAACCGAAACTTTGAAGTCGCTGAGACGCGACGGTGTCATGGTCGAGAAAGTCACTGATGATCAAGTGACGGCTATTTTCAGAGGTGTCGGCTCTGGAGAAATCACGAAAGAGGCTGTGGCAGACGTGTTTGTTTGGCTTTCCAAGAATGAAGGCGAAACCCTCCAAGACGCAATCGACGCTCTCGGGTTGAAAATGCTTTCAAAAGCAGAGTTGGCAAAGCTTGTTGACCAGGTTATCGCGGAAAACAGGCAATTGGTTGGCCAGTTGGGGAAGAAGGCTTTCGGAACTTTCATGGGAATTGTGATGAAAGAGGTTAGGGGAAAAGCTGACCCCGAGCTTGTTAGTACGCTTTTGAGAGAACGGTTGAAGTAGCGGCTGGAGCTACTTGTAGTCCTTGACCATAACCATTTTTTCTTCAAAGGTTATGCTTTCGCCGCAGTAGGGACAAAGTTTGAAGTCTGGTCGTAACATCTTCCCGCAGGCTGGGCAGACTATTGTGAAGAGAAGTTTTTCTTCAAGCGTTTTTATGTGCTTTTTTAAGCTGGTTAGTTCGGTTTTTGTTTTTTCCATTGTTTCTTTTATTGGTTGTATGTCCTTGACTTCGGCGCGCATGTTACGCATTAAGTCTTTGACTTGGGCGAGCGTTTCGCTGTCTGCCTCTATTGTCTCGTACATTAGGTCGAAGATTTCGCTTTTGCTTTCTAAGAGCTGAGCTTCTGTTGTGGTTTGTTTTTTTGCGTCTGAGAGGACTTTGTTCAGGAATTCTTCCACAGGATTGTCGACTGCTATTAGGCACGTTATTGCCCAGAAGATTGTGGTTGAAGCGGCTGACGCGTAGAGGTAGATGTTGGTTGGCATTTGTTGTAGTTGTTGGTTTATGAAGGGGTAGAGTTGTAGAAGTTGTGTTGGGTTGTTGAAAAGTAAGGCTGAGGCTGCGTCGATTAGGTGTATGAGGGCTATGAATGTCAGCGTGGTGAAGAGCCAGATTGCTATTCCTTTTTTTCTCAAGTGGAGTGCTCCTAGCCTTTGTTTGCGAGTAACTTGAATAGTGCGACTTACTATATAATAGTTTATTCCAATTCAGAAATATTCCAAAAGACGCAAATCCTAAAAAGCATAACACACGTGTATATCGTGGGATAACATTGCCAAAACAATCAGCCAAAGAAAAAAAATCGGGAGGCTTTGCCTTCCGCGTCAAAATCGGCGAATACGAAGTCGAAATAAAAGGAACCCACGAAGAGGTAACAAAAACCCTCAAGGACCTTCCAGACCTTGTCACCAACGTCCACAAAGCTTTTGAAAACGTAAAACCCAAGACCATCGCGACGTTGACCGTGAAAACAGAACCAACAGATAAAGCGAAAACAGCGCCTAAAATGCCTGCACAAACATACCCAAAAATAACGTCAGCAGCCAATTGTGAAGACGCAGCGCTTAGACTTTTGGAAACTAACTGGGGCAAATGGCGACCGAGAACAATGGAGGAATTGAAGGATGCCATGAAAGCAAATAAGATGAAGTATACTAAGCGCACCTTAACTGGAACGCTGAACAAGCTTGCCGACAAGGGAATGGTGCGACGTTGGAACACAAACACAGGTTTTGTTTACATACTTGCTGAGGAAAAACCCCCAAGCTCTGGAGGAAAATCACGGTGAAACGAATCGAAGCGCGAATAAAGACCCCTTTCGGAGAAATCGTTATTGAAGGAGAGACTCCCAAAGAAATTCTTAGCATGCTGGAAACCATGCCTGAGAACTTCGTCGAGAAGCTTTCCGACTTCGTTTCTAACAAGATGATGCCTTCGGGAGCACAGTTGAAGGGCATAGTAGAGCTAACGACAGAGGGTCCAGTTGTGGTGACGCGGGAGAAACTTACTCATTACGAGGCAGTGGGCTTGGTGCTCTACGCTTCAGAAGACAAAACTAACACGGCCTCGCAGATAACTAGGCTTTTAGAGTCCAGCGGAATAAAAAGCATGGTTCCAGCCCGATTGAATGAAATGACAAAACGAGGGCAAGTGTTCAAGCCTGACCCAAGCAAGCCAGATTTTAAGCTGACGATTCAAGGCGAAAAATGGATTGAAGAAGAAGTTATATCAAAAATTAGAGGCAAAATGAGTTGACAGAAAAACCGGCGAAAGTCACGGTCAACATTAAATATAAAGATGTGGAAAAAACTTTTTCTGCAACCCCCGAAGAGACATGGCTTCTGTTAAACAAGTTTTTCACTCAGTTTCTTCCCTCATTTGAAATCGTAAACAAGCTTAGGCTTAACGTTGACCTGCAGACGCTGGCCAAAGACTGTGAAGGTCTAATCGCTTTCTCGCCCGAAGGCTCAAACATGCTGGTGCCTAAAAGCAAGTTGACGGATAATGAGACTTTGTCGCTTTGGCTTTTGGCAAGATATTTGGGGCACAAGCTGGGCATGACCGACAGCGACACCCTTTCAAAGGAGGAGTTGCAGGCAAAACTTGGGAAAAGCGGCAAGATAACTAGCACGCGCTTAGGCGAGCTTGTGAAAAGCGATGTGGTAACAAAGACGGCTGACGAAAAGTTCAAGATTACAACGTTCGGCGTTGCCCAGATGCAAAAGGAAATCCTGCCAAAAATAAAAGCGAAAGCAAATGCCTGAAGCGCTATGCGAGGCTCTTTCTGGAAAAAGCATATTACTGCCTAGCTGCATTCTTTATTTTTGAGGAGATTGTTATGGACCTGATTATGGCGTTAATTTATTCAGTTTTGGGCATTTTTGATTCGATTCCGCAGTTTGACATAGCCGCGCTTGTTATCCTCGTTATAATTGGAATAATCATCATATTGCTCATCCGCTTGCTTCTGATGCTTATCCCCGCGGTGCTTCTTGCGCTTGTGGTTTGGTTTTTCACAGGCAGTCTTTTCTGGGCTGGAATAACATTCCTCATAGTTGCCGCCTTATCCTTGCTAAAGAAACTCTGACGAGCTCAATTTGCTTAAAGAGGCTATAGTTCACTCTGCGTTTTAGCCTTTATATAAGGGGCTATAGTCTTTTCCAAGCGCTAGAGACAAAGCTACATCATAACTTCTTGCCGCAGCGTGCGCAGAAAACGGCGTCTGGCAGGTTTTCCGCTCCGCACTGTGAGCAATACT
>CAZEPB010000020.1:0-27560 GCA_964514055.1 uncultured Candidatus Bathyarchaeia archaeon | reverse complement strand
CTGTTCCAGGGTCGCCTAAAAGCAGCAGATAGGGTCCTGGGCTGATTACAGTTTTCGCTGAAGGTTTCGGCTTGTCGGCATTGCTCCAGCTCGCGTACCACTGTGTCTGCTCTAAATGCTTGAGTTTGTGAACCCACTCGTTTAGGCACAAGAACCCCTCGTTTAGAGCTTGCTCTTGACCTATGACCCAGTTTATCATGTTTTCGTCCACTGGGAAGCCTTCTGTTGTTTTGAATTTTCCCCAGTTCCACCGTACTTTTACGGTTCGCCCCTCGACACTTCGCGTGAGTGTCTCTACGCCTTCTCCAAAATGATCAAAAGACACAGGCTTCTCCTCCATCTGTTCCAGTAGTCTGTGCTCTCAAATCAATTAAAGAGCTTATTTCAAAATCAACAATATTAAAAAAACTGTACGTAAACTGCCCCAGTAACCCCGTTAATTTACGGTTTTCCGTTAAGCTTATTTCCGAAAATCAACCCGTTCTACAAGTTATTCTGTAGCAAGAGCCAATTCCATGGCTTGTACGTAATCGAACCTGAGGATGCACTAAAACCGACAAATTTTTTACTAACAGAGCAAAAATCAAAAAGCCGTAAATAGGCTCCAAACAGCTAAAACGCCTTGTTTTAACCGTTTTCGTATTGACTTTGAGGCTTACCCATGGAGTTTATCGTGACCTCATATAAAGACCGTTGAAAATCTCCATGCGAAGCTGCGGCGTGCTCTCTTCGAAGATGCTTCGAGTGTTTGCCCAACCAAAGTGTACGCGCATCATGGCGTTGAAAATTTTTATCTCAAGTACGTGTTCTTTCTGCAGCTCCTCAGCGGTTGCATAGCTTCTGCGTCAGAGCGTGTACTCGTTAAAGCGAAATAGTTTTTGAACGAGGCAGAATCGTTGCAAGGGCGTTTAAGAGTGTGTTTTGGTGATGCTTTCGTATACAAATCGGTCTCTGTGTTGATAGCTTTCTTATCACCAGCTCCGATTTTGTGCGGTAACGCGTTTAGAAAGAAGGCTGTTTTCAGCTCTTTTTGGATGAGAATATGCTTTTGCAGTCGTTAGTGTAGGCTAAACCAACCATTTTTTTGGTTTATGTATATTGAATTTTTCTTTGTAGGTGATTTTGGTTATATATGTATTACATAGCGGTTACTCCATCACCAGCACGCTCCAGGCGTAGCGCTTAGCAAAACCCGTATACAAACGCATCAACGGCACTACCACGTTTTATCGGAAACGGAATAAATTTTTATTTTATACGCCATCTTAATTAGGTCAGCTGCTGAGGGAAAACCGTGGTAAGGGAAGTCGACAGAATCAAACTTCGCCGATGGCGCAAGAGGGGCTTTTACAGCGAGACAGTGCTTGTGAAGCTTCTGCAGAAAAACGGGTACAACGCCGTGCGGATCCCCGTCAGCAACCCAAGTTTGAGTCCGCTGCCAGACCTTATGGCTAGAAAAGGCGAACACACCTACGCTTTTGAAGTGAAAAACGCCAAGTACTACGCGTACTTCCCCAAATCGCAAATCGACAAGCTCTTCAGGTTTCTCAACGAGCTCATACCTGGAGACAACGCGAAAAAGCACGCGATTATAGCGGCGCACCTTGGCAAGAAATGGCTGTTCAAAGAAATCGGCTGGGATGACTGGGAAAAGGACAAGCTTCCAGAGAAGTCCAGAATTCTGAAGCGGGACAGAGGAAACTTTGACATAGAGAAAAGCTATTGAACTGCGTAAGCAACCGTACCTAAAAGCATATTATAACTTGCAACACACTTTTTGTCATGCCGATGACGAGTGATTTAGTAGTTGCCACCCATTCGCTATGCAAAGCCTATCCGTTAGGCGATGCTGAAGTTGAAGTTCTAAAAGCTATAACTTTTAATGTTGCGAGAGGCGAATTTGTGGCTATATGTGGTCCTTCAGGCTCTGGAAAAACTACGCTGCTTAACCTTGTAAGCGGAATCGACAAGCCCACAAGCGGAAGAATCCTCGTTTTAGGTCAGGACCTAGCTGTTCAAGACGAAGATTTCCTGGCGGAGTTTCGATGCAGCAACGTTGGTTTTGTTTTCCAATCTTACAACTTGGTTTCAACTTTAACGGTAGCGGAAAACGTCGCGTTTCCCATGGAATGGGTTAGAAGACCCGCGGCGGAAATAGAAAGGCGCGTCGCAGAATTGTTGGAGACAGTGGGTTTACAGCACAGAGCAAATCATTTTCCAGCTCAGCTGAGCGGGGGTGAACAGCAGCGCGTGGCATTTGCCCGTGCCTTGGCGAACGACCCTGAGCTGATTCTAGCTGATGAACCGACTGGAAATTTGGATACGAAAAATGGCCAGAAAATAACGCAGGTGCTGCAGATGCTGAAAGCTAATGGAAAAACCGTTATTGTTGCAACTCATGACCCAGCGCTGATGAAGCTTGCCGATCGGACAGTGTGCTTGGAAGAGGGAAGGCTGACGAGCAAAAATGAGTGAGACCTTTTTTCCCGTAAACGATCTTCTGCGCAGAAAACTTCAAACAAGCTTAACTCTCCTCAGCTTGACTGTTTGTGTTGCTTCCACGCTTTTCCTGCTTCTCTTCAGCGATCAAATAGGCTTCGGGATAACCTCGGTAGCTGGGAACACGTTAACCGTAGGTTACTATAATATTTTCTCGAGTTTTTTGCTGTTTGTAGGAATCTTGGTTTTCGCCGTAGGTGCCGTGATAGTTTCGTTCATTACTTTTTTGATGATGGCTCAGCGAACAAGAGATTTCGGGCTGATTAAGGCGGCTGGATGCCCAAACAGTCTCGTCTTCAGCTACTTTTTTATTGAACTTTTGATTGTGCTGTTCTTAGGCTGTGTCTTAGGCGTTGCCCTTGGATTCTTAACCGACTATGCCGTTATCAACATGGGCGTCTTTCAGGCTTATCAAAAAGCACCTAATTTTTGGTATGCACCGCTAGTATTTGTCGCATTCTTTGGTTTCGGCTTAATATTCGGATTAAGGCCCCTTGAGAGCGCAGCTAGACTATCGCCAACAGCTGCAATCTCGCCCATGCAATATTTTGGGTTAAGCGAGGGAAACAGGTTTAAAGCGCTCTCGAAGTCCAGGTTAACCCTTAAAATAGCTTCAAGAAGCCTTTTCAGGCGCCAATCAGCCACCGTCAGAATAGTAGTGTTTTTGTCAATTGTGTTTCTCTTGTTAACTGTCTCCATCGCAGGAAGCATAATCGCCAACGACACCACTACGACACGGGTTGAAAACGCGGTTGGCAAAGACACACTCTTAGTGGCGCACAAAGATATGGGTAACCAGTACCTCTCGTTGTTGTCAAAATTCTCTGGAGCAGAGGAAAAAGCTGATTTCAACTATTTGGACTCGAATTTTGCCATACCTGACGCTGCCCTTCAGCAGTTGAATACTATCAGTGGAATCGCAAATTTTGAAAAACGCTTGGTTTGTGAAGAGCATATACAGGAATTGATGAGCTTCACTTTCAGCGACTCTGCGACCATACCGGTTGGCGATAATCGTGAAGTCGACTCTTTGATTATAGGTGTAGAACCTGAAAAAGTCCTCTCCGAATGGTTCATTGACGGACGCTTCTTGAAAAACGGCAACACTTCAGAAGCGGTTGTTGGCGATTCTTTGGCTGCAGTCGCGTTTGAAATGCCTTTGTTGCAGAGCTTTCGAATGCAAAACACCACTTTAAACGTTGTTGGCGTCTGCTTGGACCCTGTAAACAATGGGATAGTCGCGTATGTTCCCCTTGAAATGCTTGAAAGTCTAAACGACGTTTCCGACCCCAACGTCGTGCTTGTTCAGCTAGATTCTTCAGTTGACCGGTCAAGCGTTGTAACTCAGATACAGGAACACTTGGCTGATGTGCACTTGAATTTGGCGGTTTTTGAACTCGATGAGCCGCTGGAAAAAAATGTTGGCTTTTTAGGCGCCATATGGTCCGTAATAATGTTTCTACCTCTTTTTAGTTTGGTAGCCGCGACCTTATGCCTAATCGGATATCTCGTGTTAGCTATCAATGAGCAGCGTCGAGAATTCGCCGTCTTGCGGGCTATGGGTGCAAAGCCTAAAACAGTCGTGGCAATGCTTGCGGTGCAAAGCCTAATTGTTCTGCTTTCAAGCTTTGGTGTTGGAATTTCTTTCGGAGTAATAATCACGCTTATGATTCTGATGGCTCAGCCAGTCGTCACGAGTTTCACCGTTTTAGAGATAGCAGGCTGGCTCTTCGCTGCGTTGGGTGGAATGTTCCTTTTGAGTCTCTGGCCCGCTGTAAGATTTGCGAAGAAGCCAATATTGAAAATCATGTCATAAATGACTGAATCCTTTCACGAAATACGTTAATGACTCAACTTGAGCAGGCAACTGAATTAAAAAATCCTGTAACTGCAGAACAGGAACAACAGGAACATTCTCGTAAAATTTGGACCTGCTTGGAAGAAGAGACAAAATCACAGGGACAAACTTGGCTTTATTCCACTTGACACACTCGGCCTTCCATTTAGCGTTAGGCAAGGTGTCGGCTAATGCTTGTGCCCTTTCCACTTGCGCCTCAACAATTTTCCTTAACGCAGAAGGCTTCACTCCACGTTGCCAGTGCTTACAATCCACGCATAGAACTAAGGGCTTTCTGCAGCCAACTACATCGATTTCCCATCTGCGCCCAGCATTTTTGAACCGCAAGTTCTTGGTGACAAAGTAGCCGTTTCTTTCCAAAGCAAGCGCCGCGATGTTCTCAAACTCTTGCCAACTGAAAAAACCGCTAACATGCTCGATGTCTGCACCTAAGGATACTGCTCTAACAGCGAGCCTAAGCCGATTGTCACTGTTAATTTCTACAGCGTCGTCTTTAAGATAAACTATCCCTTCATTTTGCAGCTTTTCAAGCAATTTTCTTACAATATCTGAGGCTATCTTAGAGTCTTTATTGACATTTTCAATTAAAATAGACCCATCTTTTGTCAGTTTCAGAAGTGACATAAGCATATCTCGCTCAATTACCGTTGCCATCCCTCACAAGAATAAACAGGAAACTGCCAAAAATCCGCCACTCTACACGGCGGTTTATAAACGCCCAAACGCCGCGTTCTAATTCTCGAGCCTTGGTATACAAAAGCATCAACAAAACACACTTTTAAAACCCTCTTCAAACATTTTTATCTTCGCCAATCAACACTAAGAGATATTCAGAATAGTTTTTCCTTCCTTTTAAAGACTGGCTGTCGCTTTTCACTCAGCATAATGCTGATGCATGCGAGAAAGTTATGCGACCTCACTTCGAAGCTCACACGTGTTTTTCGAAGAAATAACATGGGTTTTTAACAGTTAGGTTGTGTTTTTCATTAAGGAAACGGAGGATTTTTAACTTTTAAATGTAAATTTTTGAGGTTCGACAGTTTTTCGCAGTGCACAAACAGCGTAATCAAGCATAAACAGTAGAGGAAAAGTTCAAGTTATACCTCACATCGATAGTTTTAGCCGTTATGCGCTCGGGTTCCCTATTTTTTACGGCTGCAAAGTGTCAAAACAGCAGTGTCTAGCACTCAATTTGACCCCTTTCAGGTTTTAGTCTTCACGTATTTATAAGATTCGTTCAGTTTCGATGTTTCACTCAGGATTCGAGACTGCTCTGTTCAGAGAGAGCATTAGGTAAAGTGGCGTCTGAAGTGTGTTTGGGTGATGCTTTTGTATACAAAACGCATAAAGACCCAACGGCTGTTTCCACAAAAGATAATGGATAGTTTAACGCATTATTATTTGGTGCTCGGGTTGAAAGTGTTAGCTGCAGCTTTCATTATGGTACTGTTATTTTCTATTTTAGAAGGCACTATGCATTTTTGGACGATAACAGCTGCAGAAGATAATGTGATACCTTTTTCGCCTGCTGACCAATTTGCGATTCCAAAGTATAATAGCTCGGTTAGTTTTGCCGCAGGAGGTTCCTACGAAAGTGCCACTTTTTACGATAATGGCACTTGGCATTTTGCAGGTTTAGCCCTAAATAGCTATACTCTAAATCTGTCAGCTCGTGGAGCGCCACCTGGAGGGATCGTTACAGGCAGAGATGTTTTACCCTACCTCTATAATGGTGGCTCTTTCAGCGTATCTGCCAAAGACTGCAATGTAACCATCACAGGTTATGAACCCCTAACTCAGTATAACCCGTACTCTGGTTGGCTTAACTACACGGTCACAGGAACAGGCGAACAAATCTTCGATCTTAACTTTCCCGGCACAGCTTTTTACTGGAACATAACAATTGACGGTGAGATGAAAATACAAAATGAAAGCTGGACTCAAACAAACAATAATTTAATAAAAGTGACTGGGGCGACAAACAATGTTTGCATCCATTACGATCATATGCCAACATCGCGTGATGGACCCCAAACTTTTCCTTGGCTGCAAGTAACCACTGCAACCATAGTTGTCACTTTACTTGTAGTGATGATTATTTTCTTGGTAAGAAAAATCGCCAAAAAGGTAAATCATTAAGAAACACTTCGAGGATTTGCTTAGCGGAATGAAATGTTTATTCAACTGATCCTTGGGGTTTAACAATTAATCTCTGATGAAAGATTGAAGCTTTTTCCTAAACGCTACTACGACGCTGATTGTTCCAATCAAAAGAGTTAGAAATGTTGTTAGTTCAGCTAGGGGAATAGGCGAGTCCGTAAAGAGGCATCTGAAAATATCATAGATGTAGATTGCCAGAATAGCTCCAATTACAAGGAAAACCATTATGAAAAGGGCTTTTTGAATAGTCATTTCCGCTTTCACATACCGTAACGACATTAATAAAGTCGTTTAATAGAGCCAGCGATGGGAATGCACGTTGGATACATGGAAAAAACCATTGATAACCTGCGGCTCTAAAGTTAGTAACCTTGTTTCCCGAAAGAGACCCCTGCCAAGTCCACGCTAAAGTTTAATCTATATAAAAGGGGGCTATAGACAAAATTTCACGCGCTAGACCAGCAAAGAACCCGATGGCACACCAGAGTTCAAGGATTAAGTAATGAAAACAAATCACCTGTTTCTCCCTCTTCCAAAACCAACCAGCACAAGCCATAACTACTCCCCTTCCTCAATAGGAAACATGAGTAAACGCGTCATCCTCATAACAGGCACACCATGCGTCGGAAAAACCACAGTCGCAAAACAACTCACCACAGCATTAAATGCGCTTTACATCAACTTGACTGACCTAGCCACCAAACACAACTTGACGACAGGCGAAGACAAACAAAGAAAAACCATCATAATCGACGAAGAAAAAATGCGTAGAAAAATCCGCGAAACCATAGACACCGCTGAAAAATCCACCGTCATCATTGACGGCCATTACGCAGCAGCAGTCGTCCCAAAAAACCACGCGACCCACATATTCGTTCTCCGCCGAAACCCAGTAGAACTGCGCAAGTTCATGGAGAAATGCGGCTTTTCAGAAACCAAACTATGGGAGAACATCGCCTCCGAAATCTTGGACGTTTGCCTCGTTGAAGCCATACGCGAACACAAGAAAGAAAAAGTATGCGAACTGGATGTCACTGGCAAGACACCAGAAAAAATCTCCCGCGAAATCATCACCATAATAGACAAACGCAAAAAGTGCCTCACAGGCTGCGTAGACTGGTTGGGCATGCTGGAAAAGCAAGGCTTAATCGGCGAGTACCTAAAATTCTAAAGCTTACCTTAGGCTCATAGCAATTTTCTGCCGTGTCAAAAGCATGACTTTGCGCCTGTTCGAATAAGACTTCGCGTGGTCGCTGAACTTTTCACCAATCATTATGGGGTTGGACAAACCCACATCATCCGAAGCCGTATCCAAGCCAATAACCACGTTGACACCTATCGTCCTGTTCCAAGCGCGTATCCAAACACCCTGTTCAGAACGACCTTTCTGAACGATAAGGTCAAACTTTCTGGAAATTCCACTGTAACCCTCAAGAACAACGCTCTCATGATTAATTTTGTAACCTTCCTTCTTGAAAAACTTCACCGCAAGCTCCACTAAACGCCTCTTCGATCTTGCTCTTCCCTCGTCACTCATCACGTCACTCTTCCCTAAACGTTATCTAACTGTTTGTGGAAAAGTCTTTCGGAAGCAAACCAGTATGAGACCAACCGTAATCATCGTATGCACCCAATGCGGCAACTTATTCCTAGCAGCAGCTACCCAAAAAACGAGAACCTGCCCCTACTGCGGCACACGCGTACACGTAAGAAAAGCCAAAAAAATCGCCACAGCCAAAAACGCGTTTGAAGCCTCCGAAATGCTACGGAAACTAAAAAGCAGAAAGGGTTCCAGCCGCGAATAAAATCAACCGAGTTGCCTCAGCATCTCGCACGTCCTACACAAATCCGAAGAAGATGGTTCCCCGCACTCAACGCACTCTCTAAGATCATCTTTTTTAACGATTTCATCCAAAGCAGGTCTTATACGCTCTATCGACTTAAAAACAGTAAATTTTGTTCCCGTATGCTTCTCTTCCATGCGGTTAAGCATCAGTCGCACATCATTCCGCAAGGCTTCAGAAGCGTAAGGACACGGCACATCTTGAAACCTAACGTTCTTAACATAAGCGTACAACGTGCTTTCTTTCTCTGGAATTTCACAGAACGGCTTAACCTTCCGCACAAACCGCGGATGCACATCATCCGTCACAGGCTTTTCCTTAGCCAAACGCAATAAGTCACCGCGAAATATGTTCATCAGAATCGTTTGAACCTCATCATCCAAAGTGTGCGCAGTAGCGATTTTGTCGGCTCCAACGTCACGAGCAGCCACGTTCAAGGCTCTCCGCCGCAAAACGCCGCAGTAAGCGCAGGACGTCAACTCCCTTCTGCCGTTCAGTTCTTTTCTTGCGACTATTTCGTCCAGCGTAAAACCATAAAGCTCCTTGAACGAAACCACGTGATGCTCTATTCCCAGCTTTTTGCAGTTTGCTGCTGCGATTTCCAATGCTTCATCGCGGTAACCTTTAATTCCTTCGTCCACGGTCACAGCCACAAGTGAGGCTTCAGGGTGATGCCGCTCCATTTTGGTTAACACGTGTAAGAGGCTGATGCTGTCCTTTCCGCCGGAAACCGCCACTGCTATCCTGTCGTCAAAACTGAACATGTGGTACTTGGCGACTGTGGCTCTAACTTTGGCTTCGATAGACTCTACGAAGCATTTTTTGCAGAGCCTTTCGCCAGAGTATGGCCTAAAAAAGAAAGCGTCTCTGCGTTTACACACTGAGCAAACAGCCGTGGCAACATCCGCGCTCATCAAACTTACACGCCGTTAATGTTGTGAAGTGCATATTACTAAATAAATCATACACCATAACTTTCACGGAAACGATGGTGACTTATGTCCGCGAAACCAAAAAAGCGTGATGAGTACAAAGAGGTAATCTACAGCAGTGCCCACTGGACTTTGCTTAGGGAACTCCGAGAAAATGCCATGCGGATAATGACCGCGTTAGAAAAGTTTCGCCTGCGGACTCTGGTGCACGGGAGCATAGCCAGAGGCGACGTAAACAAGAAAAGCGACGTAGACGTGTTCATACGAGGGTTGCCTTCGTCGTTTCTTGTGGAAACCGCTTTGGAACGAGCTGGCATAAATGTTAGCGCGCGGTTGCTGGTTCAGGCTACGCCGAACTACGCTATGAAAGCTTACATCGAAGTGGATGCTAAGGTAAGTGTTTCTTTTCCGTTGATGCGCATGCGCAGGGTGGAACGTGAATTTTACAAGTTTGGGGGTGAAGTAAACTTGCATCAGTTGAAAAAGGGCGTTCGCGTGGTGGGAGTTGACAAGCGTCTAATGCTTGTTGAGCCTACAGAGAAGGGGCATATGGAAAGCAGCGTTATCGGATGTGAAGAGGTTGTTGCCAAGCGTCTTGGTGTGTCGGTGGAAACGGTTCTGGATCGTGTGCACGCGCTTTTGAAGCGGGATGAGGTTGGCAGAACAGGAGTTTTCGTGAAAAAGGAGTTAGCTTCAGATGAGACTTTTGAGATGGCGCTGAAGAAGCTTGCGGATTTGAATCCTGCGGTTCGCAGAAGAATGAGATGAGTCTTACTCGGGATAGTAGATTAGTTCTTTTTCTTCAAGCAGTTTTTGGATTTTGTCAACTGCCTCGTACACTTGCTCTTCCTTCTTGGCGCCTACGCAGACTAGTTTTCCCGCTGAGAAGATGAGGAAAACCACTTGAGGATCATCCATTCTGAAAACAGCGCCTGGAAATTGTTCTGGCTCGTACATGACTCTGCTGAGCTTATACACTAGGCTTTCTAGGTCTATTTCTCCGCCTAACGCTGCGGAAGCCACGATGTTTTGGATGTTGACTACGGGTTTCTCTGTTATCTGGATTCCTTGACCTCTGAGCTCTTTCACTACTTTTGCCACGGCACTTCGTGCTTCCTTCTCTGACTTGGCGCCTGTGCACACCATCTTGCCTGTTCCAAAAATCAAGGTGGCCGTTTTAGGTTTTTTAAGGCGGAAAACCAGTCCTGGAAACACGCTTGGGTTGTATTCGGTTTGGGGGAACTTGGCTACGATTTTCTGCAAATCTATCTTCTGGTTTAAAGACACCGAAGCCACGATGTTCTGAATGGTGATTGATGGGTTTCTCTTACTCATTTGCATTCCCGTATATCATAAAATTAAGTAAACACGGAGTATATAACATGATACTATGAAACTAGCTTCTCTTAACGGCTTGTCAACTTTTTCATGTTGAAAATGGCGCGGTGAACTGGAATTTTTGAAAAGCCTACAATGACTTACCCTTGGCTAAATCGCTTTCAATTTTGTAGGTGCTGAGGTTTTGGCTCTAGTGCTCGGCAAAGACTACCCCCTCCTCTTTATATAGACAAATGTTCACAGCTGTTCCGCGAAGTCAGCGAAAAGACTTTAACCTCTCGAATGTTGTTGTTGAAATCAGAAAAGCGCTTGGTACATCAATAGTGAAGCTGGAAGTTGCTCCGTGTAAGCTCTTCGGCAAGCCTGTGCAAACGTTGAAGGTTAATCAACTGCAAGAACTCAAGCGAAAATGCAAAGCTTGCAAGTGTACTTCGAAGCTTCGAAGGAGAAAAAGAACTGCTTCGAAGACAACATTCGCCTATGCGGCACAGGTGTTGCTTAAAACGGCTAAAAAGAAGAGACGAAAAGCATAGGATTTTATGGGAAATTAGCTTTTCAACGCGTCTTTGAAGGTTATTAGTTCAACGTTTAACGCTGGCTTCACAGCTTCAGAAATGCGAGAAGCAACGATGCGTTTTATGTTTTTTTCACCAGCCACATCGACTATTCTCTGTGTAATTATGCCGTCGAAGACTACCGTGTCAACGCCTTTTGTTTGCTGAAGTTTTTCAGCCAACTGGCTCACGGGCAACCGTTCGGTCTGCTTGAGCTTCTCGTCGAGGAGAACCGCTTCAAGCGTGCCCTGCAGCGCTTTTGCTGTCTTGCTGATTTCGTCTGGAACCTCTAATTTCGGTCGTTCCCTCTTCGACTTGTACAGCTCACTCACTAAAACTCGATTGTCTAAAGCCGCAGCGATTTCTTTACAGTTGCACTCTTCAATCTCTTTGCCTCTAGGAGCACGACCAACATAACGTATGTTCGTAACCTGTAAAAGCTCTTTAAGAATTAAATCGCCTCCACGGTCACCGTCCAAGAGGGCTGTAGCTTTTTTCTCTTTGGTTAGCTTCTTTATTGACTCTGGAATTTTTGCTCCTTCTAAGGCAACCGTGTTTAAGATGCCGCAGCGCATCAAGTTTATTATGTCAGCTCGTCCTTCCACAACTACTATTTCTTTGGAACTCTCAAGTGCTGGACCTGCAGGCAGTTCGTCTGGACCGTATTTTTCGACCTTGCCGAGTTTCATTGTGTTAGAGATTTGTTTGTAGACTTCGTCTACGTTGGGCATAGACTCGATGTTCCATTTGTGCAGAATCTCTTTGGCACGGTCAATTATCACTTTTCGCCTTGCTTCTCTGATATCTTCGATTTTTTCCAGAAGAACTTTGGCTGAGCAAGGACCAACGCGGTTTATGCTTTCAACGCTTGCGGCGATGAGAGCGGTGGAAACGCGGTCTAGGCTTGTTGGGATCGTGATCGTACCTGTGGTTCGGTCGTTTTTTGAGTGTAAATCGATTTCTATTCTTCCGATGCGTCCTGTTTTCTGGAGTTCTCTTAGGTCGAGTTCTGGTCCGAAAAGACCTTCTGTTTGGCCAAAAACTGCTCCTATAACGTCTGGTTTTTCTACGACGCCTTCAATTTCGAATTTTGCTTGTACAACATACTTTATGGTAAATGTTTGGGATGTCCCCGTAAGTGTGCACCTCCAAGGTTGTAAGTTATTGAGTTAGGGTTAATCGCATGACGCGAGTTATTTTGTTTCGCGACTCATGAGACTATTTACGACTATTATATATTACTTTTATGAATTGTAGATCTCACTCTTTAAGCTTTCTGGCAAATCTACGTCAATTTGCACCGATTATTCTTTTCGTCTGCGCTTTCGATGTATTTGCTTGACAGGCTTGACCGCTATGTGCAGAACAAGTAAAACGATGAACGGGATTAGAAGGTTGTCGTGTATGGCGAAGGAAAGGTTTTTACTTAACAGTCCAAAAGTAGCGGGTTCAATTATGCGGAATTCGGTAATTCCTAATCCCGTTATAATGTAAAGGATTGTTACGCCGAGAAGTGCCCATTGAATTATTCTTTCAAACAAATATTTCGCCATTGAAATCACGCCATGTTATTAACAGTAAAGCTGCAAATATTTAACTCAGAACGCCGAAAGTTAGGGAACGGTGGCGTCGTTCGGGAAGCCTCTGCTTTCCCAGTAACCCCTGAAACCCTCATCGTCGGACACCTCAATCGACGTTATCCATTTAATCCACTTGTAGCCGTACTTGCTTTCCGCGACAAGCTGGAATGGAAACCCTCTCTCAGGGGGAAGAACCACGTCGTTCATTTTGTACGCGATAAGTATGTCGTTGTTCAGAAGGTAATCAAGAGGATGAGAAGTTGAGTAGCCGTCATAAGCGCGAAAGACCACGACTGTGGCGTTAGGGTCTATTCCCGCTTCGTTTAGCAGGTCCTTTAGCAAAAAACCTTCCCAGAGAATCGTAACTGACCAGCCTTCCACACAGTGAAGTGTTATGACCTTCTGGTATTTCTGGAATCCGTTTACGACGTCGTCGTAAGTGTATTCTATGGTCTTGTTCACGAGTCCTTTTATTGTCAGGCGGTAAGTTGAGGCGTTTATGTGCTGTGGTCCTCGTATGGAGTTTTCTCTGAAGTCACCTATCGAAGAGAGGTCTTGTCCTTCGTACTCGCGGATTTCTTCAGGATACAACATCCGTGGCATGCTTTGCCAATAAACGCCTGCAATAATAAGGAGGATAAGCAGCAATGCACTTACAACGATAATTGTTCCCTTAAAACGTTTTATTTTCTCCATTTTATCAATTTAATACGAGCAATGTCGATCTTATATCTCTTCCCAGAAAGGGACGCGGATTCCAAGGTTTGGAGGAATGAGGAGTATTGCCTTACTGTTGTGCTCACGGCAGTCTATAGCCCCCTTATATATAGCTTGAATTTTGGCTTGAAGCGTTGGTTCAGTTTTGGCGTGGTAGCCTTGTTTTGTTGTATGTTTTGGGCTAGTTGTGAGCGCCGACCTTTTTTCGTATGGTGCCTAGATAGGTGGTGAGGCTTTCGATGCATTGGATTTCCTTTCCTACCAAGGCTGAAAGCGCACGCCAGAACTTCACATTCGGCTTTATTCTCGCTCGCTCCAGACTCTTTTTGAGGCGTTTTGTTCCTTCTTTCCCTCGCCTGTCAAAGTCTAAAAACAGGATTACTTCTGGCACGCCCATCTTTTCTATTTCAGAAACAGTGTCCAGAAAGGATTTGCCGCCAGTCTTAACCTTTATTACTGTGCCAGCGACACCTGAAGCGCGAAGGGCGTCAACGTCTTTTTTCCCTTCCACAACGATGGGAGTTCCCTTTGCAGACTCTTCCGCTAACGCTTCAAGAACTTGGAGGATTTTTTCCTCTTTCTCTTTAAGCCGCGTCGACAATGGGACTTACCTTGTCACTTTTGCTTTTCGAACTGTGTCTAAACAGGCTTTTGCTTCAGTGTTAGTAGCGAAGTATCTTCTAACGGGTTCAAGAATCTTAGCCAGTTCTTCCGCCACACCGTTCTTGAGGTCCTGCGGGTGCAGCCTGCCTTGCGCGTAAGCCGTTTCAAGCTCATTGAAACTCTGGAAGTCTACGGTGCCACCGAATTTGGCTGGTCGCTCTACGGTGAAGACGTGTTTTTCTCGGAAGATTATGTGCTTGCAGATGTCTATGACAGGGTTGAACGCTGTTGTTCTTTCAGGGCAGAAGGCTCTCATCATCTTCTTCTTCATCTCCACAGGTGTATCATAGATGAAAATGCATGTTTCAGGTTTGCTTTTGGACATTTTTGCTGAAGCCACTGCTTCTTTTTCTTTACCTTTCGGAATCGGCCACACGCTGGGCTTCTCCAGCCCTTGTAGCAGGTGGTGGTGAACGCAGACGGGTTTCCAGTACCCGATTTTTTCACCTATCTCTCGGGCGACTACGTTGGCTTTGCGCTGGTCCATGCCTAACTGGCAGATTTTCACGCCTAAGTGGAATATGTCAGCTACTTGCATGGGCGTGTACAGGAAATCCGAGACGTAACGGGCGTCGGTTTCTTTTCTTCCAGCTATTTCCAAGGTTCGTCTTGTTCGGGCTATGGTTAGGTTTTTGGCGATTGTCACGGTTTTCGCCCAGTAGTCAATGTCATCGTAGAGCTTGTCAGAGTAGACGAACTCCACTTTGTCGGCGGGAACGCCGAGCGCTATCCAAGAGTGGCGAAAAAGCTCAGCTGCTTTCCTTATAAGTGCCAGGTCTCCGCCGAGCTTGTTGTTCAGCCACCCGTGCCATGTGGCTAAGAAGGCTTTGAAACGCAAGCCCGCCTCGGCGAAGTCCTTCATTTTGTAAGCGCAAATCACACCCGTTCCCAAGTGCACCAAACCCGAGGGTTCCCAGCCGTTGTAGGCTACAGGATGCTCTTCCGTTTCCAAGAGCTGACGCAGATCATCGGGCGTTAGGACCTCTTCTGTTGGCGGTCTACAGATTAATTCGATCTTTTTCTCTAAATCCAAGTTGCAGTTCCCAGCTAGGTCGTAGTTTTCCTAGCCTTTAATGTAAACGCTAAACTTAAAAACCTAATCTGCGACCGCGCTCACTTTCAGAACCAATTGACTGCAAAAAGGTTGTTCAGAAAGCGAAAAATCATTAACAGCTTAACTGTTGCGTTTCTTGTAGGGTTTGCTGGGGCTCTGGGCTACCTCGATTAAGGAGAAAAGAAAAATGAAAACGATTATTGGTAAACCATCGTTCATTCTGCCCAGAGCCCTCTCAGCCCCGTTTCTCCTATTGCCAATGAAACTGTAACCCCGAAAAAAAATGGGGGAAGATTTGTGTGGTTTTTGCTGGTTGCTTAGCGGATTCTAAGCATCAGGATGATGACGAGACCAACTGCAACGATTGCGATAAGGATGCCGATTGACATGGGCACAAAGTACAGTTCAGCGGCAGACGCAGGCTCAGGCGTAGGCGGAGGAGTAGCCTCAGGCGCTTCAGTCACGCCAACAGCGGTCTCAGCATACGAAGGCCAATAAGACTCGGAGCCAGCGAAAGTAGCGATGACAGTGTACTCGCCTGGAACCAGCGGCTCCCACAACAGCTTATACATGCCGTTTGCATCGCTCGTGACAGTGCCTATTTCGTAGCAGTTGTTGTTCGGGTCAAGCACGCTTAAAGTGACGCCGACGCCAGTAGCATTAGACGGACGAGGCTTCTGCATGTACACGTACTCCATCCATGCGCTCATGCTCTCGTCGGAAACAGCGGGAACACCGTATGGAAAACGCGCAGCTTGCTCATCCTGCTTCGTACCAGCCGCTATGTCAATCACCGAGCCTTCTACTAGTACGCTGTCTCCGTGCACTGAAACTTTCGGCGCCGCGGTGACCGTAGTAGCGCTTGGGCCTTTGCCGACACAGTATATTTGGCTGTCGTACAAGTTGAGGTAAACCAAGAAGCCGTCCGCAACGATATTTATTGGAATTCCACCGCCTTCTGATTGCCCGCCCCATCCCATCATTGTCCATATTTCCGTTCCGTCAGTAGCGTTAAGGCAACGTACCAATGCATCCTTGTACAGCGGTGTGTTGGGGGAGTGCTCGTCGCTGAATAAGTAGAGTTTTCCATCTGCGATGACATGTATGAAGAGGGGACGCCGCCCCCAAGGCGTTTCGAGACCGCTTTGGGTACTATTGCCAGCTCCGCCGTTACCGTAAGTCCACAAGGATTCGCCAGTCCCTAAGTCCCAGCAATGGACAACTCCACCGTAACCTGAATAGTAGAGTTTCCCGTAGGCGGCGAAAGGACTTAGTAAGTCGTTAAAGTAGTCATAGGAGTAAAGAGATCTTACAGGTCCCCAGAGATGACTCCCATCGGCGAGGCTCCAACCGTTATGCTCCATAGTCTCACTGTCTGTTGTGACGAATACACCAACTTCTGGATCCCATGCTGTAATGAATCTTGTGACTCCGTTTGATGGTGCTGGATAATTCTTTGTCCACAAGATTTGTCCTCTTGAATCTGGCTTGAGACTTATAGCTGTGATATTTGCTCCGTCGAAGTTCTCTGTATTCGCGTATAGCCATCCCACACCACCAAGAGGAGCCCAACCACTCGTAGTCTGCATGAGAATCATCTTGTCATCTATATTCACCATCGGACCTCCATTGAAACCGCCTAAGCTACCCATGTACACAATGTACCATGTTCCTGGACCAAGCCCTGATACGGTCACGTTCCAGTCATAGAAAATTGGCAGGCTTGCATCTGTTGTCTGTCTTTGTGCCGCTAATGATTTTGGAGATAGTGCAAAAAAACCTGGTGCTCCAGCTCCGCCAAAGATGTTTGTTGAGTTCCACTGAGCCAACCATCTGCCAGCCGAGTTAAAAACTAAGCGAATCATTGCACCCTTTGAATCTATTCTGTCCAGTAAGTCACCACGAAAGCCTTGCAACGGATTAGGCGTCGGAACGTTGGTAACGTTGAACCAATGTTTCCCCGTAACGGGGTTATATGCTTGCGCGAAGTCCATTGAGAACAAGACACCCTGCGGGATGACGCCATGTTGGTTTGGTGATTCGAAGTCATAGTAGTAGCCGAAGTATGGAACAGAGAGATCGGACCCATAAGCGCCTATCTTGTCGTTGTACCAGATCTCTTCTCCAGTACGCAGATCCACAGCAATGTATCCGCCGCCATTGGCGGCATTACCCTCAGGTAGCTCGTAGTAGAGTATTCCATTCATCACTAGTGGATTCTTCCATCTGGAATTGTATGAGCGACCAACGTAGAAAGTGTTGCCTTCCACACCAACATTGCTTCCACCGACAACGCCTCCAGTGTCAAGAGGTTTAGTCCACATGATATGCGGACTATTGGGTGCGGTACCGTCTGGTTGAACCCGACGAAGACTATTGTAAGGTCCATTCTGAAATGGACCTAGCCAGTTTGATGCAATGGTGGACCATATTGTGTTCTGTCCTTCTATTGGTCGTGTCCAGTACTCCGTAGGAAGCGGATATGAGTCTGTTGGTAGAGGTATCGGTTCTTGTTGAACAGTTAACGTTGTTGATGCACTAGCAGGCTTGAAAGTGTCGTTCTGATAAGGTCCGCTCCAGGTGTATGTTTGACCCGCATATTGGAAGAAGAGAGTATATTCACCGTCTTGAGTTGGCGTGAATTGGTAGAACTGAATTGATGTTGTATCCTGGACTACATCCCACTGTTGGGTTTTATTGGTCCCATCAGGGGCTGTAATGGTGAGCGTGTAGCCGTGACGCCGAATGTCATTTGTTTCTGCTGCATTTGGCATGGGTTTATCAATCCACATGGTAATGGCCACTGATTGACCAACACCCACAGGGTCAGGCGAAGCAACCACAAAGGCGAAGGAAGCAAAATCGTATGGAGGGTCATGTGCATTGGCAACAGGCAAAGCAGCGAATGGTATTAACGCAGTAAGCATCAGAACTAACGCTATTGCAGCCGTTTTTTTATTTCTTGGAAAAATCGAGTGTTTCAGAGTGTTTTTAGACATTTTTAGGTTTTCTCCTTTTTTAATTCTAATTTTTCTTTTGCAAGGTTATCATTTATAATAAGATGTGAGGGGGATTCCCAGTCACAATTCTTTTAAAATTCTGAACCCCCTAAATAATAATGGCAATGTAATAATGGCAATGTACCACGAAAAAGCAGAAATACGAGTACTAATTGAACTGGGTTTTAATACCTCACAAGCTAAAATCTATTTAACCCTCTTCAAGACAGGCGAAGCAACAGCAAGCAAAGTAGCAAAGGCCGCAAAATTGGACCGTGCAGAAACCTATCGCGTATTGGCCCAGCTACAAGGAATGGGTTACGTGAAAAAAACGATAGCTTACCCAAGCACATTTATCGCTATTCCTATAAAAGAACTGTTGCCAATTCTTATTAAAAACAAAAAAGAGCAAATCGCTGAAATTGAGAGAAAAGCGGCACAACTGATTCAGCGCTTTCCGAATAAAAAGAAGGGAGCGGAATTAGGGGACGAAGAAGAGTACATTTTGTTTGTTCCCAGAGTAGAAATGATTTTAGAAGAAATACAAAGAGACATCCGAAGCGTCAAAAAAAGTGACGATTTCTTAACATCAATAGAAGATCAAGAAAATATCGGTTATGAAAAAGGGATATATTTAGTAAAGGCATTAAAGAGAGGAGTCAAAATTAGAATAGTAATTGATAAACCATTAAAAGGAAAAAGCATGCCAAAACATATTATGGAACTCGCTCAGCATCCCAATTGTATTCTTAGGTACATACCTGAGCCGCCAGGATGTGAATTGGTTATTCAAGATAATGAAAAAATTTGGATCAAAACGACAACTAAGAGTTACTATCAAAGTCCATGGCTTATATCAAACAAACCTCAGATTATATGCATTGCCAGAGCCTACTTTGACAAAGTATTTAAAGATGCAACCCCGGCTAGTTAAAGAAAAGCTATAACCGCTTCTCAGGCCAAAGCGCCTGTGGAAGACAGCAGTCGGTTTTTTCCCGTTCGCTTTCCTGGCTTTCAGGTCTTGAATTTGCCAAAATCGGTAACGGTTCCGCATAAAGACCCTATGGCTATTCCTTTGGCTTGTGTCACTTCCTTTTACAAAAGATTTTTCCTCCATCATAGTACTCGCCAGTGACGTAATCGAAATAAGATTCTATCAGCTCGCAAGCCTCTTGAACGGTGCTAGCAACTCTTACGGTGAATTGATCGTTTGAGGGTTTGCTGGGGCTCTGGATAACCGAAATCAAGGAGAAAAGCGAATGTAAATTCCGACGGCTGCTATTCCATCGTGAATTTAAATTCCAGAGCCCATTCAGCCCCGTTTCTCCCCTTAAGCCAATGAAACTGTAACCCCGAAAAAAATGGGGGAAGATAGTTTTGTTTTCTGTTGGTTGGCTATCGCTTTCTGAGCATCAACACGATGACGGCAATGCCTGCGACAAGTATGATGATTACGGCGATTCCGAAGCCTGCAACGTACGTGTCAGTCAATGGCGCTGGCGACGGCGTCGGAGGTGGCGTAGGCTCAACAGCTTCCATGGTGTAAAAAGCGGTTTCTGCCCATGAAGGCCAGTAAGATTCAGAGCCTTCGAAAGATGCGATGACAGTGAACTTGCCTGGAATATCAGGAGTCCACACGAAGCTGAAGGTGCCGCTGGAGTCTGTTGTCGCCGTGCCTATGTTTCTGTAGTTGCCGTTAGAATCGAGAACATCCAAAGTCACGTCGACGCCGACAGTGTCCGATGGACGCGGCTTCTGCATGTACACGTACTCCATCCATTCGCCTTGGCTTTCGTCGGAAACAGCGGGGATACCGTTCGGGAATCGAGCCGCCTGCTCATCCTGCGTCGTGCCCGCAGCAATATCCATCACCGAACCCTTAATCACAACAGGTGTACCGAAATCAGCAGCAACATCAGGCGCCGTAACAGTAGTAGAGCTTGGTCCCTTGCCCAGACAGTAGACCTGCATGTCGTAAGTATTGAGGTAAGAAATGTAACCGTCCGCAACTGGCCAGCCTTCGTCAGCAAAAGATCCTACGCCAGCCCATCCTAGCATAGTCCAGAGTTCTTCTCCAGTTGTAGCGTTAACGCAGCGAACTCGTGCATCCTTATACATTGGTGTCTCGGGAGAATGCTCATTGTTGTACAGGTAGATTTTTCCGTCAGCTATAGCCCCTATGAAGAGTGGGTAAAGCCCGTATGGTGTTTCAAAACCGCTGTCAGTGTTGTTGTATTTCCAAAGCAGAGTTCCATTTGTTAGGGCGTAGCAGAAAAGTTCTCCGCCATAGCCGCTAGTGTACAGGTTACCATAAGCAGTCCAACCTATCTGACTGACGCCTCCACTGCCGACGGTGGCATAGTAATTAAAGTCACGTGCGTCTCCAACTGGACCCCACAGTAGATTGCCGCTGTCCAAGTCATAGCCTAACCATTGCATGGTCTCTTTATAGCTTATAGTGAATACGCGAGTCTCTTGGTCTGCTGTAACCAGCCTTCGAGTGATGTCGCCTGATACCGCTGGGTAGGTTTTACTCCACAGTAGTGTACCTCTTGACGATTCCTTTATGCTTATTGCCCATACTGTCATTTCACCGTCGCTCTGTGTTGTGGTGCTGCCGAGTACCAGGTCGTCGAGGATAACTTGACGGATTGCCGAACCTGCGGGCAACTCTGGTATTGATACGTTCCATGAGTATCCGTGGCTCGCATTAATAACCCGACCTACTGGCCTGTAACCGCTTGAACCGAAGAAAGTTGGATCTGCAAAGACTGCGGTGTAGTTCCATAAAGCTAGCCGCTTATTAGTAACGTCGAGCTGATAGCGTAGTATCTCTCCGCTTGGACCGTATACGTTTGTTCCTGATGGAACGTCCGTTAGGTTGAACAGCCAGTTTCCGTCCCATGGGTCATAAGCTATCCATGTAGTGCCAGAAACTGCCCACAGGTAGCCGTTAGGGATGACGCCGTGTTGGTTTGGTGACTGGAAATCAACCAGTTGACCGAACGACGGGTTTACACCAGAGTAGTCCTTCCACCAAATCTGTTTCCCAGTGCGCAAGTCCACGCAGACGTATCCATTGTCATGAGCTCCCATGAAATCACCAGTGCTTGAATCACCGCGCGGCAGAGAATAGTAGAGTCTTCCGTACATAATTATTGGACCAGAATATCTAGCTTGATATGATAGCCCTGTGTAGAAGGTATTGCCTTGAACACCGACGTTACTTCCTCCGACAACGCCTCCAAACTGAATAGGCTCCGTCCACATAATATGCGGACTACCAGGCGCCGTACCATCTGGTTGTAAGCGCTCTGAACCGTACATGAATGCTGCGCCAAATGGGGCAAGATAGTTCGATGAAATACTTGCCCATCCCGTATTCTCGCCTTCTATTGGTCGCGTCCAGTACTCCGTAGGAAGCGGATAATCTGAAATTCTAGTCACCTCTTCATCCTGCACTGTCAAGGTCGTTGTTGCGCTACTGGCTAAGTAAGTATCATTTGTGTATTCGTTTGGCAATGGGGGACCGAAAAACTGCGGAATTGGGTCAGTCCATGTGTATTCTTGTCCTGGAAATTCGAATTTAAGCGTATAGGTTCCAACTTTATCAGGAGTAAAAAACGTGTTCGCCGATGATGTGGTGTCATAAACGATATCCCAAGTTATTGTTTCTGTGTCGCCGTCGGGGTCCGTGATGGTAAGTTTATAATCATGGAACCTAATGTCATTTCCAATAGCCGCTCCAGCTGGAATCTTATCAAGCCAGACTACGACAGTTGCTTTTTGTCCAACGCCTATTGGGTCGGGCGAGACATTGATGTAGGCATAAGTTGTAATTTCCCACGGGGGTGTATGTGCGCTAGTTTCGGGTATTAGTAATATTGAAGCTGTAATTGAAGCCATCAGTAATATGCAGACAGCAGTAGCAAGTTTAGTTTTGTTAATTCTTTTCTTCATTGTTCCTTTCTCCATTTTTTGTGGTTTTTCATTTGGCAAATTCGTTTTTAAAAAAATGCGTTTGTCATCAGCAGCCACAGCACTTCAACAAGCACGGTTAAAAATACGTAGTTTGCTGTATTAAGATACTTAGATAATAAGTAATCAGATCAGCTCTTTGGAATCAAGCCAAATATTTTCGAAATATTCTTGGATTATTTCAACCAGTAGAGGATTATTAATCCATAGATTAGGCGAATTTGAAGGAAAAAGTGACGGTGTAAGACTAATGAATGCTTTTTCCCCATCGATAATCGATATCGTGGATTTAGGGGGCTCAGAGGTGCTTCTTATTTGAAGCCGTGAATATTGTTTTCTGAGGTCTTCTATTTCTTCAGGCAGTTTTTCTTTTCCCTGAAAGAAAATGATAACTTGGAATTCTACGCCTTTTTTCAAAAGCTTTCTCCAGGCATTAACAAAATTTTTTCGGTGTTCGAAATCTTTCCAGTATATAAGGATCTTGTGCGTTCTCTTATTTGAGTCCCACATTTCACTGGCCTTTCGATCAGTTAATTTACCCCCAGGAATCAAAGCGAATTGATATGCGTCTTGGATTGGATCTACTTCGCTGCCCTGTTTATGGCTTTCAATTACTTTTTTCACCTTAACTTTAAACGCAGCCTGTTCCTTCTCTCTACGCTCTAGCAACATTGCTATTCCCTCAGGCACAGGTAAAGCTTCAAAAACGGACGGATATGCTATAACTTTTTCAACAAGTTTGAGCTCTTGTAATCTGACCATTACTCGATAGGTGTTTCCTCTATCGATTTTGGAGGTAGATGAAATCATTGAAATTTTTGCTTTTCCCAATTTGGCAAGTGTAAGGTAGACTATAGCTTGACGTGTTGTAAGCCCCAGCCTTGTTAGTATTTGGGCATCTTCTTCGCTGTAAACAGGCATAATAATTTATTGTAAAAGTTGCGATTATAAATTTTACCAATAAAAATATATGCAGGTACGAAAATTTCGCAACATTTTGAAGTCATCGTCAGGTCAGATTTAAAACTGCATTGTACTAACGTTTATTGCCTCCTAAACGACACATAACCAGCGTAATAAGTCATTGATAATGAAATTAAGGTTTAGCGAGTCTATGAGATGTGAACTCATGACGTAGAAGGGTTTGCTGGGGCTCTGGACAACCGAAATTAAGGAGAAAAGAGAATGAAAACGATTATTGGTAAACCATCTTTCATTCTGCCAGAGCCCTCTCAGCCCCGTTTCTCCTATTGCCAATGAGAGTGACCCCGAAAAAGAAAGGGGGAAGATAGTTTTGTTTTATGTTGTTTGGCTATCGCTTTCTGAGCATCAGTATCAGCACTACGCCGACCACTACTATCGCGACGATTATGCCTGCTGTTGCTGGAACGAAGTACAGGTCAGCGGCGGACGCAGGCTCAGGCGTAGGCGGTGGAGTAGCTTCAGGAGACTCCTCCACGTTGAAAGCCGTGACAGCGCGCGAAGGCCAGTAGCCATTAGAACCCTCGAACGTAGCGTAGACGGTGAACTTGCCTGGAATGTCTGGCTGCCAAGCAAAACTGAAGAAACCGTCTATGTCAGATGTGGCAGTGCCTATGTTTCTGTAGTTGCCGTTAGAATCGAGAACATCCAAAGACACTTCAACGCCAGTAGCGTCCTTCGGACGTGGCTTCTGCTGGTACACGTACTCCATCCAGTCGCTCATGCTATCGTCAGAAACTGCCGGAACACCGTTCGGGAACCGTGCAGCCTGCTCCGTTTGCTCCGTGCCTGCGGCTATGTCGATCACGGTGCCTTCTATTAGTACGCTGCTGCCGTGCACTGAAACCTTGGGTGACGCTGTAACTGTGGTGGCGCTGGGTCCTCTGCCCACAACGTAAATCTGGTTGTCGTAGCCGTTCATGAAGGTCGTGAAGCCGTCTGCGATAGCCTGAGTCCAACTTGAACCGTAGTCTGAAAGCGTCCAAAGCTCCGTTCCGTCAGTAGCGTTAACAGCTCGCGTTCTTGCACCCTTGTAAATCGGCGTGTTAACAGTGTGCTCAATAACCGACGTGTAAACTACTCCGTTGCCAATAGCCTCGATCATAGTTGGATAACGACCGTAAGCCATTTGAGCACCAGCGCTAGTGCTGTTGCCCTCGCCGCCGTTACCATAAGTCCACACTAAGTCTCCAGTCGCAGCTTCATAACAGTACACTATTCCTGCGTGTCCACTGAAGTAGAAGTTACCGTCAGCAAAGAAAACGAGCGATGAACCGCCGAAATCGTTGCCGTAGTAGTCAAACGCTGTTGAACCTCCACTTGGACCCCACATTTTCTCGCCTGTTCTCAAGTTGTAACCTACCCACTGCATAGTTTCCTTATGGCTCTCAACGAATACACCAGTTTCAGGGTCAGCTCCGGACACAAAGACAGTGATGCCGCCTGCTGGCGCATTAAATGTCTTACGCCAAAGCACCGAACCCAGTGAACCCTTAGATTTGTCGAGATTGACAGCAAAGTACGTGTAGGGATCGCTGCTTATTGGTCTACCAAATGTAGAAGGCGAATCGCCCGTAGGCAGAGTGCCATTGTAGCAAAGCATTATATCTTCATCGTAAGCTGCAACCACCGTGAAATCGAGTGACAGCCCAAAATATCCCGCCGTCACCATAGTGTTAGCCCATGGTACCGAAACGTTCCAGTCATAACGTTCTGGCGTGCTTGCGTCGACATCGGCTGGAATTTGACCATTTGCCATCCTGCCAGTATTCGCTAGTTTGGACGAGTTCCACTGAAGCAAACGGTAATCAGGATTCGTGTCGTTGCCTGCGTTTTCAAAGATGTACTGCAAGTATTCTCCTTGTGGACCCATTGCTTTTGCGCCTGAGGGAACATTAGTTACGTTGAACAGCCAGTCTCCTGTGTCTCCATCATAACCCACCCACATACCAGAGGGTATTGGGCTTCTCCTACCTCCAGCTGCAACTAAAATTGGTTGCATGACTCCGTGGTAGTCCATGGTCTGATAAGAATAGATATAGCCGAATGACAACACAGGTACATCAGTTCGAGACCAAAGAAGTTCTCCTGTACGTAAGTCAACGCAGATAGTTGGACCACCAGTGGATTGCCAGGCACCTTTTGGTTCCGTGTAGAATAGTTTTCCAGCCATGATTATCGGATTGCCCCACCTCATAGAGTATGCAGTGCCTTCGAAGTATGTGTCTCCCGAAGTGAGTAGATCTTCACCTCCGACGACTCCTCCAGTCTGAAGCGGTCTAGTCCACATGACGTGAGCAGTTTGAGAGCCCACCGCACCAGAAATTGCAACGTTGGTTGCGAAGTTAAAGGATCTGAACTCTGGAGAGCCTGTGCCAAGCCAGTTTGAGGAAATGCTCCACCAGTCAGTGTTTTCACCGTAGATTGGTCGCGTCCAGTATTCAGCGGGAAGCGGATAGCCATATATGGTAATTATCGGTTCTTCCTGCACAGTAAGTGTTGTCGTTGCGCTGCTAGCTAAATAAGTGTCGTTCTGGTAGTTATCATCCCAAGTGTACACTTGTTCAGGAAACTCAAACAAGAAGGTGTATTCGCCGACTTTGTTAGGAGTGTAGCCAGTGTACTGTGATGACGTAGTGTCCCAGACGATATCCCAAGTTTTTATTTCTGTGTCGCCGTCAGGGTCTGTAATAGTGAGCTTGTAGTCGTGGAATCGGATGTCATTGTTGTATGCTGCTGCTCCTCTTCCGCCTGGTGTTTTGTCAACCCACATTATAACGTCTACTTCCTGACCGACGCCAACAGGGTTAGGTGCAACATTGATGAAGGCAAAAGTTGTGATGTCTATTGGAGGGTCACGCGCGTTAGCTGCTGGCATAGCAACTATAGAAACAGCCATAGCAAATATCAGAAATAAAGCGATCGCGATAGCTTTAGCTTTAGCAATTTTCATCTTTTCTTCTCCTATATTTTACATGTCTGCAAGAACATGCAGACAGCACCGAAGTTCGGCAATAACACACTTAAATATTTGTAACAAGTGCCACTGCAGACAAGTCATCATCGCTTAAAATTTAAAGCTGACACCATGCTCCAAACATAAGCGTGTTCCAAAAAAAGGTTTGCTGGGGCTCTGGACAACCGAAATTAAGGAGAAAAGAGAATGAAAACGATTATTGGTAAACCATCTTTCATTCTGCCAGAGCCCTTTCAGCCCATTCTCTTTCCTGTCTTTCCCCTTGTTGTGTGTGCCTTAGTTATTTTGGAGAGGTTTTTAAACGTATGTAATCAGCGCCTCTTCTGACAATCTTAAAATGCTGTGGCTGCTGACGACAAACGCAAATTAATAAGTTGCTATAATATGATGTAGTACACTTAAATGGAAATGTATCCATGATTCAGGACGAACACATTCAAACCCTAATAGGGTTAAGACTCACGCTTTTGCAGGCGAAAATATACTTGAACCTTGCCAAGCTCGAAAAAGCAGACGTAAAAACACTTTCAAAGGCTTCAAACGTGGCTCGCCAAGACATCTACCGCATAATGCCCACGCTACAAAAGTTGGGCTTGACAGAAAAAATCATAGCCAAACCAACCATGTATAGAGCCACTCCTATAAAAGAAGGGCTTTCGATTCTGCTTCAAAATAGAAAAACGGAAATTGCTGAACTACAAAAGAAAACAAGCTCGCTAATTGAAACTTTTCAAGCGAAAAACACCAAAATAGATCCTAAAGACGAAACACATTTCGTAATCACTTCAGAAATAACGCGTTTTCTCAAAATACACAGAAAACAAGCTCAAAAAGTTCAAGAGCGTGTGGATATTATGATACCAGTAATTACGTTTCCATCGAAAGTCTATGAAGACTGTATACACCTCAAGGGACCTCTGAAAAGAGGCGTAAAAGTTCGATTAATCGCACCAGACCCCGCGAAGGAAACAACACAGCCACCGTGGCAAGTCTTAGCGAAAAACCCCCTCTTTGAAATCAAATACTTAGCCTCCCCACCCAATTTTGGAATGCACATATTTGACAGGAAAGAAGTTACTCTACAAGTATCTGCTAAAGGCATTCTGCCCAGCTTGTGGACAAACAACCCCACCGTTGTAGAACTAGCCAGCAGCTACTTTAACTGTATGTGGGGCAACAAACAGTAGCGAGTTAAAGATACCAAAAATTGCATCTAACCAGAACTTTCGCGGGCGGTTGTTTCCCACGTAACCTAACACTTAACTTCACAGCGGAGCGGTGCGCTCCTCTAAGCTAAGCTCTCTCAGCATGGGATTTTGTGCCCGCGCCCACCGTGTCCCATGTTTGGGTAAACCCGCCATCACAAGCAAAGCAAGCTTTGTGGGACTTGCCGCTTCCGTTGGGTCCGTCGGCATGGATTTGCCAG
>CAZEPB010000019.1:0-28559 GCA_964514055.1 uncultured Candidatus Bathyarchaeia archaeon | reverse complement strand
ACGTGACTTCGACGAGGTCGCAGCGCCACTTGACCAAGCCGCTGAGGCGTTACGGACTGGAAAAGCACGGTGAAGAAGCTGAAGGCATGATTGAAAACTGGCATTCTTAGCTGGCAAGGTTTTTTGATGCGTATTTGTGTGCAACAGTATGTGGGAAACGCATTTAAAGCGTGTGCGCCATAGGAATCCGACGGTGGACGCTTTGAGTGAAATAATAACGCCTGTTGTTTATGAGCTGGGGCTTGGCGCGGTCGGAGGCTTCGTGGTTGGTTTTGCCCTCAAAAAAATTGCCAAGCTCTTCATTATCGTGTTAGGCATCTTCATCGTTGCGTTGCTCTATCTCGGAGCAAGCGACATCATAAACATTAACTTTGGCGCGTTGTGGAGTGCGGTCGGCGGCTGGCTCGGCGGTGCTGGTCAAGCAGCTTCGTGGCTTGTCGGGTTGATTGCGATTATTCCGTTCATCGGAAGCTTTGCTGTGGGTTTTTTCCTCGGCTTCAAATTAGGGTAGCGAAACTATTGAGCAGAAGCACGGTTCCAGCTTAGTGTCTGCGTTTTTTGAAGTAAACCATCAGGCATACACTAATCACGACGACAATAGGCGTTGCAACAATCCCTATCCAGAGCAGTATTCCTAGTAACGTCATAGTAGACGCGTTTGTTGAGGTAGTTATCTTAGTTGGCGTAACGGTGGTTGTTGGAGGCGTCGACGAAGACACAGGAGACGACGAAAGCTCAGGAAACGACGCAAGCTCAGGAGACGATGCAGGATACGACACATGCTCAGAATTTGAGCTTGACGTTGACGATGAGCCTCCCACAGTGATATCATCTGAAGAAGTTGGTTGAGCACTTGGAGAACCAAAAGCATACAAATAACCATTATCTGCACCCACGTAGACTGTCCCATTAACAACAGCGCATGATGACCGCATCTTGCCGCCTGTTTGGTAACTCCATATTTTGCTACCCGTTATAGCATCCAAAGCATAAACGTTACCGTCATATGAGCCGACATAAACAGTTGCTCCTGCAACAACAGGAGACGAAAAGATGTAGCCTCCAGTGCGGAATTCCCAGAACATGCTGCCGTTAGTTGCATTTAGGGCGTAGATGGAACGGTCATACGAGCCGACGTAAATAACTCCGTTAGCCACGGCAGGAGTTGAATAGTAATAGCTTCCATAATTGCCGTGTAGGGCACGGAACGACCAGATTTGAAATCCATTAGTTGCATTCAAGGCATAAACGTAGCCGTCACGCGACCCAAAGTAAACAATACCACCGACAACTGCAGGAGAAGTATCAACAAAACTTCCCGTGGTATAATGCCAGAGTTCTGCCCCGTCACTGGCTCTCAGAGCATAGATATTCTGATCTTGTGAACCAAAGTAGACAACGCCATCAACGACAGCAGGAGATGAAAAGATAGCTCCATCTGTACGGTACGCCCATGATAGTGAGCCATCAGTAGAATTCAATGCATACATGTAGCCAGTAGCGGAGCCAACGTAAACCATGCCATCGACAACAGCAGGGGACGGAAACACGGAGCCACCTGTATCGAATGACCAGATTTTAGAGCCACTTGCAGCATCCAAAGCATACACGTGGCCACCGTATGAGCCGATGTAAACGACCCCGTCAACCACTGCAGGGGACGACTCAACACCACTGTCCGTAGCGAACTGCCAGATCTTCGAACCAGTCGTTGCGTTCAAAGCGTTTACAAAGCCATTATGACCATTCCATAAGGCACCAAAATAAACAACACCATCGACAACAGAAGGAGAAGACTCAATGTCGCTGCCTGTTTGATATTTCCAGAGGATTTGATTTGTCAACGGACCAGTAGACCCAGCGCAGCCTGAATGGGCTAAATCTTTGTGGAACATAGACCAAGAATCCGAACCGCTAATGGTGAAGTTGTTCGGAGGCGATGGCGTTGGTGATAAACCGCCTACAGTGATGTATTTTGCAAGGTTACCATTGACGACGAAGTTATACTCGTAATAGGTTGGGAATTCAGTTGTGGGACCTGAGTAGTTATATCCGCCATATGCAGTTCTTGGGTGTGCGTCTATTGTGTAAGTTCCAGCTGGGACACTTAAGAAATAGTAGCCCACAGAGTTAGAAAACCAACCAGAACCAAAGGTGTTTACAGAGTCTCTGAACAAAACGGAAGCACCTATAACTGGTGCTCCCGAAGAATTGGTTATGTAGCCTGACACCTTACAACCTGAAGTTAACGTGATGTTTTTGGTTATGTCCGACCCTACAACAAACCCTGGTTCATCATAGTTAATGAAGTTTGAATCGAACGGTGGCCACACGTTGACGTGATACGTGCCTGCGGGAGCGGAAATCACGTAGTAACCTGAGGAATCGGAAACGCTTGGAACAATATCGGGCACATTAAAAATGATGTAAGCACCAGCGATTCCCTGGCCATCGGAATCTAAGATGTAACCTGATGTAGTGAATGAAGTAGAGTCCTGTGCTAAGCCAAATTGCATGATGCCAGCTAGCGAGAAACCGCTAACCAGTATGGCTATCACGAATGCAGCCTGGAGTGATTTCACATCTATCCCTCGCAATAACGCCATTGGCTTCCCGAAGCACTTTTGGTATGTATGCGCATGCGGGGTCGCTTTCGAAGAGGTCGCCCGTGTAGTATTCTGCTCGTGTTCTGCAGCCGCCGCATATTTCGCGGTACTCGCACACGCCGCATTTGCCCTTGATGTTATCCTTGTCTCTCAGCTTCAAATGCAATTCGGAGTGCTGCAGTTCGTTCCATGTTCGTCTTAGGCTCTTGTCTTTCACGTTTCCAAGTCTATAGCCTTCGTTAAAACCGCATGACCTGTAATCGCCGTTCTCCGTAACGCTGACGTAGTTTCCGCCGATGGTGCATTTGCCCAGAAAACGATTTCGGAACCAATCCCAAAAATCAACTGGATTCCTCTGTCGCACAATCCTCGCGTAGAAGGGCGCGTAAACGTTCACGTGCACTTTTCCAGCGTACTTAACCTGCAAATCATAGATGTTGTTAAACGCCCACTCGTACTCTTCGGGAGATGGTGCCAAGTCAGGCATGTTAGACCCAGCTCGTCCCACGGGGACTAGGTTGTGGAAGACGACCATTCGAGCGTCGTGTTCTGCCGCCAGCTTGACTATGTGCTCGGCGTCTTTGATGTTGTACTTGGTCATGGTGGTGACTATGCAGTCTAGAATTCCGTTTTCCGATAGCTTCTTCATGGCGTACAGTGCTTTGTCGTAGCTTCCTCTGCCGCGTATCTTGTCGTTTGACTCTCGGGTGCCGTCTACGCTGACCGCCGTGTAAACCTCGTTTCGCACAAGATTGTTAAGCCTCTTCTCATCAAAGACGAAGCCACTGGTTATCAAACTTACTCCAAAGCCAATTTGCTTGGCGTATTCTATTATGTCGAAAATATCCTTTCGTAATAAGGGTTCGCCGCCGCTTATCCCAAACAATGGAGAGCCAAAATCGTAAAGTTCATCAACAATTTTGTACCCGGTTTTGGTGCCTACTTCAGTGTCTTTGGCGTACTCAGAAGTGTAGCTGCAGTATAGGCAGTTGCCTACGCATCTCCTGGTGCACCGCCACGTCACCATGTATAAAGGTGCTTTACTAGCTGATTTAACTTTCGTCATCTGAATTCTCACCTGAATTAACGCTTAGAGGGCATTGTTCACAAGAAACGAGATTTTTAAAATAGTTCTTCAAACACACCTGAGTTTTCGCTTTTTTACATTTTGTCAATAACTGCAACACTTGTTTGTACTTCAGTATAGCAACGTCGAATTGGGAAATGTCGGTTTTACCGTTGGATAGCCACACTTCTAGAGTTTTGTTCTGGAACAATTCTGGGATTATCTTTGCTTCCTGTTCCGCTACGAGTGGTTGCAGGATTGTCTTTCCGTTATTTTCGTATATTGCCACTAGAACACATTTTGTTTTAGAGGCAAACCTATCATTGGTTGTGCCCGCAAAATCTTGGACTTGATGGCTTGCAAATGCTTCCACAGTTTAGCCCCACATATACTATGGAGTATTTTTGGCATAAATCAGTTTTTGTAAAGATTTCTTGACTCAAGATTTCTTGACTAAAAAAATTGCCATGCGATTTCGCTCACATACGGGTACAGCATGAGTTCAAGCATAATTCTCTGTTCAGCGATTGCGCTTTTTGAAGTAAAACAGCAGAAACACACCAACCACGACAACAATGACCACTACACCAATCCAAAACTCTGAGCCTAGAAAGGTCGTTGCAGCTGCGTTCGCTGCCAAACTAATCCTCACGTGATGTGTGCTATGCATGTAGTTGAAGCTAAGCAACCACGAATCCTCGTCCTCAGTGATCGCAACATCAAGTTCGGCTCCGTCCAGATACACCTTGATGTTTTGAACACTTGAGACAAGGCTTTTCGCTATAGTGACTTTCACGTAGCCCCCTGTTCCTGAAGTTCCGTTAACGGTGAAGCTTAACTCGGAGCTTGTGCTATTGAAGAACAGATTCGTAACTGTGCTGTTCGACTCGACGGAGAAGGAGTTTTGACCGGGCACTGGAATCGGTGTGGGAGCGGGAGTTGGTGTCGGTGTTGATGTAGGTGAAGGCGTTGGCGTCTGACCCTCGCCAAAAGTTATTGTTTGTGTTTCGCTCCAATCGCTTATTGTACCAGTAAAATCAAAATCGTATGTTGGTTCTATAGGCAACAGATGGCCCCAAGGGTCTGCGTCAAAATCTCCAAATAATGCTTGCACCTGAACGTCAACTTGACCACCTTCAGGAACATCTTTGAAGAAATGAGAAGGCAATGCGGCCACAGTATAACTTGAATTTGAAGCTTTATAGGGAACGTAAAAGGCATCTGGAAGGCTGTAGCCAAACCTTGAGTCAGGGTTGAATGGATAGTAACTCCATTCCTCAGCATAGTGCCCTTTGTATCTGAAATTGTAGTATGAGGCGCCTAGGTTGTTGTTGATTGTAGCTTCTATTGTCTTATCTACATACTTCAAAGTGAAGTCTGGAACAGACGGCTTGGGTATGCCGTTGTCACCTGTGGAAGCTTGAACTGTGCCGAAACGAACAACAACTAAAATTAATATGCTTATCAGGGTGGCTGCCAAGAATGCACTCGGGAGTGACTTGTTGTTCACGATGCATTCCTCTAACTAGAAATAACCCATGCTTACGATAAAAAAGGGTTATTGTAAAGAATTATTGACTCAACATTTCTTGACTAACACGTTTCCAACATGTACTTGCCATTTTGCTGTCCACATCATGGCTCATGGCAGGTAGCCCTCTTACCCAGTTGTTTGAAACAGAAAAGTGAAAGACAAGCTAAACACCAGCTTCAAGCCAAGCTTCACTCTCTTCAACCTATATAAAAGGGAGGGGGTATCGTCTTCGAGCAACTAGTCTCCCTGCTTAGATAGGTTTAAATGTGAAAACCTCAAGTAGTACATGACATAAACATCATGAGGAACCATCAGATGAGCGAAATGACCACCGAAATCCTCGAACAAAACCTCGGCAAAATCGTCCTAGTCCGCTTAAAAGGCGGAAAAAGCCTCCGAGGAAGACTCAAAGGATTCGACCAACACCTAAACCTCGTCCTAGAAGAAACAGACGACACCACCAACCTCGAAAACACCAAAAAACTCGGACTCATAATCGTCCGCGGAGACAACGTCGTCCTAATCTCACCCCCACCAAGGTGACCAAACACAATGGGAAAAGGCACACCATCCTTCGGCAAACACGCCCACAAAACCGTCCACATACGCTGCAGACGCTGCGGAAGACACGCCTACCACGTCCGCGAAAAACGATGCGCCGCATGCGGCTACGGAGAAACCAAAACCTTAAGAAAATACTCGTGGCAAACCAAAACAATACAAAGACAAAGAATAGCCTAAACACAAAAAACAAAAAGAAAAAACGGCTAACTAATGGTTAACCGTGCCGTAATAGCCCTTATCAATTTTAACGAAAATCAACGGACCTCTACTCTGAGCCATCTCCCGAGCCTTCCGCAAAGAATTGTTCACCACAGCAAAAATCCGCTCCTTATCCTCAAGCTTCCGCACACGCTTCTCCCCCAACGACATCTTCAACAAGTTCTCCGACAAAATCTCAGTACCACAAATCTCACCGTTCTTAATCAAAGTAGCCACCACAACCTCCTGAAGCTCCTGTTTCCGCTCAACCTTCCTCCACAACGGCTCAGCACTACTCAACGCCTTCGAAACCTTCTTCCACTTATTCGCGTTCTGCCTGCCAATAAGCAACTTCACGCGTTCCTTCCACTTCCGCAGCCAGATCCCAACCCAAACCGCCAAAAACTCCTCCAACTCAGCAGGATCCTCCTTGAAAAGCTTCTCCAACTTCTCCACCAACTCGCATTGGCTCGCTTCCTTCCCGATCAAGTCCCAATGAAACTTCAGAAAGTTAGTGAAATCCTGGCACGCCACCTGCAAAACCTTACGGTCTGAACCCGAAACATCCAACGCTGAATCTGCTTCCTTAAGCTTCTCCCCTAACATTATTTCTAGGAAATTCACTTGAAACCCGCTCCGAAACCTTCTCCAAGTTAATTAGAGTTCAAGGTTTATATTAAACTTTATTTTCCCAAACCAATATAACTGCTTTAGGCAGTTTTCAGCAATATTACCATACCAGAAATATGAATAGGCACATTCACACAACAAAATCCGGAAGCACAGACACATCCCTCAAAATCAAATCAGGACACTCCCAAGCAAGCTCCTCACGAGAAAAAAGCCCCGACAAAACCGCCACAGTCAACACACCCGCAGCCTTCCCAGCTCTAACGTCGCTGACGGAATCCCCCACTATTATGCAGTCACAGACTTGAACATCCAGCGCTTTCACGCAGTTTATCAACGCTTCAGGCGAAGGCTTTGGCTCCGACGTGTCCAAAGCAGTCACAACGTGAGTGAAGTATTGGGCTATGCCGAAGTGCCTCAGCTCAGCCATCACCGCATGCTTTGGGACAGCACGCATGGTTATCAACGCCAGCTTCGCCTTTTTCGAGAGGGTTTCCAGCGCCGATGAAACGTTGAGGAAAGGTCTTGTTTTCTCCGTTGTAACAGAGTAGTACGCACGGAGATACACGTCTAAGAATTTCCCAGTGTCACCCTTAACGAAGTCGCTGATAGGCTGTTTCCTTTCAAGCCTTCGCGGAATCTCCAGAGCAGCCTTCGCATCAGGCGGTTCTTTTCCCAACGCTTGAAACGCGGTTCGCGTCGCTTCCAAATAAGCCCCTCGCGAATCCACGATGGTGCCGTCCAAATCAAAGAAAATCCCCTTCACCTTAAACTTTGCTGCGCTCATGCCCTGTAATCCCTGTTTGCCCTGTGATGACTCGCGGTTCCTTTCATAAACCTTTCCGCAATGATACTGATGGAGGTTATGGGGGAAACTGTTGTGCTTGGAACAGTCTATGGGCTAAAGCGCTCTTCTGTTGTTATCTTGATCTCTAATATCAATACCCAACTATTGACATCAAGGAATTTACAAATTTGTTTTTTATCATGTTTTCGGATGGTTTGACGGGTTTGTTGGGACTCTGGGACATGGAAACTAAAGGAGAAAGAAAAATGAAAATTCCGACGGTTGCTATTCCATCGTGAATTTTAAACCCAGGGTCCTTTCAGCCTCACTTCTCCTTATGCCTATGTGACTGTGACCCCGAAAAAGAAAGGGGGAAAGTAGTTTTGGTTTCTGCTTGTTGCTTTATCGTCTTCTGAGCATTATTACGATGACAACAATGCCCGCGACGAGTATGATGAGTAAGGCGATTCCGAAGCCTGCAACGTACGTGTCAGTCATGGACGCTGGCGGCGGTGTCGGAGGTGGCGTAGCTTCAGGGGGCTCCATCACGGCGAACGAGGTCTCTGCAAAGGAAGGCCAGTAACCGTTGGTGCCCTCGAAAGTAGCGACGACGGTGAAGTTGCCTGGAATGTCAGGAACCCATGTTAAGCTGAACACGCCGCTCGCATCACTCATGGCGGTGCCTATGGTCCTGTAGTTGTTGTTGGAATCCATGACGTCGATTTTAACTGGAACTCCCATGCAGTCGCTCGGGAACGGCTTTTGCTGGTAAACATAGCCCATCCAGTCGTACATGCTCTCGTCAGAAACTGCTGCTACACCGTTGGGGAAGCGTCCAGCCTGCTCGGTCTGCTTCGTTCCTGTAGCTATGTCCATCACCGTACCCGAAATCACCACAGGTTGTCCAAACGCTGCACCGAGGTTTGGTGCTGAAACTGTGGTGGCGCTGGGTCCTCTGCCTACACTGTAAATGCGGTTGTCGAGACCGTTGAACCAAACTGCGTAACCGTCAGCCATGGCAAAGCTTGTATCGAAGAACTCTCCAACATAGCTGTTAAGAGTCCAGATTTCTTCGCCTGTTGTAGCGTTTACAGCGCGTGTTCTTGCACCCTTGTAAAGCGGTGTTTCGATTGTGTGCTCAGAGGTAACCAGATATACCACTCCGTTGCCAATGGCGTTTATGAAGGTTGGATATGGACCAGGTACCTCAAAGCCGCTGTTAGTGTCGTTGCCTGGAACACCGCCGTTGCCGTAAGTAAACTCTAGATTTCCGTTTGTCGTATTATAGCAATAGAGTATTCCTGCGTATGCTGAACTGTATAGATTTCCGTAAGCAAACGCAGTTGCTATACTGCCAGACGATTGGCTGCCATAGTAGTCAAGGGGTGCTTGAGGATCAGTTGGACCCCATATTTTGTTGCCTGAATCCAAATCGTATCCTACGAACTGTATTGTTTCTCTCCAGTTTTCAACGAAAACCCGGTTCACTGGGTCGACGCCGACTTCTAGGACTGTAACGTTGTTTGGCGCTGGTTGAATGGTCTTCCGCCACAGCACTGAACCCACTGTACCCCTACCTGGGTCAAGGTTGACAGCGAAGTAGGTGTAGGGATTGTAGCCGAATGTGCCCATAAAGGGACTGCCTGATGAAGGTAGAGAACCATTGCGGCAAAGCATTATGTCTTGGAAGATCGTTTGGATTACAGTGACTCCGCCGGTTATGTCGTTGCGCCAAGGTATTGGCACCATCCAGTCATAACGGTTTGGAGTGCTTGCATCGACTGGATCTGAAATTGATGGTGATAGTCCACTCCAGCTCCACAGGTTTGATGAGTTCCACTCGCCTAAGTAGTAGTCGGGATGCGTGCTGTTGCCTTCGTTCAGCATTACGTACCTTATTTGTTCGCCTTGTGGACCCTTGTTTCTTGCAAATCCACTGGAATCCGAGGGAACGTTTTCTACTGTAAACATATAGTTTCCTGTGTCTGCATCATACGCCTCCCAAGGAGGCCCTCCAAAAAATCCTACAGCTGCAAATAAAATTGCTTGATGTACTCCGTGCTGGTTGGGGTCTTCAACGTCATAGATGTAAGCGAATGATAATGCAGGGACATCATCACGAGACCAAATGACTTCTCCTGTATGCAAGTCAACGCATTTTGTTGGTCCAGTGGGGCCTGAGAAAAACGATACTACAAACGATACTGGTTCCTTGTAGTAGAGTTTTCCGTGTACTATGATTGGGTTGGTGAATCTTTGGTTGTATGCTGAGCCTTCGAACCACGTGTTTCCTGGATAGTCGTCAAAGAGGTCTCCTCCGACTACTCCTCCCATTTGAAGTGGTTTTGTCCACATGATATGACCAGTTTGCGGTCCTACGTTATCAGTGGTACCCCAGAAATTGCCGTTACCGCCCATATTGTATGATACGCCGTAGGCACCATAGCCTGCTGCGCCGTCGCCCAGCCAGTTCGAAGATATTGTCCACCAATCAGGGTTTTCACCGTAAATCGGGCGAGTCCAATATTCCGTAGGAAGCGGATAGCTTGTGGGAGCTCTTGGTATTGGGTCTTCCTGTACTATGAGTGTCGCTGTTGCAGAGCTAGCTAGATAGGTGTCGTTTTCGTAATCTGGGTTTCCCTGAGCCGCGTCAGACGCTGTATATACGTCGCCTGGGAAGTCAAAGGTAATAGTGTAGGTGCCAGCTGCGTCAGCCGCCCATTGATAAATCTGGTTTGATGTTGTGTCCTGTACAGTTTCAAAAACCTCCTCCAGTACTACGTTTCCGTCAGAATCTGTAATGGTGAGGGTGTAGTCATGCATTCTAATGTCATTTTCAAGAGCTGCGCTAGGTTTAATTTTGTCAATCCACATGTAAATGTAGAATGACTGACCGACTCCAACGGGGTTAACTGTAGGAACAACGTGAGCTACTGTTGGAAATACATATGGCGGGTCGTGTGCGATAGCTGCGGGTATAGCAACGAGCGATATAGTGAAAGTCGATATCAGAACCAAAGCAATAATAGCTAGTTTATTTGTTTTCATTTGCTCTTCTCCTTTTTTTCGGTATGCAAAAAGGAGGTCAACGCTTTTATAAATACTGTTTAGGAGTTGTTCCACTGAAGAATCCTTAAGTAGCACTTCCACTTAACGAATTGACTTATCCACTGCTACAAGAAAAAACCCTTTGGAAAGCGTCAGACTTGGAGTTAGAGGAAAGTTACGAAGTATTAACTAGTTTAGGACTGACTATTTTAGAGGCAAAAGTGTACCTTGCCCTTGTCAAGCTAGGTGAAACATCTGCAAAAACCATTTCAAAAGCTTCGAAAGTTTCCCAACCAGACGTTTACCGCGTATTAACCAAGCTTGAAAATCGCGGTTTGACTGAAAGAATTATAGCTATACCAAACAGGTTCAAAGCAACCCCAATAGACGAGGGATTCTCCCTTTTGCTTCAACGCAGGGACAACCAAAGCGCCATGTTGCATAAAAAAGCAACCGAGGTAATTCAAAGTTTCGAAGAAAACAGCGCAAAAACCACCGCGCCTCAGGCAGAGCCATCTCAGTTCATTTTGATCCCAGGGGTGCATGTCCATAGGATAAGAAATGCAGTTGCTAAGGCTAAAACAAGCGTCTTATGTTTTACTACATTAGATATGTTCAGAAAAGTGAGGTTTATAACTGAAGATGTTTGGAAGAGAGGCGTAAAAAAAGGTGTCAAGTTTCAATTTTTAATAGGCAAACCTCACGACAAAAAAGTAATCTTGGAACTTGACCCAACCTTGAAAAATAAGGAATTCTTTGAAGTCAAGTTCATCCGCACTTCCATGCCTTGCATAATTCTGATCGACAAGCGAGAAGTTTTTTTGAGAACCGAAATGAATCTGCAAGCTCCTGTTTTGTGGTCCAACAATGCTTGTATTGTAGCGATGGTCGAAAAATATTTTGAAACATTGTGGAGAATGCAGGAAGAAAAGCGTTAAGCGCTTTCTGGATGTTAATTGACGCTATTCAACGTCTTAATTATTTGCCATACTGCACAACAGCAACCATGAGCCACTAGTGACCTCCGACTTGCGGCAGTTGGCGGAAACGGGTGTAACTTGCATAGTTTTTAAACGTGAATCTACACACAATACTGAGCACACACAGAAGGTAATGCAAGTTTGAAAGGAAAGCCACTTGTCTCGATCATTTCCGCGGGTCTTTCAAAATTCGGAAAAAACGAAGGCTTATACGCACGAGAGCTCTTCGCTGAGGCGGTCAAAGAAGCGTTCGACCGATGCCCAAAGCTGGAACCTAAACACGACATCAAAGCCATCTTTGTGGGACACATGGGCGAATCCTACGAGCATCAGGGGCACACCGCCTCAACCGTGGCAGACTGGGCAGGACTCCTAAACATTCCCGCCACACGAACCGAAGCCGCATGCGCTTCTTCAGGTGCAGCACTGCGCTCAGGCGTCTACGCGGTGCTCTCAGGCTTAGCAGACATCGTCCTCGTCGGCGGCGTCGAAAAAATGACACACCGAAGCACTGCGGAAGTCACCGAGTACCTCGCCATGGCGTCGGATTACCCCTTCGAACAGTGGCACGGCATCACCTTCCCAGGCTTGTACGCGTTGATGGCGACGGCGCACATGCACAAGTACGGCACCACCGAACGGCAGATGGCTGAGGTGGCGGTGAAAAACCATTACCATGGAACCCTCAACCCGAAAGCTCACATGCAGAAGGAGATAACCCTTGAAAAAGCCCTAGCCAGCCGTTTGGTGGCTTCACCGCTGAAGCTGTACGACTGCTCTCTGATTACAGACGGCGCCAGCTGCTTGGTACTAACAAAACCCGAGTTGGCGAAACGCTTCACCGACCAGCCAGTGCACATCATCGGCTCTGGGCAAGCCAGTGACACCATTGGCTTATACGAACGCCAAAGCCTCACCTCCCTCCAAGCGGCAAAACTCGCAGCAAAAACCGCCTACGACATGGCTGCGATTAAGCCCGAAGCAGTTGATGTGGCGGAAATCCATGACTGCTTCACCATCGCCGAAATAATCGCTTATGAGGACTTGGGCTTCTGCCCCACAGGCAAAGGCGGCACGTTGGCTGAAACTGGCGAAACGCGCCTCGACGGACGCCTCCCGGTCAACACCAGCGGAGGCTTAAAAGCCAAAGGGCATCCTGTCGGCGCAACGGGCACCGCACAAGCCTACGAAATGTACCTGCAGCTCACGGGGCAGGCGGACAAGCGCCAAGTGAAAAACGCCAAAACAGGCTTAACGCATAACGTGGGCGGGTCAGGCGCAACAGCCACGGTCCACATCTACAGGAGCAACCAGCCATGAGCGCTCCAGAGCCTTTCACTATAGAACAGTTCTACAAGTTCCTAGCGCAGGGCAAGCTCATGGCAGGCAAATGCACCCAATGCGGAAAAATCCACCTGCCACCCAGAACCCTATGCGACAAATGCTACTCACAGGAATTCACGTGGACCGAAATCCAAGGAAAAGGCAAACTCCTCACCTACAGCATAATACACATCGCCCCGCAGCAATTCCAAGACTTGGCACCCTACGCCGTCGGCATAATCGAACTCGAAAACGGCTTAAAACTCCCCGGCATGATCACAGGCGTCACGCAGGAACAACTCCACATCGGCATGCCACTGACAATAGACTTCGGCACATGCAACACAGCGCAGTCGTGGCCACAATGGCCAAGATACTGCTTCAAACCTTAATCGCTACGTCTTATACAAGTAAATCGTGTGCGAAGGATAACCCAGCTTCGGGTTCTCACAGAAATTATCCACCTTCACAGGCTTCCACCCCACAATCTCGTAATCATGAGAAACCACACGCACACCCTTCCTCAGCTCGGTTTCCAGCTTCGGCTTGATTTTCTCGTTCGCACTCGTCGTCAAATACAGAAAAACCACGTCAGCAGAAGCCAAATTCACCGTGAACATGTCACCGTTAACAATTGTCACCCTGTCCGCCAAGCCATTCGTGTGAATCGTGCTCAAAGCCTTCTTCGCCAAATCCTCTCTTAATTCAACGCCAACGGCTCTAGCCCCGAACCTCTTCGCAGCCATAATAACCGTCCTGCCATCCCCAGCGCCCAAGTCAAACAGCACCTCACCTGCCTTCAAATCAGCCAACTTAAGCATGTGTTGAATCACAAGAACAGGACTCGGAACGAAAGGAGCAATAAACACTTCACCGCCCTCCAACTAAGACACGTACGCATTCTTCTTAGGCAACGGTCTCTTAGCCTCACCGCACTTCACGCAGCTCTGAGCACACAACTCCAAATACTTCTCCTCATCTTTAGAGCCAACAGCCTCAGCCGCCTTCTCACAGAGCTCGCTGGGCTCCAAGCAACCCTCTTCCCTACAAAGCTTTGAAATGTAACTGCAAATCTCCTGCACATCCTCAGGCTCCAAAACAGCCCTGTTCGTACGCACTAGAAGACAAAGCTCTCTAGCCATAACACAAGTTTTAACGTATTGAATGCGCTTAAGAACCTCGTCGCGAAGCTTCTTGCGGCTTATTTCCACCCTTCAACGTCTCCTAAAGTTACGATGAGCGCTTAGTTCAGAATAAGGTCAACTTAGCCTTAAAAAGTTGTTGTTAACCACAAGGCACAAGTCTACCTGAAACGCCTACCCAACGCCTTACGCTCAGCCTCAAGAACCAACTCATAAAACCTATCCGTAAGCCGCGGCTCATTCTCAAGAACACCAGCAACATCCGACGCCCGCACCTTCCTAGCGCTCAGAGCCACAGCCGCCACCTTACCATACTTCTCCATCAACCGCGCCGTCTCCAACGCGTACGCCTGCAACCGCTCCTCAGCCTTAGCCAACCTCTGCCCCTTCTTCTCAACCAAAGCCAACGCCGTCTCCTCATCCACCTTCAAAAGCCCAATAGCTTGAGACCCGCATCGTGGACACTTAAGCCTGTCAGGTAAATTCTTAACTCGAATCATCTCCAAGTAGTCCCAACAGTTCGTACACACAAAAGTGCCAGTCTCGTTCAATAGCCTCGCCTTAGCAGACTCCACAAGCACAGCACGCATCCGCTCGGGCGGAATAAGATCTGTTTTCATGCTTACTCGTTCGATGCCCACACGAGCAACTGGCGTTGCGTTCTCATCCGTCTCCAAGACTTGCAGTTGAATTTCGCCGTCCCGAATCTTGCTCAAAACACGGACAAGCCCGTCAACATCAAGGTCTTTCGTGAACACCTCCTTCAAACCTTCCTCGTAGATGGGGGTCCCCTCAAAGCTCGTTATCAGTTTCTGGAGGCTCACGCTGCTGAAGTCTGCCCATTTTTTCAGAGCTCCGAAACGGCGAGCCACATGAATTATGCGCCGTTTGAAGAGCCCGGTTTTCACAGTGGACCTCGTAAGAGTGTTTTTGACTGATTGTTCGGGCATGGTTTGTAATTCGTCGAAAACTTCGAGGATACGTGAGGCGTTTGCTGCACCCATTGTTTGCACGAAGATGCGGTAGGGGTCATGCTGCACCACCATGCCATGCCCAAGCTTCTCCGAGAGAATCTCCCCCAGCAGCTGCGCCAAAGCTCTGTTCGTAAGAGAACCGAAGTTGGCGTGGATTATGACAAAATCCTCCCAGTCTTCGAGCACTATTCGATTCTCCGTGGGAACCGCCAAGCCCGCGTTCACCTGCTCCACCGTCTCCGCTATAGCACGCAGTATCGTGTCCTTATCAGCTGGATACCGTTGGCTCAGCAACACGCTGGTTTCTTCTGCCGAGAGCCCGCTTCTCATTTTCTCTTCAACGAATCCTCTTATCGAAGCCAATTCCTGCGATATTTCGAAGGGCACGGGGATTTCTTCGCCAATCCAGCTCGGTATGGCACCAGTGGGGTCGTCGACTGGCCTAACGTAAACCTTGTCTTCAGTGGTGTGTATTATCTGCCAAGGACTGCCTCTGATGATGAATTTGGTTCCAGCTTTGCCGTACTCTGCCATGAACGCTTCGTCCAAGACTCCGACCGAAGAGTCGCTTGAGTCGTCAATAACTAGGAACTGCTTCTCCACGGGAATCATGGATAAATTATCGAAGTAGTATTCGAAGAGTGCTTTTGTTCGAGAAGGCTTCAAGACAACTTGGTCTTCAAAGGAAACCCAGGCTAAACGCGGAAACCGTTGATGCATGTAACGGAGCGCTTTTTCCACGTCTTCCATGGTCATGTCTTGGTAGGGATACGCGTTTTTTGTTATCTCCAAAATGTCGTTGAACGCCAAACGCCTGTTCTTAAGCAGCAACCCCGCTATTTGATGAGTCAAGGCGTCATAAGGTTTAGGCGGAACTTTAACAGGCTCCAACTCTTCTTTTAAGGCTCTTCTTGCTATCACCAAAGCCTCTAACGTGTCGTCGGAGTCCATTCCGATAATCACGCCTTTCGCCACGCGACCTACCCTGTGACCTGCTCTTCCCACCCGTTGAATAAGCCTTGTGACCTGTCTGGGGCTCATGTACTGGACGACTAAGTCGATGCGACCTACGTCTATGCCGAGTTCAAGGCTGCTAGTGGCGATTAAGCCCTTGAGGTAGCCTCTTTTCAGCCCTGTTTCCGCTGCTATCCGCGATGGCTTAGCAAGGGAGCCGTGGTGAATGGACACTGGAAAGTCTATGTTCCAAACTTTAAACCTGCTTGTCAACACCTCCGACACCGAGCGGGTGTTGGTGAACAGAAGCACGGATTTGTGTTTTCCCATGTAATCGCGGATTACCCTTAATCGCGCTGCCACCTCTGGGTGCGTGTAAAGTTTTCCTGCAAGCCTCGCGTCTTCCTCGGTTGGCTGGGGAAAAAGCACTTGTAACCGCATTATTTTGGCTACGGGCACGCGAATAATCTCCACGGGTCGGTTGTTGCCTACGAGAAACTGGGCTACCTTCTCTGGAGTGCCGATGGTGGCGGATAACCCTATCATCTGAAACTCTTTGCCTATGAGGTTTCTGACGCGTTCCAAAGCCAGAGACAGCTGACTTCCGCGTTTGCTGTCCGCCAGTTCATGCACCTCATCAATTATCACCCACCGCAAGCTCTGCAGGTGCTGCCGCAATATCCATCCCGAAAGCACAGCCTGCAATGTTTCGGGTGTGGTTATGAGAATGTCAGGTGGGCTTCTTGACTGGCGCGTTCTTTCTTTCGTGTCAGTGTCGCCGTGTCTAACCGCCAGCTTGATGTCCAAGTTGTTGCACCACCACTCAAGCCGCTCCAAAAGGTCACGATTCAACGCTCGCAACGGCGTGATGTACAACACTTTCATGCCAGGTGTTCTTGGCGCCTGAAGCAGCATGCTTAGCACAGGTAGAAACGCAGCTTCGGTCTTCCCTGTCGCCGTAGGCGAGATTAAAAGGACGTTTTTGCCTTCGATAATCTTAGGAATCGTTTTCTCCTGGGGTTCAGTAGGCTCAGGAAATCCTTTCTGTTCAACGAGCCTTCGAACTGGCTTCACAAGCATTTCAAAAACGCTTTCAGAAGATTTCTGCAAATTCGGTTAATTCCCAAGCGGCGAGAACATTAGCGGAGAATCAACGGTAAAAACGTTTTGGCACGCTTTTCAAAGAGCTCAGGTCTCAACTTTCCAAATAAACCGTGAAGAACTTGAAGATTAGCTGCAAAAAAGGAAAAGTGAACGAGGAGTATTCCTTAATTATGGTTTTTGCAGGCGCGTTTCTGCGTTTTCCATAATTTTGACATAAAAATGTTTAATTTTGATGTTAAAATTGAAATTTTCTATTCGAAAACAATGGAAAATTTTATATCTATCATATTAAGAAACCATGGAATGTAATATCATGGAGGAAATGAAAGTGGCTAAATGTCCAAAATGTGGAGCCGAAGGAAAGCTCAAGAAATCTTGGAAAATGGCAGGTCGCCCAGACAAGCAAGGAAAAAGAATGCAACTGGAAATCGGGCTATATGAATGCCCAGCTGGTCACAGCTTCCGAGAAGTACTAAGCAAAAAGAAAATCTAAACGTGCAACACCGCAACAACCGCTAATTCATCGAATGCCAACAGTGTTGGCGATAACCTTAAACCTCCTCATTTTTCCTTTTTGAAAGCGTTAAGTTTTATAACATAGAGCGCCTATTGAACAAGAATATTTCACCATTCAACCGAGGCACCGCTTTGACCATTAATCTCAAGAAACTTTGGAAGAACGAGTATTTCCAAACCGCCCTTGTTATCGGCTTAATCGCTCTAGCAGTATTCGGCTTCTGGTATGGGTCGCAAGCAGTCCTAAACACGTCGTATCCTGCGCTGGCGGTTGTAAGCGGCAGCATGTGCATCCCCTACGATGGCGCATGCGATGGATGGCTCTCTGTGAATCATCCGTTTGCGCGAACCTTACATAAAGGCGATCTAATAATTGTTCAAGGAGTGGGTGCACGAGAGCTAAATACGGACTATCCAGACAGCGACATAATTGTTTTCCACGAACCCGGTAATCCAAGTGATCTTATCGTTCATAGGATAGTTGCTGTGGATGAAGTTAATGGCACATTGTACTTTAGAACCAAAGGCGATGGAAACAGCCGCACCAAGTGGCCAGATACTCCTTCAATTTCTGAATACGACCCTTGGGAAACTGAGGGTGTTGACGGAGTTCGCGAGGACTTGGTTGTTGGCAAAGTTGTTATGCGCATTCCTTGGCTGGGGCACGTTGTCCTGTTCATGCGCAACTCTATAGGGCTGCCTATAGTCATAGCGCTTATCATAATAATAGTAATTATCGAGTTTGTCCTTCCTCTGCTGAAGCATAAGCCACAACGTAGTGAACAGAAAACAACCAGCGAAACATCGGCAAACGGGAAATCTAACAACACAGGGGAAAACCTAACAGTTTCATGAAATGCAGACGCAGATGTATTTATAAAGCAACCCTTCTTTATAAGAAAGGGGATTTAACCACAGCTAAATAAGAAGGGAAAGTAATGCCTAAAGTTAAAGCAACAATAAGCATCGAAAACGTCGTTGCCTCTGCAACACTGAATCAGAAAGTCGACTTGAACGCCGTGGTGAAAGGGTATCCAGGCGTGGAGTATCGTCCAGAACAGTTTCCTGGACTCGTGTTCAGATTAAAAAGACCGAAGACGGCGACACTGATTTTTAACTCGGGAAAAATGGTGTGCACTGGCGCAAAATCCGAGAAAGAAGCGCGTAGAGCCGTTATGAAAGTCATTAAGGAACTGAAAAAAGGCGGGATAATAATCATCAGCAAACCCGAGTTGAAGATACAGAACATCGTGGCTTCAGCAAGCTTGGGCGGCATGATTGATTTGGAAAAGGCAGCTTACACGCTTGAAAGGACTATGTATGAGCCTGAACAGTTCCCAGGTTTGATCTACAGGATGCAGGAGCCGAAGGTTGTGATTCTGCTGTTTGCAAGCGGCAAACTCGTTTGCACCGGAGCCAAGAAAGAACAAGACGTTTATGACGCAGTGCAAAAACTGCATGTGCTGTTGGAAGAGAAAAAACTGATCTTCTACGAATGATGATGCCTGACAGCTTTTTACTACTACCTTCTATTATTTTTTGATCTGTTTCAGAATTGTCTTAAGACTTTCCTCGTCTATGGCACCTATCTCATGCAAAGTTTCAGCTACTTCACTCATTCTAAGTAGCGTGTGAATCTTCATTCCGCTTTTTTCGAGTTTTTCTTTTCCGCCTTCCTCTCTGTCCAATAACGCCACTGCTTCCTTCACCACTCCACCTTCAGCCCGAATGGCTTCTGCTGCTTTTTCCAAGTTTAAGCCGGTGGTAATCAAATCGTCAACGAGTAAAACTCGGTCTCCTGAGACGAGGATTCCTTCCACTCTTCTTTGTCTTCCATGGTGTCTAGCGTCTTTGCGCACGTACAGGAAAGGTTTTTTCAGGTTGTAGGCGATTTGGGATGCGAAGGGTATTCCAGCGAGGGGAATGCCTGCTATTCTGTCGAAGTTTTCGGTGCCTATTTGGCTGGTGATGTATTCGCCGTAGAAATCGCAGATTTCCCTGAAAGCGTCTGGGAAACTTGGCACTACTCTGAGGTCCACGTAGTAGGGGCTGGCTTTTCCGCTTGTGAGTTTGAAGACGCCGAATTTTAAGGCGTCTATTTTGTGCAGGATCTTGGCTATTTCTATTTTCTTTGTTTGATTCTTTTTTTTGGCGGTCAAGTTTTCACTTTCTTTTTGAAACTTGGTAAATCTTGTTGAGTTCGGGAATCAAGCATGCTGTTTTCGGCAGTTCCTTTTTCAAGATTTCGGCGAACTGCTGCTGGTAAGCTGCTGAGTTGGTGTGGTATGGCACAGCTACTTGGGGTTTGGTTAAGCGTGCGATTTCGAAGCCTGTGTCTGGTGATGTGCCTGGTGCGATTCCCACGGTACAGAAGACCACGTCAAATTTTTCCCTTTCGCCTATTTCTGCAAGTCCTGGGAATGGCAGGCTGTCGGCGGTGTGGAAAACTTTCACGCCGTCTTCGCTTGTTATTATGTAGGTGACTGGTTCGGTTGCGGGGTGGTTGCATTTTTCCGCTTTAACGGAGACTTCGCCGACTTTGATTTCTTCGCTGGGGCTGATTTTCTGCAGTTTTTCGGGTGGAATGGTGTGTTTTAGGCGTTGCGTGGAAGCTGGGTCGGCTATGATTGTGCAGTTTGTGGCTTTTTGGATTTCCGCTATAAGTCGTGGGTCTAGGTGGTCGTAGTGTTCGTGGGTTATGAGCACTGCGTCTGCGTTGGGGAAACTGCGTGCTCTTATGTCCACAGGGTCTATTACAAGCGTTTTCGAGGGGGTTTTGATGAGTACTCCTGCGTAATGATTAAACCAGACGAATAGGATGGCGTTTTTTTCAGGGGTTTTCTCGATTGGCATAACTTGACTCCTCACATGACTGTATTATTGTGTGCTGAGTTTTTAAAGAAGTTTTTGTTGCCCTGCTGTTGTGCTCGGTGCAGTCTATAGCCCCCCTTTATATACATTGAAGCTTAGAGTGAACTGCTGTTGTTTAGTCAAGAAATCTTGACTAACGCTTGTGTGTGTTTGGTCAAGAAACCTTGACAAAAACGCTTTTACAGCAGAAACAACCCAGCATAAAGCAGGGATTGCCTGTGGAAAAGAAGACGAGCCTAAAAGCATTTCTAATTTTGGGGATTTTAATATCAGCTGCAGGAGGGTTTGTAAAATCGATAGAGGCGAATCCTTTAAGTCAAGCTGAATATGTAGGCAACCATGGTCCGTTCTCTAAAACTTCAATAACAATATCATCTACAGAAAATACCCCACTGAACAATACAATGCATAACTCAAGTAGTTTATCCTTATTTCTAAATGTGAGTTACATGAAGTCAAATACTATTCCGCAGGCATTCTATTACAATGAATACCTTTCTGAGATATATTTCAAAGCGGACTGGCAGCAAAACAAAACTTACGTTTATACTTTCAACTATTATCAGCCAAGAATCGATGAATTCAATTATTACCTAAACTTTACGGGGATACCTGAAGGAAAGCACAATGTTACATTTTATGCCATTCAAGATGGCGTTTATGCTCCATCTTTATACAAGTACTACAGTCTAGAAAAGAAAATCGCCTTGTCAGTTTTTTTTATCATCGATACGATCTGCCCTAACGTTTCAATCTTGTCGGTGCAAAATAAAACGTACAAAACGCCTGATATCACATTAAACTTCAAAGTAGATGAACCAGTATTACAAACTTCCTACAGCTTGGACGGGCAGGGTAATGTAACAATTGCAGGGAATATAACCCTGAATGGCTTGTCCAATAGAGTGCATAACGTAACTGTTTATGTAACTGACAATGCTGGCAACGTCGGAACTTCAGAAACTATTTACTTCAACGTCGAAGTGCCAGTGCCTATCCCAACAACGATAGTAATAGCGCCTATAGCGTCGGTGGCTGTGGTGGGCGTGGGTCTGCTGGTCTACTTCAAGAAACGTAAACACTGAGCACAGAAAACTCTTGTGCGTGGAAAAGCTCCCCCTCCCTTATTTAAAGGCTGGAAGCGCAAAATGAACTTAAGCATGTTTAGTTAGGATTCAGTTTCTGAATTCATAACCGATATTAAATTTAAAAAGAAGCATTGTGATGAGGCTTCGGTTTGACGGAAACCAGCTGTGACCAGAAAATAGTGATATCGGCTGAGCCAAAACAGCCATTTGAAGAGAAAATAGTCAGCCGCAAAACTATTGTTTACGAGACCTTGGTTGACCCTGCAGTGATTAAAATCGCGGCGGAAAACCTCAAAGACCAACTTTTTCCCAAATACGGTTTTCTCAAAACCAAGCCAGAAGAGGTAAACGTGGTTTCAGTGGTTAAGCACTACAAACCGTACATCGTGGTCAGCGGAGAATACACGGTTCATTACTACCGAAAACACATCTGGAAAGTCAAAGTCTCAGATGACGTTTCTGAAATGTTCATAGGCGTCGACAAGCTCAAACCTAAGCAGGTCACAGATTCCTATGGAAAAACGCACAGGGAAATCGAACTTAGAGGAAAAGAACGCATAAAGAAAAAATTCAAAGCCTCATTCGTCCTTGACGAACTTGGACGAGATGTTTCGCTCAAGGAGTTACCTTCAGCTCCCTCTGAACGGAACCCAGAGGAAGTGCTGGCGAGGTCATGCGCAAAAAAAGTTTCTCCAGAGCTGGGCTTGAGCATTCTTCGAACCAGAATTTTCAAGCGACCAGCAGATGTAAGCTGGATAGCCAACGAACTCTTCGAAGTAAACGAGCGCGTGGTGATTTACGTTCCTTTTTTTAAAGTGTTGTTCAGGAAGGTTAAGACGGGGCAAGAGAAGACCTGCAAATTCAACGGTCTAACGGGAAAATTAATCCGCAAACGAGGCGTATAATAAACCTGCAAAAGTTTCAGCCCTACAAGTATAACGGCGTTTAGTAACTAGGTTTTTAAGCATCTAAAAACTCATAACTTCATGAGGGTGCTTGCAGTCTCAAAAGGTAATTCGCTTATAGCCTACAATGTTCTGGAGAAAAGAATCATCAATTCGGGATTTTGCACCTTGTGCGGAGCATGTGAAGCCGCCTGCCCAACCAGCGCGCTTCATATAAAAGGAGAAAAAGTACACCGCTTGCATGATTGCTCGAAAGACATGGATTTATGTCCAATCTGCTACGAAATGTGCCCTCATTCTGAAGCCCTTTTGCTAAGGAGCTTGAGTTTCGTTGCAGATGCACCGATCAAAAACGAGGCGTTGGGCTATTACCGAAGGATTGTGCTTGCTCAAGCGGTAGATCCAGAGCTGAGGGAACTAAGCCACGGTGGTGCTGTTGTTACTGCCCTCTTGAAATATGGCATCGAAACCAAGTTTTTTGACAGCGCCATAGTCTCACAGGCTGAATCTGAGAACCCATCTAAACCTAAGCCTTCAGTAGCTTTAGTGCCAGATGATATACTCTCCGCGATAGGAAGCAAGTTTTTTCCCTCCTCAGTCGCAAAAGCGTACGGAAGCGCAGTCTATGGACATGGGAAAACGGATATAGCCTTCGTGGGTGTTCCTTGTCACGTGCTGGCGCTCCGCAAGATGGAGGCGTGGCAGCATAAAATCATCGACAATTTGAAGATAACAATAGGCCTTTTCTGCTTCGGAACGTTTTCACTTAGCTCCTTGCTGAAGTATATAGAAGAGAAATACAAAATCAAGCCCACCGAAATTAAACGGTTTCAGCTATCTTCGACGTTTAATGTTCAAACTGAAAACGGGGTTACTCAAATTCCGTTATCTGAAATCGAAGATCATATTCTGCCTAGCTGCCGTACATGTACCGATTTTACTTCTGAGCTGGCAGACATATCAGTTGGAGGCGCCTATCCCCTAAAGGACTGGTCAACCGTTATAATCCGAACTAAGGCTGGAGAAGACTTCTTTTATAAAGCAGTCGAAAACGGTGTTATTAGCACGTGGGTTATTGAGGAGGAGCCGAAGGTCTTTGAGCGAATAGTTGTAGCGGCGATGCAGAAGAGAACCGAAGCTCTCAAGGAAGCCAAGGAGATGGAAGAAGCTTATGGTTATCTTCCAGTTCTATTACTCAGAGAAACAGATGCTTTAGCTCACATCAAGATTAAAGAGATAATGGCTAAGAACATCAAAACCGTGCCGAAGGATATGACGGCCAGCGAATTCTTGAAGTTTGTGGCTATACACCATCACATCGGGTATCCAGTAACAAATGAAAAAGGTGAACCTGTTGGCTGGGTCACCTTGGAAGAAGCAGCAAGTGTTGCGAAAAAGAAAAGAGACGCCATACTTGTCGGTCAAATAGCACGGAGAAAACTTGTTACCGCGTACCCCGACGAAACTGCCCTAGACGCTTTCAAAAGAATGAGTGAAAACAAAACGGGTCGTGTCCTCATTTTTGACCGGGAGAACCCCAAAAAACTTGTGGGCGTAGTCACGAAAACGGATCTAATGCACACTATGACAAAATGATCCTCCCCACAGCCGCTTTAAAATACTTGGACCGTCACGAAACTGCGTGAAAAACAATAATATTATAAAGTTAGTTAACCCAATTAGGGCATAACAGGTTGCCTTACACATGGCAGAATGCAATGTGCAGACACCCACTAAAAGAATAGACCCGTTAACTCTCACGCTTATAGTGGTAATAGCAATTCTAGCTCTTTTGGGCGCCGTTTTTGCACCGCTGAGTACCGCATTTATTCCCGGTATGGAAGAGGTAATTGACACGCTGCTCAACATAGCCACAAACGTTATCTACCTCATCGGAGGCGGAGTGATAATTTTCGGTGCAATACTTGTAACGATTCGGTTTCTACAATGCAAGTTGAAAGATCCGTATAAGCCATCCTGCGTTACTCGGTATCTCTCAGGCTACCTGACCCTTGGCCTAGAATTTTTCATAGGCGCTGAAATCGTGAAGACCGTGGTCGCCAGAGATCCTGCCGAGTTTGAACTGCTCCTTCTAGTGATTTTCAGCAGAGGTCTATTCAGCTTAATTCTGTACTTGGAAAGAAGATGGCATGGGTCAGTAGAAACAGAATAAACCTGTGGTTACGTTTCTATCTTTTACTCATTTTGGGCAATAATACCATGATTTATGTTGGATCCGTTGGTTAAGATTTAAATCTGTGTTGCTTCCCATAAAGAATAGCTCGGAGTCCTATGGTTACGACAAGAAATTCACATAAAGATTCTGTTAATTCCAACGCTGAGGCGAATCTTCTTTTAGATAAATTGCGCTTAATTTTAAGCATTACTAGGCAGCTGACTAGTGCATGTGGCGATAGCCTTAAATATGTTCACGAAAAACCAGCTTGTTATAACATATGTGAAAAAGGCACAGGCGCCGAACGCGCGAGTTATAAAACGTTTGAGGCGAAATTGATGTCTAACACTGAAATTACCGAAAGGAGGCAAAGCACATGTTTATTGAAGCCCTAATCGCCTTCCTTTTAATCTTCACTGCTGCTATGTTCATCTACGTGCTTGGTCGTCGCGCTTCACCCAAACATGTGCAGAGTGAAACCGAGCGGTCAGAGTACGCTTGCGGAGAAAAAGCACCTATTCAAAGACTGAAAATAAACGTATCATTGTACAAGTACCTCATATACTTCGCAATCTTTGACTCTTCAGTTTTGCTGCTTGCTTTTTCCGCGCTTTCCGCGGAAGGAGTGAACGTGACTCTTCTAATTCTTTATCTTTTCATAATGTTGGCGTCGAGCCTAGTTCTTCTTGAAGGAGGCAAAGACCAATATGAGTAAACTCGCGACGTGGGCGCGGCTTAAGTCGCCTTGGGTTCTCCACTTCAACTCTGGCGCCTGCAACGGCTGCGACATCGAAGTGGTTGCGCTTCTCACCCCACGCTTTGACGTGGAACGCTTCGGCATAAAACTTGAACCCTCACCCAGACACGCCGACGTCCTATTAGTTACGGGGTCTGTCACACAACAATGTGCCGAACGATTGAAACGCATCTATGACCAAATGCCCGAACCAAAATTCGTAGTAGCTATTGGCGCCTGTGCATGTTCAGGCGGAGTCTTCAGAGGAAACTATAACGTGCTTAACGGCGTGGACAAAGTAATCCCCGTTGACGCTTACATTCCTGGGTGTCCACCTAAGCCAGAAGCAATAATCGACGGCGTTGTGAAGCTCCTTAACTCATTAAAACCCAAAAAACCAGCAAAAGAAGAGAAGAAAAAATGAGCCAAAAAGAAATCGACATATTAGGTGTCTTACAGTCAAAGTTTAAAGATACATCCGTCCAAGTGCAGCCTGAGCAACTTGGAAAAGTAGCAGTTATAGCTGACGCCTCAACACACCGAGACGTTCTCAAAACACTTCTGGAAGCGGATGAAAAAACCGCTGTAATCGCCATAACCGGAATTGACCTAGGCGCAACCCTAGGCGTCTTCTACCACATCCGAACCTCCAAAGCCGGGATAATCACCATAAAAGTAGAAGTTCCAAAAGAAAAACCAAAAATCAAAACAATAAGCGACTTGATGCCAGGAGCGGCTTTTGACGAGATGGAAGTCACCGACCTAGTGGGCGTGGTTTTTGAGGGACACCCGAGTCCTGGCAGAATAGTTTTACCTGACAACTGGCCCGACGGCGTTTTCCCGCTGAGAAAAGACACAAAACTTGACAACATACAATTTAAACAGACGCCGCCTAGCGAACCCGAGTCAGGTAACCAAGATATTGTGAAGGTAATTGTGGGTCCTCAGCATCCAGCATTGTTGGAACCTGAAAAATTCGCGCTCAAAGTTGAAGGGGAAATCGTGAAGGACGTTCAGCCACGCATCGGCTACGTGCATAGAGGCGTAGAAAAGGCAGCTGAATCAAAAACTTACCTACAGGATGTCTATCTAGTTGAGCGTATCTGCGGAATATGTAACGCGTGCCACGCTACGTGCTTTGTTGAAACGGTAGAGAAAATTCTGGAAACCGAGGTGCCGCCGAGAGCCAAGTACATACGAACCGTACTCTTAGAGCTTAACAGGCTGCACAGCCACCTTCTTACGTTAGGACATGCGGGACTTGAGATTGGTTTTGAGACCTTGTTCCAGTATTTCTGGCGTGACCGCGAGCCTATAATGGACATAACTGAAATCATATCTGGTAATCGAGTTATCTCGTCAGGCATGACAGTGGGCGGCGTGAGGCGTGACATTAACGAAGCGGACATCCCCAAAATTAAAGGCATGTTAACCAACCTGAGAAAGAAACTGCCTTTCTACAAAAAAGTTTACGAAGATGAACCGTCGATAAAGATGCGCATGAAGGATGTGGGCACGCTAAAGAGAGAAGACGCTCTTAAATTATGCATTGTTGGACCAACCGCAAGAGGCTCTGGCGTAGATATCGACGTACGAAAGGATGAGCCCTACGAAGCCTACGGGGAAATTCCCTTCAAACTAATAACCTACGATGAGGGGGATACGTGGGCTCGAATGAATGTTCGCATGGACGAAGTTGAAGAATCAATCAACATAATCGAGTACGCTTTAGACAATCTACCTACTGGTCCTTTCAGGGTCAGAGTTCCAAGGGTTGTGCCAGCTGGAGAAGCCGTAAACCGCGTTGAAGCCCCGCGAGGCGAACTCTTCTACTACCTCAAAAGCAACGGAACAGCGTACCCTGAACGTGTCAAAGTACGCACACCTACCTTCGCCAACATTCCAGCGTTTCTAGCAACCGCTATCGGAAGCAGCATCGCGGATGTACCCCCGAACTTCGTGAGCTTAGACCCGTGCTTCTCATGCACCGACAGGTAGGACGAAGAAAATGGTTTTGGACCCGTGGTTTTTTTTCCGTGTACTCATCTTTCCTGGCTTCACGTTCCTATTTTTCTTCACCATGTTCTGCGATTGGATAGAGAGAAAAATCGAAGCCAGAATGCAGAACCGCATGGGTCCCACGTTTACAGGTCCAAGGGGTATTCTTCAGCCCTTCGCTGATGTCGTGAAGCTGCTTACCAAAGAAGACATAGTTCCAAGCGGAGCAAAAAAAACCGTTTTCAGGCTTGCACCAATCCTTTCGTTCTCGATTATAATTTTTGCTTTGTCCTTTTTACCAATCGACGGCGCAGCCATCATACCTAACTCAAGCTTTTCTGGAGATTTGATTTTTATTATGGCGTTAATTACCCTAGCTAACTTTTTCCTGTTTCTCTCTGGCTGGGCGTCTGCGAATCCCTACGGTGACATAGGCGCCGCAAGAGTTCTAACGCAGTTTCTCGGCTATGACATTCCCCTAATCCTTCTGGCGTTGGCACCCGCGTTTTTAGCTGGAAGCTTGACTATCTCAGCCATAGCCTCAAGTCAGTATCTTCCATTCATCGTTTTGGCGCCTTGGGCTTTCGTGTTGTTCGTTATAACGCTTCAAGCGGAGTTGGAGAAAGACCCGTTTGACATTCCCCACGCAGAAAGCGAAGTGGTTGGCGGGTTAGAAACCGAGTTTTGCGGTGGCAAACTGGCTTTTCTGCGTCTCACTCGAGATGTGCAGATCGTTTTTGGAGCCGCGCTCGTTGTTGAACTGTTTCTGGGCGGACCGTACGGACCAGTGTTTTTCGGTCCACCAGCGTTCTGGTACTTCTTATGGTTCGTGCTTAAACTGTTAGGAGTCGTAGTAATCACCGAGTACTTAACATGCCTGTTCGCAAGACTACGCATCGACCAAGTGTTAACGACCAACTGGAAGGTTCTGCTGCCTCTTTCCGTGCTGTCGCTTACGCTGACAATCGCAGTGGCTACTTGGATCTATCCTATGGTGATGTAAACAATGGGAAAGAAAAACAAGTCATCCGTAAGGCCTATGGTGAAAGCACTGCTGTCTAACCTCTTCAAGAAACCTGCCACCTGCAAGTATCCACTTGTGAAAGCTGAGGTCCCTGAGGGCTTCCGAGGAAAACAGGTGTACAACATTGACCTGTGCATCAGCTGCGGCTTATGCTCCAGAGACTGCCCCGCGAAAGCGATTGAAATGGTTGAAATTAACGGGAAAAAAAGGCCGCTGTTCCATCTGGACCAGTGCATTTTCTGTTACCAGTGCGCGGAGAGCTGCCCGAGAAACGCCATATTAAGTTCAAAGATTTTTGAGTTGGCTACAACCGATAAATCAGCGTTGGTGGTAAA
>CAZEPB010000018.1:0-28964 GCA_964514055.1 uncultured Candidatus Bathyarchaeia archaeon | reverse complement strand
GTAGTACGTTTATGCGCTATCTCCATGTATCTGCGCGTGCAACAGGGATGAAAAGGTGACTGCCAAATCCGACAGGACTAGTGCGTGAAAAATTGTCTATAGCCCCCTTATATATACTAAACTGCATAGAATTCAGCTCGGTCTTTCTGCACGTTTTTGGGCTGTTTCTGCGCCAATACGGGTACTCACGAGCCGTGTGTTAAAACCATGGTTAACCTGTAGCCGTTCTCCGTATGTACCAGCGTATGACGTAACTTACCAGTTCTTGCAGGTCGTTAACAATTTTGGCTATGTTTGTATTTGATACCGAAAGAAAGCGAGTATATTGAGACGAGGCGACTTCAGGGTCAGACGTACCCTCATGAACCACTGCATTTCTGTGCTTGTATGCCAACTTGATTAAGTCGAAATTTTGGTAATTTTGTATGCCGATTTGGTAATCAGCAAGGAGTGCTCTTACTCTTTGTTCTTTAATGCCCTCAAAGGAAGCCGCCATTGTCTCTAAAATGGTCCATAACTTAACGATTTTAAAGTCCAAGTTATTCTCTGAGACGGCATCAGAGAAAAGCGTTAGAAACAAGTTAAGCCGCTCATCTTTTTTAGTTTGTAACGTGACATAACGAGCCATCCTATTCAAATTATCCATCAAATGGATTTTCCATCCGCAATAAGCAACAGGAAGCACCGCAACGAAAGTGCCCTCTTCTTTCCTTGTTGACGTAACACCAAAAATCTCAGGTGATTGACCTTGGTTATATGTCAGAAATTTTATAATCGGTTGACTTTTGTCAATCGCTAACTCAGCTGCTTTCTTTAAATTTGGCGCTTCAATATTCCAAAGTTTTATCACACTAACAGGCATGTTTTTCGAATAGTTTTTAGCTAACTTCTCGATGTCTATATTAACCTGCTCACCCATCACCGTTTCCAGATAACATTTCATATATGTAGCCGAATCATAGCAAGTATATCCCTGAGCAGACGTCACAATCTGGGTATCATTATCTATTTCTATTTCTTGCTGAACACGTATATTTTTCAAAAATACCTTGCAGTTGTATTGGTTATCGGTCGAACTCATGATATTGAGTAGACCAGCATCGTTTTAGGCTTTTCTGTCAGCTTGTTTTGAACACGGCAAAACCAAAATCTTTAGGCGCGCGCTAAATCAAGTTACGCGGGTACAGTTAATGCGTAAAACTTTTAATTTTTTAAATTTCAATATCAATTAAACTTGAACTAATAATGCGGTGGATTAATTGGGAGAAATCTGGGTTCTAGGGTCAAAAAGCAGTCATGCTAATAAGTCTGTTGAATGGGGACATCCTTTTCCTAATTTTTCAAACGCGGACATCTTGATAATTAACCTTCAATCATTACCAAAAGAAAAAATAGATGCTTCCTTGGATGACGCTCTGTATACTCAAGCTGGACGATATGTTTTTGATATGCTAATGACCTGCGAAAAACATGTAATAGTAATTGTTCCTTCAAAACCAAGCAAGCTGAACTGGCTGCCAATCTACCCACTCTTTGAAAAAATTGCTAAAGTGAAACTTAGTAGCAGGTCAGAAGTTATTCCTCCAATCAAGAATTATTTGAAGAATGTAGAAACGTGTTCTTACTATTTTCGAGATGTTGCATTTAATTACGTCGCGGGTATGACAAATCCTGCCACATCAGCGGAGAGATATTTCTTTACAGACAAGGCAAAAAGGGCATTTGAGACAGAACTGGTTAGGACTGAAGAAATTAAGAATGCAGCAAAACAGACAATTGGCGGTAGTTTTGCAGTGAGAATCCACTTTGGAAAAGTTGGATTTGGAATGTCATGGAATTATGAAGCAAACATTGTTACTGGGTCAATAACGTTCTTGCCGCCGCCAACTATAGGAAGTGTTGAAGATAACATAGATTTATTAATTGATGATCTAAGGGGTAACACTTCAACAGAACATACTGGTCCAAATTGGGAACTAAAAATTGATGTTCCAGGTCTTGCAGATTTAAGCAATCAGCTTTCCAGGAGAAAAGAAGCGCTACATAGGCTTAAGGCGAATATCAAACTTCTCGAAGACCAAATATTTGAAAAATCTAAACTTCGCCGACTTTTATGGTCTGATGGTAAACAATTGGAGATGGCTGTGAAAGACGCATTTATTGTTTTAGGTTTTCCAGAAATAAGAAAAATTCGCGCTGAAAATCTAGAAGATTGGGTAATCGACTTCAAGCATGTCACTTCATTTAAACATGCAGTTTTTGAGGTGAAAGCTTCTGAGAAACGAACGTCAATGGCAGACCTCACTCAATGCAACAAATGGGTGGAAGATTATTTGCTTGAAAATATGACTGTTAAGGGGATATTTGTCTCAAATCAGTATCGTCTAATTGATGTGCAAAAAAATCGAAAGGAAAGAACTCAATTTGCCCCTAATGAACTGGAATATGCTAGAAAGAGAGAAATTTGCATTTTACCAGCTTGTGAGATTTTTGATGCTGTGGTGAAAAAGCTTACGCTTGGTGACAAATTTACGCGAGAGATTGTTGAGAAGAAGATTGCAGCCGCTAACGGTATTTGTACTCTGTAAAAGGCTCTTGTTTGCGAACACCTTGTTAGGAACTGCCTGATCTGTGGTTTTCTGCTCTTGCTTTTTCTCTTTTAGCGAACGAATTTCAGCCTTTGCAGAAAAGGCTCAACCTCAGAAGCTTAATGCTTTTATATATTATCTCCTTGTATTTGCGGGTATGCTGGGATGAAAGTTGACTGCTGAACCCGAAGCTGATAACAGCCAAGGTCTTGCTACAAACTATAAGCCGCTTGAGCTGGAAAAGGAAATCCGCCAATTCTGGGAAAAAAACCAAATCCGCGAAAAGCTGGAACTCCGAGAAAAAGACGCTAAAGGCGTTTTAGGCTACGTTGAAGGCCCACCCACCTTGAACGGTATTCCACATATCGGTCACTCCAGAGGTCGCGTGATGAAGGACATCCGTTACAGGTGGAAAACCATGCAGGGATACTACGTGCCTTTCTGGGCTGGCTGGGACTGCCAAGGCTTGCCCGTGGAACTGGAAGTGGAGAAGCTTTTAGGCGTGAAGAACAAGCGGGAACTGCTGGAGCGCGTAGGCATGGAACGTTTCGTGGAAGAGTGTAAGAAGGTCATCCTGAAGTACCACCGCGAATGGGTGGAAGCCGACAGGCGCCTGGGAGCTTTCATAAACCAAGAAAAAGCGTACTGGACCTATCTGGACACGTACATCGAGAGAGAATGGCAGTACCTCAAACGCGCCTGGGAACAAAACCTGCTCGAAGAAGGCTACTACGTCGTGGCTTACTGCCCAGGCTGCCAAACATCACTAAGCAGCGCCGAAGTCGGCTACGAAGGCAGCTACAAGGACGTGGAAGACCCCTCACTGTACTTCAAGTTCAAAGTCGCAGACAGCAAAAACGAGTATTTCCTCGTGTGGACAACCATGCCCTTTACGATAATAACTGACACGATGCTGGCGGTTCACCCAGACGCAGAATACGCAAAAGTGAAGGTCGACGGCGAACTGTGGATAATGGTAAAGCCGCGGGTTGAGCCAGTCATGCAAGAACTCAGCATAAAAAAATTCAAGGTCACAGAAACCGTCACAGGCAAAAGCCTCGAAGGAACCAAATACGATTACCCGCTTAAAGACATAATCCCCGCGCAAAAGGAACTTGAAACCAAGCATAAGCTTGTGCACACGGTCATCTGCGAAGACTTCGTGGACGTCAACACCGCAACAGGCGTAGTCCACCTGTCGCCTGGAAACGGCGAAGAAGACTTCTGGGCTGCACAGAAACGCGGCGTGCCAGTGTTCGCGCCTTTCGACGACGAAGTCAAATTCACAAAGGACGGAGGCGTGTTCAACGGCGTTTTCGCAAGAGAAGCAGATTACTTGGTGGTGGAAGAACTCCGCAACAGGAACGCCTTTGTAGCGGTAAAAAAGGTCACGCACGAGTACCCAACGTGCTGGCGTTCCCACCACAAACTGGTGTGGCTCGCACGAAAAGAATACTTCCTCAGAACCGACAAGATAAACAGCAAAGTCCTCGAAGCCGCAGAAAAAATCGAGTACTACTTTGAAGAACCCAAAAACCGTTTCATCGCTTTTCTAAAAGAAGGCAAACCATGGTGCATCTCACGCGAACGCGTCTGGGGCACACCTCTGCCCATATGGACCTGCAAAAAATGCGGACACAAAAGGCTGATAGCCAACAAAAAAGAACTCACAGAAAACGCTTTGGAAAAGCTTCCTGAAAATTTCGAGCTGCACAAGCCATGGGTTGACCGCGTCACGTTCAAATGCGAAAAATGCGGCGGCACAATGCGCAGAGAAGACTATGTTCTGGACACGTGGCACAACAGCGGCGCCTCACCATACGCCAGATTCACCAACGAAGAACACACGAAGTTTGTGCCCACGGATTTCCTCACAGAAGGCATAGACCAAACTCGCGGCTGGGCTAACTCGCTCCTTCTGGAAAACGTCATATTAACCGGAAAACCAGAAGCACCCTACCATGCCTTCTTGTTCCAAGGGTTAACGCAAGACGCAAAAGGCAGAAAGATGAGCAAAAGCCTAGGCAACATCGTGGAAACCAACAAGCTTCTAGAAAAGTACTCCGCAGACCTGTGCAGATTCTACATGATGCGCAAATGCTCACCGATCGACTTCATGAACTTCGACCTGCAAGAACTGAATCGACGGTCTTATCAGGTGCTGTCTACACTTTATCACCTGAGCAGATTTTTCTTGCAGAACGCCGAGTTCGACAAGTTTACTCCTGAAAAATTCAATTTGGAATGGGCAACACGTGCGAACCAGCTTAAGAGCGCAGACAGGTGGCTGCTGTCAAAGCTGCAGGAGAAAATAGATGAGTACACGCTTCGACTGGAACGATGCGAATTTAACGTTGCTACCGCGATTCTAGAGGATTTCGTAATCGAAACCCTAAGCAGACTCTACGTGCCCATGATACGAAAAGAACTCTGGACGGATGACCCTGAAACCTTTGAAAGGCGACAAACAATATACGCCGTGTTACATCACACGCTGAAGACGGTTACGCTGCTTTTCAACCCTGTCACGCCTCATCTCAGCGAAGCACTTCACCAAAAAATCTACAGAAAACTCGACGCCAAACTGCCCGACTCGATAAACTTCATGGGCTGGCCAGAACCAGACAGCAAAATGCGAGACCAAGCGTTAGAGGAAGAGTTTGAAGTCTTGTTCAAGAGCGTTTCCTTGGTCTACGCTGCAAGGCAACAGGCAAAGCTTAAGAGAAGATGGCCCCTCAGCAAGGCGATTGTGGTCGCACCAGAAAAAACGTTCTCCGCATTGAGAAAGCAGGAACCGCTGTTCTTAGAGTTGACTAACGTTAAAGCAGCTGAATACGCAACGAAGGTTCCAGACTACGTTGGCGGGGAGAACTGGGTTTCTGCTTCGGAAGGCGACTTGTTCGTGTTTGTGAGTGGACAGCGCGACGAAAAACTGCTGGGAGAAGGACTTATGAGAGATTTAGCCCGTCGTGTTCAAGCCCTGCGGAAGGATCTTGGGTACGTGCCCACAGACGTTCTGGACGCGGTTCACATAGCCGAGCTTGATGAGGACAGCATAGGGCTTTTGGAGCCTTACTTGGAAGAGATGGCTGAGTTGGTTCGCACGAAAAAGGTGTACTTGCATGGCAGCCGCGGCGAAGTTGATGCAGAATGGCACGAGTCAAAACTGGACGGCAAACGCATATGCATCAGCATTCACTGACTCGGCACGTAAGGAAACGCTTTATTTCCCCATTTGCGGTTCTATTCCAGAAGTAACAAAGTAAGGGGCCGGTAGATCAGCCTGGTATGATCGCCGCGTTCGCAACGCGGAAGCCGCGGGTTCAAATCCCGCCCGGTCCATTGAACCCTGTTTTAACAAAATCTGCTGATAGCTTCAATAATCCGAATATAGCCATAAAAGCTGGGAGAAGAATGAAATTCCGTGCATTATTTCTTATAGAAAGTTTTGCTCCATCCGCAATCAATACATCGAGCGGAGCGTCGCTTTATGTCAAAAGCTAATTTTCTGTTACAAACTGGACATTTCAACCTGAGGACACATCCTTTCTCGATAGGGCAACTTGAGAAAACAGAAGCGTTGACAGACTCATACACTTTACACTTCTGCATTGGCTACGAAAATTAATTCTAATATAATTTATGTATTCTGAATTCATAGCACAATTCAAAATAGACTGTAGGTGTAATCGAAACGCGCATCCGCTATAAAAAACGACTAGATTAAAGCTTATTAATAGAAATTATTGCAATTTAGCTTGGGGTCGAGGAGCGAATAAAATGTCTGAGAGAACTTTTTCTTGGATGGATCATGTGCCAGCAACCTTTTCAAGTGTTCTTTTTATCTCGCAAATCGTCGTTGGCATTTATTTGCTGTCTGAGGTTTCGCAAATTGAAATCTTGGCGTATGCTGGAGTGGCGCTGTATTGTGTTTCAGGCATTGTTTTTGGTATGCTTCCAGTGTTTGAGTTTCGCAAAAAAGGCGGAGTGCAAAAGGGACAGAGCTACATTCACACCACGAAACTTGTTGACACTGGAATATACTCCGTTGTTCGCCATCCACAATATGTAACTTTTATCATGTGGGCATTTTCCGGCGTGTTGCTTTTTCAGCACTGGATTGTTATCCTACTGGGTGCGCCTGTCATCCCGTTGACGTATATTGATTTAATCAGGGCAGATAAAGCCTGTGTGGAGAGGTTTGGAGAAGACTATAAAGCGTACATGAAAAAGGTTCCAAGAGCAAACTTTTTGCTGGGTATCATACGTCGATTCAGGAAAAGTGAAACTTGAATTTTGGATTAGAAGTTAAGATTAAAATTTAATCCAACCAATACCAAAAACGATAAGAAAACACACAAATACTCTCTTCTAATCAACGGTTAGCAAAGCTTTAAAGAAAAAAGAGGAGATGATACGTGAACGTATCATTTGGACCAATGCAGAAATTTTGTAGATCTAGAAGCTAGCAGTAGTACTCCTATGGTACACGCACAAAGCAAACCTATTATCAGTACAGAATTTCCGAATAAGGCATTAGCATTGGATGTTGGTTTATCACTTTTCCCCTTAACCAGTAGGAATGTTTCTGCGACGGATGGCCAATAGGAATCTGATCCTTGGAAGGTGGCTATAATCTTATACAATCCTGAACCTGGCGGAGTAAAATCAAAAGCATATACGCCACTCGGCTCGCTCTTCACAGTGCCAATTTGGTAGCGATCATTATTTGGATCAACTATCTCTAAGTTGACTTCAACTCCAGTTACTTTTTTGGGGTAAGGCTTTTGCATATACAAGTATTCCATCCATGGACCCATGATTTTATCAGATACTGCTGGAACGCCATGTGGGAAACGTTTTACCTGTTCGTCTTGCATAGTGCCTGGAGCGAGATCTATGACTGAACCTTGAATTAGGACGCTTGAACCACGCGAAACCTCAATGTCTGGTGCTGTTACTGTTGTTTTGGTTGGCCCCTTTCCGATGCAGTATATCTGATTATCATAATAGTTGTAATAAACTAGGAAACCATCAGCAATAATTGAGGTTGAGCCAAAAACTGGCTGACCAGCCATGCCCATAAGAGTCCATAGTTCCAATTGATCCTTGGGGTTATCTGGGTCATATTTTGCATTTAAACAGCGCACTCTTTCGCCTTTGTAGTAGGGATTATTGGGAGAGTGTTCATTGTTGTATACGTAGATTTTGTCATCTGCAATACCAGCAATAAAAATAGGGAAATAACCCCAGACCGAATTAGTTTCGCATTCCAAATCCTCGGGTTGGAGATCCTTCATTTCAGCAGTACTATATTCCCATAACAAGCGCCCATCTTCAAGATCAAAACAATGAATTTCCCCACCATAACCGTCCGCATAAAGTCTACCATAAGCAACATAACCTATTTGACCTGCGCCTCCAGAACTGCCGTAATACTGGTAGTCAGAGAGATAATCGTCATCATATATTGGACCCCAAATGGGTTCAGGCTGTCCTGTGCTGGGATTAACTGGATCGTCAAGGTTATAACCGAACCATGCAAAGTTTTGTGCATCTGACATAGTGAAGATACGAATTGTATCAGCCTCGTCTTTATCAAGACCGACATACACTGGTCCCAAAGTTCGTGTAAGGTAATTTCCAGAATTTTCAGGATCTTCTGTGCAAGGAATATCATATATCCATAAAACAGCTCCAATATCGTCTATATCAGCCACACCATCTCCATTTGCATCCCTGGATAAATCCAGATTTATTGCCCACATTGTGATAACCGAGGGGGGTATTCTCGAGATTCCAGCCATGCCCATTATCGGAAAGCTAGTACTGGTGCCAAGTATCAAGTCATCAGGAAGCACTTTAATTATAGTTGGATTCCCATCCCCAGGCAAATCAGGAATGGTGACGCTCCATTTAATGTTTTCATTCATGTCAGCGTTTTTTCCCATAGGCCTATACGTAAAAGCATTGAACGTAGTTCCAGGAACTGACGGACCGATGTTTACATCGGCTTCTCCTACTAGTGGTGAATTTGGTGTTGCGGATGAAGTCCACAAAGACAATTTCCGATTTGGATAATCAAGCACATAACGTTCTATTTCTCCACTCTTAGTGTAGACTTCTGTCCCTTGAGGAACACTTGTTATGCTGTACACCCATTGACCAGTGAATGCATCATATGCCTTCCATGTACTGCCATCCATTTCTTCTGTCCAAATTAGACCACCTACGACGCCGTGCTGGTTCACTGTTTCATAATCATAGAGTTGTCCTTTGATTTTTGGCCCTTGACCCATTCCATAGACTCCTTTGTATGGGATGCCGATTTCATCTGAAACCCATATCGTCTCACCAGTGCGTAGGTCTACACAGGCATATCCTGATGCACTTGAACCTAAGCCACCAGCATGGTACAAGGGTACCTGGTAATATAATCTTCCAAACATGCTTATCGCGTTGGTGAATCTACCTTCGTATGATCCTCCTGAATAAAAGCCTCTACCTGGGATTTCGGTTGTTCCTCCAACAACACCACCGAACTCAATCGGTTTTGTCCACATAATATGTGGACTGGCAGGTGCTGTTCCATCACGTTGAAAAAGGTCTCGTGTCATAGCATTTGCAGCGCCGTAACCTTGACCTATATGGGCTCCTGCCAACCAGTTTGATGAAATATCTGCCCATTCTGTGTTTTGTCCTTCAATTGGCCGTGTCCAATACTCCTTTGGAATTGGATAAGTAGTTGTTGGATCAGGTAACGGTTTTTTCTTAACAGTAAGTGTTGCTGTTTTGTTGCTGGGCAAGAATTTTGAATTGACTAAATTTGGGATGTTTGCTAGTGGTTCTGGAAATCCTGGAATACCAGTTTCTGGATTAAAGCGAGATATTATCTGTCCAACGTAGGTAAATCTAAATTCGTATTCGCCGTCTGATTCAGGTGTGTATTGCGCGAAAGCTGATCCGGTTTCATCTGAGATGAAAAATGGATCCGCACTACTGGGTGGGTATATGAAATTGAAATTGTTTTCGTTGGGTTTTTTGACTTCAAGTGTGAAGTTGTATCTATGTCCACCTAGACCCGCTGCGGTTGGTGGAGCTCCATGAATCCACATAACAATGAAAACGCTTTGACCTACACCCACAGGATTTGGTGTTACTACCAAGTAGGGATACGTTTTAACTTCTTCTTGCCCTTGGGTAATAGAGAATGTGAAAAGCATAGTAGCTAAAGTCAGCAATATAATCAAAGCTATTATGAAAAAATTTTTGCTTCTTGATTTTTTCATTTTTTTATCACCTCCTTTTAATGTTTATTTAATTTGTTTGGAAGTGTAGCCGCTCAGAGCTGCATCATTTAGATTAGGCTATGATGTCTTGTTCTGGAGAGAAACAGAATGCTTTTTTCACGGTCAACATCATTTCATGAACGCAGGGTTCGATGCAACTTGATTCAGTTTGAATGACTACGGGCAGTCTCTAGCGTATGCCAGCGGCTTCTCCCACTCCATCCCATTCACTGTTAGTTTCTTGGCTTAAAACTTCCGCAAAAGCAATCCCCAAGACTCAAGATATTCTCCGAAAAAAGTCGGGCTATTCAATTCCGTATTTCCGGTGAATCTTTCGCAATCTCCGAACCTGGTAAAACTGGTACGCGCTAAACACGAAACGTATAAAAACAAAACCAGCGCAACATCTCAGTCTGCGTTCCAGTCTTTTCTCGCAAAGCACACACGCCGTCAAAAGTTGGTTGGTTGGATTAAAATTTAATCCCACAAAAAGAGTGTTCGCGCAACACCAGTTTTCCAGTGAGTTTATTTTCTAAACACCATTCTTAAATATTGTTTACAAAATAGAGTGTGACAATTATATGATAAAATTAGAGGGTGTGAAATGAAGCAAGTTGATATTGTGGTAGTAGGTGGTAGTGCAGCGGGGCTTCCAGCGGCAATAACAGCGAGAAGGCATTATCCAGAAAAAAGTATATTGTTGATACGGAAAGAGAAACAAGTGCTGATACCTTGCGGTATTCCGTACATATTTGGCACGGTCGGGACGCCAGAGCGCAACTTGATACCTGACGGTGCGCTTCAAGCTAATAACATAGAGCTCATTGTAGATGAGGCGAAGGAGCTAAACCCAAAAGAGAAAAAAGTAACTCTGGCAAGCGGAGAATCAGTAACATATGATAAGTTAGTGCTGGCAACTGGTTCATTTTCGTTGGTTCCCCCTATTCCTGGAATTGACAAGAAAAATGTTTATCCAATAAAGAAGGATGTCCAGTATCTGAAGAGCCTGTTGGATGCATTAAAGGATGTAAAAGACTTAGTAATCTTGGGTTGTGGGTTTATTGGATGTGAATTCGCTGACGAGTGCAAGAAGAACCGGGATATCAACGTAACAATCGTGGAAATGCTTAACCAATGTTTACAAATTGCCTTTGGTGAAGAGGCATGTAAATGTTGCCAAGAGGTCGAAGACTATCTTGCCGAGAAGGGTATAAACGTTGTTACAGGGGCTATGTTAAAGGAGGTTTTGGGTGATGACAAGGTTACAGGTGTTAAACTATCTAACGGTAAGGAAATAAAGGCAGATTTGTTGATTGTCGGGGTTGGTGTGAGACCCAACGCTGTCCTAGCTGAGAAAGCTGGTTTGGCAGTTGACAAAGGGGGAATAATTGTCGACAGCAACATGAGAACGTCAGATCCAAATATTTTTGCATGCGGTGACTGCACCAGTAAATTTTCATTCTTTACTGGTCAGCCCTCAGGTCTGAGACTTGCATCAATAGCTTCAACTGAAGCTCGCATTGCAGGCGCGAATTTATACGAAATTAGCAGAAAAAACCCAGGAGTTGTAGGGGTTTTCTCCACGGCGCTTGGGAACTTAACGGTGGCTATGGCGGGGATGAGCGCGAAAGGTGCAAAAGAATGCGGATTCGACGTGGTAACAGGGGAAGCTGAAGCTGCTGATAGGCATCCTGGAGGAATGCCGGGCATGTCCAAGATGTGGGTGAGACTGGTATTCAACAAAGTAAACGGAGAATTGGTTGGCGGAGCCGTCAGAGGCGGCCCAAGTGCTGGAGAACTTATCAACACGATCAGCGCATGCATCCAAAATAGGATGAGGGCTACCGATATTGCGACATTCCAGATCGGAACGCATCCTGCTGTTACAGCTTCACCTATCGCATACCAATTGGTAAACGCAGCAGAAATGGCTCTAAAAAACATGAAGGGGTAAAATTAAATTTAGCTGCTTGATTCTAAATCACAGCAGCGTTTTGTTGTCCTTATGTTTCTACGCTAGTTTTTTTCTGCGTTGATACGGCAGTGAATATTTCTGGAAGTTGCTCTTTCAGTTTTCGTTCCGCGGCTGTTTCCGCTTCCTCCAGGATTTTTTCTGCTTCTAAACTTGCGGTTCCAACGTTTACTGGCGTGCCCGTGTCCTGGTGGGTTGTGGAAACTATGTCGGTCAGCAAAGTGCCGATGTTTTCTAGTTCACGACCTGCCTCTGGAAAAACACCTGACATCCCAGAGCGAATATTGTTAAGCACACCTGCTGCAGGCGCTATCACGGTAACTATGTCTCCTAACTCTGAAACCGTGTTAAGCCTTAAAGCCACGCTTTCTAATGCCAGCGACGCATGCATCAGCATTTTCTCAACTTTCCGTATTTCTGCCAGCTCGCCAGCGAGAACGTTCGCACGCATCGTATCCCTCTCCGAAAGTGCTTTAACAGTGCGTTTGAAGAGGGTAGCATCGCGTTTCTCAAAACGACTTTGTGCGTTATTCAACTTGTGCTTTTGAACTTCAATCCGTTGGAGAACGGTGTTAATTTGTTTTTTTAAACCTATAGAAGGCTTGCCCACATCTTTTATTTTCGATAAAAATGAAGGTTGCTGCGGCTTTTCCTTCCATTTGTCAACGAACCTGTCAACCAAAACCAATTTCTCTCCTGATCTTTCACCGTGCCATCCTTAGTAAGCGACCACATAAAAAACTGTTTGAACCAGCAAGCTAAAATCTACCACACCCAAAAACTCGTTTTAAACTGTTCATTTTAAAAGTCATGCACTTTGAGCTTCCTGTTTCATGTCACTTATTAAAGGCGTAAAGAAACAGGCTGAAACCTGTTTTTATACCCAAGAGCCGCGCATGTTATATTTTTAATCAAACAAGTAAAAATTAGCATTTATTTTCATTGAAATTTACATTTTTTTTAAAGTAACACTGCAAGATGTTCTACCGCAGGCTATTTCAGTTTCTTCGCTTCTAAAGCGAGAATCTTATGGCAGTTAATGCATCTTGTCAAAACTAGTTCAAACCCGTTCAGTATGTCGAAGCGTGTCTGGGTATATCGCCTCTGCTTGGCATGGTCACAACTGCTTTGACTGACTAAAATCAGTCTGTCCTCTTCCATTCTCCCTTCCCGTAATCATCCTTTGCCTCGGATAAGTAGATAACTCTTGTGAAAGAATCTTCTATTCAGGAAACAGCAGATAGTTTGTTAAAGAGTGTCGTGTGGACAATCGGAATTCAATTTTTGTATGGCACTCGTCGGAATGCTTCTTATGAGTGATCAATATAGAAAGCCGTAACTCTTCCTGCATTCTGGTTTCGAGGTGTCTTCTTCGTTTTAGGAGGGGCTATTTTCTGCGAGTTCTTGCTTGTGATAAAGACCGATCCGCCATGCGCCAGATGCTCTTGCACTCTCTCGAAATCAACCTTTTCCGCCTCTTGAACTTCAACGTCTTGGCTGGCGTCGTTATCTAACAGCAACACCTGAAACACTGGAGATTTTTCCTTTTTAACTGCAAAAAAACTGTTCAACATTTTGTTTTTCATCTTCCGTTTCTTTTAAAACACTGTTAACTATGGAACAGAAAATTTTTAAAACTATGTGACTGTCGCGCCACAACAACAATGCAGCATGTTTTATCCGAAAATGAAGTTGAGAATTCTACTTTTTTCTTTTAAGGAATCAACTATCAAATCTGGATTTGCTTTTTCAAGCACCCTTCGGGAGTACACCCCTGTAAGAACCGCGATACACCCCATTTTTGCGGTTTTTGCAGCTTCAACGCCGAAGATTGAGTCCTCAATAACCACACATTTTTCTGGGCTGCTCCCGAGTTTGCGTGCACAGTTTAAGAAAATTTCAGGGTGAGGCTTGGAGTTAACGACGTCGTCAGCTGTGACGGTGACGGCAAAAAACCTTTGGGTGCTTGTCGCTTTCAACAGGTGGTTGATGACTTCACGGTCGTTCATAGAAGCCAAGCCTAATTTGACTTTGCCCTGCAGAGACGCCAAAAGGTCTATTGAACCCTCGAACAGGTGTACGCCACCGCTCATGTCGATTTCGTTCTGAATCTTCTTTTTCACCAAGCGCTTAATCAACGCTTCATCGAATCGGACATTGGCAGAATGAAGGATTTCCCTGAAGGTTTCTGCTGAGCCTATGCCGATGCGGCGTTCAATGAATTCGTCGCTTATTTTGCAGTTAACTTCGCTGATAGCTTTTTGGAAGGAAGCCACAACTACCTGTCTGGTGTCAGCGAGGGTTCCATCCCAGTCGAATATAACCGCTTTATGCATCCGCGTTACTATTTGAAATCCCGTTTCTTACTTTGAGTCTATGCTTATTTTCTCTCGAATCAGCTGGCTTTTTTTGGCTGCTTCCCCAACCGCGCGCATCAGCGCCTGCCTAATCGAGCTTCCTTCAAGCTCGTATATCGCGTCGATTGTTGTTCCGTTTGGAGTTGTGACCATGTCCTTTATTCTGGCTGGGTGCTCCTGCAGTTCTAGAACAAGTTTTCCGGTTCCCAAGACAGCTTGCGCGGAGCCATACAAAGCCACGTGTCTGGGCAAGCCTACCCTTAACCCCGCGTACATCAAAGCTTCGATTATTATGGAAAGATATCCGGGTCCGCTGCCGGTCAGGGCGGTTATGGCGTCCATGTATTTTTCGTCAAGTTCCTCGCATATCCCCATCCTGTTCAAGAGGTCTTTAACTTTCTTTTTGTCTTCTTGGGTTACGTCTTTTTCACAACAGTACGCCGTATAGGATGCCTGCACCATAACGGCAATGTTTGGCATTATTCTTACGAACTTGGCTTTGGGAACAATTTTCTTGTAAAACTTTAGGGGTACGGTGGCAGCGGTGGAGATTACGAGTTTACCTTCGATTTCTTTACTTATTCCTTTCAGGACTTTTTCCACGTCACTTGGTTTGACACAGACAAAAACAATTTGGGCGTCGGCTGCGGCTTTTCGGTTGTCCATGGTTGCGGCTACGCCTAACTCTTCCATTGCTCTGATTCTTTCTATTTGGAGGTCAGCTGCTGAAACCTTGCCTGAGTATCCGCTTTTCAACAGGCTTTTCACTATGGCGCCGCCGATCATTCCCGCGCCTATTACACTAATATTGTCGGTCATCGTTAATCACACTCTTCTTTTAATTTCTCACCATTTCACTCTTAAACTTTTGTTATACACGCTTTCAAAAAAAGATTGGCTAAGTAGCTGCTACAAGCTTCTGCAGAGAATTTTGCATGATCAAGGCGGGAGCATCTGTTCTTATGCCTCGCGAATTAAAGTGTGTTGGAAAAGCCTGAAAACCGCTGCTACTAAGAGTTTGAAGCATTGCGTCAACAGAAGGCACTGGCAAGGCTAATTTGGCGCTGATTTTGTCAAGAACATAATATGTTACTGGAGCCTCAGCCTCGCCCTTCGCTAAGGACAAGAGCGTTGCGATTTTTCCGCTGTTTCGGAACGCTGTGCGCCTGTTTTCCTGCGCAATTAACTCGCAGAATTGCGTGTCAAAGATTTTTCCCAGCCATAACGGTCCAGCCCAGTCCATTTTGGAGCCGCATTCAGGGCACTTCTCTACACGCAAGTTTCGCGCGGTTTCTCGGTGAAGACAGTTGAAGCAATGAAGCACGTAGCCCATGGTTTTGATGCTTGCATCAGCCTTTTTTGCGCCGTAGGCTATTTGCGCGTAAACTCGGATGTAATGGTCTGTGGAGTGGCTGAACAGAACGCGCACGCCGATGTCTTGCTTTGCCGCGACGGTGGCTATGCACCCAGCTAAGAGGCGAACTGCAAGCTCGTGGCAGTACTCGGTGCGCAGGGGTTTCCCCCCGTATTTTCTGACGCAGGCTTTCGCGTGTACTCCGCACAAAGGTGCCAAGTCAGTCGCGGTCGCAGTTAAAAGCCCCTTATTCCGCAAGGCGCGGACTGTTGAATCCAAATATGGCACGGGAGAACCGAACGGGTCAATGTCTATTATGTCGAATCGTTTGCGGGGTGCGCCGTGGCAGCTTAAAAGGCAGTTTGCGTCCTTATGCTGCACCATGACGAGGTCTTCAAGCCCGTTTAAGTGTACGTTGTGTTTGGCGAGTTTTATGGCTCTCTCGCTGATGTCGCTTATCACCACTTCTTTGACGCCGTGGATTTCGGCTGCAAATCGGCTGCCTCTGATTCCCAAGCTGGTTAAGGGTTCGCAGATGCTGATGCCGCGGTTTACCATGCGCTGATAGGCCTGAAAAGCCAAGACGGCGATGTCGCGGTTCAACTCCATAACGGGATTGTAGAACACCGGAGCCTTAGAAGGCGCATAGTCGGAAGGCTGCTTTTTGAAGGCTTCAAGCTTTGGAACTACGGCTTTTACTTTGCCTTCTTGCACTGTTTCGCTTGGAAAATTCGTTTCGAAAACTTCTTTCACCATTGCTTGGCTGTGCTCCCCATGTTGGTTAGAGAGAAGAAATTTATGGGCATATTAGACTTCTGGTTATTGGAGGTGAGTGTGCCATGCAGAAGCGGGTGCTGCTTTTGACGGGAAACCCTGGTATCGGGAAAACCACGGTGCTAATGAAGACGGTTAACGCTCTGAAAAAGAGGGGAATTTGCGTGGGCGGCATGATAAGCCGCGAGGTTCGTGAAGGCGAAAGGCGAGTGGGATTCGAGATTTTGGACTTAAGTAGCGGCAGGCGCGGATGGCTCGCCCACGTTAACCAGAAAACGGGTCCGCAAGTTGGCAGATACCGCGTCAACATCGAAGACCTCAACGCGGTTGGCGCAGAAGCCATAATTGATGCCGTGGAAAAATGCGACGTCATAGCCATAGACGAAATCGGACCCCTGGAACTTTTTTCTGGAAAATTCAAAGAAGCTGTGCGAAAAGCGCTGAACAGCCGAAAACTGGTAGTAGCGGTTGTGCACTGGAGAGCAAAAGACACGTTGATTAGCGAAGCAAAGAACAGGCGAGACGCGGAAACAACGACCGTGACAATAGAAAACAGAGACAAACTACATAAAACCATTGTTGAAGAAGCCGCAAAAATTCTGGAACTGCATTAGTACACTCTACACTTCACGCTGAAGTTCAATGTATATATAAGGGGGCTATAGACTTGTGTGAGCGCTAGTGCTTAGTCGTATTTTTTCAGTTTAATCATTTCTCTGTAGTTTTTCAGGTCCTTTGAAACGCATTTGAGGAGACGCAGTTCTTCCATTGTTTTTTCGAATTTGGTCATTTCTTCGTGGGCTTTGTGGTGCAGCGTTTTTTCTTTAGCCATGGTTTTTCAGCTTTTGTATGTGGAATTTTGTGTTGGAGGGCTTTTGTCATTGTTTGTTGGCTATCCAACAGCCAATCCGTCATCGAGGAGAAAGGAGAAGGCTTCGAGAACGGAAAAATTCTGTTGGCTTGTTTGGTGTAGCCTTCAACCTCAATTTGCCCTCCTACACAGTGTCATAAGACTTAAGATACTATACACTTATAAGCATTGTGAATTTACGCTAACAAAAAACGCCAACGCTTAACCGATAGCCAAAACGCCTTCCAAAATCTTCTTCTCAGGAATATCCAACTGCTTAGACAACCACATCTTCAAAAGCGCCGTAAACTTAGGAAGCTCACCACTGTACGTGATAATCTGATTCCCCTTAAGCGCATCAGCCTGAAAAGTCTTCTCCGCATCTTTGTACATAAAAGACAAAGTCTGAGCCTGAAAAGCCAAAGTCTGAAAATCATCCCACTGCTTACACCGCAAAATCACTGGTGGACCATGCATAACACCAGCCTGCACTACCTCAGTCTTCTGCTCCTGAGTCAAAACAGGTGCTTCTCGAGGTGACATGGACAAATAACTCACCAAACTGTTTATCTCGTTTTGCAAGCCGCTTATCCTTTCCTCTACCTTCTCCACCTTGGCGCTTAGCTCACCTGTTTCTCCAAGTCGGTCTGTAACCGTGCCTAGTTCGCCTATCAGCTTATCTAGGTCCTTTTCGTGTTCTTTTAGAACGTTTACTATGAAGTCTAAGGCTTCTAATGCTTCATCCTTGGACTTCGGTTTCTTCGACATTGGTTACATCCCTAGTTTTCAGGTTATTCAATAGAGCATACCATAAATAAACGTAGCGAATCCTCAAAACATATCCCTGTGAAGCCATAGCCATACGTATTAAGAATAAGGTGTTAAAATGGAGATTTCACCCGTATAAACTTCTCTCTTTTTTCTTTTTCGATTTCCGACTTTTTTCTGCCTTTTTGTTCAACACAAAAACAGAACAAAAAAACACAAAATGAGCGTTTTACTGCGGCTTCCAAACGCACCAAATAGCTTTTTCAGCGCAAGCCGCAACGCATGGCGCTTTGCCGCTTTCAGGCTTACACGGAGAACAAGCGTACTTGATGTTCTTTCGTTGCTGCTCTGTCACCGCAGCCACTGTCTTATCTTCCAAGTCAATCAGCATATCCACCAGTTCAAGGGCTGACTGCGGACACTGCACTATGCATTTGGCGCATCCGATGCATTTTTCAGCGTCAATAACTATGTAGTATTCTCCTGACCCATCGCTGTAGCCGTAATGCGTGATAATAGCTTATCAACCTCCATTATCCTTGACTTTTATGCGCTTTCTCATACAACGCTTTAGCAAACAGCCCCGCACCAATTGCGCCAGCAATCATCGGGTCTAACCCGCTTTCCCGCCAATTAGGCATCGGAAGACACTTAACCCCAAGAGTATTCTCTATCCTCGTAACGATACCGATGTTCTTCGATTGACCGCCAGTGATGACGAACTCCTTTTCAAGACCCACCCTCTTAACAAGATTACCCATCCTGATAGCCATCGCATGCGTGTAAGCAGCCAACACTTTCTCTTTAGACCAACCCTTACGCAGCAGTCCCATGGCTTCGGTTTTCGCAAAAGCCACACAGGTACAGCTAACGGGATCAGGTTCCTTGTCCACTTTCAACGAGACTTCGCCAATCTGCTCAATCGGGATTTTCAACAGGTCGGCAAAAACTTCCATCCCCCTCCCCGTGCCAGCAGCACACTTGTCGTTCATCAAAAACGACGTGACTCTGCCAGTTTCATCACAGTGAATCGCCTTTATGTCTTGACCGCCAACGTCCAGCACGGTTCTGACGCTGGGTCCCCAAATGTAATTCGCGCCTTTGGCGTGACAGGCGATTTCCGTAATAGCCTTATTAGCCATGGGAACGTTTACTCGCCCATAACCCGTTCCAACAATGTACTTAAGATCATCAAGCCTAAGCCCAGTGTCTTCCATCGCCCAATTCAAGGCTTTTTTGGCGCTCTCTGGACTGTTTGAGCCAGTGCGCATTATGCCCCAAGAATAGATTTCACCGTCAATCATAATAGCTGCCTTTGAACCCACAGAACCCACGTCCACACCTGCCGTGATTATGTCCTTGTTTTCCCATTTCTTATCCGACAAAACACGGTGGTATTCTAGCCATCTCCAGTACTCCACATCCTCTTTTTCTGGGGCTTCTTTCATTTATTTCACCTTCTTAGCGCGCTTAACTGCAACAAGAGCCGCACCTAACGCACCAGCAAACTCCGGATTCTCAGGTATGAAAACGTCAACTCCTAATTTTCTCTTCAAAGACGCAACAAAACCAACATCTTTGGCAACCCCACCCACCAGCACAACATCAGGATTCAAGCCAAGTCGGTACACCATAGAAGATATACGGTCAGCCATAGCGTCGAAAACAGCTCTTGCAATCTCAGGTTTTGATTCTTGACGGTGAATCAAAGTCACCACATCTGACTCGCCGAATATAACGCAGCTGGCGTTTATAGGGCTTGCGCGTTCAGCCTTAAGCGAAAGTGGACCCATCTCTTCCATCTTAACCTCCAAAGCCCTTGCCATAGCCTCAATAAAAGCTCCAGCGCCAGCCGCACATCGCTCATTAACCACGAAGTCAACCATGATTCCATTATCGTCGCATCTAACAGCTCGCGCTTCTTCAGCACCAACATCAATTATCGTTCTGGCTTTGGGGAAAAGGTGGACTCCTGCCTGCGCGTCAGCACCCATCATGCTTATGGTGCTGTTGGAATAAGGCGCCATCTCCATGCCTGAACCAGTAGCAGTGATATGATTCAAATCAGATAGGGATAACTTGGCTTTTTTCAATGCCTCATCGACAACCTGCTCAGCAGATTTTGCCGGATCAAACCCGGAAAAAGCTTTACCGCGAGATACAATTTCGCCGTCTTTCAAGATTACCGCTTTCACGCTTTGAGTGCCTAAATCTATTCCAGCCGTTATCATAAACTTCACCTCTACATGTCAATTCTAACTGAAAGCATCTCTAAGAAAGCTTCAACTCTTGTTTTCATTTGTCCTACATCTTCGCGCGTGTACTCTGTGTCTAAATAATACACGGGAATATTAATATGATCTAGAACTTTTTTGACCCGCGTGTACTCCATAGCGTAGAGCATGCAACCGCGATGCACATAATAAATTACGCCTTGGACATTCCACTCTTTAATCTTGTTCAGTAACCAGTTAATCCTATCTTCGTTGCCGTCTGCAGAAGTGAAGCACGGACACGTAGACGCCATCAGGTACCTTTCACTTATCGCGTTAAGCATATCGCTCATCGACCACTCATCCACACCCACAGGGTCATAAAGGATTCTTTCACTTGAACAGAGTTCATCAGCAATAAGGACACCTTGAGGATTACCCTCTTCAATCAATGTGGGAAGCTTCCAGTTGTCAGGCCATATCATCGGCGTACCGCTAACCATCACTCTCGGAGTATCTGGAGGACAAGCCCAATTTTTCTGGCGAACACGTTCTTCAAGCTCGTCACATAACGCTTCGGTCTTTTCAGTCCAACGTTCTATGTCATCCCACATGTATGTTTGATTAACCAGCATAGCGTCTCTTCCCATTATCACTGGAGCACCTTTCCGTATTTCTTGCAGTCTACGGAAAGCTTTTGTTGCTTTCTGGGTAAGCTCTATGGCGGATTTTAGTTGCTTTTGTTTAATTTTGTTACCTGTTAAAGCTTCGATCTGACCTTTGACAGCCTTAATTTCGGCGTTCCATAAACGAAGTGATTGTGTGGAATCTTTAACTCGTGGGAGAGTCATCGCCCAAACAGGCTTGTAATCGCTTAAGATTTCGCCTAGTTTTGTCATTCCATCGCAGGTTAACACGCTTATCAAAGCGTCACTTAATTCAAGGTAAGGAGACAATCCAATCATTTTTGCACCTATGGTTGAGCGCACCATGGGGCAGACTTCAACGGGCACAACTCTGTCTCCAAGTTTTGAAGTGTCATACCAGCCAGAGTTTACGCGAATAGGTATCGCGTCTGCAGCCAAGATTAACTCTGTAGGGGCAAACAAGCAAAAGTAGCCAATTACTTTTTTGCCGCTCTCTTTTGCTGCACGTATCTCTTTTTCACGCTTCCCGAAAAAATTTGCAATCTCATCGAAATACTGCATTCCTTCAGGTCTGTTCTGGTCAGTTTTCTGCATTCTTTCGATGTTTTCAGCAATTATTCTTTGGGAAGCGTTTTTGATTGTGTTTCTTAGCTCTTCAATTTCTTTTTGAGAGATTTCAGGCATGTACTTTTTTTCTTCACTTTGGCTTTTCATTCAGACTCCTCAGTCAATTTCTGATGGCTTTAACCAGTTTCGGGATTTGAAAACGGTTTTTCCACCCATCTTCACTTTCAAGCATCCTTCGTAAGGACACATCTCCACGCATCGCAGGCACAGCATACACATTGAAGTGTTGATTTTTCCTCCCTTCTGCTCGTAAACATCGGTGACTTGTACCGGGCAAACTCTTTGGCAGATTCCACACTTAGTACATTTTTCTTCGTCCTTGTCAAGATGAAGCGCAGGAGCCCACTTAAAACCCCTAAACCTGTTCACGACGGCAAGCGAAGACCCTGTTGGGCAGAACCTGCACCAAACACGTCTTATTGCAAATGAGCCCACAACTGTTAATGCAACGAAAATCAGGGGGAAGATTGTGGCATAAATTCCGCTGGTGTAGCTGATTATATCTTGAACGTAAGGATAACTGAAATTCAAGTCGCCGATTACAGGCAAGCCGCTAATTACGAGCGGTCCTGCCCAAGGCACAATTAGAGGAATTATGGGACCAAGAAGGATGTTTAGAGGTTTGAATTGTCCTCCCAAAACTTGTGCCAGAACAATACCCAACTCCAACGATGGAAGCGGATCCAACAGAATAAGGATAAATGGCAAGATTAAAAAAATGAGCAACAGCACGTACCTGAAATTATGCAGGAACTTGTTTAGTCGTTCGGGAAGGTCTCGATGACGTATTTTGAAAGCCTTTCGGACAACCGTGATTAGGTCCATGTAGAAGGCGAACGGGCAAATCCAACCGCAAAAGATTCGCCCAAAGACAATAGGCATTACTAGGATAACGATTAATATGATAAGTAGCCATATGGGATACGTGAATATGTAGAAAAAGGCGACAAGAGACGCTGCTTGGATAACGAATCTCAGGTAGGTTACTTTTGTTGCCAGACCTTTTTTCCATATGAGGATAACCAGTATTCCCGCTATAGCTAATCCTGCAAGCACCGTTAATTTCAGTGTTTCACCTATCAGTTGCGTAATCATGCTTTTTCGCCTTAGCAAAGTATGGAAGACACATCGAGGTGCAGAACACTAAACAGGGTAGGAAAACGCTGGCAAACGCGCCAAGTAACTGTTTTGGAAACTCAGGCACCAATGACATGGTCGAAATCTCAGGTTTTTGAGAGATGAAAAGGGATGCTGTAACATTTAAAGTTTACACAAATAAAAGTTGATGTGAGTAATGTTTTCAGAGTTGAATTAGTCAGATACTTCTGCTGAAATTGCTCGTAATGAACATTATCGGCTACGTTTCTTGAAGTAGACCAGAACACCTAAGTCAACAACAGCTGTTAGTATTATGACAGCAGTCGCCCATATTGTCAGGGAAGACAGGGCTGGACTTGCAGCCGTTACTTCTCTAGTGTTATATTCTCGTAGATACTGCAAATGTGCGTCGTCATACGGATAGCTTTCCGTATCAGGGTATGGGAAGCCGCTCATGTTTCGGAAAGGCATCGGGTCCACTGTGAAATCAAACTCGTAACCCCAATTTCCAGGCGGGTCCTTAAACCAATCAGCCACAAACAAGAAGTAGTCCCGCTCCATTCCCTCCTCAACGGGCGCAAGGTCTGCAGTGTAAAACCGGAGAGAAACTTGGTCACCTTGCATTCCAATCACGAACATGTCATCTTCTTCGAGGACTAGTTGTGTTACGTCGCCGTATTTTGTGAAGTTCCCTGTAGCATATGGAATGTTGACGAACTCTTGGTGGAGAGTAGCGGTAGGGTTGATTTTCTGAATTGTTATGGTTTCTTGCGGGGTTGTGTCTATTCCGATGTAATCAAACGTTACATTGAAGAAGTTGGTGATTCTGATTTGGTACTCGCTTACATCCTCAGGGAAAAGCCCTGTAAGGTCTACGGCGAAGCTTCTAGAAACGTAATCTGAGGGTGTTGGCATCTGTCTATCATTCGGCACACGTACCCAATCCCCATTTGCATCCATAACCTCCATGTAAGGCGCAGGGTAAATCTGCGTGCCAGCGGGCACAAGACCTTCGGCAAACGCCGCCTTAAAACCATCTATCCAATCATAATACGGTTTAGCTGGACCCCAATCAATCATACCATTGATTACAAGCTTAATTTCCTCTGCATCGGACAGATCGCCCAAGTTTAGCGTTAACTGGTTTAATTTGATGTCGTCCCATGATGGACTAACAAGTCCGTTACTGCCAGCTGTAAACGTTCCGTCAAGTTGTGAGATTTGAGATAAGACATCTTCGCCGTTTTCGTTTATGGCTGAAATTGGCGTTAATAGGTTGTCTTTGCTGACGGTGTAAATCTCACTTGGAAAAGCTTTATTGACGTAATTGACCATGGTTGAATAGACATCCACATCCGATTGGTGATCAACCACCATCATGTAAACCGTGTCTAGGTAGAAGAGTTCATCCCACTTCTGTAAAAGTATCACATCATAATATTCACCGTTCTCGGTGCTCCTTGCTGCTAATTGGTTGGCATCCAGTTTGATTGTGTCCCACGGGTTGCCTCCACCAAATATAATATCGCCGTTTTCATCTATGTAATCAATGTATCCTAGCCAGCCTGCGTTTGAGACTTCGGTGACGTAGACGTAGTCGGTTCCGTTCCAATAGAACAGTGAGGGGCAGGATGCGTATCCGCTGATGAGGTTGTATGTTGCAACGATGATAGTGCGGTCTTGCAGGTTTATGGTTATTGTTGGGCTTGTTTCTCCAGTGCTCCAGTATCCGAATTCTAATACGCCAGTTCCAACGTCGACGATGGTTGGCGCTGAGAGAGTGTATTTTCCGACTGGTAAGAGTTCGTTGTACACGGTGTCGTGGCTTACGCCGTCGAGGGTGAAAGTTAAGGGTGTTGAGCCACCACCCGACCTGTTAACTATGAGGGTGTGGTAGCCTGTGGGGACGACTGTGAAGGTTCCGCTTATGCTGTTTACTGTGTAAGTGTGTTTTCCTTCGGTTGTGGCGTTGTAGGCGAATTCTACGGTTGTGGTTGCTCCTGCAGCCAACTCGATTCTTCTGATTTCTACCAATGAGTCGTCAACCGAGAATCTGATTGTTAATTTGTCGTCTTCGCTGCTGGGGTTGTTTGCGGTCACTGAGATGGTTATGGTTTCGTTAACCCAGCCTTCATAGGGTTTGACCGATGGGCTGGACAGGTGTATGTTGCTTGCGGTTGGAGACGCTTCTATGATTGTGAATGAACCAGTTAATCCGCCTAGTTCCACAGTGTAATCTCCGACGATTTCTTCAATGACCGTGAATTCTACTATGACGGAGGTTTTGTTACCTGGAACTACGACGATTTGGGTTTGCGTGAGTACGCCGTTGATTGTGAGGTTCGCGTCGTAGGTGCCATCCAAGTCGCCGATGTTTGTTATGTTGGCTGAGATCTGGATGGGTTCGGCTTCTTCTGCCTCAGAAGGTGTGATGGTGAGGTCAGTCACCAAGAATTCGGCTTCTTTAGCTGCGGTTGTTATCAAGCCTTGGTTTTGAAGGTATAAGTAGGTTCCAGCCGCTGCAGCCACTATTATCAAGTCAATTATAAGTATTGCTTTTAGTTTGGTGGCGGCTGAGCGGGAAGACATGTGTTTTCGCAATCTCCATTCTTGACTGAGTCATATAACGTTTTTGCTTAGAATATAAACTGTTCGAAAACACCATTTTTTTCAAAAACGAGTGCCAGAAAGCTGGTGCGGTTAGTAGCTTGCGACACCTTTCTTATCTGAAAAATCATACCATTTCCAAAGCTCCTCCACAACTTTTTCTGAATAACCATAGCTGAAGAGCAGCTGCTTGAAAAGGAGCTCTGCTTTTTTTCCCACGGAAAGTCACTTATCCATCATCATGCGCTGAGCCAAAATAAACGTTCTGTATTACAGATTCAACTTGTAGATGCGAACAACAGAAATACACATGTTCTGAACTGACGCGTGAAAAAAGACTATAGCCCCCCTTTATATAGATTGAAAGGTGGAGTGAACTGCGCTTTCCGTGCAGGCGTAAAGAAAACGCTTATAGGCTAATGTTGCGGGTTAAGTTTGAGCGTTGGCGCTCTTTGGGCGGGTAGATCAGCCTGGTATGATCGCCACGTTGGCATCGTGGAGGCCGCGGGTTCGAATCCCGTCCCGTCCACCAAACCCTCTTTCGGAACCTCAGAATTAAAACTGAGGGTTTTCAAAAGTTCTTAATCTTTTTTCTTAGGATAGCCTTGTGGAATTCCTATTTTGGCGTTTTCCCAGTAGTATTCAAACAAGTCCTTACACCACTTGTGCGACATTTCACCTGTTGATCCAAAGCCGATATGATCCATTTTGTCATCTGCAGTTGGGAAAGCTATTCTGGCGTTTTTCTCAGACATCACTATAACAACATCAACGCGCTTGAGAGTTCTCCTTTCAATACGATTAGGAATATAGGGAATCGGTTTGAATCCCGGCGGAGGAACCAAATCCTCTGGAAGAATCAGCATGAACTTTACTCCACGTTTTACAGCACGTTCAAGGTAGGAAATGGTACTCATTAGGATTTGACTTGAAAGAATCCAAACATACTCTTTTGCCTCTTCAATTAAGGTATTTACTTTATGGAAAGCCACCATAACATCGTCAGTAAAAGTACATTCTTTAAGTTCCCCTATTCTGCTGACAAATGTCTCAGGAAGATGAAAAGCCTTGTGAGTTGTAAAGTAGTTTCTGCGTTTGCATAAGAACTCAAATCCCGGTAGCAGTTTTATGACGTGCTCTCCGTATGGGGTAAGATGATAATAGCCTTCAACATCTTTCGAAATTAGCTTCGCGTCGCTGAGTCTTGAAAGATGTCTTGATGTCTCCTGAACTTTAAGATCAAGTTTCTCAGATAAATGAGTGAGTTTCATAACGTTCTCTTGAAGCAGGAAGAAAATTCGTAACCTGTCTTCATGTGATAACTCGAATAGTAGATTGCAGAATTTTTGCATCATAACGTTTACCAACAGGAGTAATGAAATCTAATTATTGTTATTGAAATTTCAGTTTTTCTCTTTAGGACATTTTTTCTACGATTTCATCATAACAAAAGTACAAGGAAGCTGATTGAATTGAACCGAAAAATGGCTGAACATTCTTTCTCTGTTGAACTTTCCTCAAAGGATCATGTCAGACTTGTAGCTTTGGATGACGACAGAAACAAGACGTTGATTGAGGGATTTCTTGGCGAACTGATAGAACTAAACTTCGTCGAAGGCGCTCTTCTTGAGATCAAAGGAAGCAACGGAACGCTCAGAATTGACTTGAACCATGAAGACATGAAGAAACTGGTCCAGCACAAGAAAAAGGAGGATTTAAAATGAAATTGAAAAAAATGATAGTTACTCTCATATTTGCTGTAATGATAATTGCTTGGATTTCTTCAGCCGTTATGACAGTTATACCAGACTCAACTGCTAGCAAAATCTGCTATTTAGGCTACAAAGCTCACTGTTCATTTACACCTTTCGGCACTGTGATTTCAATTGTTGCGGCAATAATTACCTCTTTAATCGCTGTACGAGTGCTTAGAAGGTAAGAGAATGAAATTTACATGGTTTAAATGTCCTTGTCCGAAAGAACAATGCCCTAGACACGGAAAACATAAGGAATGCAAACAATATCACGCTCAAAACAACACACTACCTTTCTGTAAAATAAAAAAAGAAAAGCATAAGCCCGTCTGAACCCGTGTTCACCAAAAATCAGAAAATCGCTATTATTCTATGTCCAGTTCTTACATCAGTCATGTTTGGTGTCTACCAAGGATTTGCCAAAATTCTTGGAAACGATTTGGGCTGGTACGCTGGATTCGCAGTTTATTGGCCAATATTTTGCGTATTAATTCCATTGCTATTGGCTGGCTCAAATAAGATTATTGAAAGATACAAGTTAATCAAAATTAACCCCTTCTATATTGCAGTATTTCTTTTCCCAGTGTTCATGACTTCAATTGGCGGCGTCTTTATGAATACATCTGAAAGAGATCTGATCGGATTAATTATCTGGATTGGAATGTCAATCGGAAATGGAGTCTTCGAGGAAATTCTCTGGCGGGGAGTTTACCCAATCTTGTTTCCTGATAACAAATTATTTGGTTTTGTTTGGCCGGCTATTTGGTTTTCAATATGGCATTTTGCCCCAGGTTCACTTTCACAAAATTTCCAGCCGTATGTTTTGGTATCTGGTGCACTTATGCTTGGCGTTTTCTTTGGATGGTGAGCTTTTAAAACGAAGTCCTTGTTTTGGGCATCAACAGGACATACATTATCGGGACTACTTCAATTAATTTGGAATGTTATCTGATAGCGGGTGAGGTCAAATCGCATTTGAAATCTATCCAAGAAAAATTCAAAAGGAGGCAAATGGAAAATGGCTTTAAACGGAGTAATCGCAGCGTTAAAACAAAGGAAAAAGAAGAAAAGAAAAACGAGCTCAAAAAGTAATTAGTTTGGAAATTAGTATATTGCTGGGTAAAGGAGGTGGTGGTTAGGTTGAAAGAATGGAATTGCGTCAAAGTTGGACACCATAATGATGTAGCTAAAACAATTGAGGAATGGCAAAAGAAAGGCTGGGACCTTCACACATTTTCTTGCGTTCAATATGGCATAGGCGGAGACGCCAACCATTACCTGCTATTTGAAAGAGAAAAAGGCAAGAATCAACCTTCATCGGTTGAAGCTGCCGCTGCAGCCGCATCCTAGTGCTTCTCACCAGCCACTATAGCACTTTCAAATCTGCCTTATCATAAATCTTTTTCAACCTTTGCAGCCCTTTTCCTGCATAATGCTTAGCCAATACTGTCCTCCGTCCCATCCACCACACGCAAAAGGGTTTTGGCTATACTTCTGCAGCTGACAGTTTTTCACTTACGGCTCGATTGATCGCATCGGCGTATCTGTTTGTTAGGTCTATTATGTCTATGTTTGAGGAGGTGGAGCCGCCGTATAGGCGACCGTTGGCGCTGCTTCTGAATATCACCGTCATTTCTTTTCCGTCTTTTAGTTTGATTTTTAACTGAGTAATATTAGCGAGAGGCTGCGTTTCGGCGTAAGCTTCAGAAATGTCCTCGATTGGCGTTTCGCCAATTATCTTTTCCTTGTCTAACATCAACAGGCGTTTGCTTGTTAAGGCTAAAGTTGTTCCCCACCCGGTCTTTCCCTCGGTAATAATCAACTCTTCGCCTGGTTTCAATTTCACTAGTTAATCCCTGTATAATGTATTAGCCTCAAAGTTACTATTATAAATTAGCCCTTGCGCCACGATAAACCAGCAAAAAATTATTAGCCAGAGCCCCCATAATCCTTTCAGTAGACTTGGTGCAGCCATATGGGCGATCCTGACGATTGTCCAAAATGCGGAAAACGCGAGAAAAAAGAAATCCTAAGCATGCTAAGAGAAATGTGGTTGAAAGGAGATT
>CAZEPB010000017.1:0-34629 GCA_964514055.1 uncultured Candidatus Bathyarchaeia archaeon | reverse complement strand
AGAAGGGCATAGGCGCCGCGGCGTACTACGTACATCCCGTGCACACGATGCCGTATTACTCGGAAAGTTTCGGTGAGAGCAAACTGCCCGAGACAGAGAAAGCGGCAAAGCAGGTTCTCTCTTTGCCCATCCATCCAGGCGTCACGGAAGCGCAGGTGGACTACATCGGCAAGACGTTGTTGCAGCTTTTGTAACCGCTTTTTGTGGTTTTCAGTGACGGAAGTGAGAATAAACCGACTGTAAGAGTTAAATATTATCTTCAAGTACTAGGACAGTCTGTCTCGAAGAAGTGTTGGATGATTTTCTCAAGGGGAACGTGAAACATTATGGCTGATGAGGAAGATATTTCACGAGTTAAGATAAAGTTCTTGATAGAGGGCTTAGGTGAAGCGGAAGGGGAGCTCGTAAGGTTTTTGGCGCCCAGAACAGTTGACACCATTGTTCGGAAACTTCCTGTTGAAGGCAGAGCCGCTTTATGGAAAGAAGAAGTTTACTTCGAAATTCCCGTTAAAATTGGTGAAGAAAAAGCTAAACCTACCGTGGAAGCTGGAACCATCGCTTTTTGGCCTATGGGAAGTGCTTTATGCGTGTTTTTTGGTGAATCGCAACCTTATAGTTCAGTGAACATTTTGGGGAAAGTTACGAAGAATCTGGACCTGTTTAAGCAGGTTAAAAGTGGCGCTACGATTAAGGTTGAGTTGCTAAGCTAGTAGGCTAGCGCGCTGCCTTCCCACATCTGCAGAAGGCGTGCGCATTCTTCTTTCACTTTTTTATCTTGGCTCTTGCTCTTTAAGACTTCCAAGAAGTGTATGCGTTTTTCAACTGAACGCTTCTCCGCGTTTCCTCCGTAGTAAAGTTTGCCTTCGAGATATTCCTTCATGTGATTAGCTTTTTGAATGAGGAGGCTAGCGGCGTCAACAGGATTTTCAACCGCAAACTCGTTCGCCCAAATCCCCGCTTCTGTTTCGCGAAGTTGTGTTAAGCCGTCGATTTCTGTTATCTGCCTGATGTAGGTCCTCAAAAACTCGTAGTAACCCGCTGTTTTTGTCAGTTCGAGAGCTTGGTTAACTTTTTGTTTGAAGTTCGGGCTTCCTTCCACTGTTAAAGTATGTTTGTAGCCTTTTTCTGTAAGTTCTCTGGCTTTTTTAACCTCTTTCTCCGTGTAAACTCTTTCTGGAAATTCCAAGTTTATTACTCCCGTTTTTGGCGGTGAAAAATTGAAAAAGTTTTGACGTTGACGCAGCGAATTAAGCAGAAACGGGTTTGTATATCTTTATTTTGTGGCTTCCTGAGACCAGTTGCACTGCGCCGTTTTGTTCCAGTTGCTCCAAGAAATCTTTGGCTGCGCTTATTCGTACGTTGAATCGCGAAGCCACGGCGTAAGGGGTCAAAACGTTCATCTTTTTTACTTCGTTAACTATCTTCCCGTTTTTCGCGTCTGGAGGGACTACCCCTATTGTTTTTCTTTCTTTTGGTGGTGCGGCTTTTTCTTTTTTCTTTCCTTTCGCTTTGTCTTCTTCGTCTCTTTTTTGTTGCATGCGCTCCATTTGCTTGAGGCCGAGTTTCTTTTTTCCACCCATTTCTTTCACTTCTGTTATTAGACGGTTGCTGAACTATAAAGGCTGGGTTATTTCAACTTTATGCCTGTTCTTCCACTCTTTGATTGGGACTCCAAGTTTTCTTTCGACCTCAGGTCTGTGAATGGAGTTCATTGTGCAGAATGGTATGATGCGCCCATCTGGCACGGCGTAGTGGATCACGCAGCGCTGTACGCGTTCTAGGTCGAAGTTGTATGGGTCCATGAAGTGCATGGATGAAAGCAGAATGGATTTTCTTTGCAGGTCGCCCAAGGACTTGTAGCTTCCTTCCGTCAATACTCTTAAGAGGTATTTTCTCAGAAAACTGAATTTCACATGCCTCGCCGCTCCAACCAGGCGAAGTTTGGCTTTTTTCTTGCTTCCTTTCGAGGCGTCTTCGTAAACCTTATTCATGGTCCCAACAAACTTGTCTGCGTTTGCGTAACGGGTAATTGGTGTGATTTTGCCGTCTTCTACGAAGAGGTACGTAGCCATGCCGCAGTGCGGGTGCGCCGTAAACTCCACATGCCGCTTGTCTTGCATGGCGCTTATGGCTTTTGAAATTGGCACCACGGTGGGCACGGGATAGAAGTCTGAAACTTTGATTTTGCCTTCGGTTTGTTCTTCGACTAGGCGCATGAAATCAGGGATTGTGATGCGCATTCGGTCGCGTTCTTTTTGTGGAAGGCGTCCGCAAAGGGAGACGGGTTGAATGTTTATGCATCTTATCACGTCGAAGTTTTCAACCGCGAAGTTTATGATGTCGCCGAGTTGGCTGTCGTTAACGCCTTTTACTAATGTGACCACCAAGACTAGGCTGTGCATTCCTGCTTGGCGGCAGTTTTCGATAGCCTTCATCTTCGTGTCGAGAAGGTTGACGCCGCGGATGAACTTGTAAACTTCAGGTGTTAAGCCGTCAAATTGCAAGTATACTGTGCTTACTCCCGCCTCTTTCAGTTCTCTGCAGTAATCAACGCTCTGTGCGAGTCGAAGTCCGTTCGTATTTATTTCCACGTGGCGGAAGCCAAGTTCCTTTGCTTTTCGAACAAAGTCGAACAGGTCATTGCGGATTGTTGGTTCTCCGCCGCTGAACTGAAGCGCCGTGGCTGGCACGGGGTCATTGGCGCGCAGGTTCTCTAGCATTCCTGTGACCTGTTCCTTAGTGGGCTCGTACACGTAGCCTGCTGCGGCGGCGTTCGCGAAGCAGATTGGACATGTGAGGTTGCACCTGTTTGTTATATCGATTATTGCGAGAGCCGTGTGGGACTTGTGTTCTGGGCATATGCCGCAGTCGTATGGGCAGCCGTTAACCGTTTCTGTGCGCGGATTGGTCAGTCCGTCGCCGTCGTACCTGAGTTTTTCAGCGCGCACGTATTGGTCATAATCCGACCAGTATAACTCTTGAAAAGAACCGTGTTCAGGGCACTCTTTTTTGATGTAAACCTTGCCTTCATCCTCAAAAATCGAGGCGTCTAAAACTTTCAAGCACTCTGGGCAAATACTCTTAGTGCTCTTAATTTCGTTCATGTTCTTCACTACGCTTTTCAGTACTGAGTTTTCAGAAGGGCTTAAGAGCGAAAATAGTCATAAATGTTTCCAAACGTTTCCTAAGGTGATTGAGGGGAATCAGGATGTCAATCAGCGAAAACACTCGCGATACTCTGCGGGAGATGGGCTTGAACGCCTACGAGATTGACGCTTACGTCGTGCTGTTGGAAGGCGGGCAGATGACGGCTATGGAAATAAGCCGAGAGGCATCTGTTCCCTACTCGAAAATTTACGAGGTCTTAAACTCGCTCAAGCAAAAAGGCTGGGTTAAAAGCTCAGAAAGTCGCCCGTTCAAATATTATCCAGTTCCACCGGTTGAAGCTATGGCGTCCACGAAACTTAGGTTGGAAGACAAATACCAAAGCTGGGAGAGCACTGTTGCTGAGGAACTGCAGCCCTTGTATGAGAAGCGAGAACTAGTGGAGCGTCCAGATATGCTGATATTGCGCGGACAGCAAGCGGTTTTAACCAAGCTAGAAGAGGTTCTCACGAAAGCCACAAAAGAGATAATGATTGCCGCTCCAGAATTCGCTAGGTCCATACTCGCCTCGGCAGACCCTTCAATGAGCGGCTTAAAAAAAACGGTAAACGTTAAACTCATGGTAGCGGGGAAAGCGGAAGAATGGTTTTTCCTCAAGAAAATTCCCTGTGTAAGCGAGTTGCGCGTCAGAGACCACATGTTCGGCGGCGGCGTCATAGCAGATGGCAAAGAAGCCATGCTCTTCTTAGGCGAAGATAAACCTAGCTTGGTCATATGGAGCAACCATGTGGGCTTGGTTGGTTTCGCACGTGAATACTTCCAGTTCCTATGGGACTCTTCTGCAAAGGCTTAATTTGAGGTTAGTATTCATAGATGCTAACTTTTATACGCCGCAGCCTAGAAATCCTCTTAAATTTCTGCTTCAGTTTTGTTTTTGGTGCCAAGACGGTGTCGTTGCTGACTGCCATTTCAGTTCAAAATAGTCTTGTATCAAAGTTGCCATTGCAAAGCAGTCTGATCGTAAAACTTTAATTTCCTTCGGATTACAGTTTGGTAAGGTAACAAAGTGGACAAGTTTTTTGTCAAATATGTCTATGCTTGCCTTTTGAGTCGTCGAAGCGGATTTCACTTCAAAGGAACCCGTTTTCATTAAGTTCTGGATGATTTGTGGCGCTTTCGTGCCTTTAGGTATATTTGTAATGTAACGCATTTTTACGCCTCTTTCTAAGGCTTCCTTGATATATCCAAAGTCTCTATTAATCAGAGCTAGAACGGTTCTCCACTCTAAAATGCAATCTTTGGTCTTTTGGACTTTTGATAGGTCTCTTAAATATTGGCGGCCTACAGGTTTTAATCCCAATGTTAAGTAGTATGCGTTTTCTTGGTTTGGTTTTTCCAGGTAGTGATTTTTGAAGTTTCGGAGAAATTGTTTCGCTTCGTTTCGGATTTCCTTGTGTTTTTCGGCGTTTAGTTCTACCAAAATTGAGAGTCCTTCAGATAGTGGGGTGGCTTGGAAGGAAAATGGCTTGGTTATAATTTTTTTAATTAGACCGAGCCTTTGGAGTTCAGGTGTTGCGCGGTAAACTTCTGCTCGGGCTATTTGCAGGGTTTGAGCGATTGACTTTGCTGTGGGTTGTCCTAATTTGACTATTGCTAGATATACCTCAGCCTGACGAATGGTTAAGCCTAACTGAGTGAATATGTTGACTCCGATGTCTTGGTTATTCATTTGTCACCTTTCAGTTTATTTGGGTTGTAGCTGTACCCTTCCTCGTATTGCATTTAAGCTTTTCTGACAGTACAGAGCGTACTAGCCAGTTTTTAAACACTCTTCTCACAATAGTGCCCCATCACAAAAAAAGGAGAAGAAAAAATGAAAATTGCTAAAGCTATCGCGATCGCTTTATTTCTGATATTTGCTATGGCTGTTTCTATAGTTGCTATGCCAGCAGCTAACGCGCGTGACCCTCCAATAGACATCACAACTTTTGCCTTCATCAATGTTGCACCTAACCCTGTTGGCGTCGGTCAGGAAGTAGACGTTATAATGTGGGTTGACAAAACACCAGGCGGAAGAGGAGCAGCAGCATACAACAATGACATCCGATTCCACGACTACAAGCTCACTATTACAGACCCTGACGGCGACACAGAAATAAAAACTTGGGATATCGTCTGGGACACTACGTCATCACAGTACACTGGCTACACTCCTAACAAAGTCGGCGAATACACCTTCTTGTTTGAGTTTCCTGAACAAGTGTACACTTGGGATGATAACTACCAGAACGACACTTATTTAGCTAGCAGCGCAACGACAACACTTACTGTGCAGGAAGAACCGATAATTACCATATATGGCTATCCGCTTCCCGCTGAATACTGGACGCGACCAATCTACGGTGAAAACACTGACTGGTGGAGCATTTCCTCAAACTGGCTTGGCACAGGCTCTCCAGAGTTCAGATCCTTTAACTTCGCAACCAACGTTGCAATTTCTGGTGCGGTGGGCTCTCAAACTGCTCACGTCATGTGGACTAGACCGCTTCAGACTGGAGGAGTCGTCGGAGGTGAAGATCTACTCACTTCGGGAGACACATACTTCGAAGGCACTGCATACTCTATGAGGTGGGGCAATCCGATAATCATGGCTGGAAAACTATTCTACAAGGAACCACTAGGTGCTTGGGGTGCCCAGAGTGGTCCAACTATCTGCGTTGACTTGCGTGCAGGAGAACTTCTTTGGTCGCGGACTGATGTACCTACCCCGACATTCGGCTACATCTACTCTTATCAGACCGTGGACTACCACGGAGTAATGCAACCAATTTTAGTTGCAGCTGCAGGTCGGGGAAGCCCAGTACCCTCTGGTACGTGGATGGGATATGATGCAGACACAGGAAACTGGCTGTTCAACGCAACTAACGTTCCCTCAGGCGCAAAAGCAATGGGTCCACAAGGAGAATACTTGCAGTACGTCTTTGCAAACGCAGGCAACAGCACGAATCCCGACTACCGTTTGCTACAGTGGAACTCGTCCAAACTAGCGAATACTGGCAGGATGGCAACTGGTCAAATTCCAGCCGAAGTCGACGCAAGCACACCAGACCGTTATGACTGGAACGTTTCGGTACCATGGGCTAACACTATGGTGGCGGCGGGACCATTTGGGATGTCACTCGATTTCACGGTGGTTGCAGCTTACAGTGAAGATATAATGCTTTGCTACAATGGCACTCTGCCTACAGGCGATTCGCCTTCCACATTTGGTAGACCAATAAGCAGCGATCCCTACACGTACTTTGCTGTCAATCTCGACAAATCTAAGGGTTCACTGGGTTCGGTGCTTTGGCGTAAGACATTTAATGCGCCAGCAGGCGGCATCACTGTCTTTGTGTCCGGAGCTGACCCTGAAACTGGTGTATTCGTTGAGAGCCATAAGGAAACTATGCAGTGGGTAGGTTACAACTTGAGAACAGGCGAGAAAATGTGGGGTCCAAGTGGAGGTTCAACAGCGTTTGACTACTACGGCAACGATTTCGGCGGTTCATCGCTCGTTTTCTTTGCTGACGGTAACTTCTACTTCAGTGGACACGCAGGAATAGTGTACTGTTATGAAGCTGCGACTGGAGACTTAGTGTGGACTTATGGTAACGGCGGCGAGGGCAACAGCACTAGCGCTGGTGCTCAAATGGCTTACGGTCGTTATCCAACTATGATCGAGGCTATTGGCAACGGAGTAGTTTACACGTCGGTTATTGAGCACACTGTTAACACGCCGATTTACAAGGGTGCAAGAACGCGAGCTGTTAACGCTACTGACGGAACGGAGCTTTGGACGCTTTCAGACTACGGTTCAAGTTGGACTCAGGCTATCGCAGACGGCTTCACGACCTTCATGAACGGCTACGACAACCAGATTTACGTTGTTGGCAGAGGACCCAGCGCTACTACGGTTTCGGCGCCTGACACTGCAGCGGCGTTTGATACGCCTGTTGTGATTAAAGGTACGGTAATTGACATAGCTGCGGGTACAACACAGGATGAGCAGGCTGCTCGGTTCCCGTATGGTGTTCCGGCAGTTTCTGACGATAGCATGAGCGACTGGATGGAGTACGTCTACATGCAGAGGCCACGTCCATCTGATGTGGTAGGCGTTGACGTCACGTTAAGCGTTCTTGACTCGAACGACAACTGCAGAGTAATAGGCACGGCAACGACTGATGCTAACGGATTCTTCACTTACACATGGGTTCCTGAGATTCCAGGTGATTTCAAGGTGTGGGCTACTTTCGAAGGAACTAACGGCTACTGGCCTTCCCAAGCTGAGACTTCTTTCACCGTGATGGAAGCTCCCGAGGCTACTCCAGGACCGACAGAGCCGCCGGCACCGATGACGGACACGTACGTCTTAGGTACGGGAATCACAGCAATCATAGCCATAGTCATAATCGGCTTAGTCATCATTCTGATGCTCAGAAAGCGATAGCCAACCAACAGAAAACAAAACTATCTTCCCCCATTTTTTTTCGGGGTCACAGTTTGCATGGGCTTAAGGGGAGAAACGGGGCTGAGAGGGCTCTGGCTTCAAATTCACGATGGGGTAGCAGCCGTCGGAATTTTCATTTCTCTTTTCTCCTATATTTCGGTTGTCCAGAGCCCCAGCAATCCCTTCAATTTCTTTTGGAACAGATAGAAGCAACAGTTCACTAAACGTTTCAACCTATATATAAGGGGGCTATAGTCTTTTCCGAGCGCTAGTTCTACAAACGGAAACAAAAAAGAAAGAGGGAATTTATTTTCCCATGACTTTTTTAGCGGCTATCTCTATGTCTTCAGCTTTGATGGTCTTGCGTCCAGCGTGCATGGCAAAATCCAATGCTTCTTTTGCAATTTTTACGCCGATTTCTTCTAATGCCTTCGCCAGTTCTTTCGCTGCGGCTTCACTTACTCTGTCCGCTCCCGCCTTCTTGCACAACCTGTGCATGGGAGCTACAGCTAATTCTAAATCAGTCATAAAGACTTCTCCGTCGCTTCTTTTTCTTTTTAAAGCTGTATTTAACCTTTTTTGTCTTGTACTTCTTTAAATTACCGTTTACCATCGAAAGTATTCACATAAAGAAGAAAATTATAAAAACGCCTTAGCTGATAATGGCGGCTAAGGACCCAAAATGAAGTTGGTTGATGCGCACGTTCACCTTTCCGACGCAGAATACGCTGATTGTGTAGATGAGCTTGTGGCGGAAGCTAAAAACGCCAACGTTGTGGCGTTGGTTTCGAACTCCATGGACCTTGAAACAAGCATCGGCAGCCTCAAACTAGCTGAAAAATACCCTGACACGGTTTATCCTGCCTTGGGCGTTCACCCCTGGAACGTGAATGTGTTGAAAGAACATGAGCTTGAAGAAACACTGGACCTGATTTATAAGCAACACCAGAAAAAGGCTGTCGCAGCCATAGGCGAAATTGGGCTGGACTACAAGTACGAGACCGTATGGGAACAGCAACTGATGGTTTTCGACAAGATGCTACGCTCAGCTGAAAAGCTTGACCTCCCAGTCATAATTCACTCGCGCGGAACCACAGCCCAAATTGTGGACATGCTTCCATCCTACAATCTTAAGCGGGTTCTGCTGCACTGGTTCAGCCACCCCATGGGCGCATTGTATAAAGCCGTGGAACACGGATACTTCATCACCGAAGGACCACCAGTAGCCTACTCCAATGGCATACGCCACGTAGTGAAAAAAGTGCCGCTGACAAACTTGTTAACTGAAACCGATGGACCAGTGACTTACTACAAGCCTCCTTTTAAAGGCAAGTTGACGAGACCTGCGTTTATACGTACCGTGGTTGAGGCTGTGGCCGAGGTCAAAAATATGGCTGTTGTTGATGTTGCCGACCAAATAGCTAAAAACTTCGAGAACTTCTTCGGTATAAAGCTGAATTAGCCGCAGTTGAGAGTTTAGAATTTGATCCAGTCAAACAGCCCTGGGAAAAGGAAGTAAAGCACTACAACCACTATAACTATCGCCCCGATAATGGCTATGGCTAAAACGTACTTACGAGTTGAACGTTTAGGCTTCTTCGGCTGATCCGCATCAGACCGCTTTTTTCTCCATCTTCCAGATTTAGTTCTTTCTCGCTCTTTAGACCACTTGCCTTTCTTTACTTTAGGAACAGGCAAAATTTTCACCCTTCACTTGCTGACTTTTCTGTTTTCCTCCTTTATATATTTAATAACGCAAAAAGTACGCCTCAGCTTTCTGAGAAGGTTAACCGAATACACAAGGCGTAAACTTAAATTAAGCCTCTCCTTCTATTGAAGATTGCTTTTCCACTTTAAAGCAGTGGAGGATGAAAAGCCGATAAAAATCGGAGGAAAACGTGTACTTGGGAAAAGTTAAGACGGAACACATCAAACGGTTAGCCAATGAACTTATGGAACGTTTTCCAGATAAATTCTCCAGCAATTTTGACGACAACAAACATGCTGTTGACGATCTCACGAAGGGTGCGACCACTAAAGTGAGAAATCAGGTTGCTGGATACATAACACACACCATTTCTTTAACGCAAACAGATTCGGCGAGCGAAAATGTTGAAGAGGAGATCGTAGCTTAGGCATAATTGGATGAGGAAACCCTTATGATGGATGGATACAGAAGAGGATGGGCGTTGAGGTACCTGCGTGAGGCAAAGGCAGAGTTGGAAGCGGCGAGAAAGGTGCCCTACATGGCTCCAAGTCTGGTGTTGGAGTCAATCAGGAAAGCCAGAAACGCGATATACTATAGCTTGGGCGAACCCGCTTTCATAGAGGTTCTCATACGCGAAGAAGTGGGAAAAGGCAAGCCCACAAACGACTCAGTTTTACGTTTTCTCATGGAAATCGAAGGCATCGTTCAGCAGCTGACGCAACTGGATGAGGTAAACGGCGAAGCAATGATGCAACAGGCTGACACGCTGGTCCAGATAGCCACAGACATCGTGGAGACTTTGACTGAAGAAAGCTTTGAAAATTAAATTAACTCTCACTTTGCTGTCGGCTTCGCTTTTTGATCTTCCTTTATGTTTTTAGTGGTGTTCGCGTCTCGAAAAAAAGAAATCAAGAAACTGTTTATTAGCCTTAGATCGTTACAGTTTGTAACATAGGCTGGATGCGAAGGATGGTATTAAGCGTGAAGTTTGTCGGTGCTTTGCGTCATGTTTCAGGCACTGGAGAACTTGCCTTGAGCTGTAAAAGCCGTGTCGCCATAAGAGAGCTGATGGACGAGATAATTAAGGAACTGCCTGAGCTCAAGCGAAGCCTTATAGACCAGCAGTTTGAGGACTCGAGACCAAACACTTTGGTACTTGTAAACGGCAGGGAAATCAGCGTCTTAGACGGGTTAGAGACGAAATTGAAGGACGGCGACGAAGTGGTGCTTATTCCCTTCGTGCACGGAGGTTAAGAGAGTACACGCCAAGATTGTGACCTTGACGACGGATTTTGGGTTGAAAGACCCTTACGCGGCGGAAATGAAAGCTGCAATTTTAAGCATATGCCCAAACGCCGTAATAGTTGACGTAACTCATGAGATAACAAAGTTCAATATGCGAATGGGTGCTTACGTGCTGGCTTCTGCTGCACCATACTTTCCAGACGGTTCAGTTCACGTGGCGGTTGTCGACCCAGGCGTTGGCACACGAAGGCATCCAATCGTGATTCAGACAAAACAGGGCTTTTTTGTCGGGCCAGACAACGGCGTCTTGGTTTTAGCCGCTGAGAAACAAGGCATAGAAAGCATTCACGAACTGAAGAATCCACGATTCATGTTGCCCAAAGTCTCCAGCACATTCCACGGAAGAGACATTTTTGCACCTGCCGCAGCCCACTTGCTGAATGGAGTGAAACCCGCCAAGTTTGGACCTGAAATTCGCGAAGCCGCAGAGGCAGAGTTCGCAAAAGTCACGCTAAAAAACGGTGTGCTGTTCGGAGAGGTCTTGCACGTAGATGGTTTCGGGAACATAATTACGAACATAAATCAGAGAGAAGTGGCGCAGAACCGTGTGAAAGGCAAGGTGAATGTGGAATTAGCCGGTAATAAATTGCAACTGAAGTTTTGCAAAGCCTACGGCGAAACTAAACCCCGCGAATCTTTAGCCTTAATCGGAAGCCACGGTTTTCTAGAAATATCCGTAAACCAAGGCAGCGCAGCCCAGAAATTCAAGACTAAAGTTGGAGACATAGTCACGGTGTCACCCGCTTGAAAACCGTTTCAACCGAGGTTCAGTTTTTAACATCGGGATAACCTCCGAAGGTGTGAATTCGATATATAAAGGAGTATAATTTAAAGAAAGCACATTAACCCATAAAACTTAGTTACACTAAGAAAAACGGAAGGTAAACTAGAATGGTCCACATTCTTTCCGCCTACAAGAAGATTATGGCTCGAACCAAAGACTTAATGGTTTTGTCATCCGCCGAAGCCATAATTCACTGGGACATGGAAACTATGATGCCGCCCAAAGCTGTGGAACAGCGCAGCCAGCAGCTTGCCCTCTTAAGCCGCATTAAACACAAGATGAGCACGGCACCAGAAATTGGAAAGCTCTTAAACGCCATACTCACGGGCAAAGAATACGATACGCTCGGCGAAGTTGAAAAACGCAACGTCTACCTCGTCAAGAAAAACTACGATGAACAAACAGCGCTGCCTGAAAAGCTCGTCGCCGAAATCGCCAAACAACAAGCCATAACCGTGAACACTTGGAAAAAAGCCAAAAAGGCAAAAACCTTTGCCACGCTCAAGCCTGATCTTGAAAAGCTTGTGGCGCTAAACAAGCATGCAGCGCAAATCCTCATGAAGGTTAAGGAAACAGCCACGCCCTACGACGCGCTTTTAGACAGTTACGAACCAAAAATGACCGCCAACACAATCGCGATGACATTTAATCAGCTCCAACAAGGGCTCACAACGTTACTAGAGAAAATCCAAGCATCCCAAAACCAACCCGACACTGGAATACTTAACATTCACGTGCCCGCGGAAAAACAACGCAAAATCGCCCAGACGCTCGCACAAACACTTGGCTACGACACAATCTCGCCCACAGCGGGTGGAAGAATCGACGAGACCGAGCACCCGTTCACCAGCGGATACTACGACGACGTACGCGTAACCACCCACTACTACCCTGACAACTACGCCAGCGCAATCTTCTCTGTGCTCCACGAAACAGGACACGCGTTATACGAGCAAAACCTAAACCCAAACTGGAAATATCAACCCATTGGCTCACCATGCTCCTTCGGAATCCACGAATCCCAATCACGCCTATACGAAAACATAATCGGTCGCTCAAGAGAATTCTGGGTGCATTGGCTGCCTAAACTGAAACAAATCACCGCGCCCGCCCTTGCCAATGTAAGCTTAAACCCGTTCGTCCACGCCATAAACAAGGTCAAGCCCTCAAAAATCCGCATAGAAGCCGACGAAGTAACCTACAACCTACACATAATAATACGTTTCCAAATCGAAAAAGACCTCTTCACTGACAAAATCGCGGTCGCCGAGCTACCAGAAATCTGGAACCAGAAATACATGGAATACTTGGGCGTGAACGTTGAAAACGACTCCGAAGGAGCAATGCAAGACACGCACTGGGCAAGCGGCTTATACGGCTACTTCCCAACCTACGCCCTAGGCAACATCTACAGCGGACAGCTGATCGCCGCGCTCGCAAAGGATGTGCAAGGCTGGCGCCGACAAATCGCCCAAGGCAACTTGGAAAACATAAAGCGATGGCTGGTCAAAAGCGTTCACAGTCACGGAGACCTGTACGACCCAGCCGACCTAATGCAGAGGATAACAGGAAAGGAACTGGACGCTGGACCTTACTTAAAGTATCTTGGGGAAAAATACAGTGGACTCTACGAGTTCTGAACTTCCTCTTTTTTCGTCAACTCACTGTAAATGTACAAAACAAGAAAAACCAGAATCCCTCCGAAAAAAAAGTAAACACCAACCCAACCGACAAGTGCATCATAGAAGTTAGCTCCATAAAGAAAAAGCACAAACCCCAACAAGACGAAACTTAAACATGCCCAATCAGTCCAAGACATTTAATCACCCGCATACACTAACGCTAACACTCACTGCACGCTAAAATATAAAGAGTTACCGAAGAAAATTTGGAACAACACAAAAAGAGCACGAACAGAGCGCGTGCAGCCGCACAGAAAATAAATTTTGAATCAGCCACCGACAAATCAATAGAACTTTATCGAGCGGATCGAACAAAAGATGTGCATGCTTCCGACACTTTTATATACCAGAGCATACACAGGGACCTCAGAGGCGACAATTAATGTCGGGTATAGACACTAAAAAACCTGAAACACGAGAAGAACTTGTAAAAATTGTGGCAGAAGCCGCCGAGAAATCGGTTAAATCAAGAGCTACGCGAAAACGTATGCCGACAAAACCGACAATATCTGGAACAGCAAAGGCGCTAAACATACACAGGGATACACTCTACACATGGTTAAAGGAGTTTAATGTCGATTTCAAGGAGATATCAGACTACATTCCGACAACTATTCCAAATATAAATGTCGAAATCGGAAAAGCTTATCTTATCGGTGAAGCTCTTTTAGGTGAAGGAAACGAGCTCGCCCATGTGGACCTTTTGATTGGCGACAAAGACGGGCCAGTTGGGAAAGCGTTTGCTAACGGCTTATCAAACCTGTCGGCGGGTCACACTCCTTTGTTGGCTGTTATAAGACCTAACCTTCCGCCCAAGCCGCACACGTTGCTTGTGCCGAAAGTAACCGTTAAAAACATGAAAGACGCTGGAAAAATTTTCGGTCCAGCCCAAGCCGCAGTTGCGAAGGCGGTCGCAGACGCTGTGGAGGAAGAAGTTATTCCGAAGGATAAGGTGGATGATTGGGTTATTGTATGCAGCGTGTTCATTCATCCGCAAGCAAGCGACTACCGCAGAATATACCAGTATAATTATGGAGCAACAAAGCTGGCGTTGAAGAGAGCCTTGAAGAAGTATCCGTCGCTTGAGAAAATGCTCTATGACAAGGATCGGGCGAAGCATCCGATAATGGGCTTTAAGGTTCCGCGTTTATGGAGACCACCTTACCTGCAAATTTCACTTGACGCGCCAACGCTGGAAGGTGCAAAGAAGGTTATCGCGCAGATCCCTGGAAGCGACAGAATAATCATAGAAGCTGGGACGCCGTTAATCAAACGTTACGGAACGAGAGTAATGCGTGATCTGAGAGAGGTGACCAAAGACGCGTTTATACTTGCAGACCTCAAGACTTTGGATGTGGGAAAAGTTGAAGTTGACATAGCCTACGAAGACACGGCAGACGCTGTAGTTGCCGCGGGATTAGCGCCGCCCGAAACACTTGACAAGTTTGTACATGAAGCAAAACGGCTCGGGATATACGGTGTCGTGGACATGCTGAATGTTGAAGACCCTGTGGGAAAACTCAAAGGACTAAAAGAGTTCCCAGACATGGTCATACTGCACAGAGGTATAGATCAAGAAACAGGAAGAACCTTAGGGTTAGACCTCATACAACAAATCCGTCAAACCTTCCATGACAGGCGGTTCTTAATCGGTGTTGCAGGAGGCATAGTGCCAGAAACGGCGAAAGAAGCTTTGGAAAAAGGCGCCGACGTTATCATCGTGGGAAGATACGTGACCCAAGCAAAAGACATAGAACGGGCGATCAGAGAATTCTTGGAGGTAACCCCTACAATGCGCGAAGACATCGACCTATTCAGAGTCCACGTAGAATAAAAAAACCAAATTCTTTTTTCTCAATTTTTGTGAAAAATTTTGAAAGGCAAAAAGTTTGCCTGAAAAATAACTCGAGACGCTGAATTTCTCATAAATCCTTAATAGAGAGTTGCTCAACTTCATACTCCGCTGGAGAGTTAAGCATCACATGGCTAAGTTCAAGGTAATAGTGTCCGACCCAGAAACTGGAACTTCAAAAGCGGTTGAGCTTGAAGAAGCACGCGCAAGTCCGTTTATCGGAAGAAAAATTGGAGAAGTCGTAGAGGGCGCTGTGGTGGATTTGCCCGCGCACAAACTGCAGATAATGGGCGGTTCAGACAGAGACGGCGTTCCCATGAGACCAAACGTTCATGGCGGAGTCCGCCGCAACGTTGTGTTAAGCGGAGGAGTTGGATTTACCCCTCAAGACAAGGGACAGCGAAGACGAAAGACCGTGCGAGGAAACGTCATAACGGACGAGATTGTTCAGATCAACACGAAAATTGTCGAAAAACCGAAAAAGCCTGCTGAAACCAAAAAAGAACAGGCTACCCAAGAAGCCTAGCGCTTGCAGCCTAAAGGAAAGAGAAAGCAAAAAATAAATCCGCTTAGTGATTGCGTTTCCTGACAAAGAACCAGCAGTTCACTAAGCGCTTTAATCTATTTAAAGGGGGGCTATAGTCTTTTCCGAGCAGCTAGTCTCGGCGTTAAGACTTATTAACTTCCATCATTTATTCCTTCACTAATTCATGAACATTTGTGGATAAGAAAAGAATGAGCAGCAAAAACAGAGTCCTTCCTCAACAGCCAGAAGTCAACATCGGCACCATAGGGCATGTAGACCACGGAAAAACAACGTTGGTGCAAGCTTTAACTGGCGTTTGGGCGTCACGGCACAGCGAAGAACTGAAAAGAGGCATAACCATACGCTTAGGCTACGCTGACATGGCAATCTACAAATGTCCCAAATGTGAAGCACCAAAAAACTATTCGGTTAAACCTGTTTGCCCCAGTTGCGGCTCAGAAGCCGTTTTCGTTCGCGCCGTAAGCTTTGTCGATGCTCCAGGACACGAAGCGTTAATGGCGACCATGCTTTCAGGAGCAGCCATAATGGACGGAGCAATCCTTGTTATAGCTGCTGATGAACCGTGCCCTCAACCGCAGACGCGAGAGCACCTGGCAGCGGCAGAAGTCATCGGCATCAAGAACATAATTATTGTTCAGAACAAGATCGATATTGTCGAGGAGAAAAGAGCACGCAAAAGCTACGAAGAAATCAAGGCGTTCGTTAAGGGAACAGTCGCAGAAAACGCGCCGATAATTCCTGTTTCAGCACAGCACGAAATAAACATCGACGTGCTTCTCAACGCTATCGAGGAGATAATAGCTACGCCGAAAAGGGATGAAACGAAGCCGCCCCTCATGTACATTATCCGTTCCTTTGACGTTAACAAGCCTGGAACTTCCATCGAAGAGTTGGAAGGCGGCATCGTCGGAGGAACCATCGCTCAGGGCAAGTTTACAGTTGGAGATGAAATAGAAATACGCCCAGGCATAAGCGTTGAGAGGGAAGGTAAAACCGTCTATAACCCGCTGATTAGCGAAATAGTGAGTTTGCACACAGGAGAAAAGAGCATAAAAGAGGCTGCGTGCGGAGGATTAGTCGGCGTGGGAACACTGCTAGATCCATCTTATTCAAAAGCAGATGGGTTAAACGGAAACATCGCTGGAAAAACAGGTTTGCTTCCACCTATATTATCGGAGTTAACCTTAGAAACACACGTTTTAGAGCGGGCTGTAGGAACAAAAGACCTCGTGAAAGTTGGAAAAATCAACCCTGACGAATTATTACTTCTTCACGTAGGTGCCGCGGTAGACCTCGGCAAAGTCGTTTCAATAAAGAAAAACATAGTCAAAATCAAGTTGAACAGGCCAATCTGTGCGCCTCCAAGCTCACGTGTCGCCATAAGCAGAAAGATCACGGCGCGTTGGAGGCTCATAGGATACGGAATAATGTTAGAGGAGTCTACATAACCAGAGTTTACTCAGAGGCGTCTATTATCCCCCGAGCTTTCAATAAGGCGTGTGCTTTTTGCAGCGTGTCTCTGGCGTTTTTGAAAGTGAGCTTTTCCATGGCATGTTGATAGTTGAGCCAGGTGTAACCCACATGTTCAAAGGATATCTTCACTTGTTCCGTGTGGGTTTCCATGAGAAAGAATATGACCTCTTTGTGTATTGTTGTGCCTTGCCTTCTGTAGAAGTAGTCTATTTTTTCCCTGAAGCCTTCGACAAACTGGGCATCAACTATGCTAGTTTCCTCTTTTAGCTCTCGGATAACCGTGTCTTTTTCGCTTTCGTTGGGTTCAACGTTGCCTTTCACATAGTCCCAGTGACCCGCCTCGTAATGCAGCAGAAGATATTTGACCTCAGCGTTTTTAAGAAACACAACTGCGCCACATGATTTCTCGCGAAACACCAGTCTTTCACCAAATCCATATTGCTTTGCCCATTCTAAACAGTCGTGATTTAAAAGTGATGCGTATTTTCACCGTAACATAGACGGAAACATGGGAAAGCGGTTGTGGTTACCTTGGGATTCTTGTGAAAGATTTCATGTTCAGAAAGGAGACTTGAGAACAAACAGTTTTAAGCTTACCATATAGAATTATTGAAAAAAGAACAGCGGTTTTAGAGCATTTCAGAGGGCAGCGAAAATGGCATTTGCACCAGCACAAAGAGAGACGTTGAAGGTGATTCTGGATTCAAACGCCCTGTTTGTTCCGCTTCAGTTCAAAATTGACGTTTTCAACGACTTAAAACGGTTGTTGAACAGGAGCTTTGAGTTGATTTTGCTTTCTCCAGTCAAACGGGAACTAGAGGCGCTCGCAGAAAAAAGCTCACCTAAAATGCGCAAAAACGCTTCTTACGCCTTAAAACTTGCGGATAAATGCAAGTACGTTGAAGTTGATGCGCCAGCCTCAGTGCTTACAGATGATGTAATAGTGAAAATAGCCAAAGAGTGGAAAGCTGCCGTGTTTACCAACGATAGGCAACTTAAGAAGAGGCTAAGAGATATAAGTGTGCCAGTGATTTATGTGAGACAAAAATCGCGTCTAGAGATTGACGGGATGATATAACTAAATGTTTAAGCTCATAACATTGCAGGACACTATCCGCATTCCGCCTGAAACCTTCGGCAACCCTCTTGAAAAAGTAGGTCGCGACAGAGTTAAAACGAAATATGAGGGAATCGTAGACGAGGAATTGGGCTACGTCATAGCAGTGACCAGTGTTGAAGTGAGCCCCACAGGAAAGATAATTCCTGGTGACGGCGCCACTTATCACAGAGTGACGTTTTCTTTGGTAACGTTCTACCCTGTCATTCAGGAAGTGGTGGAGGGCGACGTGGTGGAAATCGCGGATTTCGGAGCGTTCGTACGTATAGGTCCAGTAGACGCGTTGCTACACGTTTCTCAGCTCATGGACGATTACATGTCTTATGACGAAAAACAAGGGGTCTTGATGGGAAAGGAAACCAAGAGAAAACTCTCGAGCGGAGACGACGTGCGCGTCAGGATAACAGCGGTTTCTCTCGGTAGGGCTGGAAGCTCGGGTAAAATTGGTGTAACGGCTCGGCAGCCTTCTCTGGGCAAGTTAGACTGGCTCAAGGCTGACGCTGCCAAAACAAAAGAGGCGTTAGCGGAGAAAGAAGCGGAGAGCAAAAAAGAAAAAAGTAGCGCAGAGAAAAAGGAGTGACTGAAATGAACCAGAGAGCATGCACAAACTGCCATTTTATAACCAAAGAAAATGTATGCCCAAAATGCAGGTCAACAAGCCTAAGCGAAGACTTCAGCGGCATTGTCATAATGTTTGACCCGGAGAACTCGGCTATCGCAAAAGCCATGAACATAAAAGAGAAGGGAAGTTACGCGTTAAAAGTTAGGTGAAGCTTAGCTTCAGCCTTAACGTTTAACCGCGCAATGAGCACGTTTAGGGTAAGAACCGTGCCAGTTCAAGGTTGAAAAGAGAAATGGCTATCACCTATAGGGTTACTCCAGAGCTTCGTGTGAAATTTAAAGAACCTTTTGGCAAGTTAATTCGGGGCTCGTTTGCCGAAACAATGGGTGAAATGGAAAACAGGGTGAAACGAGAAAAACCGCCTAAGATAGTCTCCGTGGGAGACACGGTTTCACGAAATCTTCATGAACATCAGATTAACCCTCAACTTTCGATTACCGACAACAAACGCAGAAGAAAAAGAATACAACCGAGAGTGTTTGCAGGCAAGAAGGTTGTTCACGTTAAAAACCCTCAAGGAACAATAACCGAAGAAGCCATCACAGCGATAAAAAAGGCTTTGGAAAATGACGAACACGTTCACATAATCGTGGACGGGGAGGAAGATTTACTTGTACTTGTCGCCGTTTTGTATGCGCCGGAAAAGTCTTTGGTTGTTTATGGACAACCCTTCATGGGTATCGTGGTCGTTAAAGTCACGTCTGAGAAAAAGGCTGAAGCAGCTGAGGTTCTAAAAACGATGGAAACCGTTCGAAAAGCTAAATAAGAAGTAAACTGTATGAACTCCACGCCTTAAACAAGTGATAGCGCGATGGAAGTCAAAATAGTATCAACGAAAGAAAATCCCCTTCTAAAAAGAAAAGAAGTGGAATTCAGGATAGAACAAGACCTGAAAGGAAAAACACCTGCGCGGTTAGAAGTAAAAAAAGCTATAGCCGCCAAACTGAAGATAAACGAAGAGATGGTTTTTGTTAAGAAAATGCAAACCATGACAGGAACGAACACTGCCGTGGGAAATGCTACCGCGTATGAAACACTGGAGCAAGCGAACCTCGTTGAACCCGAGTACATTATAAAACGCAATAGTCCTCCAGAAGAACCAAAGGAAGAGGAGGAATAAAATGTCCAAGAACGAAACATCCCCAGCGGCAGAACCGAAAAAGGAAGAGGCGAAGCCTCAAAAAACCGCCCCTAAACCAGAGAAGAAAAAGAAAACTGAAAAGGGTGTTCACGCTTTGTACAAGATAGAAGGCGAGAAAGTTACAAGATTGCGCCCAACCTGCGAAAGATGCGGAGTGGGATATTTCATGGCTAACCACAAAGACCGATACACCTGTGGGCATTGCGGTTTTACGCGGTACAAGCAGGTTGAAAAATAAGCAGTTTTAAATTCTACGCGCCCGATATTCTTCTGATGATTCAGATGATAAGAGTTAACGTTGCCATAACGAATATCTCGGCAGAACGCTTCTGGGACATCAGAAAGCCGATTCCCCCCATCCAAATAGGCACAAACATAAACATCGTGGGCATGGAGAAAAAACCTGATGGGTCATTGGAAGTCCCGTTTGTTTTGGCGATAAACTATAACCCTTCAATAGCACAGATAAGCCTGAAAGGAAACGCCTATGTTTCTGGCGACAAAAGCGAAATCGAGAAAGTCATAAAGGACCACGAGGAAAAGAAACCGCCGCCACCTCTCATCGTGCAGTCAATATCCAACGTCGTCTTCATCGAATCCGTCCTCATATCCAGAACGCTAAACATTCCGCCGCCGATACCCCTACCGCAAATACCCCAAGCAAAAAGTGGCTCAAAACCAAAGGGAAGAGACTACAGCGCCTAACACTCTAATCCCAAGCCACAATTATTTTTAAATATCAATAAAACAAGACGCACAGCAGCCAGTTCCACACAAACCAGAAAAAATGACGATGCTCCTCTCCAGAAACTAACCATAAATTCACTCACGCCTTGAATCTATATAAAGGGGGGCTATAGTCTGCTGTGAGCGCTAGAGAACGGTGGAATAAACGGAAAAAGTATAAGAGTATGCGTGTTTTTTGTATTGCAAAGCTAAAAGTGATGCAGCATGAATGTGCCCAAGCAAATCCGCACGTACTGTCCAAAGTGTAAAACTCATCAAATTCACACGGTAAGCCTTTACAAGGCTGGAAAACGCAGAGCCTTAGCCAAAGGCGAACGGCACCACAAACGAGAAAAACAAGGCTACGGCGGACAAAAATACCCGCTTCAACGCGAATTCGCCAAAACCACCAAAAAACAAACCTTGCGCCTCAAATGCAAAAAATGCAATTATATACATCAAAAAGACGGCATACGCCTCAGGAAAATCGCCATCACCTAAAGGAGGCGAAAAACCACGACGGAATGGAACAAACTCATCCCCAAACCCCGCAGTCGCTTTCTACGCGTCAAATGCTTAAAATGCGGAAATGAACAGCTACTCTACAGCAACGCCACAAACAAGGTCACCTGCAACGTCTGCGGCGAACCCCTCGCCGAACCAACTGGTGGCAGAGCCAAAATCAAAGGCGAAATACAAACAGTCTTCGAATAGGAGAAAAACACCCAAAAATGACCGAACGCAAACCCGAATACCCTGAAGTTGGAGACTTAGTAATCGCCACCATAGAATCCGTCACCACCTACGGCGCATACGTCAACCTCGACGAATACAACAAACGAGGATTACTTCATGTCTCCGAAATCTCCAGCAGCTGGATAAGAAACATCCGCGACTTCGTCCGTGAAGGTCAAAAAGCAGTGCTAAAAGTCCTGCGAGTAAACCATGAAAAAGGCCACATAGACTTATCCCTTAGACGCGTTACCAAAAGAGCAAAAATCGAGAAAATACGCTCTTGGAAACAAGACAGAAAAGCCGAAGCCTTGCTACGGGAGGTTGCAGAGAAAACCGGTTTATCCAACGAAGAAATTTACGCTAAAGCAGGTGCTCTGCTAGAGGAAAAATATGGGTTGTACGGCGGCTTCGAAAAAGTCGCCAAGGAAGGTTCAGGAGTCTTGACTGAAATCGGCGTTTCTGAAAACCTCGCAAAGGTTTTCGCTGAAGTTGCGGAAGAACGTATCCGCGTGAAGATGGTGAAGGTTAAAGGTGTACTCGAAATTCGCTGCATGAAACCTAACGGCGTCAAAATAATCAAAGATTCATTCCTTAAAGCCGAAAAAGCAGAAAAAACAAAAGACGCAGACGTACGATTTTATGTTATCGCTGCCCCAAAATACAGCGTTGAAGTATCGGCGGAAAACTACAAGCGCGCAGAGGAAGTTTTTCAAAAGATTTCCCAGAGAGTTGTGACAAACGTCGTTAAAGCTGGTGGTCAGGGTTCTTTTAGAAGGGAGAAATAGTGGGTTGTCTCTTAAGGAAATGTGAAAAGTGTGGAAGATACACTTTGAAGAAAGATACATGCGTATACTGCGGTGGAAACGTTCGGATACCTCATCCGCCGAAGTTTTCTCCTGACGATAAATACCTCAAGTACAGGATGACTATGAAAAAGGGGCATGTGACAGAATGAAGGAAACTTACATCAAAGAGTTCACACAAATCGAACTCAATAACCCCATTCTAATCGAAGGGCTTCCAGGCTTAGGACTTGTCGGTAAAATCGCCATACGCTATCTGATAAAAAAGTTAAACGCCAAAAAGTTTGCACACCTTTACTCTCCTCATTTTCCATACTTTGTACTCGTCAACAAAAAAGGCAACGTTCGCCTTTTACGAGGAGCCTTCTACTTTTGGAAAAACAATAACGGACCAAACGATTTAATCCTCTTCACGGGCGACAGCCAATCTCAAACCATTGAAGGACAATACGAAATTGCCGGTCGGATGCTTGATTTCGCTCAGAAAAATGATGTAAAGACCATCGTAACCATCGGGGGTTATCGAATGGAAACAAAAGACAAACCCGGCGTTTTCGCAGCAGCTACATCCAAAGAGCTTTTAGACGTAGCTTTAGACGCAGGCGCAGCCGTAAGCAACTCAGGAAGCCCCATAGTCGGCACTGCAGGCCTAATTCTTGGACTGGCACGGTTTAAGAAAATCAGCGCGCTTTGCCTTTTGGGAGAAACTCGCGGTTATCTACCTGACCCTTCGGCTGCAAGAAGCGTTTTAGAAGTGCTGAAAACAGCGTTCAATTTCGACGTTGACTTGGCTGGTTTGAACGAAGAGATCGCGAAGGCGGAAACGATGGTGACGCGATTACAGAAGATCGAAGAGCAAAGGGCTTTGCAAGCTGAGGAAACTCGCAAAGAAGAAGACAAGAAAACCACGTACATATCTTGAGCAGTTTCTTCTGTTGTGCTCACAGCAGACTATAGCCCCCTTATAAATAGATTAAAGCGCTTAGTGAACTGCTGGTTCTTTGTCAGGAAACGCAATCACTAAGCAGGCATGTTTTCTATGTTTTCTTTAGGTATCCTTCTCTGTGCTCGTAGATTGTGCCCTCGCGCAGTAGCTGCCAGATCATGCGTTCAGTTTCAGCTCTTGGAATCTTATGCTTCACCTCTAGCTCGCTTACGAGCGCTGCCTTTTCGACCATGCCTGTTTCTTTTTCCATCTCGATCAGCACGGAAAGAATTACCTGTAGCTTGTCTCTGACGCTCTTGGGTTTCCCAGTCATTATTAGGTCAATATCCACTCTGTACGAAGACAGGTCTATTCCAACCTCTTCCAAAGACCTTTTCATAAGCGCTATCGCGGCTTCCGCGTCATCACCTGAAACCTCTTTTCTCAAGGCTACTCGTGCTCTCGCTTCAGCTATACGAACAAGCGACTCAAGCTGGCGTGCGGTTATCGCCACAGGCGAGCCTTCTGCCTCGCTTGCCGAGCGCATCGCCAAGTAAAACTCGCTGAGATGCTTCAGCGCCTCCTTACTCAGCCGCGGCTTAATTGTTTTAGCGTAGCTAACGTATTTCCGAATCAGGTCCGCTTCTATTTGTGCTTCTACGGGGCTTGCTCCGCGTCTGTGAATCTCCAGTATATGCTTTGACATTTTTGCATCTGCCTCTTTGTTAGGCACGTCTCTCAAAACGAAAATCAGGTCGAATCGAGACAGAATCGTTACTGGAAGAGATATGTTCTCAGCCACGGTTCGATGCGGTTCATATCTGCCTAACGCTGGGTTGGCTGCTGCGAGCAGTGCTGTTCGAGCGTTCAAAGTGGCGACGATGCCTCCTTTTGCCACTGAAACGGTGTGTTGCTCCATGGCTTCGTGTATTGCAACTCGGTCTTCGGGGCGCATTTTGTCCATTTCGTCTATGCACGCTATTCCCTTGTCGGCTAACACTAATGCGCCCGCTTCGAGACTCATGCTGCCTCCTTTTTCGCGTATTACGGCTGCGGTTAAACCAGCAGCTGTTGTTCCGCGTCCTGAAGTGTACAAACCACGCGGCGCAATTTTAGCAACGTATTGCAAAAGCTGTGATTTTGCTGTACCTGGGTCTCCGATTAAAAGAGCGTTCATTTCACCCCTCACGGTTATGTCTGGAAGGCTTTTTGACACACCTCCAAAAAGAAGATACATAATAGCCTCCTTGATGTGATCGTAACCATAGATTGAGGGCGCTATCGAATCCATTATTTTCCTGTGAACCTTCGGGTCTTTTGCGAGCGCAAGAATTTTCTCTTCCTCTTCTGGCGATGGAGGTCTTGACTCTGGCTCTTTGCCCAAGACTTCTATTGAATTGGCGTCTAAATGCAAAATGAAAACGCGCAGTTTTCCTATCCCAGGGCGTGAGGGTGCGAACGCACGAACTATTCCAACTATTGAAACGTGATCACCAGGTCTGGCAAGGTCAACTATTTCGCTTCCAACAAGCTTCACGTTTAACGTGCGTGGAAGCTGACCTGGGGGTAGGTCTTCGGGTTTTTCTTGGAGTCGTAGGTCTTGTGAATCTATGAATGTGGACTCATCTTGAACGAATTCGAATGGTCCCTCTCTACCGCAATCAGGACTTTGGCATACAGGTGGCGCCCTCAAGAATTGACCCGTTTGTTCTACATGGTTTATTGTTCCGCACCGTTTGCATCTGAACGCGGCGTTCATTACCATGGGGCGAACTGGTGTGGCTCGGACGACGATGCCCTCGACCATAACTAGTTTTCCCATCTGTTTTGAGCCGAGCTTTCGCAACTGCTCTTTGCCCAATAGCTTTTCAATTCTAACGATTACTTTCTCAATTTTTCCAGCGTACTCGGCATCTTCGATTCCGAGTTGGGCATAAACCGCGTTGTCTGCGTGCTGCAGAAAGTCGTCTGGTTTTTCCAGCAGTCTTTCCGCGAGTCTTTGATCAAACGCGAAGAGTTCTTCAAAATCAACGGTGATTGATTCTCTTCCAGTTATAGCCATCTGCGAGATTTTCTGACGATATTTTCCTTTTTTGAAGAACTCCAGAAAGCGTTCTTGGGGGTCTACTGTTGCTAATTCTCTCGCCATTCTGATTATCTTTCTCCTTCAAAGTCTAGTATCTGCGCTTTCCACGCGTTGATTATCTTGCCGAGTTGCTCGTAAATGAATCGCTCCTCACATGTAAATTTTTTCTGAATCTGTCCGCTTTGAGCTGGACCTGAAGACAAAGCAATTATCTTCTTTAATCTGGAATTCACGATGTCCCATGCTAAATGCTTAGCTTTCTCGTATTCCTGCGCTTTCTCCGGATTTTTCGCTATCTCTGCTCTAATGCTTGCGAGGTAACGGCGGAGCTTAGGATAGAAGTCTTCAGTGAGCTCTGATATTTGCCCAGCTATCTGCACTCGTTCTTTCCATTGAATCTTGTAAAGTTTGGTCGCGTCTAAGCCATCGTCTTCATGGAAATGTGCAATTCCTGACGCGGCAAGTTCCTGTGCTAGCCAGTAGTAAACCTCATATTCGTTTCCTTCCTCGAAAGGTCCCACTGACAACCCCGCAAGCCTGATTTCAGGATAATTTCTATCAGCAGTAATTCTTACAAGTAAATTTTCAAAGCAAAAATCCATTTTCTCGATTGGCATGGCCATGCCCTTTTCCTCTCCCTTCTAAATTATGTGGTGCACAAGATATAAGAAGCACAGTTTAAAGGTTTAGACCAAACAATGTGAAAATTTAGGGAATTCGCAGTGTTGAGCTCATGGCCAGAGACCTAGCGTCCCTATTGCGTGGGCAACTCTTCCTACTCCAAGCATCAACGCGGCTGTTCTCATGTCGCTTTCTTCCTGTTTCGATAACTTATGCACGTCATAGAACGCTTTGGTTATCTTGTTTTCCAGTTTTTCGTTGACTTCTTCTAGTGTCCAGTGTTCCCTTGTTAAGTTTTGAACCCACTCGAAATAGCTTACCGTGACGCCTCCAGAGTTAGCCAGAATGTCTGGGATTAGACATGTTCCTTTTTCGTGAAGTGTCTTGTCTGCTTCTGGGGTTGTGGGTCCGTTTGCGCCTTCCGCCACTATCTTGGCTCTGATTTTGTCCGCGTTATTCTTAGTTATTTGGTTCTGCAAGGCTGCTGGAATGAGGACGTCGCATTTCGTCTGCAGTAGTTCCTCGTTGGTTATGTTAGTGCAGTTTTTGTAGTTTATCACCGAACCCGTTTTTTCCTTGTGAGCGCCAACAGCGGAAGGAATTATGCCGTCTGGGCAGTAGATGCCGCCTGACGAATCGCTTACCGCGACGACTTTGCAGCCTAGGCTGTGCATTACGCTGGCGGCGTTGTATCCGACGTGACCGTAGCCCTGCACCGCTACTGTGGCGTTTTTCAAGTTTAACTTCAAAATCTTAGCTGCTTCTCTTACGCAGAACGCAACGCCCAGTGATGTTGCGCAGACTCTGCCTTCGGAACCTCCTATCTCCACGGGTTTTCCCGTGACGCTTTCGGGAACGCTGTAGCCTCTGAGTTGGCTGTACGTGTCCATTATCCACGCCATCGTCTGCTCGTCCGTGTAGACGTCTGGTGCTGGTATGTCTCTGTGGGGTCCGAGGTAATCAAAAATTAGGCTTACATATCTTCTGGTTAGCCGTTCTAACTCGCCCTGTGACATCTTTTTTGGGTTGCAGCATACTCCGCCTTTGGCTCCGCCGTAGGGAAGGTCGGCGATGGCGCATTTCCAAGTCATCCACATCGCGAGCGCGGTTACATCGTCTATAGTTACGTCAGGATGGTATCTGATGCCGCCTTTGAACGGTCCTTTAACGTCCCAGTGTTGTACACGAATCCCGTCGAAGACGCCTATGGTGCCGTCATCCATTTTAATGGTGACCGAAACCATGAGGGACCGTTTGGGTTTTCTCAGTATTTCGTGTATCCCAGGGTCCAGTTCTAGTTTTTCCACGGCTAATTTCAGTTGTTCCTGTGCCACTGTCAGGGCGGTGTGATGGGTCATAAAACATCCCTTTATAGGCTATGTGCCTACCTTAAGCTATTAAGAATTGCTTTTTTAGCTCTGGTGCTCTGCAAGACTTATCGCTGTTTAAAGACTGCAGGTCAACTTTATGTTGGGTGTGGCGCGCTGCCTGCTCTTGCAGGACTATTTTTTTGCTGAGTACTCTGCTTCGTTGGTAACTGTGAGGGCTCGTCCTTCAGTTAGGGCTTGAGCAACTTTTTTTCTTCCGCTTTGAAGGAGTCTCCAGACTGTGCCTCTTGAAACGCCCATTTCTGTTCCTGCCTGTTCTTGAGATAAGCCTTCAAGGTCCACTAATCTTAAGGCTTCTATTTCGGCTGGTTCAATTGTTATAGGGCTGGCGGGTATTCTTGGTTGTGGAATGAACCTTTCTACTTTTGAGGGGGTTTGTATGGCGACTGGTTTGGGGCATCTTCCTCTTCTTCCTCGTCGGTGTCTTCTTCCCCACGGCATTTCAATCAGCTGTATTATTAGTCGTTCCGTAACTTTTATATATTTTTGTGCATTATCTAATAAATGTAAATTGTGCATAAACACAAAATAGAGGTGAAAGAAAACATGCCAAGAGGAGACCGAACAGGACCCTGGGGCGCTGGACCCATGACTGGAAGAGCAGCAGGATACTGCGCTGGCTACGCCGTTCCCGGATACATGAATCCAGGACGTGGATACGGAAGAGGATTTGGTAGAGGCTGGGGCAGAGGAAGAGGTAGAGGTTTCGGTAGAGGCTGGTACGTTTACCCGCCACCCGTAGTTGTTCAACCTGCTTACCCGCCAGTAACACAACCGCAGTCTCCAGAACAAGAAGTTGCAGCCTTGGAAAACTATCACAAAGAATTAGTGGCAGAGAAAGCAGACCTTGAAAAAGAAATGGACGACATCAAAGCCAGAATCGAAGAATTGAAAGCAAAACTCGAAAAGTGAAGAGGCATCAAAAGAAACGTAAATGCGAAGCTCATTAAGGAAGTTAAAAATCAGGGGAAGATGAAAAATTTGGTAAAGCATAGAATAGCTGTTGCAACGGATGGAAAGGACGGCTTAGAGGACGCTGTGTCAAATGTTTTCGGTAGAGCTAAAACATTCACTATAGTTGATGTTGAAGACGAAAAGATAATCGGCGTAAGCGTACTGGAGAACCCTGCATTATCCTACCGCCATGGAGCTGGACCCATCGCAATTAAAATGTTAATTGATGACGGTGTGGAAGTGGTGCTTGCTAATGAACTCGGCGTTGGTGCATCAGATATCCTGAAGCAACATAACATAATTTACATCCAAGTCAAACCAGGCACTAACGTTGGGGAGGTCACCAAAGAAGTACTGCGCACACACAAAAAGAAGCTATCGCAAATTAACTGAGATATTATCCTAAATACAAACAATAACTAGGCGTGAGCGCGTCGGGCACGAAAGAACCAAATAAAGGGTGGGATGTTTTTTTTTATTCTTCCAAGATTTTGTTTGCTTCGTCGCTGTAAGCGTCCATCACGTAGGGTATTCCTGAGATTTTTGATGCTTCTTCGGTTAATGCCATAAGGTCGTTACGGGATATTGTTGAGAGTCTAAAGTTTCTGCTTCCAGCCATCAACTGTTGCAATCCAACTTTGAACTTTTGGCAGTAAGTGTAGATGCCCACAGCACCTAAAGGTATGTCTTTCATCTTCGAACCGAACTTTTCCTCAAGTTCTGCGTAGGCAACAAAGATTTCGTTAGCGCTATTGCCGTACTTGGAAACCGAGGTGGGCAAATTGCCTTCGGCTAGCCAGTTTCCTATATTCTTTCCCACCATGCCTGGTATCATTAAGCCTCTTCCCATGCAAACGGCTTTCACGTAAGGACTGCCCATGGCAAGTGCCTTGAACACTCCATCTTCGCTTGAAAAACCACCTGCAATCGCGATGTCAGGGACCTTCACGCCTTTTTTCGAGAGTTTTTCACAGTACTTGTATGTAAGAGCTTGAAGGTAGAACGTTGGGATTCCCCATTCGTTCATCATTGGCCAGGGACTCATGCCTGTGCCGCCAGGAGCGCCGTCAATTGTGAGAAGGTCTAACTTTGCTTCAGCGCCGTATCGTAACGCCATAGCCAGTTCTACGGCAGAATAAGCGCCAGTTTTCATAGTAATCCGCTTAAATCCTAAGCCTCGGAGGCGATCAACCTCTTCCAAGAATGCTTCTTTAGTTACAAAACCTAACCGTGAGTGACGCTCAAACTCTTTGATTGCTCCTTTTTCAAATGCCCTTTGGGTTTCGTGCAATGTCGGATCAGGCGAAACAACGTAGCCTCTCTTTTTGAGCTCTACAGCTCTTTCCAAAGTTTTAACTTTAATTTCTCCCCCAATGCATTTGGCGCCCTGTCCCCACTTCAATTCGATTGTTTCAAGGTTATGTTTTGATGATACGTACTCTGCTACTCCAAATCGTGTATCTTCTACGTTCATCTGGACGAGGAGTTCTCCATAGCCTTCATAGAACTTCTTATAAACTTCTATTCGTCGATCCATCTCAGGCGATTTTGTGATCTTGCCGTTGCTATCTAACTCGAGCGCGGGGTCGATTCCGCAAACGTTTTCGCCGCAAACAAGCGTGATGCCTGCAATAGCCGCGCCTATGGCAAAGTGCTCCCAGTTCTTCCTAGCTATCTCCGTAGAACCTAATGCGCCCGTGAAGATTGGGACTCGCAACTTGACTTTTTTATCCCATCCGTACTCTGTTTCAGTGTCCACTTTAGGGAAGAGGGCGGTATCTGGACCTGCTTGTGCTCCTTCAGGAAGTCCTTTTGCGCCTCGGGCATAGCCTTGAATGTTCAGATGGGAATAGTCCACTGGGTAGTTTTTGTCTGCGCCAGCGGTCATTCCTCCAAAGGGTCCAGGGTAAAGTACTTCACGACCTCTAAATGATGATAACCAAATTTCGCAACCGCCTCTACATCCATCGATGCATCTTGAGCAGATGCCAGACATGGGCGCGACATCTCTTGATCGATTGAATGTACCAGTTGCCTCATCCGCGTTCGGTCTTCTAAAATTCATTTTAACACCTTTTAATTTTCTAACTAAATGTATATGCTTCATATATATTCCTATTTACCATTATCTATATGCGAAAAATTGGAATCATATGAAATGAATGAACATTTAAAAAAACGGCGTTTTGGTAAATGATTTTTCTTGCGCCTTATATACTTCTTGAATGTTTAACCGCTTTTACGGTAAAGACCATTGCCCTCAAAGACAAAATGGTAATTAACATCAGCATTTATTAGCCCTTGTTTATAATGTTACACAAAAAGGAGGACCACCATTTGAGTTTTGAAATGTGGGCTGAAAAATACCGGCCGAAACGACTAGAAGACATGGTAGACCAGAAAACCATTGTAGAACGTTTAAAGAGCTTCGTCAGATCCAGAAACGTGCCTCACTGTATATTCGCTGGACCGCCAGGAACGGGCAAGACCACCGCTGCCTTGTGTTTGGCTCGCGATCTTTACGGTGAAGGTTACCGTGAACACCTTATGGAGTTAAACGCCAGCGATGAGCGAGGCATAAACGTTGTCAGAGAAACAGTGAAGACTTTCGCGCGGTCTCGCTCTATTGGAGAAATTCCCTTCAAAATCCTGATTTTGGACGAAGCTGACAACATGACCTCTGACGCGCAGCAAGCCTTACGTCGCACAATGGAGCGGTACACAGAAACCTGCCGTTTTATAATGTGTGCGAATTACAGCGGCAAAATAATTGAGCCTATTCAGTCCAGATGTGCCCCTTTCAGATTCACTTTTCTGCCACGAGAAGAACACGACAACCACATCAAAAAAATCGCTGAACGCGAAAACATCCAACTATCACCTGATGGTGCAGAGGCACTCTTTGAAGTCTGTGGCGGAGACCTCAGAAGAGCAATAAACACTTTGCAAGCCGCGGCGTCAATGAACAAACCCGTAGACGCTAAACTGGTCTATTCGGTAACAGGCAAAGCCAGCCCTCACGACGTGCAAAAAATGCTAACCACTGCTATCAACGGCGACTTTTTGGGTGCAAGAAAACAACTGCGCGACATGATTCAGAAGTACGGTGTAGCGGGCATCGATATAATTCGGCAGATTCACACGGCGATTTTCAAAGCAGAGATTCCAGAACCTTGGAAAATAAAGCTAGCTGACATCACAGGCGACATAGACTACCGTCTTGTCGAGGGCGCAGACGAGGAGGTGCAATTGAGCGCTCTGCTAGCTAGGCTCGTTGAAGCAGGCAGTGAAATAAACAAAGCAAGTTAGGTGCACTTTTTGTACACGGCATGGACCGTCAAGCACAAACCGAAATCCACCGCTGAAATCGTAGGGAACCCAAGCGCCATCAAAACTTTAAGTGATTGGCTCGGTTCTTGGAACAAGGGCATACCCAAAAAAAGGGCAGCTTTTCTATATGGACCGCCTGGAGTCGGAAAAACGGTCACAGTTGAGGCTTTAGCTCACGACTTGAACATGGAGCTTGTGGAAAAAAACGCCAGCGATTACAGGACAGAAGACGCCATAAACCGTTTCGCAGGGTTAGCCTCACAATACGGCTCGCTGTTCGGTGGAAAAAGAATCGTTTTGCTCGACGAATTAGACGGATTGATGGGAAATGCCGACAAAGGCGGGGTCAAAGCGACCACCAACATTGTCAAAACTGCTCGGTGCCCAGTAGTTTTGATTGCCAACAACGCGTATGACCCACGGTTCAGGACTCTCCGCAACTATTGCCTCCTTATAAACTTCAAAAAACCCATTGCAAATAGTATAGCCAAGCGCCTACAGCATATTTGCAAGCTTGAAGGAATTCAAGCCGATGAGAACGCCCTCAAGTTCATTGCCCAAAGGTCAGGAGGCGATGTTCGCTCCGCGGTGAATGACCTGCAAGCTTTGGCTCAAGGGAAAAAACATCTAACGTATAATGATGTTTCATGGCTCGCCTACCGTGATCGACAAGAATCAATCTTCAACGTGCTTAAAATGATCATTTACGGCAGAACTTCTTATGGCGCGAAACAAGCAGTAGACATGGCTGACGTGGACATAGACATGCTTTTCGAATGGATCTACGAGAACGCTCCCGCGCACCTCACCGACCCACATGACTTAGCCCAAGCCATGGATGCGCTTGCGATGGCTGATGTCTACCGCGGCAGAATCCGTGCTTCTCAGGATTGGAGCCTTATGCGCTACGTGATTGATTACATGACGGCGGGCGTGGCTATGGCTAGACAGAACTCCAAAGTTAGCGGGTGGATTCCGTTCAAATTTCCAAGCCGCATCATGATGCTGTCCCGGTCCAAGGCTCAACGGACGCTTCGAAAGCGTATAGGTCTCAAAATCAGGCGCAAATGCCACATCTCAGCTGCTCGTGCTTCGAAAGAGGTTTTGCCTTACCTTCGAATCATCTTCAAAAACGATGTCCACATGGCTACTGGAATCGCGAAATGGCTTGACTTGGACGAAGAAATGGTTGAATACATCGTTGGAACCAAAGCAAAAGCTGGAAAAATCACCGCGTTTCTGCGCTAAAAATTGCGGTTAGCGGATTTTGCTGCCTTCCGCGATGTCCTTTTCTGGCTGCAGCACCACAACGTTGCCGTCGTCGTCTTCAGCCGCCAATATCATGCACTGCGACTCCACGCCCATCACCTTACGCTTTTGAAGGTTAAGGATGAAAACGCATTTTTTGCCAACCAAGTCTTGCGGCTTGTACCACTGCAGAAGCCCTGCGACCGCCTGTCTTTTCTCCGTTCCGAAATCCACCATGATTCTTATGAGGTTTCTAGAGTTAGGAATCTGGTTTGCCTCTGTAATTTTTCCTATGCGCAAATCCAGTTTTTGAAATTCTTCAAACGAGATTTCCACTTTCAACACCATCCGCAGAGTTTTTCGCATGAGTAAAATTAAGTTTTGTGTTTCGCTTGCACCCTTTTTCTTTCTTCTGAAGCTATCTTATGAGCTTGCAAAACCGGTTCAGGGATTCTACTGTTGCGCACGCATTGCTTCGCGATTTTCACAGCTGTTTCAAGCGATATTAAATGGCCGACGCTGACATAGACAGGCTTTACACTCTCTCTCGTCGTAACAACCGCGCCAATAATTTGGTCCTTTTGAACCAAAAAGACCTGCCTCGCGATGGTGGTAGGCTCACCGGTCAATCTGCTTTTTGCCACTCCAATAGTGGGTTTTCCCAATGCGAGACCAAGATGGCTGGCAAAACCGCATCTATATGGATGCGCGATTCCTTGCCCATCGGCAAGAAAAACGTCAGGCTGTATCCTCAGCTTTTTGATGCAGGCAATTGCTGGCGGAATTTCCCTGAAGGACAGCAACGTAGGGATGTACGGTAGCTTCACTTCGGTCGTTGCCGTTTGCCGCTCTAAAAGTTCGAGAGATTCAAAATCCAAGACTGCCACGGCACTTATTGCCAACTCGCCAATGTATGCGACGTCAACCCCAGCGATACGCTTGATCTTTTGGGGTAAGCGGTCTTCAGTAACGATTTTCCGAGATAAAAGAGATTGCGCTTTACGAGCTTTTGAAACAGAAAATTTGTGTAACGCGGCAAAAGTAGGGTGCATCGGTTAACCTTTTCGGGGCTGTCGCTTTCTTCCCTGTGCCCGTTCAAACCGTTTTAGATAGTTCTCAAGTGACTTTCTCCGCGCTTCCTGAGTGACGTCTCCACGAGTGGTTTCGATAATTCTCCGTGCTATGTCGCATTTTCTCCTAAGCCCTGGAACAAGCATGTAAGCCTCATCCATCGCCATTAATTCAATGTAGATTTCATCCATAATTTTCAAGCATTGTTCGCCTTTTTCAGCGTCTCCCTCACGCAGTGCATCCAAAGCCAAGCGTCGATATTCGCCTATGACGTCCGCTAAACCCAACACGTAGTCTACAGCAGGCGCATTAACCTCATCTGGCGTGACAAAACGCGATTTTTGGATTAACTCGAGAAGTATGTTGGCTTCGGAGTATTCTTGCAGCGCCGCGCTGAACATGCCGCTGTAGATGATGCTTGGGTATTCTTTCGCTAAACCTTGGAGCTTGGATATGATTTCTTGTGCTTTGCCAATTAGTTTTCTGGCTTCTTCATGTTTTTTTTGGTGCATAAGCAGTATTGCTTGTTTGGAAAGGCTTGTTGCTTTTCGCATGTTTTGTTGCGCATTTTCTCGCACTTTATCTTTTTGCGTAAGCTCTTTTTTCACTTCTTTCAGGATAGATTTCAAAGTTGCCAAGTTTTCACCATTCTAATTTGTAAAATATGCTAACTATTTATTAAATCACCATTAAAAAAATGGATGTTGAAAGAACTTTTTTGGTGTAATCGTTCTATTCTTCTGGTTTAGGTTCAACCCATTTTTCGACTAGGAGCTTGTCGTCTTTTAGCTTGAAGCTTACTTTGACGAATATGGAGTCTGCTCCCTTGAATGGGAACATGCTGTCTTCCGCCAAGTCTTTTGGCAAGTAAATCAGGTATTTGCCGTCCTTTCTCCTGAACAGTCGTCCTCTTCCTT
>CAZEPB010000016.1:0-37081 GCA_964514055.1 uncultured Candidatus Bathyarchaeia archaeon | reverse complement strand
GGCGCCTACAGTATAGGCGCAACCAGATGGGAAGTAATCAGACACTGGGTATTAAACTACGGGCGCTCGGGAATCTTCGGGGCAGTAATTTTAGGACTGGGCAGAGCCGTGGGCGAAACAATGGCGGTTACCATGGTGATAGGAAATGCAATAGGTCCTAATGCGATGCCCACCTCTCTCTTCAATGCTGGTCAGACGATGTCGTCTCTTATTGCTAACGGCTATTTAGAGGCATCACCAGCATCTCTTGAGTTACCTGCTTTTATTGCAGTTGGCTTTACTCTGCTTTTGCTAGGTCTTCTCATCAACATAATAGCGCACGTTATGGTGACGCGTGTGCTGAAAATTAAGGGAGGTGCCGTGTAGTAAATGGATAATTATGCTTTTAGGAAGTTCAAGAACAGGCTTTTCTTGTTCCTCAGCTTGATATGCGTTATTATCGCCGTAATACCACTGTTGAGTATTCTTATTGAAGTGATTGTACGAGGCGCTTCGCAAATAAACTTTCAATTCATTTTCTCCGAAAACGGGATTGGCCCCGCGATTCAGGGCACTTTAATCTTGATAGGGCTGACTAGCCTAATTGGCATGCCGCTTGGCATCATGTCGGGCATCTATCTATCAGAGTACGGTAACAACCGGTATGCTGATTGGATGCGGACGTTCAATGATTTGCTGACAGAGTTTCCATCAATAGTAATTGGAATAACTGTCTCTGTCGTAGTGGTAATCGGCATAATAGGAAGTTTCTCCGCTATAGCAGGGGCGATTGCGCTTTCTTTCATGCTTATCCCTATTGTTGCTAGAACTACTGAAGAATCCCTGAAACTGGTGCCTAACTCGGTTCGTGAAGCGTCGATGGCGTTAGGTGTGCGGAGGTGGAAAACCATTCTAATGGTTGTTTTGCCCGCTGGGAAATCAGGTTTGATTACTGGTGCTCTTCTTGCAGTGGCTAGAATTGCAGGGGAAACGGCGCCTCTAATAATGACTGTTTTGGGTAGTCGACACTTTTTCCAAGGGCTAACCGAACCCATGGCTGCTCTCCCCGTAACGATTTGGAGAAGTGCTCTTCAACCTTCTGCAGCCGTTCAAGCTCAAGGGTGGGGTGCAGCTTTAGTTTTGATTTTAATAGTTTTAAGCCTTAATATCGGCGTTAGATTAGCTAGCAGAGGTCGGCTAGGTAGATGAGAATACTGAATAGGAGAAAAAATACTATCAGCAAAGCTGAGAAAGCTCCCATTGAGAAGCCAGTGTTGACAGGCGAGAAAATGCAGAGTATAAGTTTGAATGCTTGGTTTGGAGCCAAACACGTCTTGAAAGACATAAGTCTCTCGGTCAAAGCCAACTCCGTCACCGCCATCATTGGTCCTTCTGGGTGTGGAAAATCAACGCTGATTCGATGTTTCAACAGAATGCACGAACTGGTGCCCAGCGCTAAGATGTCTGGAAAAGTTCTTCTTGACGGAAAAGACATTTACGACAGCGATGTCGACCCTGTGTTAATCCGCAGAAGAGTCGGCATGGTTTTTCAGAAGCCAAACCCGTTCCCTACAATGTCCATCTACGATAATGTGGCAGCTGGATTAAGACTGACAGGAATGAAAAAAGGAAAGAACCTTGACGAAATTGTACAGCGCTGCCTCGAACAGGCAACCTTGTGGGATGAGGTAAAAGACGACATTAAGAAGTCTGGAACCAGCATTTCGGGAGGTCAACAGCAGCGACTGTGTATTGCACGGGCAATCGCGTTGGAGCCTGAAGTTATTCTAATGGATGAGCCGTGTTCAGCCCTTGACCCTATAGCTACAGCTAAAATTGAAGAACTTATTGTATCGCTTAAGCGCAACTACACCGTGGTGATTGTCACGCATAACATGCAACAGGCTGCGCGTGTCTCTGACTTCACAGCCTTTCTGTATCTGGGTCAGCTTATAGAGTATGGCGACACCGATATGATTTTTGAGAACCCCAAGAATGAGTTAACAGAAAAATACATAACTGGGAAATTTGGTTAGGTGAAAAGTATGACTAGACTTTTGGACGTGGGTTTGGAGCAGCTAACTGTTATGGTCTATAAGAGCGGCGAGGTAGCTGAAAACGCCATAAACATGTCCATTCGCGGCTTCATGCGCGGCAAAGACCCAACAGAAGAGGTGCGTGAACTTTCCGACGTTCTTGGCACCATGACTGTTGAAATTGAAAACAAGGCTTTCGAGTTGATAGTTAAATATCAGCCAGTGGCATCTGACCTGAGGATCATAAACTCCTACATGAAAATAGCATACGACTTTGAAAGATACGGCAGATATGCCTGGGATATATCTTTTACCCAGCAAAAACTGGCAAAAATAGACAAATGCGCAGTTTCTTCTGAGTTGATGCGGAAGCTGGTTGAAAAGGTTTCTGAGATGGTTGGCAAAAGCGTGGCAGCGTTGAAGCAGCATGATGCAGAGCTGGCTAAAAGTTTGGCTGTCACCGAGACAGAGGTGGATGAGCTTTTCCTTGCGTATCTTAACCAGCTTTCTACGGTGCGTGGGAGGAGTAAGTGTGTTATGTGTAACCTTCTGGTTTCGCGGTACCTCGAAAGAATAGCTGACCACACCACGTACGTTGGCGAAGCAATAGTTTACATAGTAACGGGAGAAAAACTGAGCTTAAGATAGTCGACAGTTTAAAGTACCGCCTTATTTCACATCACTTTCTAAGACCTAAGTGCCAACGTGCCCTTTGCGTTGGAAGATATACTTGGAATACGTAAAGGTTTTATATCGCAAGTGATATCACTGAAGATGTTTTGGATGTGGCACGATGACTATAAGTAGTAAAGGCAGAACCATGGGTGTCCCACGCGGTCTCCTCAGGTTCCTAGTTCTAAAAATGCTAAGCGAGAAACCCATGTCAGGAGCCGAAATCGCTGAGAAAATAAAGGTGCAAACCAATGGGCACTGGAAACCAAGCCCAGGATCAATATACCCCTTATTAGCTTGGATGCGAAAAAAAGGCTTCACAAAAGAGTTACCAAAGGCTATAGAGGGTTTCAAACGCTATAGTTTCACCCAGAAAGGACACAAGTTCTTGGAAAAGCAGATAGCGCTCGGTCAAGATTTTATGAAAAAAATGGAGTTTCTCGCACCAATGCTAATCGGAGGTTTCCAAATAGGACCCAACAAGGAAAAACTTCATGAAACAAGGGAACCCATCCAAAAACTATTGCAAGCTTTGACCACTATACATCACAATCTTGACAAACTATCAGTTACAGATGCCAAAAAAATAGCTGACGCCCTAAGAGATTGCTCTGAAAAACTCAACAGAATCGCTCATAAACTAAAAAACAAAGACTAGTTTGCCGGCTCGGTTTTCAAAATCAAAAACTTGTTAGAATTGGTGAAATCATGGGAATAAAATCTAGTTTCCTGATTGCGTGGAGATCGCTGTCCAGAAGAAAAACAAAAAACCTCAGCGCAATTCTAGCCGTAACCTTAGGCGTAACATTACTAGTAGGCATCCAAATCACCACGGACACCCTGGAAAACGCGTTTCTAACAAGCATTCTTCAAAGCGAAGGAGAAGTAGACCTAAAAATCACAAACAGCACCAGCGGAGGCTACCTCAAGGCAGCAGACCAAGAACCAATAAGTGACCTGACTCCCGAAGCAGTTGGAATCATGCCAGAACTTTCGGCGCAGATCCCAGCATTAATAGAAAGCCAATTTGACCCCAAGATGAGCGCGGCTGGAATATCTACAGATTATCCTGACGCTTTTGGTGATTTTTATGATTGGAAGACAGGAAGCAAACTTGACCTCAACACTCTCCTAACCGACAATAGCAGCATCCTATTATCAAGCGATCAAGCCGAAAAACTGGGGCTGAATCAAGACACGCCTTTGCCAGTCACTTTAACCACTGAATTTACAAACCTTACAACAACAATCACACCGCCAATTGTTCCTTTGTCTGAATGGACGATAGATACAAACACCACAACTGGTGAATACGTTCTCGACAGCAGCGCGTCTAATCTGTTTCTTGAACTTGAACCGGTTGATTTCACCAGCATGGCAACGATTTACACACTTAACTGTCCCCAACTGAATTTGGCAAACTATACTTACGTCAACGTAACAGCCACAGGCACCAACAACGCTGGAGTCATACTAGGTTTCCTATTGGATGATGGCAGCACCCTCACTGTGGCAAACTTAACAGACCCTGTTACGCTTGACACCGTACCTTTTGATTTAACTCCCTATGCAGGAAGAACGCTTAGAGGACAAGCCTTCATGACACTTGTGAGTTTAAATGGAACCCGAGCCAGCATAAACGTAACCGAGATTGCCTTCGAGACACCAAATCTAAACGGTTCCTCCCGATTACCCATAATCAAATTTGCCTCTGAGATCTCGAAAGTAGAGTTGCAAGTAGTTGGTATCTTCGATTCTAACCGTCCAGGAATTGGCTCCCAATATCCAGGAGCGGTATTCAAGTTAGAGCATTTGCAGAAATGGATTAGTTTACAGGACCCTAACCGGGAAACAGATATAATTAGTGCTTTTTTGGTGACCTACAAAGCAGACCATTTTGTCCGAGAAATAGATGAAGATTACCTCAAAAATAAAGTAGAATTACTAGAAAATGCAATTCCCGAAGAGGTAGATTCCCAAACAGGCGAAACCCAAAAAATCTATCAGGTCACTTCCGCTCGACTGGATTTTATTGATATTGCAGAATTCTTCATCACACTAATGAGCACAATTTTGACCTCATTGGGTTTTCTTATCACGTTAACTGGTGTTTTGCTGATCACTAATATTCAGCTTATGAGTGTGGAAGACCGGGAATTTCAAACAGGGGTTTTACGTGCCGTAGGTGCTAATCGAAGGGGAATTTTCCAGTCTATAATTATCGAAAACTTGTTTCAAGGAATAATTGGAGGAATTCTAGGGCTGATTGGAGGGTTAGCTTTTGGTCAAGCAGTAGCTTTGTATTTAATAGGCTTGTTTGGAACTGGTGAGCTAAGTGTTCAACCAGTAATTTCTCAGGGAACAGTCGTTTTATCAGTCATTATAGGTGTAGTTCTAAGCATAGTAACCGGGATTCTTCCAGCTTTAAGAGCTTCTCGAGTTAACATTGTAGAAGCACTTCGGGGAATAAAAATGAAATTCACAGCAAAATCCAGTAGGAACCTGGCAGCCCTCGGTGTTCTGATGATCATAGCTGGCATTATCATTCTTCTATACAACGGAGTATTTGATGAAACTTATCAAGTTTTTTGGAGCAGCGAAGGATGGGACAGCCTAGAAGAATGGAGAATTCTCATGATAGGATTTGGCTTATTCACGGGAGGCCTAGGTTTCGTCCTCTCGCGGTTCATAGATAGAGTAAAAGCCTTCAACATAACCGCGGTGACTCTCTGGGCAATTCCCTCAATCCTGTTTGTTGTAGCCATGGGCAACTGGGTAACAGACATCACCGGATTATCCATCGAAATCTTAGTTCTGGGAATTATTGAAATAATTATTGGATCCATATTGTTCGTTGCCCTCAATCTACCCATTCTGATGCGGGGTTTACGAAATGTATTGATAAACCTGCGGGGTTTAAAGGGCGTTGGGCAAATATCACCATCATTAATATCGTCACATATCACCCGTTCCACTCTAACCTTCGCCATTTTTGCGGTCATATTAACTCTTAATGTCCTCGTGGCTGCCTTAATTCCCACAAGCTTGGGAACTGCAACTCAAATTGAAGAAGACTCTCAAGGCGTAGATTTTGCGGTCTTTCTAAGCAAGCCTGAGGCAAATATTTCTGGTACATCTTATTCCGACGAGCTTTACAAGATTGATGACCGCATAACAGACGTAATTGGCTTCAAAACTTTTCAACCTAACCAAGATTTTACAAAGTTCATAGCTTTGAAAGACCCCAGTTCCTCTGAGTTTGACTATACAACCGATTTGCTTCCGATCGGAATGGGCGAGTTTAAGTCAGAGCAAATCCGAGGTAATGCCTCAGACTATTCAGACCCTGACTGGCGTTATGCCTTTTACTTAGAGGGTTTCCCTGACGGTACACGTGAGTCTTTTGTTTCAGACCTCTCCGATGACGAACTACTAGAACTATCTAAGAAAGGTTGGGATCAATTCTTCGACCCCCAATACAAGATGGCAGCCTATAATGTTACATCTGATCTACTATCCATATTCTCTGGAGAAACTGAGCTTTCTGAACTTGAGTTTGGAGACTTAGGAAGTTCAGGTGAAGATGCTCTTGAAGGAGTCGAACCTCTAAAGGATTATGAAGGCAACACTATTGAAAACCCGATAGTCTTCACAGACTCATTTCTGCTGCCTGTAGGACTTCAAATCTGGATACCCACGAACACTTCATCCAACGGATTCCCCAATTACCAAGCGTTTACAATTGGAGGAAGTCTCGACAGCCAACGCGGCGGAGGTTTCCCTTTGGCAACAGGGTTAAGCTTTGGAGGAGAAAACGATTTTAGTGGAATTTTGGGAACCGTGTATTTGCCAGAACAATGGACAAATCAAACAGATTTTCTCGGTGAAGCTAACGGTCAAACCTTAACGTCCCGCGGAAAAGACCAGTATGACTCTTATCTGATTAAAACCAGTCTCCCAATTGATGACCCTCAACTTGAGGATATAGCTCAAGCAATTGAAACATTTACAAATACAAACGACAAGGGATACCGCCTTCTGGCAGCTGACAACTTCTTTGTTGCAAATTCTACTCTAACCTATTCTAGAATCGAGTCCACCTTGGAGATGACAGACCGGATAGCATCTTTCCTCCAAATATACGTTACCTTCGGCCTCGTAATAGGAGCCGTAGGCATGGGCGTAATCTCAGTTCGAAATGTTTCCGAAAGAAAACGGGAGATTGGGATGATGAGAGCCATAGGATTTCCTAGAAGACAGGTGATTCTGTCGGTTCTTCTTGAACTGGTGGTACTTGGGGTAATCGGATTAATTATTGGGGTTGTTAACGGTTTGCTCGTGAGCTTGGGTTTTGCAAACATGCAAGGTGTAGCACTAGTGATTCCTTGGGGAGAAATTGGGTTGTACCTCTCCATTATTGTGCTTATAGCCTTAGGGTCAGGTTCACTCCCCGCGTTTGCAGCTTCAAGAATTCCTCCCGCAGAAGCTTTGAGGTATGTAGGATGAAAAAAACTAATAACGAGAAAGCCAACGATTCGCGAGACACGATTCTCAAAATCTCAGATTTGCATAAACGTTACAACGAGGGCAAATCAAACGAGGTCCACGCCCTGAGAGGCGTGGACTTAACTGTTAGAAGAGGAGACATGATGGCGATTATGGGGTCTTCAGGGTGTGGAAAAACCACACTACTCAATATGATAGGTAGCTTGGATCGCCGTTCGGCAGGAGAAATAATAATCGATGGAGTAGACACGTTAACTTTATCAGATGGACAGAAGACAGCCTTTCGCAGAGATAAAATAGGTTTCATATTTCAGTTATTCAATCTTTTTCCGTTTTTGACCGCTGTGGAAAATGTGGAAACTCCATTACTACTAAGAGGATTAAACTCTGGACTAGCTAGAGAACAAGCAAAAATGATGCTACGCGAATTAGGAATGGGAGACCGACTTTATCATCTACCCACAGAACTTTCCGGTGGTCAACAGCAAAGAGTTGCTGTAGCTCGAGCTCTAATTAATCAGCCCGCCATAATTTTGGGAGATGAACCCACAGGTGACTTGGACTCTTCAACCAGTTCTGAAGTCATGGACCTTTTCCGGCGAATAAATAGAATCAATCACCAAACTCTAATTCTAGTGACTCACAACCGATGGATTGCAGAAAAATGCGATTACATAGTTCACATGGAAGACGGCAAAATCTCAGGGATGGAAAATAATCATTCAATCAAGGAGAAGCAAAAACGATGAAAGCCTATTTTTCTGCTCTAATAGACAAATCTGTTCCTTCAGAAAACTCCAAATTATCAAAAAAACTGCTGAAAGACTTGAAAAAACTCCTTAAAACGCCTAAATCAAATGTGAATTTTAAGGAACACAACGCCTTCATCTTTTTAGCTGCAGACAAACCCATAGAAAAACCGTTTGACCCAAAGACAATAGAGAAAACCCAAGAAAAACTCCTTTTTCACCTTCAGGAATACTACATTAAAAACAAAGCAAGACTCCAAAAAGACCTAAAAGTCAACAGGGAACTGAAGGAAACATCGCAGATCGTTAAAAACTTCCTGAAGGAGATAGACCCCAAGCTTCAAAAAGTCTTCGACCTTCGACTGAAAAAACAAATTTCAGAGTTACCAACCAAATTTTGTGACCTTCAGGTCAGTAGCATGACGGCTCTTTGGAACTTAAATGAAGAGCAGAAAGTCCAGTTCTACCTTTCAGGATGGCCAACTCAAGTTTTCAAAGTATCAGACATCACTCAAGATATTGAGTTGGAAGCGATGGTTGATAAGCTAGCATTTCTCAATTTCTTTTGTATTTTCTTGGAGCCTACATTGCTTCGCCTGCGAGAAATGAATAAAGTGCTGGAGAGATTGAAGTTAGGTCTTCAAGGGACGCATTACAGAAGCAGCAACTCTGAGATACAAACCAAGCTTGGAATGTTCCTGCGGATCCTATCAGCAAAACTTAGCTCACTCCAAAACATGGATAAAACCATCTTCAGTATCTTCAAGTTATTCAATGAGCCTAAAGCCTTCTTCAAGAAGCATGATTTCATAAAACTGTCCAAAGAACTGCGGACAGCAATTAGACAAATGTCATGGGAAATAAATCAAGGCAAAAGTCTTTTGATTGAGGTTCAAGAGAAGCTGGAAGAGTGCCAAGTAAAACTAAAAGATTATCTGGATGAGACAAAGAATGGGGTGAAAACCATCAACTCGCCGGAGGAATTTAAACTTGCTCTTCTAACTATGGCTGAATTGAGTTCAGACTTGTTCATTGAAGCAGAAATTTTGAAGTTATGGTTGGACTTTTTTAGCTCAGATATCCCATTTTTCACATTCCAATCCCGCCTTTTCAACCTCCAAAATCAGCAAGCCTTCGAAACTTCCGCTGAATACATAATCTCAGTTCGGGGCTTAGTTAAGAACTACAGTTTAGGACAAACCACAGTTTACGCCCTCAGAGGAGTAGACCTTGATATAAGAGACGGCGAATTTGTGGCGATAGTTGGCAATTCTGGAGCTGGAAAGACCACTCTTCTAAATTGCATCGCTGGGCTAGATAACCCTGATTATGGAGTTGTTTTTTTCAAAGGAAAAGATCTTCATCACTTAGGTGATTCAGAAAAATCAAGAGTTAGATTGTTAGAGATGGGGTTTATCTTCCAAAGTTATGCGTTGTTGCCACACTTTGATGCTCGGGAGAACGTAGCTCTACCTGCGGATCTAGCAGGGTTTAGTAAAGACTTGAAAAATAGAATAGAAAAGCTCCTTGGCGGAGTTGGAATTAGCAAACAGGCTAAACAGTATCCTGCCCAACTGAGCGGAGGGCAATTGCAGCGTGTAGCTATAGCACGAGCATTAACGAACAGACCCAAAGTCTTATTTGCAGATGAACCCACTGGCGACTTGGATTCGGTAACTGGAAAACAAGTAATGGAGCTAATTAAAAAATTCCATGAAGAAACAAGAACAACAGTCATCGTCATTACACACGAGCAAGACATCGCTGGTTATGCAGAAAGACAAATTACTCTGGAAGACGGCATAATCGCATGAATCGAATTTGACCCTTTGTAAACTCTTCAACAGCGTAAATAATCCGCTGTGTTCGCTAAGTCATCAAGTTTGAACATGTTTAATGGATATCGCCGCAAATCCCTCTTTTTCCCTGATAATCTGAGCAAAAATGCTTTATCGGTGTAGCCTGTGTATTGGAATGGCAAGGAGACGAGCCGTTGCCCAACCCACTGTTAAGCAAAAAAGGAAAAGCCGTCTTCTTCACCATATTGGCAGGCGTCTTGTGGGGTACATCTTTTCTCATCATCAAAATCGGGCTAAGCACCATCGACCCGTTCGCGTTTGTTTTCTGGCGCTTCTTGGTCTCCTCAGTCACGCTGATGGTCGTTATGTTGTTTTTGGGAAAACTACAGTTCAAGATAACGAACAAAAAGTTGCTGGTCTTCTTGGGGGTCGCAAACGGCGCAGGCTACCTGCTGCAGTACGCAGCGATGGGCTACACATCGGTGGCTAAGGCTGCGCTTTTCATAAACCTAAGCGCCATATGGGTGGCAATCCTTAGCCCCAGACTGCTTAGTGAAAGCTATTCAAGAAAAAAAATTGTAGGGGTGCTTTTCGGGTTGGCGGGCATAGTGTTTGTTAGCACTAACCTGGATTTCTCAACGCTGGTTGAGGGACAGCTAATCGCCGACCTGATGCTTATTGTCTCGGGCGTTGCTTGGGCCCTGTTCATGATTTACAACAAGAAACTGATTACGTCCTCAACTTCTGCCATGTTCCAGTGGATGACTTGGGTGCTTCTTTTCACGATGTTCTCAATCGCGCCTTTCACGGCACTTGCGGGACCAGACCTCTTTGCTTTGTCAGGCTGGGCGTGGGCAGCAATCATTTACACAGCCATCGTCTGTTGGGTTATACCTTATTACCTCTGGCTGGAGGGACTCAAATACCTCTCCGCTTCCACCTCCACTATCCTGCTCTTGTCGGAGATAGTGGTGGCCGTGGTTGCCTCCGTAATTGTGCTAAAGGAGCCTGTTACCGTGTTCTCAACCGTCGGAGCCCTTTTCATCATAATCGCCATCGCGCTGGTGTCAGTTAAAGACAACAGTTTAGGACCAAAAAAGCAACAAATCAAGCGTTTTCTTGAATGATGCTTAAGCTTAAATACGTAAACCTTTGAAATATGAGGGCTGGGGAGAAAAAGATGGCAAAAATCATAACAATAGGATTAGTTGTTATAATGCTCGTTGTAGGCTTTGTTGTAGGCTTAATGGCAGGTCCATTCCTTTTACCGCAGAGCGATTCCTCAGCAGATACCGTCTGGGCGCACATTCAGGAGACTGGAGTTATCCGTGTCGGCACAGACCCAACATGGCCACCTTACCAACTGACGGATGCCCAAGGAAACATCGTAGGTTTCGAAGTTGACATAGCAAACGAATGTGCAAAGAGACTAGGGCTAACGATAGAATGGAATGATGTATCTTTCGGAGACATAATCCTTTCCGTTCAACAAGGTACGCTTGACATGGGCGTCAGTGGCTTCTCGATAACGTCGACAAGATTAGAGCAGGTTTCCTTTACTGTACCCCACAGCACGACAGAGGCACAAGTAATCATGCTAGATAGCACCAAGGACGCCAAAGGCATAACCACCGTAAACTCGCTTGCAGACTTCAAAACCTTAGGGATCAAGGTCGGAGTACAAATAGGAAACGTCCAGCAACAAGAACTCCAAGACGCAGGCGTAGACATTGCAACATGGGATGACTCGGATTCACCATTCCTAGACTTGGTCAGCGCAAACCCAACTGTACAGGCAGTATACGCTGAAACACCAATCACCACCAACTGGATCGAAGACTGGCAATCTGATGGAATCCAAGCAAGTGTCGCCTATAGCCACCCATACTACCCAGTTGCATTCGTCGTCGGTAAGAACTCTCAAACGCTTCTTGACAAAATGGACGGCGTATTAGTAGAAATGCTCGTTGACGGAACAATTGAACAATTCAGAGCAGATTGGAATGCGTATTAAACCAACGTGATCAGTATTGGATGTCTGGCAACAACTAATCTACCTCTTGGGAGGAGTACCGCTAACTCTTTCCATCTCCATCATTTCTTTTTTCGCTGGCATTGCAATAGGTTTACCACTTGCATTCATCCGAGTTTACGAAAAAGAAGTCGGATTTGTAGTTGACGCCTACGAGAAAATTTTCCGAGGCGTTCCTGAAATTGTTTTAATGTTAATGTTCTATTTCGGTTTAGGACCGTTTTTCCCCTTTCCCTTTGGCAACGCCTTTTTTGTGGCATCATTTGTTTTAGGGTTGAGAAGCGGAGCAAACCAATCACAGATTTATAGAGGAGCAATTCACGGCGTTGGAGACGAACAGATGATTGCTGGTCAATCCGTTGGTCTCTCTAAGTGGAGCGCAATTTGGCACATCATGGTTCCACAAGTCTTCACCTATTCCACCCCAGGTTTAGGAAGCGAATACGCCCTGCTCATTAAGGACTCAGCATACGCCTATGTTATCGGCGGATTGGCGGAAATAATGACGCTAGCAATACGGATAAAAAGCATGACGAATGACGTAATTACACCGTTTGTTCTCGGCGCTCTCCTGTATATTGCATTAACATTCCCTCTTGCCTTCTGGCTGGATAGATGGGGAAATAGAAGAAAGAAGAAAATAGGATTGTAAAACACATGACTGACATTGTGATGGAAGCAAAAAACGTATACAAAACCTACGGCAAAAAAAGCAAGAAAGCAGATGTCAAACTGGTTGAAGCAGTAAAAAATGTTTCACTGCAAATCCGAAAGGGCGACATCAAACTTATTTTTGGACCAAGCGGTTCAGGAAAAAGCACGTTTCTACGTTGCCTAGCTATGCTTGACATCCCAGATAAAGGCGAAATCTACCTCGGCGACGAATGTTTAACAAAACCCGGCGTTGACCTAAACAAGGCCCGTGCAAGAATTGGATTTGTCTTCCAACACATCTACCTTTTCCGCCATCTTACGGCTCTGGGAAACGTGGAGTTGGCGCTTAGGCGAGTGCTGAAACTGCCCAAAGAAGAAGCGCGTGAACGGGCGTTAGCTGCGCTGGCAGAAGTGAAAGTCACTGATTGCGCTAATAAATATCCAGCTCAAATGTCTGGCGGCCAAGCGCAGAGAGTGGGCATAGCCAGAGCCCTAGCCCGCAACCCAGACATTATACTGCTTGACGAACCAACCTCAGCTTTAGACCCTGAGCTTACAGGAGAAGTCATAGACACGCTACGTGATTTAGCTAAAGAGGGCACAACCATGCTTATTGTAAGCCATGAAATGCCGTTCGCTCGCGACGTAGCGGAAGAAATGATATTCTATGATGAAGGCAAAATTATCGAAACAGGGTCTCCTTCAGTGTTCTTTAATGCGCCAAGCACTGACAGGGCAAAGAAGTTCATGGACAGAATCATAAAGCAAACGACAAGGGAATAAATGAATGTTTGATTGGCTTGTAGAACCCAGATATTACACGTGGATCCTGCAGGGATTGACTTTAACAGTAGAGATCACTTTGTTCGGGGTCTTTCTAGGTTTGGTAATTGGAACACTGCTGGCTATTGGAGATATTTATGGAGGAAAACTCGTAAAGGGGACCATTGCAGTCTACGTCGAATTTTTCAGGGGAAGCCCGCTTTTTGTTCAACTGTTCCTAGCGGTGTATACAGTGCCTGCCATACTCAATGTCCAGATAGACCATGCTCTTTTGGCTTTCTTGGTTTTTGGTTTAAACAGTGCTGCTTACCAGAAGGGCTACATGAAAGGGGCAATGCAAACTGTATTGGATGACCAGATGGCAGCAGGCCTGTCAACGGGAATGTCAAGAGCTCAAACGCTTCGCTATGTGATTCTGCCGCAAGCTTACCGAATAGTCATTCCGTCATGGACCAACGAATTCTGTTCTTTAACAAAAAGCACTGCTACCGTAGCATTTGTAGGCTTATTCGACTTGGTTAGCGCAGGCACATCACTCATAATGTGGACATACCGGATTCTCCCCGTTTGGCTTGTAATCGGCGCCGTCTATTTAATTTGGATAACTGGCTTTTCCAAGCTTATGGATATAATCTACGAGAAAAAGAAGGTGCCGGGTGTAGAATTCCTGATGCAAGCCTAAACGCAAAGAATTAAGCGTTTGTTTTTTTTGAGTAAGGAAGTTTAAACATGTTTAAACAGTTCATAGGGAAGTTTTATTACAAAATCTTGCGTTGAAAAGGGGGTAATCCTTTAGACTTGGAGCAAAACTGGAAATGAGAGCATTTGACGTTGCGATTATAGGTGTTTGTGCTGCTGTGTATGCAGTTGTAGGGCGCTTAACAGATTTCGGGCTCACCTTAGGCTATGTTGCTTTCTGGCCTGCAGCGGTGATACCTGCGGTTTTCGCTGTCCTGTTTGGACCATGGACTGGCGGAATAGGTGCCGCCATAGGGATATTCATACGGGACATGCTTTTCCATGGAGACCCGTTGCTGAGCCTGTCTGCAGGTGTCACAGCCAATTTTGCAGCGTTCTTCCTAATAGGCTACATTTCTCGCACAAACCTTGATTCGAAAAAGCTGAGTATGAGCGTAATTATCGGCAGCGTAATAATAGTGGCTGGACTTCTGATGCCAACTCTTCTGTTACCGACAGAATCAGTGGGTTATACGGGTTTGTCAACTTTTGAAGCTACTGCTTTGTTTATTGTAACAGTCGTTGTGAGCCTAATCGTGATAGCAATTGTTTCTAGGTTCGTGCGTGAATGGAGAAATTTCGCGGTTAGCTCTGTGATAGGCGCTGGGGTAGGTAGCGCTATAATAGCAATTGTGGTTTGGGCTTATAGCCAAGTTTTCTTTTCTGCTGGAGGCTACATAAAAGCGCCCATACAATCTGCATTCATTCCCATAATATTCGTTTGGACTTTCGCTACAGAAATACCGTTCATCCTCCTGATAGGTCCACCAATCATAAAAGCATGTTACAACGCTTATCCTTCCCTCAGGCTCTCGAAGAAAACTGAAAAAAAGGCGAAGTAATTGCCGAAGATTGTTGCAAAGGCTTTTTCACCTGCTGGAATTTCAAGTTTTTTCGAAATCTGCGACAGAACAGACGATGGGCAGCCCCTCGCGGACTTGGAGCGGGTTGGCGCCAGAGGTGGCGGTTTCGGAATCCAAAAAGGAGTTTTGACGGAAGTTTCTGTTTCGGAAGCAAAGGCAAATCGGATTCGCGTTTTTATTAATGGAAAACTTGCGCCAGAGGCAGAGACCACAAGAGCGGTTTCTCAAATGCTCCTGAGCAAAAGTGAAAAGTTCTGCAACGTTGTGGTCAATCACAAAGTCGATGTTCCTGTAGGTGCGGGATTCGGTTCCAGTGCAGCTGGAGCCTTAACCGCAGGTCTAGCGCTGTCGAAGGCTTTAGAGTTGCCGCTTACCTATAATCAGATTGGCAGAATAGCGCATGTAGCCGAGGTTCAATGCAAAACTGGTTTAGGCACGGTCGGTCCGCTTATGCTTGGCGGATGCGCAATCACGGTTGAGCCAGGCGCGCCAGGAATCAGCAGTATTGACCGCATACCGTTACGCGATGACTACGTGATTGTAGCGGGAGTTTTTGGGTCCACGCCGACAAAGCAGGTGTTGGCTTCAGATGAAAAGCGGCGTGAGGTTAACCGTTATGGGCGGAGAACGTTGGAGGCGATTTTGGCTGAGCCTTCTGTGGAAAATTTTATGGCGTGCTGTCGAGATTTTGCTGATAAAGCTGGGTTCATGACCGCGCGTGTAAGGAATTTGGTGAAGTTGGCGGAAAAAGCTGGCGCTGTGGGTGCGGCGCAGAACATGGTAGGCGAAGCGGTTCACGCGCTTGCCTTGGAGGAAAACGCGGGGAACATAGCAGAAGCTTTTAAGCATGTTTTACCCAACGAGAAAATCCTCGTAGCCAAGATTGACTTTCAAGGCGCTAGGCTGGTAACGGATGAAAAAGTTTAGAAAAGTGGCGGTTGGCGGAACCTTCGACGAATTCCACAGGGGACACAAGGTCTTGCTCATGAAAGCCTTCGAGATCGGCGGGCACGTCTTGATAGGGTTGTGCTCCGACGAGTTTGTGGAGAAAATGGGCAAGCCACACGCGACAGCATCTTACGAGGAAAGACTGAAAGAGCTAAGGGGTTTTTTGAAGGTGCTCGGCTTAAGTGATAAGGCGGAGATTGTTTCTCTAAACGACCCGTACGGTGTTACAGTAACTGACAGATGCATAGAGGCTTTGGTTGTGAGTGAAGAAACTGAAAAAACCGCCCTCAAAATTAACCAAAAAAGAAGCGAAGCGCAACTGCCACCGCTCACAATAGTCACAATCAGCATGGTGCCTGCGGAAAACTATGAACCCATCTCCACCACGAGAATTCGTGAAGGTGAAATAGACCGTGAAGGACACATACTCAGGTAAACGAAAAAGAAGAGCAGTTTAGCCTTGAAAGTTTTGAGGTTTATAAATTTCCTCTCGCCACTTCCGTTGCCAACTTGCCCACCCAGTCTTCACCAAACCCTCTCGTAGGTGAGGTCTTTCAGCAACCCATTCGAGCAGCACCCAGAAGCGTCTTTTGGTTTCGAACAGTTCTGCAGGTACACCTACTTCAACGCACCATCTAACGTAGCCTCTTTCAACCATCTCCTGAAGCGCACCAGTGGCATCGACCTTTTCAACTTTGAAACCTCGATTTTGCAGGTACCTGCGCACGCTGGAGAGAACGTATCCCGAGCAAACCTTGAAGTGGGTCTCCTCGTCTGGCTGCATAACCTGAATAATCTCTTCGGCAATTTTCACCGCGTCATCCAAGTATTTCTTTTTCTTAAAGTTCGGCGGTTGGAAGGATGAAACGGAAATTCTGCGTTCCATGTAACGCGGATCTGGAGGTTTAACCGCTCCGATCACTACGCCTAACAGGAGGTCGCTCCATCCAGCTTCATCTATCACGATCTCCTTTGGATAAGTAAAGTGATCCAGCGTCACAACCATCACCAGATACTCAGATATAGTATATGGCGTGTACGTTTTTCTATCTTTTTGCTTGCGTGCACTGAGTTCATGGACTTTTGTTTTTTACAGTTAGCGTTTTTTTCTAAGCATGAATGCAACGGCGCCGATTAACGCAAAAGCGGCAAACAGCGCTATTACATAAAAAAGCAGTGGCGGTTCTTCAGGTGGGGGTGGTTCTGGCGATTGGGTAGGCAGTGGTGAAGGTGATGGAGACGGCGAAGGCGATTGGGTGGGACCTGGCGATGGGCTTGGTGAAGGTGAGGGTGAAGGACTTGGAGTAGGTTCTGGGGCATTAACAACAATTGTAACTGTGGATGTATCAGTGTTTCCCGCAGCGTCTTGAACAGTTAACTGCACCACGTAACTCCCTGAACTCGAGTAAGTGTGGCTTGTTGTTACTCCGCTCCCTGTGTTTCCGTCCCCGAAATCCCACGCATAACTCGCTATGCCCATGTTATCTGTGCTGCCGCTAGCATCAAAGGACACACTTGACCCCACATCCACTGTTTGACCTTGACCAGCGTTCGCCACTGGCGCTGTTGTGTCAAGAGTTATCGAAGCAGTGTAAGAAAGTGAGGTAAAGCCTGCGTTGTCTTTGACTTGGTAGTAAACGGTTTTTGTTCCCTCGCCTGAGGTTAACGTCCAAGCTTTTGTGGTGGAGGGGCTCTCCCAACTGCTCCAAGTGGAACCGTCGTTGCTGTATCTGACTTGATAAACGCCTGACACAGTATCCGTTGCAGTTAGACTCAACGTAACAGAAGCTGAATCTGTGTAACTCGCTCCGTTGTTTATCTCAATTGATCCTGTCGGAGCCGTCTTATCCAATTTAATATCAGTCAACATTTTATGCGGAAGCTCCTCGTTGCCGTACTTATCAACGCTCCAATATTCCAGCGTGTTGCTGCCGCTCGCCACGGTAATCAGAGGTTGCCCATCAGCGCTAACGCTTCGAGTCGATCCACCATTAATTTTGTAGTAGATGTCGTCAACTTGAAAGTCAGGAGTCAGGGTTATTGTGAAGTCTGAGGTATGCCACTCCCCATCATAATCATCCGTTGTGACAGGCAAGCGCGTTACAGCAACCCAAATGTCTTTTGTTCGGGCATCGGTCCAAGCTGCATATGGGTAGTATCCGCCATTTATTTGTCGAAGGCTGATTGTGAGTCCGCTACCTATCCATCCATCGCTGATAGTTTCAGAAGTATCCCAATTTGTGGGTTGTGAATAGTAGGCACGTTTATACTCGGCGTATCTGCCTACCTTGCAGATAGCATGAACATATCCTGCAGCATCCTGACTTTGTGTTCCTTCCCCATCCACCACAAGCGAAAGAGATTTTTCGTCTTCTATTCTAGACGCAAACAGAGACTGGCCTTTTGTCCACGTTGAGCCATTATTGGTGCTGTAAGAATAGCAAATGTCAATATCGCTTGCACTAAATTCGTATTGGAATCCAACCACGACAACATCGCCTCCATGTGTGGCGGCTATGGTGGGGAACTGGCAGTCATTAGGCAGTCCGTCCACATCAGAGAACGGTGTCCATGTACTGCCGAAGTCGCTGGAGCGGTATACGCGAATCTCGCAGAGGCTATCGTAGTCTGCACCCCACCTGTAGGCAATGTATATGTTTCCTTCGGCGTTTGTGATGCTTGTTTGAGCATAAACGTTGGAATCAGGCGAATCGCCGCGTAGTTTAGTGATGTCCCATGTGGCTCCATGGTCTGTTGAATTTGCAAACATCAAATCCCGATCATCATTATCAGCGACGTATTCATATGAGATGTACTGACGGTTCGATGAGCCATATTGATATTCACATGTTATTGACGGAAAACGTTCATCTTCCATCGTGGTTGCCACCCAACTCCAACTCCATGAACCAGCAACATACCTTGAAACTAGAATATCATGGTCATTGGGCGCCCACTCACGTTCCATAGCAACATAAACGTCATTGCTGTAAGGGTCAACGGCTATCGAAGGATTACCTATATTATAATCTAATAAATCGGAGACATCTACAATGGGCCAAGTCTGGCCTCCATCAGATGATTTTCTGACAAAAACCGCAGTGTGGTTAGTAGACGCAAAGAAATCTTCGTACGCGATGTACATGTTTCCGTTGTTGTCGGTGGCTGTCGCAATTTTTTGATCTAACGAATCTTGGTCTGAATTAACCAGTAGTTCATCTGTCCAAGTTGTCTCCAACGGAGGTAACGTGACGTTCAAATAGACATCATCCCAGTCCTCTGTTTGACGTGGAGTCTCTGAAGAGTCTGCGTATTCAACTGCGAACTTGTGGATGGTGCCAGTGGTAGAGGTGACGCCGTCATATACTTCGAGGAAGTATTGTTGATTGTAAACGCTTGACACGTAATCCTTGAATTCAGTTATGTCTAGTAACACGTTATTTTGGCAGAAAGGATGGCTGCCGCCGTGAATGTAATTGCTAAACGATTTGCTTGCTATGGGCGCGGCGGGGTTTCCTATGCCAACTGTTATTTGACATTCACTTCTTCTGTCGTGACTTATCCTGAAAGAAGCAGCTAACTCAGGTTTGTAGCCAATCATATCATAATAGAACATGCAGTAGTACCATACTTGTTGCTTCATCGCCGCGTAGGAAATCCAGTAAAAACCATCATCAACGTTCTCCCATCCTCCTATGCCCCATGAATTAGCTACTTTGAACGCACCATAATGCGTTTCGCCACCCTCCTCATACGCCATGTTGTCGTCATAGCCGACTACCGTATTGGCATGATTCTCGCTAGGGTTAACGTAATTGTCTGTAGTCCACAAATCCTCACTCGTGAGGCCAGAAAATTTGTAACCATCTACACGTATTATAGCCAAGTTTCCGGAAGCTATCAAGTTTTTGAGGTTCTCCAATCCTGCGTCTGTATCAATATACATATATTGAATGCCGCTACTGTTGCCACGATACAAGGGTGCTTCTGTCCATGCCTCTTCGGACGGCCATGTCGTATAATCGTCGGGGTTGTTAGGCATTTTCTCCCATGAGGAAGCACCTACGGAACACACGAGTTGAATGGCTTCAGGATAAGTTAGTCCGTTATCTATGCCGTCGTTTGTCAGGTGATAGACAAAGTCTGGACTCATTATCCTGTTTTGGTAGTTTGGAGTTGGATGCCCCTTACCTCCTCCTTCCCACGCTGCTCCAGACAAATCCCATGCATGCTCTTTGGCTTCCTGAAACGTCTTAAGGTAGTATCCGACAGCCCAAGCCACACATGATTGTTCTACGTCTTGATCTCCAATCGGCGGAAACCACGGTGTTGCTGATAGGTCCACGCTAAGAGGTGAACTGTCATAAGCCACATTATCCACAAGGTATGCGCTCTCAGCGATTCTATCCCACTCGTCCTCGGTAGGGGGACGCAAACCAGTGCCGTGACCATTAATCAGCTGATTGTAGTTCTGTCCTTCTACGTAAACGTCAGCTTTGCTTTTTAGTTCTTCCAGTTCAACCGCCGTGATTCTGTGTGATGCCACTCTTGCTTTCTCAGGATTTGATTTCATTGGGTAACTGCTACTGGCAGGCGGCTCATTTTTGATTGAAGAAGAATTCACATTTTCTTGATTACTTGCACTGACAGGTAAATTAGCAATAAATATTGAAGAAAGCAGTAACACTAATAGTATTATACACTCAAGCTTAATGGCACCCATATACACGTATTCTTCCTAAATTTTGCTGTTCAGCCAAACGCTGAGAGACCTTTGACTTGGTTTTTGCGCTCTCACCCAGTAAACACGCTATATTGAACCGAAGTAACCTTAAATTTTTCTATAAAATCAAGAATTAAAAACTTTCATGAAATAACCGTTAACTTCCTTCGGCAGGTTCATTTTCAGATACATTTCAAATAAAAACAGCAAAAAACCAAGGCACATCACCTATAATAGTTTTGTAAACCTTTCTGGGTAAGAGACATGTATGGCGGGTTCCATACCCAAAAGGGTTCGGGTCCAAAATCTTGAATGATTCACTGTTATCGCAAGTTTCTTACTTTTATGCCTCATTTTCTTCGTATGCAACATTTCTTCGAGTTTCTGTGCAATTGCTTGCTTTGTGTTGGCGGGCTAAAACTAGCAATAGTATAAGTTAGGCGCCATCATATATAAGATGTATTAACGGTGAAAATTATGATTTTAAAATGTTCGGAATGCGAAAATACCTTTAAAATTGACGCGCATAAAGACGGCAAGGTAGTCACTTGTCCTATTTGTGAAGCAGATTATAAGGTAGTCGTCAAAGATGGGAAAGCCCAACCAAGAGAGTTCATCTATGAAGATGAGGATTTTGGCGAACTGCTAAGATAGAATAAGCGCAAAAAAGGTGCTGTTTGAATTGACCAGGTGGGAATACAAAGTGATACCGATAAAGACACGAATTCACTCCGATCACTTTGGAGGAGCTAATAAGCCTGTGATGGAGGATGTTCAAAATGATTTGAACAGCCTAGGCAAAGAAGGCTGGGAGCTTGTCAGCGTCCAAGACGTCAGTCTCCAAGATGGCAGAAGGTTCACGGTCGCCTACCTCAAAAGACAAATGGTATCCACTTAACATGCGCTGTGTCCGTATCCTCCTTCGTAGAAAGGTTTAAACCTGTTAGGATACATTTGGCTTAGTCTGAATTGGTGATGTTTTGAAAAGAAATATTGCGCTAGTAGCGCACGATAATAAAAAAGTTGATTTGGTTGAATGGTGTGACTTCAACAAAGGAACATTATCTCTTCACAACTTATACGCCACTGGAGGGACCGGAGTAAAGATCATCGAAAAAACAGGTTTAAACATCAATCTGCTCAAAGATGGCTCTCACGGCGGGGACATGGAAATCGGTGCCTTAATTGCTAACGAGAAAATGGATTACCTGATTTTCTTCTGGGATCCTCTGGAGTCCCTTCCTCATGATGTTGACGTCAAAGCCCTCCTCCGAATAGCTGTTCTGTATAACGTACCAACCGCTTGTAACCGAGCAACAGCAGATCTGATAATTTCAAGCCCTCTTTTTCAAAGTGGCGAGTACAAGCGGAAAAATGAAGCAGGAAAAAAGTGACTTCGCGCGCCGTTGTACTCTAACTAGCGACTAATTCAACTGTTGTTCCTAAAGCCTGACCGGGCACTCCTTTTCGGAATTTGACTCTAACAATACCGTTCTTTCCGTGAAGACCTACGATTTTACCAATAAGCTTCTTGTTTTCACCCTTCCAAACCACTTTTTGACCCATGAGGTGCCCTGCCTGAGCGGCAGAATCTACGCCGGTAAATTGAATTAGGCATTCGCGTGAAGATTGGGTTCTGATACCTATTCGATAGTTCGTTATTCTTCCATAAACTGGTTGAGACAAAACTTTCACCTTTGACAGTGCTTACTTAAAGCCGCCACTTGCTCTTAAACATGTTTCATTTAGCCTTAACCTTGTACTTGGATCGTTTGAGACGCTTGGAGAAGCTTTTTCTCAACTGATTTTGCCGTGAATATCATCGTGTAGATACAGCGTGCCTTGGAACTCTGAGCGGGTTGTCTTTGTGCGAAGACGTAAAAGTAGTCTTTGGCTAGCTCTCTAACCGTTTTTTCGTCCTCCGCATATTTCAAATGTAGTAGCTCATGTATTAGTGCAGCCCTTGCCCTGTTCCCAGCATATACTAATAAAGTATTCCGTCCAAATTTTCGCGTGAATATTTGGCAAAATTTCATTGTTTTTGGGTAAATTCGGATTCTTCCTCTGACAGTGTCGCATTTCCCAGCAACGCCTTTTCCATTCTTCCGTCTAAATGGAAGAACCTTAACACGCACATCCCTGATTGTCTGCTCTTCTATTTTTTCCTTTTTTAACATCCAGTGAAGGAACTTTTGGAATGAGGGTTTTTTTAAGGCTCTGAATACAAAAGACGAGTATTTCAGGTAAAACTTGACATGGCTCTGAGAGAAATTCCCAAGTTTCTCGTGGTCAACACTTATTCTCATTTTGCTGGAGAGCGGAAAGGTTTTTTCTAACATAAGCATCTACTGGCTTAACAAAAAGGTACGGCGATTCTCATTTGATTTCCGTTATGAAAACCATGTTTCTGCTATTTTTAGATCGGGGACGTGCGACTGTACCAAATCTTGAATCAGGGCGGCTCGTTTGGCGGTGGCTTGCTGGACATTGAATTCCAACTGTCTCCCCATCTTTCGAAACCCACACGACGCGACCTATCCTGTTGCATTCCGGACATTTCGCGTGGTCACCTACTTTGATTATGTTCTTGTTTCCCCCTTTCTTTTAGTATCTGCTTAATTTTTTTCAGACTTCTTTCTTAACGTGGAAGTGGTTCGCACGGGTGATTTGCGATTTCTAGAGTTTTTCGCTAAACACGCTCGTAACATACACAATTTCAGTTACCTCTTGATTGTTTAATTTGAAAAGGTCCAGTTACTCGATAGGTTCAGCCCAAAGGATAAGAGAAACTCTTCAAATAGAAGTGTGCTGCCGCACATATAAACGCATGCGCTAAATAACTCAGAAGCCATAGAAAAACTCTTGTAGCATTGCATGACTGGCACTAAAAAACAAAATAAAATGAAAATGTGTTAAGACCCCATAGAAAAAGCGTTTTTGGTGTAGCTATGCTAATATAGTCGGCTACATATTTTGATGTAACCGTTAGAATTCTTTAGAGGAAGAGTCAGACCAGTAATAAAGCGCGTTTTGCTTTTTCTCCAGATTATTCTGATTTACAAATGAGTGACGTATACAAGTGCGATCACATAATTTGGTGTTGGAAAGTTGGGTAAAAGAAAAGTCAAAAACGAGTCAAATCTTCAAAAAATGTTGCTACCGAGTGCAAACGATGTGTTGGGCATGGCTGTTAAAATGCTGGGCGCTGAAAGAATTCTGGTAAAGTGTCAAGACGGCAAAGAACGGTTGTGCAGGGTTCGAGGCAAGTTAAAGAGGCGAGTGTGGGTCAGAGAAGGTGACATCGTTTTGGTTTCTCCTTGGGATTTTCAGTCGGACAAGCGTGGCGACATTTTCTGGCGTTACAGAAGAAATCAGGCGGACTGGCTCAGAAACAAAGGTTACCTCAAAATGTAGAGGCATAAAGGTGAAGAAACCTGAGGCATAAACCGTCAATTGGCGAATATCTTGCTTTTCTTTCAGTAAAATATGAAGTTAATCCTGAAAAATTCTTGTATGCCCTACGCTCAGCATTGGAACACAAAAAATCAAGATGCAGCAAATTGTCAATCCAATGTCGAGGCAAAACAAAAAACAAATTTATCTTTCTAATTATGAGGGATTCTGAAGTCATTGCGCAATTTCCAATAGTCGAAGAATTTCTTTTGAATAGAAGCAATCAACTCAGAAATTTCATGGAAACCGATAGGATTCGTAGATATCTGTTAAAGAAAGCTAGAACTGCTACTGCCAACTCAATCAAAGATTTGCGAACTGGAATGAGCCATGTTAATCTGAAAGCTAAAATTTTGGAAGTTGCAGAGCCAAAGCACGTTGTTACAAGATATGGCAACTACGCTAGCGTCGCTAAAGCGTTAATAGCGGATGAAACTGGAACAATCAAACTTTGTCTATGGAACGGACAAATAGCATCTGTCTCGGCTGGAGACACCGTTCAAATTGAGAATGCGCAAGTGTCCACGTTTAGAGGCGAAAGACACGTGAGCCTTGGAAAAAAAGGAACACTCAGTAACATTGAAATCTTCAAACCCCAAGTGACATCGATCGATTTGTCCACTCCTAGGCTTTAACGATTAATACGCTTTTTCTTTAGCTACCTCCTCTCGAAATATGCCTGATTTGTATTTGTTTAAAAGTTCAAAGCAAGGGAGCCTGTATATAATAGAGAGTCTCACAGCAAAATACAAGTAGTTGTTAGACGCTAATAGTTAGTGTGACTATTTTGTGAGTAAGCGCCGCCTTTTTGACAGGCTAGAGTGCAACAGTTGCATATACAAAGGCAGCAGCTACTGTTGGAACAGTTGTCCATACAATATTTGGCGTACCCGTGATTAAGCTCGCATGGAACCCATTTGGGTTCGGAACCTGTGGCGGGCCCGACGGGAATTGAACCCGCGACCTACGGATTTCTTCGCCGTTTTCTGGCTTAAGAGTCCGCCGCTCTAGCCTTGCTGAGCTACGGGCCCACATGGCTTCTTTTGAAGAAGTTTTCACTGAGCAATATAGAGCTTACGGTCGCCGTTAAGCTTAGAGGATCAAAAGTGAAGACTAATATCGGAGTTAGCTTTGGTTTATTGCAGAGAGGTTTTTTCATGCCAAACAAAAGTGTTGGCGAGGTTTTCATACTAAAAACGGAGCCTATTTTCTATATAAAGGGGGGCTATAGACTTTTTTCACACAACAAGTTAACAGAATCTGAATTTTTAAGCATTAAGATACCTAATAACGTCCAAGTCCTGAAGATACTTCTCGTTCTGCTTAACGTATTCTCTGATTTTCAGCATGGTTCCCAAACTCGAGTCCCATTTGCTACGACCTATTCTTTTGAGACACGGAATTGGAATTTCAATTACGCGCATCTTATTTTTTGCCATCTTGACTTCCATCTCTGTCTCAATCAGAAAGTCATGGGACCTTAAATTCAGTTTATTCCATGTCTCTTTTCTCATTAACCTCATGCCTGATATCGGCTCAGAAGTTTTGAATTTTTTCAAATAATTTCGGAATATAAAGGGGAAAAGACGGTAATGAATGAAAGTGTTTATTGAATCGTTAACGCCCTGTTTTTTCAGTAATCTAGAAGCAACGACGACATCGCAGTTTTCTATTAGTTCTAACATTTTGGGTATAACTCTTGGAGGGTAGGTTCCATCGCCGTCCAAGAAACAAATTATGTTTGATTTCGCGTTTTTCACACCTGTAGCCATAGCTACGCCTTTGCCCTTTCTCTCTTCAACAATAACTTTAGCACCGTACAGCTTGGCGTTTCTCACCGTGTTGTCTGTTGATAATCCGTCAACAACCAAAACCTCTTTGTCGACATCCAGTTTGCTGATTTGCTTTAACGTTTCGGCAATGCCCATTTCCTCGTTCAGCGTTGGAAGTATTATGCTTACATCAGGCGTCATGTTAAACAGCAATGGTTATCGTTGACATATAAAATTTTTTCTTTAAACGCGTGCCCTTATTGAATTAGTATGTCGGGTTTGTCGCTGGCTATGCCGTCAACCCCTTTTTTCACGTACTCAGCCACCTCTTCAGGCTTGTTCACCGTCCAAACTATGACTTTTAAGCCGTTTTCATGAGCTTTCTTAACGTTAGCCGTGTGTGTAAACCTGTAGAGAGGAAGCAGGTAGCTGGCTTTCAGGTCTAACGCGGATTTTACGGGGTTCTTGTGTTTCGCATAAATAAGCCCTGTTTCAATTTCCTTGTTCAACTCTCTCACTTTTCGCAGTGCTTCTTCGATGAAAGACACTATTATCACGTTTTTCTGCAGCCCGTTTTCACGCACTGCCAAGAGCACTTTTTCTTCAACGCCTTCTTCCTTCAACTCGATGAGAATTTTCACCTTCTTGTCCAAAAAGTCAAGGGCTTCCTTCAGAGTTGGGATCTTTTCGCCTTTTTCTGTTGAAAACTCTTTTATCTCTTTGAGCGTAAGCTCGCTTACCAAGCCTTTGCCATCTGTTGTTTTCTTAACGTCCGCATCGTGAATGACCACAAGCTGATTGTCTTTTGTTTTTCTCACGTCAAGCTCAACCGCGTCCACCCCGATCTCTAAGGCTTTTTTGAAGCTGCGAAGCGTGTTTTCAGGCTCGTAGGCTCTGGCGCCCCTGTGACCTATGCGCAACATGATAAATCGTTGACCGCCGACAACTTATATAGTTTTATAGCATTCTCCAACAAAAAACGCTGATTTATGTTTTGATAGTTAAGGACGACCTGATTTTCTTCTTGTGTGGTTCGGCATTACTTTTTTATGTTTTCTTTCGATAATGTGCTGAGGCGAAGTGACATGAAGGTTGTTGCGTTTAATGGAAGCGCCAGAAAAGACGGTAACACCGCTATGCTAATACGCCGTGTTCTTAAGGTTCTCGAAGCGGAAGGCGTAGAGACGGAGCTGATACAACTTGCTGGTGAGCAGATACGCGGCTGCAACGCTTGCGGAACCTGCTACTCGACCAAAAACAAGCGCTGCGTAATAGAAGATGATAACGTAAACGCTTATATACAGAAAATGATCGAGGCAGACGGCATAATCTTGGGGTCGCCAGTCTACTTCTCAATGATGGCGCCTGAACTGAAGGCGCTCATTGATAGGGCGTTCTATGTTGCCCGAGCAAACGATGACATGTTTAAAAGAAAGGTGGGTGCCGCGGTTGTTGCGGTGAGAAGAGCAGGTGGTATCCCAACTTTCGATGCTATAAACCACTATTTCCTGATAAGCCAAATGGTCGTGCCAGGTTCTTCGTACTGGAACGTGGGGTTTGGACGAAAGAAAGGAGAGGTAGAAGGCGATGAGGAAGGCATGGAAATCATGGAAGACTTGGGAAAAAACGTGGCTTGGCTTATCAAAAAGCTGAAAGCTTAACGGTTCACGCTGTTTCTTTTTCGTTTACGTAGAAGATTTTTTGAGTTGGGTAAGCCATTTCGATTTTCTCTTTCTCAAACTCTTCCAAGATTCCGTAGTTTATCTGTTGTTGAATGTCCATGTACTTGTTGTAGTCACCTGTCGTGATGTAGTATACCACTTCAAAGTCGAGGCTGAAATCGCCGAAATCTCTAAAATGAACCCGGTCTAGCTCAGTCAGTTCTGTTTTCTTTATGATCTTGGCTATTATCTGGGGGATTTTTTTGAGTTTTTCAACAGAAGTTTCAGAAATCACCTTCACAGTGAATACAATTCTTCTTCTTTGCAGTTTCTTGAAGTTCCTTACAGACGTAGAAATCAGATTTTTGTTTGAAATTATCAGTTCTTCCCCTTGCAATAGCTTGATTCGCGTTGATATTATGCCTATCTTAGTAACGGTTCCCGCATAGTCTCCGACAACTATGAAATCGCCTATTTCAAATGGGTGGTCAAAATATATGGAGAAAGCGGTTATGGCGTCGCTTAAGATGTTTTGTATAGCTAATGCTATGGCTATGCCGCCTACACCGAGTCCTACGATGATTCCTGAGAGGTCCTGACCCAAAACTCCGAGAATTATAACGAAAGCAAAAACATAGACGACAAACTGTATTACTTTTCTAAGAATGAACAGTATGTGGTTGCTTATCTTTGTTCCGCGTTTTACGCTTTGTTCAGCGTACCAGCTTATCAGAACGTTAGATATGCGCGTTATTATGAAGGCTACGACTAAAATTTCTCCAATTGTGAAAGCTGTAGCAAAATCTTGGGCGTACGCTTGAAGCGAAGTTATGCCTACTAAGCCATAGTATAAACCAAACAAAATGGCAAGAAGAAATATCGGCGCCCGCACGTTTCGCAGTATCTCATCATCCAGGTTTGTCTGGGTTCTTTTAGCCCATCTGCACAAGTACCTCTTGAAAAGTGAATGTCCTATCCAAGCGATAACAAGTGCCAGCGTAAATATCAATACGAAAGCGATTATCTCACTAACGATTTGATTTAAGCCCAAGTATTGTTGCAGAAAATTGGACACGGCTAGCGTTAGGCTGAACATGGCATTTCACTTTTAAGCTTTTGCAACTCTAAATTATGGTTCCTTATTAAGCTAGCCTATCTTCCGTGTTGAAATCATCCAGCCATCCTGCTTTTTCATCTACTCGGCGTTTAAACATGACGCCCAAGTTTTCCCTGTTTTTGGCTTCGTGATATTTAAAGTAGATTTCTCCATCCAATATGCCTAGTATTTCTACTTTGCCGGTTTTGTGCGACATGGCATATTTGAAGCGTTTACTGTGCCCGTTGCAGTTTGCCTTTGCTTTTTCAACTATTCTTACTCCTTCACATATCGGAACTTGAAAATGACTCTTAACTCTCTTGACTGGGCGGCATTGAAAAACGTAGTAAGGCGTCACGCCGATGCTTACTAGGCTGTTCATTAGATTTGCAAGTGTCTCAGGGTCGTCATTAACTCCTTTAAGCAGCACTGTCTGGTTGCTCAGCAAAACGCCTGCGTTTATGAGATTGCTTACTGCGCTGATGGATTGAGGAGTTATTTCTCGCGGATGATTAAACTGGGTTACGACGTAAAGTCTTCTATCAATCTTCGAATACTTCTTTAAAAGAGCTAAGAGTTCTGGGTCGCTGAGCCTGCTTGGAAGAGTAACTGGAGTTCTGCTTCCGAATCTTATGAAGCTAAGATGATCTATCTTCGTCAAGACCTCTAAGAATCTCGCGATAACTTCGTTAGAAAGGACAAATGGGTCTCCACCACTAATCAGAACATTGTTTATTTCCTCATGCTTCTCTATGTATTCTGCGGCATCTTCAAAACGCTTCACAATCTCTTCTGTTGGCAATCCAACAAGGCGTTTTCTGAAGCAATGCCTACAGTAGGTTGCACACCTGTTTGTAGCCAATACCAACGCGGTTTCAGAGTACTTGTGCTGAAGACCAGGCATTTTTGTGTTTTCAGCTTCACCGCTCGTATCATAAAAGCCTTCAAGGTTTAGTTCTTCCAAAGATGGCAAAGCCATTTTTCTTATCGGGTCATGTGGGTCATTCCAGTTTATCAGAGATATATAATACGGGCTGACACGCATGGGGTGAGCTTGGACTACTTGTTCTAGCTGTTCCTTTTCTTTAGAAGATAAATATACATAATTTTCAAGCTGCTCTACAGAGCAGATACAATCCACTAATTTCTTATGTTCTACCATTCACTTCTTAACCTCCAGTATCGCCAATTATTCTCAAAGCCAGTTGAACACGACTAAAAGGTGTACAGTTTTGTCTTTGCTGGCATTTTTTATATCTCAATTTATCATTTAAAAAAGTTGCGTCTTTAATACTGAAAAACACCAGCTTTAAATAAAAAGGCGTGTGTTTAAAGAAAATATTTAAAAATGTTGCACTCCATTACTTTTTTGGCTTGCGACCTGTTTGAACATGCGAGTTGATTGCAAGCATTTTAATCGAGGGGGAAGATACAGTCGTCTTGCCAGCCTCGTTGCTCTCATAATGAAGCTATCTTGTTATGCTTCACATGGGTCCGTAGGTTTCGGAAGAAAAAAGAACAAAAAAGGAATAATAGCATATGATTAACAATCACGATAGAGTGGTCACCCGCGGATTGAAAGGTGTTGCCGCGGCTGAAACCCAAATCAGTTTTGTGGACCCAGCGGGCATCCTTTATTATTTAGGATATAACATCGACGACCTTGTGGAGCATGTCTGCTATGAGGAAGTGGTTTACCTCTTACTTCACAGCAAACTTCCCACCAAAAACGAGTTAGACGAGTTCAGAACTCAACTCATCTCTGAGATGAAACTACCCGAGGCAGCCATTACGTGCATCAAGACTGCCCCTCTAAACAGTCATCCAATGGAAGTCTTACGCACCGCGGTCTCTCACCTTAGTATGTACGACCCAGACCGCAATTACAAATCGGAGCAAGCAAACAAAAGAAGGGCGGTACGGCTAGTGGCGAAGGTGCCCACCATCGTCGCCGCCCTTTATAGGTTGCGCACTAATCAACAGCTGGTTGATCCAAAAGAAGAATTTGGCTTTCCTGAAAACTTTCTTTACCTGTTCCGAGGAATCCCCGCGGATGATGAAGAGAAAAACGCTATTGATCGTTTCATGACGTTGCATGCAGATCACGGATTTAACGCCTCAACCTTCGCCGCTCGCGTAACAGCAAGCACTAATTCAGATATGTATTCGGCTGTGACTTCTGCGATTGGAACCCTTAAAGGTCCCCTTCATGGCGGGGCTAGTGAAAAAGTAATGTACATGCTTGATGACATCAACACCGGGGAAGAGGTGGAAGACTACATACAAGGCATGTTAGATGATCAAAGAAGGATAATGGGTTTTGGCCACAGAATCTATAAGACAGAAGATCCCAGAACGAAGCATCTCAGAGGGATGGCTGAAGATCTGTGTCATCGCACAAATAACCTGAACTTGTACAATTTATGCATTACGATTGAAAACGTTGTTCACGAAAAGAAAAAGATTTTCCCCAACGTAGATTTCTACGCAGCCGTAACTTTGAATGCCTTAGGTGTTCCCTTCGAGTTCTTTACGCCTTTTTTTGCCTCAAGCAGGATAGCAGGATGGACAGCCCACGTAATAGAACAGTACAAAGACGCGGTTCTTCTTCGCCCATCATCAAAATACGTTGGCGAATATGGAAGACCTTTTGTTCCTATTGAAAAAAGATAAGCGTGTGAAATAGCTCTCTGCTTCGCAAAGAAAATTGGGGGAGCTTAGGGCTCCACTACTGCATGATTGCCTTCAGATCTTCTTCAGGGGTAGTTATCGGCATGATGTTGAACTTTTCAACGAGCACCTTAAGTATGTTAGGCGTGATGAAGGCGGGAAGGCTCGGTCCGAGCCGAATGTTCTTTATACCCAAATGGAGCAGCGATAGCAATATGGCAACTGCTTTCTGTTCATACCATGAGCAAATAATAGACAGCGGTAAATCGTTAACTCCCACGTTGAAGGCTTCAGCCAAAGCTTGAGCTATCTTAATGGCTGAATACGCGTCGTTGCACTGTCCAATGTCCAACAGTCTTGGGATCTCTTCGATGGTGCCGAGGTCTTTGTCAAAGAACCTGAATTTCCCACATGCAAGAGTCAGTATAATCGTGTCTTTAGGTGCTTTCTCAACGAACTCTGTATAGTAACTTCTTCCAGGCTTCGCTCCGTCGCATCCACCGACTAGCAAAAAGCGTCTAATGTGCCCGCTCTTCACTGCTTCTATAACTTTGCCTGCTACGCTTAGAACCGCGTTTCTGCCGAATCCTACTGTAACATATTTGTCTTCCTTGTCCGCTGTAAAGCCAGGCATTTCCAACGCTTGCTTTATCACGGGAGAAAAGTCTTTACCTGATATATGTGGCGTTCTTGGCCAGCTTACTGGACCTGAAGTGAAAATGTTGTCTTTGTAGTTTTCTGTTGGTCTTTGCAAGCAGTTTGTGGTCATCAGTATGGCTCCTGGGAATTCGGCGAATTCTCTCTGCTGATTTTGCCATGCGGTGCCGTAATGACCGTAGAAGTGCGGGTACTCTTTCAATTTGGGGTAGCCGTGAGCTGGCAGCATCTCGCCGTGCGTGTAAACGTAGATTCCTTTTCCTTCACTTTGTTTCAGAATCTCCTCCAAGTCTTTCAGGTCGTGTCCAGACACGAGGATTGCCTTCCCTTTTTTGACGCCTAACGGAACCTTTTTGGGCACTGGATGACCGTACGCCTCAGTGTTTCCCGCGTCCAAGAGTTCCATAGCTCTGATGTTGATTTCGCCGCACTTCATAGCTAAACCTACGAAATCGTTTACGCCGAGCGATTTGTCCAGTGTTGCTGCGAGACCTTGATGTATAAAGTTGAAGACTTTGTCATCCTTCTTTCCAAGAATGTATGCGTGGTAAGCGTAGGCAGCTACTCCTTTTATGCCGTAAGTTAAAAGCCAATGAAGCGAGTGAAGGTCAGGGTCAATAGTGGGGTCAGATTTTATTCCAACAAGCTTCCCTTGAGCTATGAGGCTTTCCTTGGTTTTTTCTAAAGCCAAGTTGATAGGTCCACTTTTTAATTCAATTTTGCCTCCAGCAGATTTTATTTTTTTCAGTAATTGGTCGCGCAACTCTGCTGCTTTTCTTATATAGGTGACGATGCTGTCTGGGTTGAAGTTCACGTTTGTAAGTGTGGCGAATAATGCTTCGCAGGTGAATACGCTGGTTTCCTCGGTTTCTGCGCCGACTTTTCGTGCTTCAATTGTTAGTTGTGAAAGCCCTCTCAGCATGTAGATTAGCAAGTCTTGGAGTGTTGCCACTTCTGGGGTTTTTCCGCAGACGCCTACAACTGTGCAGCCTTGTCCTTTGGCGGTTTGTTCGCATTGGTAACAAAACATCTGTTCTTGACTCATTTTATTACTCATCCTTGTATATCGTGGTGGTCGCGCAGTCAGATAGGCTTTGTCCCGAAAATATTAGGGATTACCCAACAGGTCATTTAGAAGCTTGTTGACATCTCAGAAAGCAGGTGCGCTGTTCGCAGATTCAAGCAAGTTCTTTTTCAAAGTAATGCTCCATCAACCTTCGTGTTCCCCTTCTAAGTATTTCCGAAAGCGTGGAGGGTCTTATTCCCAGTTTAGCGGATAGCGCCTGTGTATTTATTTTTCGCGGATAATCAAAGAAACCTCCTTTCAGCGCAAGCCAGAAAATTCTCTCCTGCTTCTCCGTTAATATTCCCGTTTTTGGTTCAAAACTCCCCATTTTGAGCACGTTTACTTTATGACCAGAGTTTTCCAGAGAATGAATGATGCTCTTGTACGCCTCGAAAGTGGGAACTATAAAGCTGTACTGTATTGTATGCTCTTCCAAACTTTTTCCCGATATCAGAAACGCGTCACGAGATAGGATAGTGTTGCAAACTTCGCAGCCTTCGCTTTCGAACCACATGGAAGGCTTGCCCGCAGCTTTGCCGCGGGGCGCAATAATCTTGATGTCTTTTGGCACTTTTTTGACCTGATCGCGATCAAGTTCCACCAGATGCTTGACTGAGCCGCTGCTTGAACTTCTAATGTCAGCTACTTTCAGATGCTTGAGTCCAAGGGACGTGAACTTTTTCAGCATTCTGCACTGCTTGTTTTCCACTTCGATAACAACGTGATAGGGTTTACGCCATACATCTTTCATTGAATCATGTCCTTAATTATCAGTTTTAATTGCCTGACAGGAAAGAATTGGGGTTCGGTTAGATCAAAGTTATACCGGTGGCGCTGGTCTCCTTCCCAAAGTAACGCTTACGTCAACTGTTGAGCTGCCTCGCATAACGGTTAGAACTATCTGCTGACCGGGCATGGTTTTCTCCTCGAGATAGCTTGCCAAATCATCATTGTTTCTTATCGTGGTTTCATTCATGGCAATTATTATGTCGTCTACGTTCAATCTGCCATCCGATGGGCCGCCAGCTGTTACTGTCGCGATTCTCCAGCCGTAGGTGACGCTTGCGCCTGTTTGCTGTGCTATGTCGTAGCTCATGTCTTGCCCTGAAACGCCCAAGTAGGAGTGGGCGCTGTACGTTCCAGTTGTTATCAAGGCGGATATTTCTCTGAGAATTGTGTTCGATGGGACGGCAAATCCTAATCCCTGTGATTCAGAGACGATCGCGGTTGTTATGCCCACGACTTTGCCATCCGCGTTAAGCAGCGGTCCTCCTGAGTTTCCAGGGTTTATGGGTGTGCTGGTTTGTATGATGTTGGCGATTGAGTAACCGCCTGCGTAGTCTTCTTCAGTGATGGTTCTTCCAAGAGCGCTTACCACGCCAGTGGTTAGTGAACCCACCAAGCCGTAGGGGTTTCCTATGGCTATGACTGGTTCGCCGACACGTAAAGTGGACGAGCTGACGATTTCCACAGGTTTAAACTCGCTGGCATCGGCGTCAACTACCGAAAGAACCGCTAAATCCACGTAAGGGTCAGTTCCGAGTGTTGTGGCTTCGTAGCCGTTGCCGTTTGAGAATGTAACGCTTAAGCTTGATGTGTCGTGAACAACGTGGTAGTTGGTTATCACAACCATTCTATTCGAAAATTCATAGACGAAACCTGATGCTTGGACTCCTCCGTCGCTTGTGGTTCCCTGAACCAGAACAACCGATTCCCGTACATTCTCGTAGATATCTGCTAAGGCTGTGGCGTTCTGGTAGATCGTGATGTTTTGGTAAGTAACGTTCTGTGAGCCTGTGAACTCTGAGACTTGACTCTGCAAGGCGGTTACTTCATTGTTTAGGTTAGTCATCTCTTGAAAGGTTATGTAAGCAGTCACCAGTGCTCCAACGAGTAATCCTGCCGCAAACAGGAGTGCGAAAAGGCTGGTTGAAGCCTTGCTGTAAGTGTTAGATTTGTGCATTTCATCCACTTCCTCTGAAAAGAAACATGGTGAACTTTAGAAAATAAAAGTTTGCTATTTTCTTCGGTCGATTATGTCTAACGCCTCAGGTCCCGTGCCAATTAGAACCACGGGTACTCCAGTCTTGTCTTCAACTTCCTTTACAAACTGTTTGGCTTCTGCAGAAAGCGCATCGAATTTTCTGGCGCCTTGGCATCTGGGAAAAACGCAGTCTAGTTTTGTCAGCGCTGCTTGGGTTGCACCGTTTATTTCAGCGTTTTTCCGAGCTAACTCAAAATCAAACGGGGCTGAACGCCTGTCGCGTCCTGTTCCCGCGGCGGTTTCAAACCAGCCACGCTTCAACGCTTCTTCCTTGCTGATTTCTCCGGGCAGGGATCCAGCGCCGACGCGGGTCATGAACGACTTGTAAACGATGATTACGTTGTCGACTCTTGTGGGTCCGACTCCTGCTTCGGAGGCTATGGCGGAGGCGCTTGTGTCGCGGCTGGTCACGTATGGGTAGCCGCCGCTTAGGAAAAGTGAAAGCATGAAGCCTTGTGTGCCTTCGAGGAGGACTTTTTTGCCGTTGTCTAAGGCGTCGTTGATTTCTGTCACCGTGTCCATGATGTAGGGTTTGAGTTCTGGCATATCCTTTGCGAGTTTGGCTGTGCGCCTAGCTCGTTCTTCCACGGCGGGTCCGACACCCCAGCCGGTGGTTCCTATGCCCTTGTTTACGGCGCTTGCCTTGTCTTGGGCGCTGTGCTTCTCCTCGATTATGGAGGCGTTTCCGTCGATGCCGATGCGGTTTTGGACTTGGGTCATTTCGACTTCTTTGAAGAATTGGGGGATGTGGACGTTTGCGCCTGCGGCTATGCGGAGAAGGCACTTCTTGTTTATGAAGCCTGCGGGAACCATGTGTAAGGCGTATTTTTGTCCGTCTTTCCAAACGGTGTGGGCGGCGTTTACGGAGCCTGTTCTCACACATAAACCCAAATTATCTTTCAACGCTAGGTAGCTGATTATTTTTCCTTTGCCTTCGTCTCCCCAGAAGGCACCAACAATAACCGAGCAAGGCATATGAATTCACCCCTGAAAGGTTTTCCCGAGAATTATTTAATCTTGTGGACGTTTTCGTGCCTATTATCGACCTTGCCGTCTACTTCCATTTTGTTAGTATTTCTTCCCTCTGAAACGTGGCTTTACTCAGGTAGAACATGGCAACATCTGCGAGGGCTAATCCTCCTGATAAAAGCAGCGCAAGTGTGACAAGCGGAAAAGTGTGTACTGTAGACGCAAAGACCATCACAAGTATTATCGGCAGGATGACGAAGGCGCCGAGTTGCTGGGCTGCTCTTATGTCGTTTACTCTGGAAGATATTATTACGTTGGCTTCCACGCTGAGGATGCATGCCAGAGGAGTCACGGCGCCCATGACTATTGCCCAATACACGTTTGGAAGTAGGAAAACGCCTATGTTGATGGTTGACCAAGCGTCTATGGTGATGAGGAAGATTAGGGCTCCGATGTAGGTTGCGGCGACGCATGGAATAAACGCGGCTAGGCTCTTGCCGAACAGCAGTTCGCCGTCGGTGGTTGGCGTTGCCAAAAGTGGTTCGAGGCTTTTCTCAAGTTTCTCGCCTACAAAGCTGTAAGAAGCAATTATCGTTGGGAGAATAGCGGCTATGATGACGAAGTATGTGGTGAACAGATCTATTAACACCGTCGCAGTTTCGATAAGTTGCGCCTCTGTAAGTGAGGATGCTTCAGTTTGCAGCGTAAAGATGGTGACCGCAGGCAGTAGCAACCCCATCAGAAAGGGCAGTGCGATTAAGCTGTAGAGTATGTACTTGTTTTTCTTGAACATGCTGAGGTCTTTTGTCGCCACAATCCACGATTTCCAGAATCTCATCGGGCTTCAGCCTCCCGAATCAGCTTCAAGTAAACATCCTCAAGCGATGACCTGAGCTCGGTTACGAACTGCACGTTTCCGCCTGCCTTCACAATTGCCCTGACCAGTTCAGGATTATCCTTCTCTAGGTTATCCATGTCGAGAATTAGCTTGTTTTCGCTTGTGCGCACGTTCTTCACCACTCTTAACTTTTTGACGGCAGCCAAAACCGCGTCACTGACGCGTTCCAGATGGACTACGGTTTTCCTGCTAGACGTACTTGTCTCAAGGTTTTCAGGTGAGTCAACCGCGATTAGATGGGTCTTCAATATGCCTATTCGGTCGCAGATTCGCCCTGCCTCATCCAAGTTATGCGTGTTCATGAAGATGGTGC
>CAZEPB010000015.1:0-38998 GCA_964514055.1 uncultured Candidatus Bathyarchaeia archaeon | reverse complement strand
AGACAACGATGCCTTGGGCGAGCTTGCGGATTTTGGGCAAGAGGTTTATGAGGCAGTCTTTCTCGACTATGGTGTTTACCGAGCACCAGTCTTCGTCTGCCAACGGCGCTATCGTAGGATTCTTCAAGGCTGGCAGGTCCGCGAGCAGCTTCTGCAGGTTCGCTTTCTTCACGTTCACGAAAATGTGAATTCTCTTGGAGCCGTCCACTACGCCTTTCAGCAGGGTCAGGATGTCGTAGATTTTTTCTTTCTTCGGCAGGTCCTCCAAAGCACTCTTGTTGGCTATAAGCACCGCCGAAGACCGCATCACATCCTCGATTATCTTCAAGTTGTTCGCGTCTAAAGTGGAGCCAGTCTCCGTAACATCCATGATGCAGTCAGAGTTTTCTGGCGGTTTGGCTTCTGTGGCGCCGAAAGACAGGAAAATCTTTGCTCTTGGGTTTTCGCCTTTTCTCCACCACGGCGTCACTATCAGCGGCTCTGACTTGCCGAAGCGTTTTCGATAGGCTGGACTGTTTTTTATGTATTCGGCTGCGATGTTCAAATATTCAGTGGAGACTCGAAAGTTCTTTCCGTTGCTCCACACGTCTTCCATGAGGTCGGAGATAGAGTTTGCACCATAACTTTTCGGTATGGCTATCACCAAGCGTATTTTTCCGTATTCCAAGTTCTGGAGGACTTCAACGTCAGCGCCGGTTTCCTTAATCCAGTCTTGACCCGTGATGCCTACGTCTTGGAGACCTTCAGCGACGAAAACGGGTATTTCTTGGGGTCTGAGAATTTTTAATTCGATTTTGGGGTCGTTAATCGTTGGGCGGTATGTGCGTTCTTGACCTGATACTTTATATCCTGAGCGTTGCAGAATTTCAAAGGTTGCTTTGGCTAGGGAGCCTGCGGGTATGGCAAATTTTACTTTTTCCATTTTTCATCACCTAATTTTTCATTAAAGGAATTTCGAATTGTGTTTCTAAATGAAACTAGGAAAGTTCTTGAAAAAAACGTTGTTTTCTGAAGGGATGCGCGTAGTGTAGAATAGGTTTTCGTTTTTAGACGCTTGTTTCTTGGATTGCTTTTACTTGTGATGAACGCAATCGCCTTGTATGAACGCAATCCCTCAACTTTTATCACTTAAGGGCACCTTAAGTTGACGTGTTCCTAATAAACATATCCTTTCTAATATAACTGTGGCATCTTTTAGACCTATTGTGTTTAAGGCTGTTGTTTTAGTTTTATCTCGAAAACAAGCGGAGGCACTGTGGTTTTCATGTCCAACTCTATATCAAAAAGACCTTCTAAGATGCCTTCCCAAAGTTCAGCATAACCGATAAACGGTGTTTTTATGAGGAGATACTTGTCTTTCAAATAGAAATCGCCGAATCCTTGCACTCTTAATCTTTTGAACACGTTTTCCCAGTTTTCCTTCTGTGACGTTTTCAGGTCCAGCGTTGTCTCCATGGAAACTTTCAAGGCGGCGCCCATGGTTTTTCCGATGCCGCGCCATTTTTCTTTTGGAATTTGTTGGATTAGGATGTTTAGCAACTCCACGTTAACGAAGGCGATGCGGCTTATGCCGCAGTAGTATTCGCCGGGAAAACGCCAATCATAAATCATCATGCTTCTGTAAACGTCAAGCATTTTGGAGATGAGCGGCTTGATTCCAGGCTCTTTTCCTTCTTGTATCAGTTGGTCTATGAACTCTCGTTCTTCCTTTTTCAGTATTATCGTTGTTCTCTTTGTTGTCTCCTCGTCTTTGGTTACCATTTCTTCTAATCGTTTTCTTTTATCGTCTGGGTCTTGCATACTTGATATATCTTTGAGAATATCTTATATGTTTTTCTAGCAGCCCAAAGAACCCTGAGAAGACTTAATACACCCGTGTGAAATCTAGAAAATGCCGATGAAGAATCCTAAAAGCTGATTGTGATGATGCACCCTAGGGTATCTGAGGCACATCTTCACGTGACAATTTTCTTTCGCACGAGAAACCACACCAACAATAACCCTGCTATAAACAAGGCAAACCCAGTAACTACCGAGGCAACATAATTCACGTTAAGCACGTCAGAGAGCAGGTAGGGAATGTATGTTGGACCGACAAAAATCAGAAGAACCGTGACTGTAATTAAAAGAACTCTGGAGAATTTTGAACTCACATCGAATCTGCCAACGTTATTGTCTTCTTCCATTTCAACCATCCAACACGCGTTATTGTTAAGGGTAATGTGTTTTTTCTTGTAACCCTTCATTTATCTCTTTTCCTAAAGTCTTCATTAAAAACTTGAAAACTCGAAACCCAGCGCCGCGATCCGCCTTGAAACCCGTTGTGGTGCCCAGCAGGCAGACGCCCTCAATGCCTCGTTCCTTGGCAAGCGCCAACGTGAGCCCTGTGCCCCCCACTATTCTGCCTTTGCTGTAAATGGCCACGCCTTTCTCCATGAATTCGGTGGCCAGCCTCGGCGAAGTAGCTGCCACGTACACTTCGGTCTTATCTTCCGTTAAGGGTACTCCCCCCATTGTAACAATGAAATGGCAGCCCAACTTTTCAACGAAATCCACTATTTCACCGCAAACATGGTAATGCGCTAAAACATCATCGAACGAAGGCTGCGTTTCCCCCGTCATAATAACAAGATTGTTCTTCTCCATCGGCGCAGAGTAGAACTCGTACCTAGGCAGATGAGCTATGCCCTTTGAGCTGATTGCAACATAATCTGGAAAGGACGGCGAATACAATTCAGCAAAAGGTTTTGCCTCACAGAACTTTATCAAAAGATGCGCTGCTATTCTCCCGACGTTACCAAAACCTGGGAGCCCTTGAACAAAAACTGGATTTTCAAGAGTTGGATTAAACATCTCGCGGAAATACGGTTTATCCATTCACTGTTTCACCACCGCTACAAATTAATTGCCGCCACTAAAAGGCTTTTGCTGAGGCAAAAAAGAAACTATTAATAGTTGACGAATTGTAGTACTAAAGGATTCAAAAAAACGCTTTCAAAGTAAACATAGCGGGGTGGGGTAGCCAGGATTAACCCGCTGGGCTCATAACGGCGCCTGAGCGCTGTGAGAGACCCAGAGATCGCTAGTTCAAATCTAGTCCCCGCTACCAAATTCACACTAATGCGCAATAAGTAGATGGCGTAAATCAAGCGGCTGTTAACGCGGTATGTTGAGATTTTGAGGCTTCTGTTTTCAAAAGTGGATTGTTTGCCCGTTTATCGTAATTCTCTCAGTTTTGTCAAGTGACTGCCAAAATGTTGCTTCCATCCGTCTCTGCCGCAAATTTTCTTTGAATTTCTTAAGAAGACGAGCCTTTTTGGAAGACGAAAGTTCGAGTAGATCGACTTTTTTGGGTTTTGAGGTTTTATTTTTTTTGCTCATCTGTTTCCCCTTACGGAGATATCGTAAGTATTAATAAATTAGTTCTTTCTGAGAGTGATACATATCCAAATCAGACACATGCACCATTTTTTCCATGCAGTGCGCATACAAAAAGGCTGTTGAATTCGTCCTAACTGGCGTCAACCGTGCCATTAGGAGTTTTAAGGTAAAGCAATAATAGAAAAAAAATAGTTGCGCCACTGCAGGTAAACGTTGCTTGTGGTTTATGCTTTTCCTTTCTCTTCTTTACCGAAATATTTTGTCCACTTGAGCTTGCGCGCGTCTCTTCCAAATTTCAAAGAGCTCTTTTTGCATTTGCCTGAGCAGAACCACAGGAGGGTTCCGTCGTTTTTGACGTACATCATGCCTGTGCCGGCTGGGAATTCGTTACCGCAAAACGAGCATTTTCGTGGTTTAGGCATTGATAATTCCTCTAAGATGGCTTGACCTATGCATTTTTTATCTGGTGATTTTCTTTGCTTCTCTTTCTGTTTCTCTAAGCATTAAAACGTCTTGAACTCGCACGGGTCCTTTAACGTTTCGTGTTATGATTCGTCCTTTATCTTTTCCTTCCAAGATGCGCACCCGCACCTGAGTAATTTCGCCGGTCACGCCTGTGCGTCCGATTATCTGGATAACTTCTGAAGGTGTAAGTTCTTGTTCTGCTGCTTTCGCGTCTTTGCTCATCACTGAGCTCCTCTTTTCACCTGCTCAACCCGCGAGATGATTTCTTTGATTAACCCTGTGGCTTCGCCTTCTTTGACGATGCACGCTGAAGCACATGGGACATCTATGCCCACTGCACTGCCCAGTTTGTCTTTGTTTGGCACAAACACGTAGGGAATTTTTCTTTCTTCGCAGAGGAGCGGTAAATGCGCTATGACTTCTGGAGGGTCAACGTCTTCGGCTATAACGACAAGTTTTGCTTGCGCTCGTTCAACCGCTTTGGTTGCTTCGTTGGTTCCTTTTCTGACTACGCCTGATTTTGAAGCTATTTGCAGGGCTTCATAGGCTGCGTCTACGATTTCTTTCGGCATCTCATATTTTACATAGAATGGTTTTGACATGTAGCCTCACCCTTTTAAGGCACAGTCTTATCAACGCTTCTCATTTATGAAGGTTTCGACCGAAAACAGAAGAGAACAAGCAAATAACTGCTTAAGGCTCAATGTTTGCGTTTCTTGTAGTAGACAAAAAGACCTGCGGTGACAACAGCCGCTGTGATTACAGAAACTGCGACCAATGTTGTCGGGAAAGGCTCCATTTGTTGTTGCTCTATGGTGAAAGTAACTAGTTCAGAGCCGCCGCTTATTCCATTACTGTCTATAGCGTAGACAGTTATGTTGTGCAAGCCCGTTGCTAAGCCATAGAGAGTTATGTTGCCGATAACAGTTACGTTAGCTTCTCCGTCTAGGCTGTATCCCATCCACTTAGCAGGCTTGTTAACGGTAAAGTTGAGAGGAAAACTTCCGAGATACGTGGAGTTCTCCAAGCTTAACACTCTAATTTCGGGAGGAACACCCCAAGGATACACAAGCGGATAATTATCCATATTTTCCTCTTTAATATAGAAGGGAGTATCCCATATGCCTGAACCATCCACTTCTGCGGCGTTGGGATATCTTGAGGTGTAATCACTCCAATAATTTCCTTCATAACCGTTATCCCATGCATTATATCCCACGTACCAATTGGCGAAAATCTGAATTGAGTCTACCACTTTATTGTTGATAAAGTTGTTATGATATATAGTGTTGTTTCTGGAGTCAGACATATGAATCGCAAAACCGCCGTTTTCAACAAATGAGTTCCCTACAATTAGGTTATGATTACCAACCATAGCTTTGATACCTAGTTGGTTTTTTGTGAAGTTATTTCCAGAAATGTCATTCCAAGGTGAATACTGACCTAAGTCAACACCGACATTATTGCCCGCTATATTGTTTTTTAATATTGAGGTGTTGTTTGTACCAAACCAATCGTATCTCGTTATTACTATCCAATAACCGCCAAAAGCAATCCCAATATCGTTTTCTAAAATATTGTTTTCTAAAATGTGAATGTTTGATGAAGCATTTAAGTAAATACCGATATCGAAACCTATTATACTCATATTTCGAATTGTTACATGCAATCTTTCTGACAGAAGTAATCCCAAACTTCCCATGTGTGGCAGAACTAATCCCGACCCTTCTCTTCCTGATAAGGCATAGTCTGCCCCATCAACTGTAACGCCATCTCTCTCTACAACAATTGAACCGCTAACATCGTCTGTGAAGCTATACGTGTTTCCATCTCGATGAATCTTGGTTGTTCCCTCAACGCTTCCATCAGCTCTGATGAAGGTAGTTTCAGAAGACTGAGATTCAACGGGCTGAACAAGTATTCCACAGAAAATGAAACTGAATGCAAGTGCCATGATAAATGTCAGTGTTAATGTGTTTGCTTTCATAACAACAGACCCCTTGCATCTTATTCCATTATAAATAATGGGCATTTTCTTCTTTAAAGCCGTTTTTGTCAAGGTTTCTTGACCAAACAAGCCTTTGCGTTAGTCAAAGTTTCTTGACTAAGAACCAGCAGTTCACTCACGCCTTGAATCTATATAAAGGGGGGCTATAGACTTGTCCGAGCAATAGGAAAAACGCCTCCGTCTCCTTCATCAACATGTAAAGTATCACAAAACATGAGTTAATCGGGCAGCACTGAAGTTTTATGTATCGTTGTACGTAGAAAGCTTTAAATACGCATTCACGGTGACTTTGTTGTTTTTCGAGAGGGGAATGTGTTTGCAGAGATTGGGCAAAGTACTTAATGTGACTCCTTCTCAGAACATAGTTGTAAAGATTGACAAAACCCCGAAAATCGGTTCAGCAGTCGTTGACGAAAAACTAAAAGTTGTTGGAAAAATCTTCGATGTAATAGGTCCAGCGTCCTCGCCATACGTGATAGTGAAACCAGCGATTAAGGAACCTGAAAAACTGACCAACAAGCAGCTGTACTTGCTTCTCTCGAAAAAAAGAAAGGAGCAAAAAACATGAGTAAAGATAAGCTGCATGAAGAAATAGATCCATCAACACCAGCACCACGTGCTGAACAATTCAAAGTTCAATCATGCCCTGAATGCGGAAGCACCAGGCTTATGCGCGATTACGAATGCGCCGAAATAGTCTGCATGGACTGCGGATTCGTCGTGGCAGCCAAAATAGCTGACAGAGGACCAGAATGGAGAGCCTTCGACGACGAGCAGAGAACAAAACGAACAAGAGTCGGTGCTCCCTTAACATACACCATTCACGACAAAGGTTTGTCAACAACCATCGACTGGCACGACCGCGACGTATACGGCAAGAGCCTCTCCCCTGGACAGAAAGCGCAAGTATACCGCCTCAGAAAATGGCAACGGCGCATAAGAGTTTCAGACGCGACAGAACGCAACTTGGCTTTTGCCTTGTCTGAAATCACAAAAATCTCCAACAACTTGAACTTACCCAAAAACATTCTTGAAACCGCCTCAGTCATTTACAGAAAAGCAGTGAAAGAGCGGCTAATACGTGGCAGGTCAATTCAAGGCGTAACCTCAGCAGCGATTTACTTGGCGTGCAGACAGTGCAGATTACCAAGAACCTTAGATGAGATAGCTCAAGCGTCCACCGTGAACAAAAAAGAAATAGGTCGTAGCTACCGTTTTCTAATTAAAGAACTCAACTATTCTATTCCGCCGCTTAGACCCAGCCAGTACATAACCAAATTTTCCAATCAGCTGACAATGCAGGGTAAAGTCGAAGAAATCGCCCACAAAATTTTAGCAGCAGCAAAAGAGCTTAAACTCACTTCTGGTCGTGGTCCAACAGGCATCGCTGCAGCCGCGAGCTACGTTGCTTCGGTTTTGACGGGTGAAAGAAAAACGCAGAGGGAAATAGCGGAAATCGCACAGGTAACTGAGGTTACCATTCGAAATAGGTACAAAGAACTCGTTGAAAGACTAATGTTCCAAATAAGCATCTGAAAGTCTCATCTTTTCTTTTTCCTTTAACATTTTGAAAACTCAGATTCTGGCGTATAACGCAAAACGTTATAGCTTAATTACCCGGGATGATGCTTATTGATGCTATGAACCCATGTGCGAGGGTTATTCATTGGTTGACTGCCCGAATTGCGGAACAGAAGTAATCACGGCGATTAAATGTTGGATAGTGTCTCCTGCGAAACACACAGCGAAGGGGCACATACCAGAATTTCGCGTTGGAATTTTCAAATGCCCAAAATGCAAGTCCAAGTTCAGGTCTAAAGTAAGCTCAAAAGCAAAACCAGCGGAAACAAACGTTAAAGACCTCGTCGCGAAAATCAAAGAGATACATCAAGGACTCACGCAGACTCTACGGACTCTACGGATAAAAATAGAGACTTTGGAAACCGAGCGAGGGAGTTTGCTTGTGGAAATCGAAAAGCTCAAAAAAGTTGCGGAATCACGAGCCAACGCCCTTGAGACCGAGGTAAATCAGTTGCGAGAAGAGCTAAGGTCCCTGAGAGAACTTTTAGACTTCAGCGAAGAAAAAGTTTAGCTTTAATTCAAGTCTAAAATTTTAATTTACATATAGGTATTTTTTTAAGTATGCGTGTTGCTACTCTTAAGCTATGCCCTACAAGTTCACTTTCGATCTTTCAAAAGTTCCCCGCTTCTTCTTCACGGAAATCGCTAGGGTCAGCTATCAGAAGGGCATGCACAAAACATTCCTCAACACGCTGCAAGACCTTGTAAAAAAATTTAGAATCCAAGAAGCTACTGGACTGAATGTCTCGGACGCCGTGGTTCTCCTTCAAGACCTCATTGACGTGCAAGCCGTGAACCTCATGGAAAGAAAAAAGTTTCTGCTTTCGAAGAAGAGAGCACTTTTTCTTCCTCACTGTTCCAGAAAATACATGGACAGCCGATGTAAGGCGCTTTTTGACGCGAACATTCCATCATACACCTGCGCGCATTGCTCTAAAGATTGTTTAGTTAACAGAGCAGACCGCTTAGCCAAGAAAAAAGGATACGACGTTTACATACTGCCTGGAGCCTCATGCGTTCCGAAAATCCTGAAAACACACGAATACGAAGGCGTTGTCGGCGTGGCGTGTGGCGAAGAGATAAAAATGGCTGGAGACGCCTTGGGCAGCAAGAACATCGCTGCGCAAGCTATACCGTTGATAAAGAACGGGTGTGCAAACACCGCTTTCAACATGGAAACTTTAGTCAAAGTTCTTTAAAACGAGAAAATTTACTTTACAAGCTCTCTTTTCTTCCATCGAAGATTCTTGCTTTTACACTTTCTACATTTCAGCGCAGTTGCAGCGTTTCTGGCTCCACATTCCCTGCAAATCTTCATGTGTAACCTGTGTTTTTGCGCAATAGACTTCTTAATCGGGTCTAATATCGGCATTTGTCTACCTCTATTTTGGTGCTAAGACTCAGATGGTTCACTGTCAAATATACTTTTTGTCTCACAACTTTTGGACTCCAGATACAAAGAGCAGCCTACATTTCCAAGGCTTTCGCCAACAACTCAGCCACATCACTCGGCTTCTCAGCTACTTTCACACCGGCGTTTTCGAAGGCCTTGTGGAACAGGTATCCCGTATTGTGTAAGTGTGTTTTTTGCTTCGTATTCATAAAGTTTCAAAAAATGCTTACGCCTCATTTGATGGTTTCAATTGTGACGTAAGACCGTGTGTCTTGAATCCCGTCTATGTCGCATAGTTGTTTGAGGATGCCGTCCATTTTTTCTCTTTCTACAATTAATAAGGCGTCGACTTCTCCAGCTATTCTGAAGGCTTGCGAAACTGCGACTTCTTTTATTTTGTCGTATACTTGAATTCTTTTGACGGGAGATACCTTGATGAGGATGAAGGAGGGTGTGATTGAAATACCGAGGGCGCTTAACCCTTTTTCTGTGATGTCTATGAAGCCTCGGCCTGTGCGGATGTAGTCTCTGCTCTTAAGCTTTCGGAGGTGCACGTTCAAGGCTTGCCTGCTTATGCCTAATTGTGCTGATAATTCGTCCTGTTTGACTTTTAGCGTGTAAGTGCATGTGGACTCGCTTTTGTTGTACAAGGTTCTTAAAAGCTGAACCGAGCGTTTAGTGAGGGGTTCCAATGTTTTCACTTTCTGTTAGTTTGTTAAGGTAATCCTTTACAATTATCGCGTTATTTAAGATTTTAGTGTGTCAAAAGAAGTTTTTGGCGTAACTTTTGAGAGTGATTTTTCATTTGCTCAAGTTAATTTAGAATCGTGAGGTAACACCACAATGTATTTATTTGTGGACAAAAAAACTTATGGAGCCATATAAAAAGAGGAAACTAGGAGTGAAGTGTTAGCAATGTCAGAAAGCAACGCAGTGTTAATCGGGAGAAAACCAGTGATGAACTACGTGCTTGCTTGCATAACCTTCTTTCACGGCGGAGCAAAAGAAGTGAGCATTAAAGCACGGGGAAGAGCTATAAGCCGAGCAATCGACGTCGTGGAAGTCGTTAGACGCCGTTTTCTACCTGATGTTAAAGTCGCGAGCATAGGCATTGGAACGGACCAGATTGCGCCTCGAGAAGAAGGCGGTGGACTGTCTAACGTCAGCACGATAGAGATAATCTTGAAACGATAGCTTTACTTCAACGTCGAGAGCACCACTCCCGCTCCTACTTTATTCGTGGGAGGATGTCTTCTAATGAAGACCGAACTATGTAGCTTCTGTTTAAAAAGTGGCATACTATGCCAAAAGTGTTCAGCTAAAGTTAAGGCTGGCGAAATCAGCGAGTTAGACCTGAGAATCGCCCGTTTGCTGTTATCTTTAGAGGAAAAGTATCCTTCCCTTCAAAACCTCTGTTTTTATAAAGCGGTTGGTGTCGGCAGGACCTTGGCTGTAATCGTCGGGCATGGTGATGTGCCTCGGCTTTTGGGTTATGGCGGCAAGATAATCAAAGCCTTAGGTGACGAAGTCGGCAAATCCGTTCGCGTTTTGGAATACGGTGTGGATGACCGTAAGTTTTTGGAAGATTTGTTCATGCCTCTGAGCATACTTACCATTAACACGATTTGGTTGCCTGATGGAACTACTGAGACGAGGGTTATCTTGAAAAAGAAGCGCGGAAGCCAACTGCCTTTCGACCTCAAGGCTTTAAAGGAAATCGCCCGTAAAGTACGGAAAATGTCGTTACGTGTTGAGTTTGCTAACTGAGGAGCGCTTAATTCATGAAGTTGGACTCCATTGGCGATTGGATTAGAACAGGGTACTCTGTGAATGTAACGCCAGATATGGACGGCGAAGAAGTTACGCTTTTTGGCTGGGTTCAAGAGATACGGGATTTAGGCGGCATCCGCTTTGTCATACTGCAGGACAGGGAAGGGACAATCCAAGTTACTGTCTTGAGGAAGAAAGTGAGTCCCGAAGTGCTGTCGAAGTCCGAAGCCCTGCAAAAGAGGTACAGCATCGGCGTGAAGGGAACCGTGAAAAAAACTTCTATGTCGCCCAGAGGCGTCGAAGTGGTGCCGAAGGAAATCAAGATATTAGGCACAGCCGCTACACAGTTGCCTATCGACATCACAGGTAGGACACCGGCGAACATAGAAGTGCGCTTAGATGCAAGAGCACTGGACCTCTGTCAAGAACAAAATATTGCAGCGTTCAAGATTCAGCATTCAGCCGTGGAGGCAATACGAGACTTTCTCTTCGAAAAAGGTTTTCTGGAGGTTCACACACCGCGAATTATCGCCTCAGCAACCGAAGGCGGCGCAGCACTATTCAACGTGGATTATTTCGGCGAAAAAGCTTTTCTCGCCCAGAGCCCACAACTGTACAAAGAGCAGTTAGTGATGAGCCTCGAGAAGGTTTTTGAGGTTGGACCTTTCTTCAGGGCTGAGGAGTCGCACACGCGGCGGCATTTAAGCGAATTCGTTTCCGTGGACATCGAACAGGCATTCGCCGACGCTGAAGAAGTCATGGTTCTTCTTGAACAGCTGACACGTCATATATGCAAGGCTGTGAAGGAAAAATGCCCGAAGGAGTTAGCTGTGCTCAAGCATAAACTGGAGGTTCCTGCTGTTCCTTTTAAGCGTTTAACTTATGACGAAGTTCTTGGCGACTTGAAGAAAAAGGGCTTTGAGGTTCCGTGGGGCGAGGACATACCAACCGAGGCTTTCAGAGTTTTGGGCAAGTTATATCCCAGCTTCTATTTCATAACGGACTGGCCCACACATTCTAAAGCGTTTTACATAAAACCGCGCGAGGACAATCCCGAAGTTTGCGAAGGCTTTGACTTGATGTGGCGCTGGATAGAATTAGTCTCAGGCGGAACAAGAATATCTGAAAAAGACCTCTTAGTTGCTAGGTTGAAGGAGCAGGGGCTAAACCCGAAAGCCTTCAAGTATCATCTTGAGGCTTTTGATTATGGAATGCCGCCTCACGCGGGGTGGGCGATAGGCTTAGAAAGGCTTACTATGATGTTGACGGGGAAAAAGAATATTCGTGAAGTGACGTTTTATCCGAGAGACAGAGACAGGTTGACGCCGTGATTCTTCAAAGTTCTTGAGTTTTCTTATAGAACTTTCCTTCAGAACGAATAATAACGAGTAACACCGAAGATTAAAGGGGAGGAGTTGGAAGGAGAAAATGGCTAAAAAATATGCTGTGCTAGTCCTTATTGCAGTGCTAGTGGTCGTTGCCGTCAATTTTTCCATAAGTAAAACAAGCAGCTCTTTGGTTTTCGCTAACAACCAAAAAGATTGCGTCGTCGATAAAGCCGCGGGCGACGCCTTCACGGTGAAAATCACATTCAAAAACACTGGAAAAACCGAAGGAAATTGGAGCATAAACATAGCGTTTGAAGACAACGTGTGGTCTCAGGTTGGAACGCCGCAGAATTTGATGCTGGATGCTGGAGAAACGGAGACTTTGACGTGGAACGGCATGGTTCCAGCTAACGCTACCGTCGGTTCAACGGCTAGGCTTGTAGTGTACTATGATGACTCTTTTAAAGCGCTTAACTGGTGGATTCATGTGGTTCCAGGCGCAGAGCTGACTATAAAATCGAGCATCGTAGAATAAACCAGAAGCAATCGCAGCCCTAGTCACCCGCAAACTTCAGCTATGCACAAATAGGTACAATGCAGCCGTGAAGTACTAGCTAGCCTCATGGTCAAGCTCGGGTTCTGCACCGAAGTTCAACGTATAAATAAGGGAGGGGGGTCACCACAGAGCACTAGCTCTGAGCTATAGTGGTTTTTCGCATCAATTCAAGCCTGTGCAAGAAAGGGGTTTCGTTTTTGCATCTGTTTTTTTAAATTCATAAATTCTTTAAGCGCAACGCACATACGTTATTGAAGGTTTGACCGCTCCTTGCTGTTTCAAGAAATAGAAGATTGGTTGTATGCCTTTGCGATTCAGTATGGATATCTAGGTGTTTTCCTCATAAGTTTGATAGGCGCCATGTCAATTTTCGTGCCGATTCCCTACACTATAGTCATCTTTATCCTCGGCGGTCTTTCAAGTTTTGACCCATTATGGATCGCGGTCGCAGCGGGTGCAGGTTCTGCTATAGGCGAGTTCTCAGGGTACCTGCTCGGTGTGGGGGGCAGGAAAGTTATTGGCGATAAATACAAGAAAAGAATGGAATTCATAACGAAACTCTTCAAAAAATACGGCTCAGTAGCCATTTTTGTTTTTGCGCTTACTCCTCTTCCAGATGATCTGCTTTTCATTCCGTTGGGCGTTATGCGCTATAGCTTGCTTCGCGCGTTTATCCCAGCTTTACTTGGCAAATTCTTTTCCAACCTCATAATAGCATATAGTGGGCGTTTATCTCTGCAGATTATTGGAGACCTCTTCGGGGTGGAAGGCGAAGGGACCTCCCTTCTAGTCGGCACCGTCATTGGCATAGTTCTGCTGGTCATCGTGTTCATAATTATGTTCAAGTTAGATTGGGAAAAACGCTTCGCGAAATACGTGGAAGAGCCAAAGGACAGCGGCAAAACCCCTGAAGATACTGCAGCCGCGAAAAAAGAGAACTAAATTTAAATCTGTTTTCACCTTCTAGTTTACTTGCTGTTTCGTTAAGTTATAGACGCGTGATTTATTATGGAACAACCTGTAAAAATTCTGGGTTTTGTCGGAAGCCTACGCAAAGGCTCATACAACAAAGCTTTGATGCGCGCCGCCGTAGCGCTTGCACCAGACGATGCGACAATAGAGGTTTTTGACCTCAAAGGTATTCCGCCGTTTAATCAAGATTTGGAACGCCAACCTCCGCAGATAGTGAAAGAGTTTAAGGCTGATATCAGAAAAGCCGATGCGGTTTTGATAGCCTCACCAGAATACAACTATTCAGTGCCTGGCGTTTTGAAGAACGCGATTGATTGGGCTTCAAGACCGTACGGAGACAACGCCTTCGAAGGGAAACCCGTTGCTTTGATGAGCGCGTCAATCGGCAGTCTCGGCGGCGCACGCGCCCAGTATCATCTGCGCCAGTCCTTTATCTTTCTTGACATGCATCCGCTTAACCGTCCAGAGGTCATGATGCCCTTTGCAGAAGACAACGTTGATGCGGAGGGAAACGTGACTAATGAGCAAACAAGGCAGCTGATACGTGAATTGTTGGAAGCGCTGGTGCAGTGGAGTAGAAAGCTCAAGGATAAACCTCAATAATTGCCGTGCAAAAAAAGTGACGCGGTGCATTAACTTTAAAATTGTCAGTTGCCACTTTACTGGTAGGCGCGTAACTTGAGGGTAATCGCTGACCTGCACATTCATAGCCGTTACAGTCGGGCAACAAGCCAGCGAATGAGCATCAAAGAAATCGCTCGTTTCGCCAAAATTAAAGGATTAAACCTTGTAGGCACAGGCGACTTTACTCATCCGAAATGGCTTAGAGAAATACAAGAAACCTTGGTGTCAGAGCAAGACACAGACCTCTACAAGGTAGCGAGCAAAGCGGATTCGCCAGTGCGGTTCATGCTGACGACGGAAGTATGCACGATCTACAATTTTGAAAAAAGCGTCAAGAAGGTGCACCATGTTATCTTGACTCCCAGCGTGGAAACAGCCGTTCAAATCAACGATGCCCTGAAACGGTACGGAGATTTAGACGCAGACGGCAGACCCCTGCTAAACATGACAGCCCCGCAGTTAGTTGAAGAGGTAATGTCGGCATCAAGTGAAAACATGGTGTTCCCGGCGCATGTGTGGACGCCGTGGTTCAGCGTTTTCGGCGCCTTCAGCGGCTTCGACACCATCGAAGAATGCTACCAAGACATGACCAAGCACATACACGCGTTGGAAACTGGGCTTTCATCTGACCCTCCGATGAACTGGCGCTTAAGCAGGCTTGACCGGTTCGCGTTGGTTTCGAACAGCGACTGCCACAGTTTTTGGCCGTGGCGTATCGGCAGAGAAGCCAACGTGTTTGAGCTTGACAGAATGAGTTATCGTGAAGTTGTGGACGCTGTTTGCAGTAAAGACCCTGCACGTTTCAAATTCACCATTGAGACGGAACCTGCTTACGGAAAATACCATTGGACTGGTCATCGCAACTGCAACGTGTCCCTCTCACCGCAGGAAGCACAAAAATTTGGCAACATCTGCCCGGTGTGCCGTAGAAAACTGACAAAAGGGGTTGAGCAACGCGTGGAAGAACTTGCTGACCGCCCTGCAAACTTTAAGCCAGACAACGTGCCGGGTTTCATGCGGTTGCTGCCGCTTTCGGAGATAATCGCAACGGTTTTGGGTGCCAGTTCGCCTTCAACTCAAGCGGTGTGGAAAATCTACAATTTGCTCGTTGGCAAATTCGGTGATGAGTACACCGTGCTTATTGACGCGTCTAAGGCTGCGCTGGCTGAGGTTGTGGAAGCGCCTGTTGCTGATGCCGTCCTCAGGGTTAGAACAGGAGCGGTTCGTGTGGTTCCTGGATACGACGGGGTGTATGGGAAGCTTGATTTGGGTGCAGGTGGTTCCACAGAGGAGCCTCGTCGAGAAAGAGTACAACAGTTGAACCTTGCCGATTTCTGGTGACTATGGAGGTTCATGGTGTTTTATGTGTTTGTGTGTTTAACGGTTTAACAGAAATACTTAAATCGTAATATACGCGATATTAGTGCGGTGAAAAACATGGACGAGCCACGCAGAGATGAAGACAAAATCTTCAAAATCATAGACAAAGTCCTGAAGCAAGTCTTCGGCGAAGCCGCCACACGTTTCATATACAAATACCTAGAACAAAATTACTCTCTGCGTCAAAAAGACTTTGCCAAAAAAATCGATGTTTTCGCAAAAGGACTTGAAGACTGCCTAAGCTCAGGCGCCTTAGCAATCGAAAGCAAAATCTTGGACGATATCACCGCTACATATGGCGCATTCAACAAAATAGGATTTAAGAGACAACCTGAAAGATACGATTTTGCTAGCCAAATGAAAATCGTCATGCAAAAAGCATAAGCGCAATCCACCTTCTCGCAAACCCATCCGAAATCTCACGCAGCTTTTTTCTGTTCTCTGAATGAAAACAAAACGATTTTATTCTTTTCATTAGTTACTCATACCTTAATCTGTAAAGAAGGTAGAACTTCTTGAAACAAACTATGGCTAAAATAAACGAAGTAGCAGTCCAGAAATTCGGAGCCGAATACGCCGAAAACCGCGCCCAAAAACTCTACAAAACAATGCTCACCCTGAAAGAAGACCGAGTTGAAGCCGCCAAACAAGGAATCGAAAATGGGACGGCACTGCGCGTGCTTGTGAATGGTGCTTGGGGTTTCGCTTCAGTCGGCTCCCTAAACGCTGAAACTTTAACCAGTGCCGTTTCTGATGCATGCAAGATGGCGAAAACGGCGAGTTCGCGGCTGAAAACACCGATAAAGCTTGCGAAAACCAAAACCGTGGAAGACCGCGTTAGGATAAAACCTAAGAAAAACCCGGCAACAATCTCTATGGAAGACAAGATAAAAACGGCTTTGAAGATAAATAAAACAATTTTAGGCTATGACAAGCGAATCAAAAGTTGCACCGTTAACTATCTGGACCTAACTGGAACCAGCTATTTCGTGAACAGCGAAGGCACACGCCTAGAACAAGACAAGCTCTACGTTTGGTCAAGAATAACAGCCACAGCCGCAAGCCAAGGCATTTACACCTTCAGCAGGGAAGAAATAGGTTCCACAGCGGGCTACGAAGTGTTTGATGCTGAACCTCCTGAAGTTATAGGTGAAACGGTGGCAAAGCGCGCGGTCGAACAGCTAGAGGCTAAACCACCGAAAGGCGGCAGATCACCTGTGGTGCTGGGACCCAACGTCGTGGGCGTTTTCGTCCATGAGGCTTTCGGTCATCTCGCGGAAGCTGACTTGGCGCTTTCCGGAGGTGTGCTGCCGAATAAACTTGGAAAGAAAATAGGTTCAGACGTAGTCACCTTTTATGATGACGGAACAATAGAGGGTGCCTTCGGCTCTTTCAAGTACGATGATGAAGGGGTTCCAACTCGGAAAACGCAGCTCATAAAAGACGGCGTGGTAACTGGCTTAATGCATAACCGCGAAACCGCACAAAATTTCAACGCTGAACCTACGGGCAACGCAAGAGCTGAGAATTTTAGAGTAGAACCAATCATCCGCATGCGCAACACGTTCATGGCTCCAAGAGACCATTCCCTAGAAGAGTTGGTTGAAGGCATACGTTCAGGATATTACTTCAAAAGTTTCAGAGGTGGACAAGCTAACCTGGACGGCACTTTCCAAGTAGGCATCCAAGAAGCCTACGAGATAGTAAAAGGTGAAATAGGGGAACCCGTCCGCAACGCTTCCATAAGCGGCAACACTCTTGAAACGCTCTTCAAGGTTGACGCGGTTGGAAAAGACTTTGAGTTGTGGCCAGGACGATGCGGGAAAGGGCAAACCGCGTTTATATGTGATGGTGGACCGCACATTAGAGTCAAAGAGGTGATTGTCGGTGGCAGTGCTTGAAAAAGACCAAATGGTGCATCTTGCAGAAAACGCCGTAAGCATCGCCTTAAAAAACGGTGCGGCAGAAGCCGAAGCCTACGTTTACGAAGGACAAACCACGAACGTTGGCATAGAACGAGGACAAATAACCAAAAGCAACAGGATAATCGACCGAGGCTTAGGCATCAGAGCATCCGTTAACAAGGCTGTGGGTTTCGCCTACACAAACATAATAGAGAGACAAAAAGCCATCGAAGAAACTATACTTAGGGCTTTAAGCGCCGCGAGGGCAAGCAAACCCGACCAAGACTGGAATGGGCTTCCCGAAAAGAAGCCTTATGTCACCACCGAAAAAATCTATGACCTCAAAATCCTCGAGCTTCACTCCGAAGGTCTGGTGGACATCGCTTCCGAAATGTTGGACGCCGCTGTGAGCGTTAACAAGCGTGTTTTTCCGATTGAAGGCGGTGCTGGCGCCGCGTATCTGTCGAGTGCCATAGCCAACTCGAATGGAATTACAGCCTTCGAGAGAGGAACCATAATGGAGTGCAGCTTGGCGGCGGTAGCTAAAGAAAAAACTACGGTTACACCAGTCTGCTTTGAATTCAACGCGGAAAGAGCCTATGACGTTGATCCAGCATGGGTTGGAAAAGAAGCAGCTCGATTGGCAGTTTCCGCCTTGAAAACTAAACAAATCAAAACGGAAACAACCAAACTGATATTAACCCAGTTCGCACTGCAGCAGCTACTTTATTACACTTTGATCAACGCTGTAAAAGCCGATAACGTTCAGCGAAAACAGTCGCCCTTCAAAGGCAAGATCGGCGAGAAAGTTGCATCAGAAAACGTCACAATCTACGATGACGGCTTGTTTCCTGGTGGTCTTCGCACATGGGCGTTTGACGGTGAAGGAGTTCCTCATCAGAGAACAGCGCTTATAGAGAAAGGGGTCCTGCGCGGCTTCTTGTACGACAACTACGCTGCAAAAAAGGAAGGCGTAGAGAGCACGGGAAACGCCGCAAGAGCCGGATACTTGTCAACGCCTAGCATAGAAGCCACAAACTTCCATGTAACAAGTGGAAACAAGACGGCAGCCCAGCTTATGAGTGAAGTAGACGACGGCTTGATAATCTACTATTTGCAAGGTGCCCACAGCAGCAACCCTGTCAGCGGCGACTTCTCGGTTGTCGCAACACCCGCATGGAAAATCCGAAAAGGCGAAATAACGCACGCAACCCGCGGAGTGATGCTGGCGGGCAACATCTTTGAGGCGCTGAAAAACGTGAGCCTTATCGCCAACAACGAAAGGAAAATGGGACAGCTCATCGCTCCTTGGCTTCTAGTCGAAAACGTAAAAGTAATCGGAAAATGAAAACGACCCCTTTCCATAGATAACACAAGGTTCCACCTGAGGTTTATTCTTTATATAAGGGGGCTATAATCTTTTCCACGCGCTAGAGAACACCAGTTCGCCGAAGCATGTAACTTGCTTTTTTTGTCGGAAAATTAATTAAGAAAGAATATGTGATAAAGTCGCAAACATAGGTGATTTATTATGGCGATAAAAGTAGGAATTAACGGATTCGGAAGAATTGGAAGGCTTCTTTACCGCGCAGCAATCGAACGCAACGCGAACATTGACTTCGTAGCAGTTAACGATCTTGCAGAGGCCAAGATATTGGCACACTTGCTTAAGTACGATTCAGTACATGGAAGATTCAATGGCACCGTAGAAGCCCAAAGCGACAAACTAGTCGTCAACGGAAAAGACCTCAAAGTCTTCAGCCAACGAGACCCAGCAGCGCTGCCATGGAAAGACCTTGGCGTGTACCTTGCTGTAGAGTCCACAGGAATCTTCAGAGACAAAGCAAAAGCATCAATGCACCTCCAAGCAGGAGCGAAAAAAGTCCTCATCAGCGCACCATCACCAGACCCAGACGTAACAATAGTCCTAGGCGTAAACGACAAAACATACGACCCAATGAAACACACCATCCTCAGCAACGCTTCATGCACAACCAACTGCTTAGCGCCAGTCAGCAAAGTCCTTGCAGACAACTTCGGTCTCGAAAAAGCATTCATGACCACAACTCACTCATACACAAACGACCAGAAAGTACAGGACCTAGTGCACAAAGACCTGCGCAGAGCAAGAGCAGCCGCAGTGAACATCATCCCAACAAGCACAGGCGCAGCAAAAGCAATCGGCTTAGTTCTGCCTTCATGCCAAGGAAAAATGAACGGAATGGCACTGCGTGTGCCAACAGCAGACGTTTCCATCGTAGACTTAACAGCAATACTTGGTCAAGAGGTCACAGCAGAAGACATCAACGCCGCAATGAAAAAAGCCGCAGAAGGACCAATGAAAGGCATAATGGACTACACAGAAGACCCAATCGTCTCATCCGACGTGCTCCACACAACATGCTCAGCAATCTTCGACGCACAAGCAACAATGGTTATGGGCAGCAAAAGCAACTTCGTAAAGGTCCTAGCGTGGTACGACAACGAATGGGGCTTCAGCAACCGCATGGTTGAGTTCATCGAGTTAGTGGGCAAGAAAGCAGGACTTTAAGCGCTCAGATGCTGAAACTTTAAAAACCCTTTCCCCATCCTTTTCTTTTTGAAAACAGAGAGTGAAAAACATGGCAAAATACCTAACACTGGATGATTTTAACGTAAAAGACAAGGTCGTTCTAGTCCGAGTGGACTTCAACTCAGAAATTGATCCTGAAACCAAAAAAGTTGCAAGCGACGTACGCATCAGAGCGCACGCTGAAACAACCATCAAGGAACTCGCGGAGAAAGGCGCCAAAGTGGTGATTCTGGCGCATCAGGGCAGAAAAGGTGGTCCAGATTTTACGCCTTTGAAGCAGCACGCGGAGATTCTGGGCAAGATCTTGAAGTGCCCAGTGAAGTATGTTGACGACGTTTACGGCGAAAAAGCGCAAAACGCAATTAAGAACCTGCAGAGCGGTGAAGTTCTCGTTTTGGATAACGTTAGGGGATTCGACGGAGAAACCAAGAAAGGCACACCTGAAGAACACGCGAAAACTCCTCTTGTGCAGAACCTTGCACCTTTGGCAGACTTGTTCGTTAACGACGCTTTCGCGGCAGCTCACAGAGCGCATGTGTCAATGACTGGGTTTACGGCTGTTTTGCCGAGTGCCGCAGGTCGCATAATGGAGCGTGAGTTGAAGTCGCTGAGCAAGGCTTTGGATAAGCCTGAGAAGCCGTGCTTGTTCGTTATGGGTGGAGCAAAAGCGGATGATTCGCTGGAAATCTCCAACTACGTTCTAAGCAACGACATAGCTGATGTGGTACTTGTTGGCGGTGTAACTTCGCAGGTTTTTCTGGCGGCTAAAGGCTACAAGCTTGGCGAGAAGACCATGGCGTTTCTGGAGAAGAAGGAGCTTACAGGGTTGATCCCGGGAATAAAAGAGCTGATGCAGCAGTATCCGAAAGGCATCGCAGTTCCCGAAGACCTGGCGCTAGACATGAACGGAAAACGCAAGGAAATTTCGGTGGACGAGTTACCTGCTGACTACTCAATCTTCGATGTGGGCAACAAAACCATCGAAAGCTACGGGAAACTCTGTGCGTCCGCGAAATCCATTGTGCTTAGCGGTCCAATGGGAGTCTACGAAAACCCAGAGTTCGCCGTGGGCACCAAAGGAATTTTCAAGGCGATAGCAGATTCTGACGCGTTTTCGCTTGCTGGAGGAGGACACACAATATCTGCGCTGCAAGAGTTCGGGTTGTCAAGCAAAATCTCATACATAAGCACCGCTGGCGGAGCATTAATCGAATTCCTAATGGGTAAGAAACTGCCAGGCGTAGCAGCCTTGGAAAAGGCAGCGGCTAGAAAAGCATAGCTTAAACAACCCCCTTTTTCTTATTTTCTGATTTTAAAAAGGAAGGCTTGCGTTTAGAATAATTTCTGTTTTCTTTTAGGCTCTTTATCTTCGTTTTCGTCTTGGAAGTCGTCTTCAGGCTAAGAAACAGCAAATAGAAATAAGCGCGTTATCTGATAGAATACGCAGAGGCAAATCACGTGACTGATATAGTGTTTGTGTTCGAAGTTCATCAGCCGCACAGGTTGAAGCGGAATCTGTTTTGGGAAAACAAGGTTTTCAAACGCTTGAAAAAAGAAGAACTGTTCAGTTACTATTTCGACAATGAAGTCGATAAGGAGATTTTCAAGCGCGCTGCCAGAAAATGCTATTTTCCCTCAAACCAGATACTGCTTGACCTGATTGATGCTCACAAGAAAGCGAAGAGACAGGTAAAAGTTTCGTTCAGCGTGTCAGGCGTTTTCTTAGAACAGTGCGAAATGTTCGACAAAGACCTGCTGGAAACCTTCAGGCAACTCGCTGAGACAGGCTGCGTTGAATTTCTGAACCAGACGTATTATCATTCAATTTCCAGCCTCTACCCCGAGAAGGACGAGTTCATTGAACAGGTAAAAATGCATTGGCAAACAGTGAAGAGCTTGCTTGGTTGTGCGCCCAAGGTTTTTGAAAACACCGAGTTGCTTTTCAACAACTCCATCGCCAAGATTGTTGAGAATCTGGGCTACAAAGGGATTTTCACAGAGGGTGTGGAAAAAATACTTGGCGGCAAATCACCTAATTACCTCTACACTCCGAAAGGCTGCAAGAACATCCGAGTGCTGCTGCGCAACTACAAGTTGACAGACGACATAGGTTTCAGATTTTCAGCCAGATGGTGGAGCGAGTGGCCACTAACCGCTGACAAGTACGCAAGGTGGCTCGCAGGCACGCAAGGGCAATGCATCAACATCTTCCCAGATTATGAAACCTTCGGAGAACACCACTGGCCCGAAACAGGCATCCACAGCTTTCTACGGCATCTACCTGAAGAGATATTGAAGTGGGGACACCTGAACATGGCAACTCCTTCCGAAGTTATCGAAAAACATGCGCCAGTGGGCGAGATTGATGTTCCAGAATCGGGAGGAACCGTTTCTTGGGCTGACCTTGAAAGAGACTCAAGCGGTTGGCTGGGAAACGCCATGCAATGGGCTTACTACACGAGTTTGCGAAGGCTTGAACCCCTTGTTAGGGAGGCTGAGGACGACGAGTTTCTTAAGCTATGGCGTTATTTCCAAACGAGCGACCATCTCTATTACATGTTCACTGCTGGTGGGGGTCCAGGAGCAGTTCATTCGTATTTTAGTCCTTTCAAGTCGCCTATGGACGCTTTTGTGGCGGCTCAAGCTTTGCTGTTTGACTTTGAAAATAGACTTAGACTTGCGATTTTAACCGCAAACGAGCCTTTCCTGTTTTGCACAAGCATAGGGGAAGAATATTTCACGGGTGCTATGTCGTGGAGTCTGAAAGGGTTCATAAAAGCGCTTCAGGCTGTCGATGTAAAAGCTGTGGAATTTCACAATCGCCGAGGCGATTTTGAGAGTTGGGCGGAACATTCATTACAGGATAAGGTTTTGTCGCGTCAACTGAAAGAGATTAGAACTTCAAGGCGGAAGGGAGAAACGCTCAGAAAGGCAATTACCAGCGCGGCTAAGAGTCGATTCAGGAAGCTGAGCAAGCAGGTGCAGACGGCAGTTAAGTTTTTTTGAACAAAACGGAGTTTGCATGCGTTTATAAGAGAAGTCTGCAATAGTCACTTATAGTTAAGGTGTTCACGAATGAGAGAAGAGCTTCCGTTTCCAGAAAAGGTTTTGCAAACACTGCATAACTTGTGTGCTACTGCGGCTGATCTGGCTAGAAGAGGCGAAGAAGTGGCGCGGATTCTGCAACGGGATCAAGCAGAGATTGAGGGTATACTTGACAAGTACAAGGCTGAGGGGTTTGCCGAAAGCTTTGTTGACAACGAAGGAAAAAAAAGGTATTATCTTAATCCAAGAGGAATAATCAAAGTCTGTTCTCTTTTTACGTAGTGAACGGTGATGCGCGTCATAATTCTTTCGTGGGAGTTTCCACCTCGAGTGGTGGGGAAACTCGCGGAGTACATAAACGCGTTGTCAACGCAGCTTGTTAAGAACGAAGTTGAGACTTATGTTGTCACGTACCATGATTTTTTGACTGGCACTGTTGAAGAAGCGAGTGGTGTGAAAATTGTTAGAGTGGCAAATCCGGTTCGCACGCACATCGGCGTTTTAACATGGGATTTAACTTTAAATCAAGAGGTGGAAAGAGTCGCAGCGAACATATATTACCAAGCGGATAAGCAGATAGACCTCGTAAACGTCTATGACTGGCATTTCATACCGGCTGCGGTTACTCTGAAAAACGCGCTCAATATACCCTTTGTTTATTCTGTTGAAAGCTTGGAGGATCATCGTTCTCCGAACTCGAATACTCCTTACAATATGTCCATTAAGAGTATCGAATGGTTGGGTTTTTACGAAGCAGAAAAAGTGAGTGTTAAGTCAGAATGGATGCGAGATGAGATTGTGAGAATACATCGTGTTCCTGAAGAAAAAGTTAGGGTTGTTTCGCCCAGCAGTGATTCTTGGATAAAGGATGTGTTGGAGCTATACAGCGCTGTGGTTGGAGGTTTAGACAGCAGATGAAAAAGAAGTTAAGGGTTATGATGTTCACTTGGGAGTTTCCGCCGAGGGTTATAGGGGGAATATCTCCTCATGTCTTTTTCTTATCTAAGAGTTTAGCGAAAAATGGTGTGAAAGTTTATGTGGTGACTTGTGATTTTCCTGGTGCGCCTGCGCATGAAGTCATTGATGGAGTGGACGTTTACAGGGTGGATTCGTATAAGAATCCTGCGCCGGATTTTGCCACGTGGGTTTATTTGATGAATTTGAACATGCAGAAGGAGGCTGCTGCCATCGTGAATAGGTTGGGAGAAAAGATTGATGTTTTTCATGCTCATGATTGGTTGGTTGCCACGGCGGGTATAGGGTTGAAGCATGTTTTTAGGAAGCCGCTTTTGGTTACTATGCATTCTACTGAGATTGGGAGGAGGGATGGGCTTCACACTGACACGGAGAAGATGATTCATGAGACTGAGGCTTGGCTTACTTATGAGGCTTGGCAGGTGATCTGTTGTAGTGATTATATGGTTTCTCATGTTAAATGGGCTTTTGGGCTTCCTGAGGACAAGTTGGTTATGATTCCTAATGGTGTGAACACTCATGTTTATGAAGGTTCTGAGGAGGAAGCTTGTGAGTCGTTTCGCGCTAGGTTTGCTTTGCGTGAGGAGAAGATTGTGCTTTATGTTGGGAGGCTTGTTTACGAGAAGGGGATTCATGTGTTGATTAATGCTGTGCCGAAGGTTTTGGCGAAGGTTAACGCTAAGTTTGTGATTGTGGGTAGTGGTTATATGAAGGAGCAGCTTTTGAACATTGTTAGGAGCATGCGGTTGGAGCATAAGGTGCTTTTTTTGGGTTTTGTGGATGATGAGACGTTGCGTGGGTTGCAGAAGTGTGCTGATGTTTCTGTTGTGCCTTCGCTTTTTGAGCCGTTTGGGATTGTGGCTTTGGAGGCGATGGCGGCGAAGAGTCCGGTTGTGGTTTCTGATACGGGGGGTTTGTCGGAGATTGTTGATCATGATGTGACTGGGTTTAAGGCTTACCCGAATAATCCTGAATCGTTGGCGTGGGGGATAACGAAGATTTTGCTGGATGAGAAGTACAGTGCCTACATCAGAGAGAACGCGTACAGGAAGGTTCAGGAGAAATACGCTTGGGAAAAAATCGCGCTGCAGACAAAGCAGGTGTACAAAGGCGTTTTAGGCGAGTACTCCAAAAGCTTCTGGGCGTAAACCGCTCAGAACTCTAGTGCTCGGAACAGACTATAGCCCCCTTATATATACTGATCTGCATGGGTTCTGCGAGAAGTGCCGTGCGCCGTTGGTTTTTTCCTGTGAATCGGGCTTAACGAATAGCCCAGTGTTGCGGTCTAGGCTGCCCTTCTGGTTTTCACCCCCAAAGATTTCACCAAACCCAGAACAAAACAAGCCTATAAGAACCCTAACGAAATTCACCAATTTACCAATTCACAAATTTACAAACCCTTACAGAGCTAGCTGCTATGAAAAGAGTAGACCCATTATAAAAAAGATAAATAGGTAGTACTCTGGTTAGAACTTGAATTAGCAGGACTAATAGAATTTCCAAAACGCAAATAGATTCTTTTGGATGCTGCCAAATAAAGCATTACAATAGAAGCAAGATCAGTTGAAAACCTGAAAAGATGCCAAACGATAATATACCAAATGACAAAATCCGTTGCATTCTATCACTAAACCTCACTTTATAGGCTGTTATGACATAAAGGATAGTTAGTTGCTCTATATCCGCCTTTATTCCCTTCTCATTTGTTTCAGAAACTCTTTTTCTTGTGTTCTCATACAAATCTAGCAAATAGTTCTTCCTTCGCTCTTCAGGTTTGCCTAAATACCTATTCTTCGCGCTGTTCATTCTCTTTAAATTATAAAGGTAATACCAAGGGACATCAGATACCGATCGATGAACATATCCGGGGTAAACTGATTCTTTTAGGTACAGTATAACATTTAAAACACACATAAAGAGTAGAATGGAAGTACCGAGCAATATTAAGAACGGAACAGGTGATATAATGCTGGACATTAACGAAAGAAAGCCAACTGAAAACGCCAACAATTCAGCACTTAGTGTGAGATACTTTGTTCGGTAGTTTTCGTAATAATCGCATCTTTCGATGGAATATAATACCAGTTCTTTAACTCGGTCGGAAATCTTTGGGTTATCACTGGTCACTTTGAGAGCATTGATTTCCTTCCTCACGATGTCAACGGCTTCATCAAGACTTTTGTCTTTTATTTTTGCTTCAAGACTCTTACCTTTTGAAAACAGAACTTCCCTCCAATTCCGCGTTAAACTGACTAATAAACTGCATCATGAATTGAAATCTGGTTTTAGCCATTTGTTTGCCTTTTTTAGTATTCATTTTTTTAGCGAGACCTAAGATTCTTGCGTGTAGATGCGCTATCGACGAAGAATTTTGAACCCCTGGTTTCCAAGTCTCTTTGGTCTCAGTAGGACACCAAATCGGTCGGTTAATCTTACCACCGTACGTAAAGCATCTTGCAATACCTATTGCACCCATAGCATCTAATCTATCTGCGTCTTGTAAGATTTGGCATTCTATTGTGTCACTTCCTTCAGCCTCATGTTCTTTTATACATTTTAATACTAAGTCGATTTTAGACAACGGATAATTGATTTTCCTTAACAAGGTCTCCGCAATTTGAACGCCTTTAGTTATGTGATAATCAGACCGTTTATTCATTACTTGTTCGTTATGTCGAGCTATGTCATGCAAAAAAGCCGCGGCAATTAATACTTCTGTATCAGAACCTTTGTCCGCAATGATAAGACATAAATTTGCAACCCGCAACGCATGGTAGAAATCATGCCCGGAGGGCTCCAAAAGGGTTTTTTCCACTACTATCTTTTCAAGAAGAGGTACCCAGCGATACAACTTATATAAAGCAATAGGCATCGCCGTCTTTTTGTTTGTTGCACTATAAGATGGTGTTTCCATTTGAATTCTCGATTATGGTTTACAAGATTAGCCTTATTAGTTTTCTTCAATCACTTAGTCTTACAGAAGGCACAATGTAGAAAGGGTGGTTTAATGGTAGACTATATTAATACACAGAGTCCAGCTGAAGCTTGGATAAAATCCTGTTTTCTGTTGGCAAGTAAAGGAAAGAGATGCGGGAATAACATAGAGATCGAAAACCTGATTATAGAGATAAGAAATCCCCTTCTTGAGAATAGAGCAATTTGCGAACTGTACATTCAACAGGTTGGAGAAGAATATCTGAAGCGTGTAAGGCAATTAATGTTTTCAACGAAATCTCTTAGATGGAAAACCAGTTACCGTTCACGATTAGTCTCTTGGAATAATGATTTTGACCAACTTGCAGAGGTTCTTTCGCGCATGAAGAAGAAACCAAAGTCAAAAACTCTGACCTGTATTGTTACAAATCCACAGAAAGATCTCAGAAGGGTTCGCGCAATTCCTGCTTCTATGCCATGCATAACCGCTATCGACTTCAGAATTAGAGAAAACTTGTTGAATATGACAGTTTACTTCAGGAGTCAGGATGTATTCAGAATTGGTTATCCCGATTACACAAATCTGAGTAAGTTCTTGGAGGAGATACATGGACTATTAAGTTCAGACAGAGAATTCTGCACAAAAAAGAAGCCCGTAAATATCGGAAAAATTACATGCCACATCGTCTCAGCATTTATTCGATTTGATGATTTGAAATTAGTTCAAAAAATCAATCACGTAGGGGCTTAATTCTGAACAGTAGTTGGAGCACTAACTATTTTTTCCTTGACATTTAGCGAATCAGCGATGAACCATAGTACCCCCACAAGTGATAACATCAGACCCACATAGAAGATGATTGAAGTTTGCGTGTTTCCTAAAGAAGGTATTTCAAATTCGTCTATCCATTCTGCACTACACATGATGCGGCTTATCAGAGCTGAAGAAGTCACATTTGCATTTTGGATTACAAGTACGTAATCTCCTGTTTCTTGGATAGTTGTACTAATACTCTCATTAGAGATAAACTTTAACCCGTCAATATCTTTATCAAACTTGCTCAAATTACCCAATAAAATCTGGTCGAAAGAATCTTGTTTCACCAGATATATATTGAGCGTAATATTTCCAACGTATGAAAACGAGAGATTCCAATCCTGTATGAGACTTCTCGATATGTATTTGAAATCATTCTGTCCTATAACTATGTTCTCAAAATCGAAAAGTGTTTTACTCTTGTTTTTCCCTGAAATCGCAATCGAAGTCGTCATGAGAATTGCGCCAACAATAATTAACCCTAAGAAGTACGTCAAGTATTTTCTGTTGCGCTCTTTGCTGGAGGAAGCTTTTTCTTTTGGTGCCATTTCAATATCTTTGTAATGGTTGATGCTAATAACTTTGACGAAAATCTAAGGCAATATTTAACTCTTAAAATATTGCAGAATACATTTTCTCTTTTTGCGTAGGCTGCAGTAAAGCCCATATGCCTAACAATTCACGCATCAGACTGAGATGAAAACTAGACTTGTCAACAAGCCCAAAATGCAAAAAGGAATGTGTGATGCTACGGCAGACTATCAAGTATCAAAGTATAATCTTGCGCAACATAAAAGCACTCAGTCGTCACTTATTTTTAAAAATAGAATTAACACATGCTTTAAAATTTGAAAAAAACAAAAAGAAAGATTTGTTTTGTTTTAGCGGAGTTTCATGAGTACCATTTCTGCCGCTAGCACCATGGGTTCCCATGTTTCGCACAGAGGCGGTGCATAAGCTGTGTCGGCTTTAGCCAGTTCGCGTACTGTCATGCCTTTTTGTATGCCGAAGGATATGGCGTTTATGCGTTGGGTGACTTCTTCGCCGCCGATTATCTGTGCGCCGATTATGCGCTGCGATTCCTTTTCGACGACGAGTTTGACTTTTATGGGCAGCGCGTTTGGGTAGTAGTCTGCTTTTGTCTTGGAGCTTATGGCGCCTGTGACCACTTCGATTCTTGCTCTTTGCGCTGCCTTTTCCGTCAACCCCGTCACTCCCGCTTCTATATCGAACAGCCGCGTCACCGCCGAAGCCAAGATGCCCGAAAACAGGGCGTAACCTCCTCCAGCGTTTTTGCCTGCAACCTTGCCTTGCCTGACCGCGATTGTGCCTAACTGCGCGCACATCGGCTTATGAGTAAGTATGTTCGGCGCTTCGGCGCAGTCGCCCACGGCGTAAACGTCTTTCACATCGGTTTCCATTCTGCCGTTTGTTTTTATGGCGTGGGTTTCGCCCAGCGGTATTCCAGAATCAGCCGCCAGCTTGGTGTTCGCGCGGACGCCGAAGGCGCTGATGAACAGGTCAGCCTCTACCTTTTCGCCGCCAGCCATAATCGCCGTCACCTTGTCGCCGCCGAGAAACTCTTCCACGCGCTTCTCCGTGAGAATACACATGCCCTTCTCCTGCAGGTGCTCCTGAATCATCTTCGCCATGTCCGCGTCAAGCATCTGAGGCAGAATCTGCGGCAACATCTCCACAATCGTAACCTTCAAGCCGCGCTCAATCAACGCCACACCCGTTTCCAACCCAATCAAGCCAGCGCCCATAATCACCGCAGATTTGGCTCCGTTCTGAACCTCTTGAAGAATCTCTTCGCCGTCCTCCAAGTTGCGAAGACTAAGGATTCCCTGCTTTTCACGCCCTTTAATCGGAGGCATAAAAGCGTCAGCACCAGTAGCAATCACTAAGCTGTCGTACTGCAGCGACTCCGCGGCACCTGTCTTGTCAACCGCAGTGACGGTTTTCTCGTTCGTGTTTACGGCTGTGACTTTCGTCTCAGTCTTCAAATTCAACTTCAACATCTGAAAGTACGCAGGCGGATAAACAATCAAATCCTTAAAGCTCGGTATCTGCCCACCAATCACGAAAGGCAAGCCGCAGCGTGAGTACCCCGCGGTTTTCTCCTGCGTTATCAACGTGATTTCAGCCGCGCGGTCTTTTTTCCGCGCAGCGGACGCCGCTTCCACACCCGCAGCGTTGGCTCCAACAACGATTATGCGCCTAGCCATCACAGGATTCCTTCATTTCGCCTGGTTTTTGTGCCATTCAACCGCTTTATCAAAATCCATCAAATTAGCCAGTTCCGCTTGCAGGTTCGCAGGCTTCACGAGAAGCAGCCAGCCCTTCACGTAGGGGTCTTCGTTCAGAATCTCTGGTTTTGACTGCACTTCCGCGTTAACTTCTTCTATGGTACCGCTTACGGCGGCGACCAAGTCGGAAACGGCTTTCACCGACTCCAGTGTGCCGTAAGGCTCGTTCTGCTTCACCGCGGTTCCTGCACTGGGCAGTTCAGCGAAGACTATCTCGCGCAGCTGTTTTTGGGCGTAGTCGGTTATGCCCATGCGGACCTTGTCTCCTTCGATTTTTATCCATTCAAAATCCGTGGAATAGTATAGACCTTCAGGCACTTCATAATTGTCTACTTTCACCATGCACATGCACCTCTGAATGTGAGTAATCTACGCTTCTATCCTTAAAAGTTTAATGAAGGCTTAAAGAGAGTCAGCGTTCCCTCTTGCCCACAATCCAGTCTTCCGTCCACTGCCGCGCTTGCGGGTCAGGAACCTGAACAGGCGGATGCTTAAACGCATACGCAGGCATGCTCAACAACGCCCCAGAAATCTTGCGGTCCAAAGCAATTTTCGCCGCACGTATGAGGTCAATCACCACACCCGCGCTGTTCGGCGAATCCTCCACTTCAAGCTTAACGCTTATCTTAATGGGGCGGTCACCAAACTTTCTCGCTCTCAACGAGATGTAACAGATTTTCTTGTTCTCAAGGAAAGGCACATAATCCGACGGTCCGATCCTTGTCGGCAAAGCGTACGGTACAAGGCTGGTGACAGCTTCGGTTTTGCTAACGCGCTTAGACTTCAACCGATTTTCCACAGTCATATTCTGGAAATCCGTGTCGCCGCCAAGATTCAACTGATAAGTTTCATCAACTATAACGCCGCGGTCCAAGCACAACCTCACAAGATTCCTGTGCAGAATGGTCGCGCCCACCTGACTCTTGATGTCATCTCCAAGCACGGGCACTCCCGCCGCTTCAAACCGCTTCGCCCATTCACCATCTGAACCGATGAACTCGGGCATACAGTTCACGAAGGCGCATCCCGCGTCCATAGCTGCTTGCGCGTAGAACCTTGCGGCGTTGTAGCTTCCCACAGGCAAGTAGTTAACCAGAACCTGCGTTTTCGTTTCTTTGAGAACTTTCACGATGTCGGCTTTGTCGAAGCCGCTGTCGTCGTAGACGTTGAAGGTTTCCCGCATGTGCGGAGCCACACCGTCCAAGATTGGCGCGGGAGAAACTTTCACGTTCAAGTTAGGAACATCCGCGAATTTCACAACGCAGTTTGGTTCTGTGAATATGGCTTCAGACAGGTCTTTTCCGATTTTGTCTTTGTTCACTTCAAAGGCGGCCACGAACTTTATGTCTCTTATGTGGTATCCGCCGAAGTTCACGTGCATCAGCCCAGGAACAGTGGTGTTTTCTTTTGCGTCTTTGTAGTACTGTGTTCCTTGGATTAGGGCGGATGCGCTGTTGCCCACGCCTACGAGGGCTACACGGATTTCTGTCAAATCTTAAACCTCTTGGTGAAGCCTTAATGCCTGTCTACTCTATAACTTTTTCTAGCCTCACGACAAGATTAAAAGGGAACTCCCGACACAATAGCGTGTAGGTTGTGAACGGTTTATGAGCGAAAGCAAAGTCACAGTCAGGTATGAACCCTTCAAAGAAATCATCATAATGGAACGAACCCCCTTTTCAACGCCAGAAAACTTGGCAAGGTTCACCGCGGTAATAGCTGGCGGCAAGCTCGCAGGACTGTACTGGACTGAGGGCGTGGTTTTCCTTTACTTCCCGCTTCCCGCGTCCACGACGGCAGTTGCAAAGGCGCTTATAGAAACCGGCAAAGTCTACTGGACCTTTGTCGGGTACTCACTCATGGAAAAATACATGCCAACTATAGAAACAAAAGAAAAAATGATTGTGCCTGTAATCGACATATCATCTGACGCTATACTCACGAAAGTTGCAAAATGGCTAAAGAAACAAAAATAACCGCGCCAGCAACATCGCTTCGCAAAGTTCAGGAGGACCAGCTGCTGAAAGAAATAAAACTCACTGGCACAGTTTCCTCTGGCAACGGCGACGGCAAGAAATTTCTCGAATTACCTTGGGTTAACCAGCAGATAAAGCAGAAACTCGGCTTCACTCCATATCTTGGGACGTTAAACGTGATACTCTCTGAAGAAAGCGCGAAACGCAAGAAACTGCTGGAAAAAGCCCCTTCGACAAAAGTTTGTCCTGTCGAAGGATATTGCAACGGCATACTCATCAAAGCGTCCATAGGCACCTTGGAGTGCGCCATCGTAGTTCCCGAGGTTGCGGGTTACCCAAAGGCGCTTTTAGAGATGATCGCCCCTGTCAACCTGCGAGAAAAGCTGAAGCTCGAAGATGGCAGTGAAGTCACGGTTACGGTTAACCTTTAGAAAAGCCTTCACGCCTTGCGTTTTTCCTTCAAGAACTCGCTCAGGTACTCTTCTGCGCAGTTGTTCTTTTTCAAATATGCACCGTAGCGGACCAGCGCCTTCATGGCTCTCGCAGCGTCTTCTGGCGAGGGATAAGAGGGAACACCCAGCTTTTCAAACTTGAAACGAGTGTACAACGCCATTTCGGTCTCACCAATATCGCACATCACTATTGGCTTGCTGTACTTGTTTGACACCTGCGCCACGCTTTCGATGTACTTTTCCCGCAAACCTGGCAGATGATGCAGTCCGAGCAGAATTATGCCGTGAACTTCTGGGGCTTGGAACATAATGTCTGCCGCAACCTCAAACATGTCGTCTGTCACCGAACCTGTAACGTCAACAGGATTGGAGGTTGCTGCAAACTTGGGAAGCACACCTTGATCCTTGAGTTTCTGGAACTTCTGCAGGGTTTCTTCCGAAAAGCGGTCAACGGACAAACCGCCTCTTTCGCATTCGTCCACCGCCATTATACCAGGACCGCCAGCGTCCGTCAGTATTCCTATTTTATTGCCTAAAGCCGGAGGTTGCATGGCTAAGACCTTTCCCATATCAAAGAATTCCTCCATGTCACTTGCGCGGATTACTCCTGTCTGCTCGAAAGCCGCATCGTATATTTTGTCTGAGCCTGCGATGGCACCGGTGTGTGAAGCCGCGGCTCTGGCGCCTGCGGCGCTTCTTCCTGCTTTAAGCGTGACTATAGGCTTCTTTGCGGTTACTTGTTTTGCGATTTTGAGGAATCGGCGTCCATGTTTTATGTCTTCAATGTAGAGCAGTATGACTTTGGTTTCTTTGTCATAGAGCAGGTACTGTATCGCTTCTGATTCAGTTACGTCGCTTTTGTTGCCGAAGCTTACGAATTTGTTGATTCCTATTTGGCGTCCAGCCAAGAAGTCGAGGGCGGCAATGCCGAAGGCTCCGCTTTGAGTAACTATGGTTATGTCTCCTAATAACGGTCTGGGCGTCGCGATGACTTCGTCTCCGGTTGTTAGAACCTTGGTTTCGGGAAGAAACAGCGTGTCCACCCCCGTCTTCTGATAGTACACGCCAAGGCAGTTGGGACCTAAGATTCGGATTCCAGCTTTTTTAGCTGTGGTCGCCACTTGCTGTTCGAGTTCAATGTTTCCGATTTCCCTGAAACCCGAGGTAATTATTATGGCGGCTTTAACCTTCTTAGTAACCGCTTCTTCCATTATGGTTGGCACGATTTTGGCTGGAACAACAATCACTATCAGTTCCAGTTCTCCTGGAATCTCGGTTATAGACGGATAGCACTTGAAACCTAGAATAGATTCTTCGTGTGGGTTTACAGGGTAGATTTCCCCTTTGAAAACTCCTCGCGTCTTGTTATAGGCGAAGTTTTTGAAGATTACGTTTCCTGCTTTGTCTATTTTTTTGGTGGCTCCGATAATCGCGGCTGAACGCGGATTGAAAAACGCATTAAGCTTCTTAGTTTCTTCCATAATAACCGTCTCAGTCTTTCTTAAAGGAAAAGGCATGTTTATTCTTTACTCTTTCAAAATACCGTCAGTGATTGGTGTTTCTGTTCTTAGCGTGTTTCTTGCTTCGTCCTGACGATAACGACGGGTTTATGCTTAACCTTCGCCAGCATTTCCCAACTCATGCTTGTCACTGCCACGTTGAACCGAGCAGCCATGTCCCACACCGTTGCGCCTGAACCTGGACCTCGTGCTCTGTCAGCGATATTGGCGATTTTTAACGCCTCTTTCGCCTGCAATCTGCCTCCAGCCACGGCGAGCGGAGTCGGTCTCTTCCTGAATCTGAATGTTCTGCCTATTATGTAGGCGGTGACGCCTCCGAGAGAATGGATTCCTTTCATCGGTTTTGGGCGAGGAGTAAAATGAAAGTTCCTGAACGAGTAGGTCTTATCGGTGTCTACGATTAAAACAAAGACCTTCCTCTTCAACTTAAGCCAGATTTGCTGGTGAAGCTCCTCAGCCAAGGCGTACGGGTTGTCCAGAGGCAAGCTCACGTAAGAATATGGTAGGTTTGACCCGTCAATGCCGCCTTCGGAACCCCACATCAACGCCTGCAGAAGCCCTGCCTGTTGTAGGGCGATTTGTTTGTGGCGGCTGCCAGCTTCAAGCGGGTATCTCCGAAGTCTCCGAGTTAGCCTTTGCCCGAAACGGCACAATGCTGCTAGGAAGTAGCCCCAGACGATTCGCATCCAGAGGCGAGAAATCAGTTTCGCGGTGAAACTAGGGCGGACTGCGTTTTCGTCTATGATGTTGCCCTGCGCGGTTGAAAGCGCCTTTTCGGATACCACGACAAAATCGCCGTCGGCTACTCGTTTTTCTATAGCGGTGAGGATGCGGTTTAGGTATTTCTCGCCAGGCTTCCAGTACTTGGTGGCTACGGGCAACGCGTAATACTTGGTCATTTATTCAACATTTCCACAGAGGCACATTTTTGCTTATCCTAATAAAAGGCTTCATTTCGTTTGCTGTTCTGTTGCGCTCTCGGATAGTTACCCCCTCCCTTATATATAGAGTGAGCTTTCGGTTAGGGTTCTTGTTGGGATAGACTATTACGGTTTTAGCAGCAAACTTAAATATTTGTAAATACCCAATTATTTACTTGGTTGATTATGTGCCCAAACTGTTCCATAGCTTCACCGCTTAGCCAGAAACAGAAGACCGTTTGGTCGCTGATAAGCAAAGGACTTTCCGTATCAGCAATAGCAAACAAACTCAGCACCACACGACAATACGTTAACCAGACAAAACTAACGGCAGAAGCCAAGCTTTCCACAACCCTCTTGGAAGTAGCACAAGCCAACGACCTCCAAGTAACAAGGCTGTACCCGAAAGACGCCATACTCTTAGGCTACCATCCAGCGCTCAAGCGCAAAGCCATCGTCACCTACAGCACCAACCACGGCATAAAAGTGTGGTACTGGCACGACAACCCCGAAGAAGTAACCAACCAAGGCTTCCTCCGCCAAACCCGAGAATACCTGCTCGACCTAGCCAAAGAAAGAGGCATCGAAGTGGAAGATGCAGCCAACATTCATCCAGCCAAACTGGCGCACATAATATTCAGCAAGCTGGTTCCAGAGGTGGAGACATGAATCTTTTAAGATATCTGAAGAACCGTATCCGAGGCTGGCTTCCCAAAGAGCCACCTTCATCAGGCTCCCAACGAATAACAAACCATAGGTCACCTAGAATAAGACTTCAAATCGGAATTGTGGCGTTCGTAATGGGTTCTGCAGGCGGGTTATTAGGCGCTTTTGGTGTTTCTTTGGGTTTATTTTCAGGTCTTGACGTGTACGTTTGGCCCATACTCATCGGCATAGTTACGGCAACTGTTGCTGCAGCCATTGTGATTCGAAAAAAGAAAAACGAAGAGCAAAAAGGATGACCAGAGAGGTGAAGACGTGAAGCTGAGGAATCATGTGGAGGCGAATTACGTTTTTCCTTCAGACCTGACCAGCGGAACAGCTAGTTTAAACGCGTCACAGAAGGCGTCTCAAGAAAAGGCGCAAGCTTGTTTTGTAACGCGAGAAGCTAACTGGTTGGTTATGACATCAGGTTTACTTGCCCTGCTGAATTTTTTCATAATTCTCTATGGCGTTTTTTTATTTGGTCAGTCGTCAACCGCTTGGTTCCTTCTTGTTTTCTTTGGAAGCGTGGCGTTTCTGATGCTGGTTGTGCATCCTGTAGCTACAAAAATAAAGGTGACCAAAGACGGAATAGACTGGAAGACTTTGGGCATCGGAACATTCATCCATTATGGTGACCTGAAAGAGATTCGCGTTCGCCGATTCAGCCTCAAACTTGATGTGGGAAAATGGCGGACAATGTGCCCTGTAAACCGCGATGGCTTCTTAATGGCGATTCAAGAAGCAAAGCCTGACCTTCAAATTACAGGGTGGAAACATCAAAGGTTAGAACGATGAATCTAAAGGAGTATTTGGAGAATCATATCCGTGGCTGGCTCCCTAAAGAACTTTCTTTGCCACGCAACCAAAGAACTAGAATGGTTGACCAATTTATGCGACTTCAGCTTCTTCGACTGGCTTATGGGGTAATGCTTGGCGCTCTCTTGGTCACGCCTTTCGGTGCTTACCATTCCAGAGTAGAACCATATATCATGGGCTATCTTTGGGGCTACCAGCTGCCTATTGGATACGTTGGGCTTTTGTTGGGCATAGCGGTGGTTCTTTATCCAAGGTTGAATAAGCTCAGAAGTTTAAGGTTCAGCTCGTTTATGCCATTCATTGGGCTGTTCCTGTTACTTTCCTTCTTCTTTTCTCCGAAAGATTACTTTATTAATTTACTTCACGGCACGAATTTTAGCCCTTGGCAGATTGATGTTGACTATGCGGTTGGAAATTCAGCAGTATTGGGTTTGTCTATTCTTAGCATAGTCTTTGGTTTAGTTTCGCTTATTCGCGGGTGGCTTCCCAAAGAGCGTAGTTTAGCATATACACATAAAGCCTCGAAGCCTTCATGGTGGAGACCCCTGTGGATAGTCACGGTGCTGGGAATCATTGTTTCTGGAGTCTTAGCCTTCATTATCTTTCATGTTCCTTTAGAAAGGACTATTCTGGGATTGATTTTTTCGTTTCTCTGCGTAGGCGCCGCCTACTACATCCGCGTCAGACCTTCCCTGAAGGTAAACAGATTGATGTATATTTGCTTGGGATGCGGAATCAGCTTTGTTATGATAGTTGTTGTTTACGGCCTAAGTGGAATAGGTCGTTTGGTAACTGACACTCTTGGAGTTTGGCCTTCCCTCATCATCGGCTATGCAGTGTTCGTCCCTATCGGCGTTTTAATAGGTGATTGGATAGGTAAACGAAGAAACTATCAACTGCCCCTTTCGCCATGAGTTGCGTGAAAATATGAATGTAAAGAAATATCTGGAAGAACGCATCCGTGGTTGGCTTCCTGAGGAGCCTAACTTAAACGGTGTCAAGAGGACTTTGGGTCGGCGTAGCTTGGTGAATAAGCCAGTTTTGGGTGTAGTTTTGGTGTCGCTCGGAGTATCTGCACTGTTTTTCTCATTGTTGATTGCGACGAGAACAGATACTGTCATAGATACTTCTTTTGTCTTGGAGCCCAATGAAAAGATTGGACCATATGATGAGGACGGAACCTACTACCATACCCATGTTATCAGCAAATCGACGTTAATGGGCGAAGTTTTAGTCGAAAGTGGAAATGTCAACCTCACAGCAAACGGCTACAATACCCAGCAACTGAAGAACATCGTTATTAACCAAAATTACAGTTTGGTTATAGAACCCGCTGATGACCAGTACACGTTCACCTTTGAAAATACTGGCGTTAACCCAAGCACCATAAAATTCACGTTAAAAGAAAGGTGGATGCCTTTCCTCTTACTGATACCTGCTTTCATAATTTTATTAATATTAACCCCGATAGGAACATCCCTAATTATTTCGGGTCTTCGCAAGAAACCGACCTCAAAATGAGCAAAGTGCGGGGGTGGGATTCGAACCCACGAAAGCCTTTCCATTTTAACTACGCAGCACATTTTATTTTGAGGAAACTTCAATACGAGCGTTTCAAGCCACAGAATTGATAATCGATTATGTTTTTCGTTTGAGAAAAATGAGACTAATATGCAGTATGCATAGCGTATAAAGAAGTAGAAGAAGCAGTCTTTGCAATGACTGAAGCTGAAATTTCCTCTAATGGAAGAATATGGAATAGCCGTTCTCTTCCTCTTTTTCCATCGTCTGCTATTACACCCATCTTCCTAAGGCAATACGTGATTTTGCGTGCTATGTTGATTGAGACGTCAATACTTCTTGATAAGTCTTTGTTAGTGAAGGGTTTAACCAGTTCTCTTGGCAGGAATCTAAGAAAATCCCTTTCATCCCTGAACAATACGCTTTCAATGACATCTATCAGTTTTCTGTCCCTGATACTTACTCCTCTTCGCCTCCAACTCCCTCTTCCATCATTGCATCTTACTTCCTCCTCTTTAATCATCAAAACTTCCAGAGAAAAATTCTTGTCTCTAATCATATCTGGTAGGTGCACCAGTTCAGTGAATAGGTCAACCAACCTTCCTTTCTTCGGAGACTTTCTTCTGCTGAGTATCTCGTCTAAAGGCGTAACTCTCACTATCCATTTCTGTTTAGCTATAGGATACACTAGTCGGACCCTGTGTTCCATAGCCATTTTTTCTAGTTTCTTCTTAATGGCAGAGAAATTCTTGGTTTGAATTTCAATTAGCAAGTTGCCTCGCGTGACGTCCACTACAAAACCGCCAATGTTAACTTCGATTTCATCATTAGGAAGCGAATACCAGTTTTTGATCGCTGAGTGGAGAGAATGTTCATTCATCGGGTTCTGATTGTATATCGGCGAATAAGAAATTTGTTAACATGGACAAATATACGTAGAGGTACTTGCCTATGCCCTCATTAGGTTACGGATATTCGGTTATGGTGCGGGGGGTGGGATTCGAACCCACGAACCTCTGCAGGATAGGCGCCTCAGGCCTACGCCTTTGACCTGGCTTGGCAACCCCCGCTCAA